>JAUVXX010000002.1 GCA_030603395.1 bacterium | reverse complement strand
ACATATAATGAGCAGGTGGTCATTGATAAGCAGTTGACCCTTAATGGTGCTAACGCTGATGTTAACGCCGTTACCGGGGCACGCGGAAGTGAATCTATTATTTACGGTGAGACATCGACTGCCGTTACGATTAGTGCTGATGATGTCATCGTAGATGGTTTCACACTTGATGGGGGCATTACCTTAGATGATCTAGCAGATCCTATAAGCGGTGGCAAAATATCCAATAATATTATCACTGGAGCTGATAATCCTGAAGAATCCATTAAAGCTGAAAATGGAATTAGGGTGGGCTGGGATAATAATGGTAAGGGTGTAGATCACATTACGGTTGAGAACAATACTATTATCAACAGTCTTTGCAAGGGAATACGGTTCTCCAATACAAAATTGGACTTTAACGATCCCCACGACCCCCAACGTATCTCCTACATCACTATTAGCGGCAACGAAATAAGGGATAATGGTTCAGCAGGTATGGAAACTTACGGTCCTGGCCATAACACCATAATCAATAACATTATCAGCAACAATGGCGGTAACGGCATCAACCTGAAGTTTGACGATGGTGATTTCGTAGCGGGCAACATCGTAACAAACAACAAAGGTCCAGGCATCACCTTGCGCGACGTCACCAATAGCGTTGTAGAAAATAACAGCATGTCGGGCCATACAAGCGAAAAGGTGTTTAAGGAATTTGTTAAGTCCGGTGGGGGAGAAGGCTCGAAAGGCTCGGGGATACATATCGTTTTCGCTAGTGAAAACAACACCATACATTATAACGACATCAGCGGTAACAATTATGGTATTTTCATTCACAGAGGTAACGCCACAGATAAAGGACAACCATCGGGTAATTCTATCAACGATAATAAGATTACAAGTAATATCAACTATGGTATCTTTAATGCTTTAGTTGACACACCTACTTCAGTAGATGCCACCAACAACTGGTGGGGTGATGAGGCTGGTCCAGGTGGAGAAGGCCCAGGAGATGGAGACCAGATAAGTGAACGCATAGATTACTCTCCCTGGTACGCCAATCAAGAGATGACTTCATTAGCTGGCACACCCGATAAAAATAATCAACTAACTTTGCCAACAGAAGTTGACATAAATGTTACCACGACCATCGGTGATGTGACCGTTGAAATGCCGGCCGGACTAACTGTTACCGGGGAAGAAGATTGGACAGGAGAAATTAATGCCCCAGAAGTTAAGGAAATTTCAAGTGTTACAATAGTTCCAGGGAGTGGAACAACCGTCAGCGTGTCAACAGTGATTGAAATTGGTTATGGGGATATAAAATTAACGTTTAATAAAGCAGTTCGAATCTCGATTGCTAATCAAGCAGGCAAATATGCCGGATATTCTCGAGCTGGGGTATTTACTCCGATAACTACTACTTGTATTGATGATGATCAGGCAATCGTAGACGCCCAACTTGATCCAGAAGGTGATTGTAAAATTGATGTTGGTTCTGATTTAGTTATTTGGACAAAACACTTTACTAAATTTGTTACTTATAGTCAAACCACAGTTCCTCCTCCATCAAGCGGTGGTGGAGGTGGTGCAGTTGTTATTTTCACTGGAGATATTACAGCTCCATCAATTAGCGAAATAGATGTAGTAGCTGGGAGTAATACTGCTATCATCACCTGGCAGACTAATGAACAATCTATTTCTTGGCTCGTTTATGGTGAAACCACAACTTATGGCGAAGAGGTAAAAACAACAACCTATATTACTTCTCATTCTGTAACTCTTGAGAATCTAAATCCCTCCACCACCTATCACTATCAGATTAAATCAAAAGATAATAGCGGTAACATAGGCACCCATACTGATAGGATTTTTACTACCTCGGCTTTAAAAGAGGAAATAACAGGCGATATAAATGATGATGGCAAAGTGAATATCTTTGATTTTAATCTTTTAATGGTAAATTGGGGGGATAGCCCATCCAATTTAACTGCTGACTTGGATGATAATGGAATGGTTGATGTTTCCGACTTTAATTTATTAATAGTCAATTGGATAAAATAACTAAAATTATTATGAATAAAGCTATAAAAAAATCTATTTTCACAATTATATTGAGCGGATTAGGAATGATGGTTTTGGCAATGCCGGTTTTTGCGGCTACCTCTTTTTCGCTTAGCCCGGTAAATGTTAACGTAACCGAGGGACAGAATTTTAGTGTAGTAATCGCAGTAGACCCCCAAGACGTAAAAAACTATACTGTCAAAGTGGAGCTGGAATATCCAGCTGACCTTGTGGAAGCAAAATCGTTTACCCTGGGAAGCGATTGGATGGCGCTTTCTCAATCAGGATATGATTTAATTGATAATACGAATGGCGTTCTTGTTAAAACCGCTGGTTATCCGGGTGGATTATCTTCAGCCGCAACTTTTGGCACCGTTTCATTTTTAGCCAAAAAAGCCGGGGATGGAATTATTAAGATAGCTAGCGATTCTATTGTTCTTAATGAAGAGAATCAAAATGTTCTTATCATTCCTCTGGCCGAGACATTTGTTGCTGTAGCGTCACCTCCTCTGCCAGAAGAAGAGGAGGAAGTAAAAGAAGAAGTTATTTCTCCAGAAGAAGAAGTAAAAGAAGAAGTTATTTCTCCAGAAGAAGAAGTATCTCAGAAAGGTTTAGTTTCAATGCTGGCAGCCAGTTTAGGTATAGCTTGGAGAAAGATTACTCAATCAACTTTCTTAACAATTGTCATAATTTTATGTTTGATAGCTTTAATTCTTATCGGAGCGAGAGGATGGTGGTTATTTAGGAAAAAGAGAAAGAAATAGAAGTGTCAAACAAACTACCAGAGACCCGTTCTCTGTTTTTTTATGGAAAATAAATAGGGGCTCACTATCGCGTTAGATAGCGGGCCCCTGCCCAAAGAGAACGACCAGCAAAATCATAATGAAACAAAATACTAAGCAGATTGACCAAATCATCTCTCGGCCTTCTTCTATGCTTAGGAAAAGAACAGAGGCGAATATTCCAAGAACTATCAATACCCCAGTTATTGGCCAATTTTGCCAATCAACCAAAATCCAATAGCCCACCCCTGAAAGGAAACACACCGCCAAAGTAATTCCCAGGGCTATTTTAATCTCTGTCTTTCTTTCTATCATCGCTAGCTCCTTATATGATATTTTTTTTAAACAGGATTAAGAAATTATCCTTAATTCTAACTGCTTGTAATTTACCACTCTTCCCAAATTTGTCAATCAAATAGCGGAGAACTGTCCTCTGTTTTTTCTGTTTTTTCAAAAATTGTTTTCAAGTATAAATTATTTTAATAAAAAAATGCTTATCGTTGAGCATTTTTTATTATTTTTTTCGGTTGTTTTTTGGGTAAAAAAGTGATACCTTTCAAATAGATGAAGTGATACTCATTAAGTAAATTTTTAAGATGAAAAAAAAGAAAAATACTCTCACTTTTATAGATTTGTTCTGCGGAATAGGCGGTTTTAGATTAGCCCTAAAAGGATTCGGGTTAAAATGCGTTTGGGCAAATGACACTGACAAACATTGTGCTCTAACTTACGAGAAGAACTTTGGAGAGGAACCGGACACGAGAGACATTAAAAAAGTTTTGACCGAAAATATTCCTTCTCACGATGTTTTATGTGCCGGCTTTCCCTGTCAGACATTCAGCATCTCCGGCAAACAAAGAGGGTTTGAGGATACTCGTGGCACTCTTTTTTTTGATATCGCAAGGATAGCCAAATATCACCAGCCGAAAATTTTGTTTTTGGAAAATGTCAGAAACTTTGAAAAACACGACAACGATGGAACAATCAAGGTGGTGAGTAAAACGCTGGACGAAATAAGTTATAACGCATTTTATAAGGTTTTAAATGCGAGCCATTATGGAACACCTCAATCAAGAGAAAGGATTTACATAGTGGGGTTTAGAAAAGATTTAGGAGTGAAAGAGTTTCATTTTCCGAAGCCAACATATGAACCAATTAAACTTAAAGATGTTTTGTTGCCCAATAGCAAGGCAAAAAAATACATTATCCGACGGAAAGATATTAAGTTGAGAGAAAATCCTCCAAAATTGAAACAAGACATTTTCGGAAATTATCCTTTGTGTCCAATAAGAGTGGGAACAATTGGCAAGGGAGGTCAAGGAGAAAGAATTTACAGCGAATACGGTCACGCCATCGCCTTAACTGCCTATGGAGGAGGAGTGGCAAGCAAAACAGGAGCTTATCTCGTTGGCGGAACAGTTCGAAAATTGACCCCCCACGAATGTTCCCAAGTGATGGGATTTCCCAAAAACTTTAAGATTCCGGTGAGCGACACACAAGCGTATAAACAATTTGGCAATAGCATTGTCGTGCCGATGTTAAAAAAAGTTTTTAAAGAAATAACAAAAACTTTAAATTAAAATATGCTTGATAAAAGAAATTTAAAACAATTAGGTTCAACCACAGCAAAAGGCGGTTTTAAAAACGAACAAGATGTCATCAATAGATTCAATAACTGGGAAAAAGACAAAGTGGCTCAAAATTGGCTTGAAGCAATGAGTTATAATTTAGAAGAGATCGAATACGTGAAGGCTTTCAAGGTAGGAGGCCAGTATAAAGCTGACATTCAGGTTCGGGTGCAAATAACAATAAAGTTAAAGTCGCAATCGGATATTCAAAATATGCAGGTAAAGCTTGTGAGCAATCCGCAGGGATTTAACCAAATTGACAAAAGATGGGTTGATAAATATGTTGAGTTGTGGAATATCCCGAGCGACATAACGAAGATCTTAAAGCTTTTTACCGGAGAAACGAAACCCGCAAAAAGAAATTTGAAAGATTCTCGCAGGATGCTTTTGACGGAAATGAGCAAGAGCGACCAAAAGAACATCATTGATTTTTTTGAAGAGAACAAAATATTGATAATTTCTGACTTGTTGAAAGGAAGGGGCGAGTTTTCTGCGGACTGGGTATTGGTGATTTTGAAAACTAATAATGAGAGCAGATGGACTCTAAAATCAATAAATGAGGCAATGAATGTTTTTGGAAACGGTGAAGTGAGAATCACGCCTCAAGGAAGTTTGAAGATTGGAAAAATAGGAATGCAGAGAAAAGGCGGAGACGCGGGTCGCGAGACAGCCAATATGTTGCAATTTAAAATTAATCCTGTAGAACTTTTTAATGATTAATATGGCCGATAAAGTTTCCAAGCAAAAAAGAAGCGAAATAATGAGTGCCATAAAAAGCAAAGATTCCGCGATGGAGACAAATCTAAGAAAGGAATTAAGCAGCTTAGGATTAAGATATAGAAAGAATGTTAAACACCTTGAAGGCAAGCCCGATATTGCCTTTATAGGCAAGAAGGTTGTTATTTTTTTAGATTCTTGTTTCTGGCATGGTTGTAGGTGGCATTGCAGAATCCCGCAAGCTAATCGTTCTTATTGGCAAAAGAAGATTGAAAGGAATAAAAAGAGAGACAAAGAAATAAACAAAATTTATAAAGAAAAAGACTGGGAGGTTTTAAGATTTTGGGAACACCAAATAAAGAAGGATCCGAGAAAAGCGATAGAAATGATAGGAAAAAGTTTAGCCCGAAGTTAGAAGAAAATTATGTATACAAGATTATTTTTCGAAAATCTTTGGGAAAGTGAGCAAAGAAATGAACTTTTTGTATGTATGCCTTTCGATTTTGATAAGAAATTTAAAAAAATAAAAGAGATTGCGGTGAAAACAAGTTTCGATAATGCAAAGTGGACAAAGGAAGAAAGGGGTGCCAAATCGCTTACGACAAAAATCCTTGACGGTATTGCAAATTCAAGAATGCTATTATTTGACTTATCAGATGACCCTAAACATCAATCAGAAAAATGTTTAGAAAAAGTTAATGGAAACGTACTTTACGAACTAGGTACCGCAACCGCTATGCGAGAAGAAGAAGATATATTATTAATTAGAGAAGGGGACGCCATAGACCCAAAGAAGCTTCCTTTTGACATTAGAGAATTAAATATTAATCTTTACGAGAAAGATTTGGAAGATGAATGGTTGGAATCGAGATTAAGAAAACTTTTAGATGAGCAAGATTGGGCAAAAAGTAAACGTGTAGAAGTTGCTTCAAGGTTAGTTGATGGTGAAGGTATAGATTTGATGTATAAGTTTGGTCGTTATCCAGAAGGATATAATCATTTTGGCACAAGAGGAATGTTGGCAGAATACAAAATGTCCGCCTTAAGATTAATAGACTTAGGCATTATAAGGACTCAATGGATTTGTTATGAGAAAGGCTTTGAATATGCTTATCACTGGACACCTTTTGGACATGCAGTTATGAAACATCTGGGCATCAAGGAATTAAGCATAGGTGAATTTAAAAAAACACCACAATATCAGGAACATTTAAATTTTTTAGAGAGATATAAGAAGTTTAAAAGAGAGATGAAAGGCTAATCTAAAACAGTGAATAGTGTCGGATAAAGTATAAATCTATTCATCTAACCCTACAGATAGGTTTTAGCATCATCCAGTCCCAGGAGTCAAAACAGAAAAGCCCCTCGCTGGGCAATTTTTATTTTAAGTTGCATTTTCCTCTAAATTGGCCTATCTTGATAGTAAAGAGATATTTTTTAGAAAACCTAATGCAAAAAATAATGGATTTCTTAAAACATGGCCATCATCAACCCAAAACCAAAATCTCTTAAGGAATTAATTCGAGATAAGCACTATCAGGTACCCCTGTATCAAAGATCCTATGATTGGGAAATTGATAAGGTATCTGAACTTTGGGATGATGTATATAAAAATGATCCGGGTTATTTTTTAGGTATAGTTCTTTTTAAACCCCTGCCGCCAGACGATTTATACCCTATTAAATTTGAGATTGTGGATGGTCAGCAACGATTGGCTACTCTTCTGTTGCTTCTACGTGCTGCCGTTGAGACACTTGAACAGGCGGGGTCTAAAGGTACAGCACATGAGTTTCAGAGGGATTACATTAATCAAAAGTCAGCTGGAGAGAAAGAAGAACGACTGACATTGATTTTGAGTAAACGCGACAAAAATAAATTTGAGTATCTTTTACGTGGCGAGCCATTTCAAATTAAAAAGAAATTATCTTCATGGAAAAATTTAGACAAAGCAATCCAGTTTTTCCACGAAAAACTCGGCGACCTTATTAAAGATCAAGGCAAAGATGGCATAATTAATTTTATAAACGAAAAAATTTTAAAACTCTCATTTACCGAAATACTCTTAGGAACTGACAGCGATGTTTATCAATTTTTTGAGACATTAAATGATAGAGGAATGGATCTATCTATTGCTGACTTAGTAAAGAATCGTGTTTGTGCAGAAGCAGCTAGGCAGGGTGATGATGTAGAAGAAAGTGCCCTGACGATAGATAAAATTTTAGAGGAGCTTGGTTCGGGTAAATTAAAAGGATTTCTCCTTCATTATTGTTGGGCTAATGACGAGGGGAAAGAGCCTACACCTAAGAAGAGGCTCATGGATTGGTATGGTAAACGGATTAGTCAAGTCGGTAAAATTAACGACTTTTTAAACCATTTAGAAAAATATGCTCTACAGTACTATATCAATTTTGTGAAACCAAATAAGTGTGTCGATTTGAACAAAAAAACGGCATTTACTTTTTTAGATGCTTTAGGAGCAACACGTTGTTACCCTTTACTTTTGATGGGGGAAGAATCTCTTAATAAGAAAGATTCTATTAGGTTGTGCAAGGCGATTGAGATCTTAACATTTCGCCATAGCACTATTCTGAAAAGGGACGCGAAAGTCCTTGAAGGTATTTTCTATCAGATGATAAGCGATCTTAGGAGACTAAAACCCATTAATAAAATCTTAGAAGTTTTCAAAAAACAAGATGCTATGAAGGATAACGAGCAATTTAAGTTGGCTTTCGCTGAATTTGTGCCAGCAAACCATAAGATAGCCAGGTATACCCTTTTTAAAATTGAAGAAGCTATGATTGGTAAAAAGCAAGCATCTCTTTCTTGGGACGACCTTACACTTGAACATATATTGGCAGAGAAACTCGATTGGGAGGGACGAGAGGAATATCTAAAACGGTTGGGTAATTTAACTTTATTGTCACCCGGGATGAACATCGATGCTGCCGATGAACCCTTTAAAGAGAAACGTAAAAAGGTTTATGAAAAGGAAGAGCGCGTCAAAATTACCAGAGACTTAACTCGTTTCCCTGATTTTACGAAAGATACAATTATTTCACGCCAAAAAGATTTAGCCGAGCACGCAGTTAAAATTTGGGATTCTAATAATATATCATAAAGAACCGTTTAATAAGCCACCATTAGAATGAAGCCTCATTTTATTTTTGATGCCGAGATACCTTAGTAGTTATATCTCTAGAAGAGTGGAATTTCCTTTTAAAATTTCGGTTTTAGACCGAGCACGCAGGAGAAATAAAAATATTAAGCAGTAGCTAATAATCCTTTCATTTGTTTTAGGACACCTTCCTGGTAACCAAACACCTCTTTCCAATCAATGGTTCTAAAATCGTCCGCTAGAGCGAGGGGGTCCAAACAAAAAAAACAGCCCAGCACTGGGCGATTTTATTTTTCTTTTTGATAAATTAAATTTTTATTTAAAATAAACTTTCACAAGCTACGCCATCTTTATCTCTATCGAGAACATGTATGTCGTTATTGACTCCTCCGCAATATTCGAAAACTTTTCGAGCTTCTGCGTAGGTGGAAAAATCAGAACAGTTATAAGCATTATAAGAACAGATTGCGTCTGACTCCTCAACTGGCTGGCTTAATCGCCAATAAAAAAATCCTCCAGATGCGACTGCAAGGATAACGATAAGAAAAATAATTTTCTTTTTCATAAAATTAAAAAAAGTTTACCCTGATAAAAGTTGTTCGGCTTGAGATGTGATTATCTCAACTTTCTCAGAAATCTCATTTAATTTCTCGGCTATTTCTCCCAGGGTGGGCTGGGTTTTTACCTTTGGTGCTTCCTTTGTTATAGTAGCTCCCTTTACTTGCGCTAAAGTTATCCGTAATGAAAGTTCTTCACTTTGAACTGAAATTATTTTAACTTTCAATGAAATCTCATTTAATTTTTCAGCTATCTCTTCCAAGGTGAGTTTGGTTTTTCCCGGAAATGCAGTTATTTCTTCTCCTGAAATTTCCTCGGTTCTTTCAAGAGACAAGGCTTCTTCGGTTAATTCTTCGATACTGGGCTGAGATTCTTTAACTTCTGGTTCTTCAAGCTGTGCCTCCAGATTAAAACTGGAAAGATAAGATTTTATTTTTTCTATTCCTCCAAACCCTGCGCCTTGCCACAGATAAAGATAACCTCCGGCCATTACGGCAAGGATAATGACGAGAGAAATGATTTTCTTTTTCATATTAAGAAATTGTATCTCTAAAATAACCTTTCGTCAATTGTGTCCCTGTGGAAAACTATTTTTTGGTTGACTTTCTGGAAATAGTTTACTAAGATAGCAATGTGCTATTTTACAATCTTTATATAGAGTAAGAAAAGAAAAAGGAGGCAACAAGAGTGAGTAGGAGTAAGAATGGTAGGAGTAATAATGGTCAATTTCCACTGGGAGTGGGGTTTTCACCGAACAGCCCCTATGATATTGGGGCGGTTCCAACTTCAAGGCTAGTGAGGGCCTTGAGGAGAAAAAGGAAGGAATTTGCAAGGAGATTTATCTTGAACTGGAACGGAAAAGTCAGAAGAATCAAGAGAGAGTGAGAGTTGCCTTATTTTAAGATAATCAAGGGCGGGACTTCGTGTCCCACCCTTGATTTAATTGTCCCAGAGACAGGTTTTCTAATCGTTGGAGATTGAACCTTAGGAAATTGCTCTTGCCAACAACTTTCAGTATGGTATATTTATTAAATTAGGACTTTAATGGACAAAGATTATTTAATTAAACTTACTCTGGCGGTTTACCGGGTGACCGAGCTTTTTCCTGTCCGGGAACCCCTGAAAATTGATATCAGATACAGAGCCAATCAGATTCTGGCTGATTCGGTTTTAATTTTTTCCAAAAACCCAGTAAATTTAGCCAAAGAGCAAAAAAACAAGATTTTTGAGCAGATTTTGGGAAATATTGAGATTTTACAGGGGTATTTTAAGGTGGCTCAAGCCCAAAAATGGCTGAAGCAGGCGAATTTTTTGGTTTTGGAAAAAGAATATGCTAAAATAGGGCAGGAAATAAGCAGAAAACCCCCAAAAAAACAAAATAAATCCCCCGAACAATCAACGGAAACAGCGGAAATAGCGGAGGACAGTCCTCCGCTGCTGGGGAAGGAGAGGTGCGGGAGGATTTTGGAGGTTTTGAGACAGAAAGAAAAAGCTCAAATCTGGGAATTTAAGAAAATCTTTCCCCAGGTGACCAAAAGAACTTTGCGAAGGGATTTTGGATTTCTTTTGACAAGGGGATTGGTGGAAAGGATTGGTGATGGTAAGTGGACATTTTATAAACTTAAGCGGACACAAATACCTTCCCAACCGGACATCAAGCGGACATAAAATGTCCTATTAAGTATTATGGCATATCCCAAAAAAAAGTTTGCCAAGCTATACGATAAATATGTAGAGAAAATCTATCGCTTTGTCTTTTTGAAAGTGAGTTCCCAGGAAGAAGCTCAAGATTTAACCAGCCAGGTTTTTACCAAGGGCTGGAAAAAATTCAGAAAAGGGGAGAAGATTGACAATCCTCCTGCCTATCTCTATCAGATTGCCAGGGCGGAAATCGCCAACCATCACCGGGAAAAAGCGAAATTTCAGGTTACCAATGCCGTCTCTGACCAGATTATTGACTCTAATCCAGGGATAGAGGAGACCCAAGAGCTTCAATCAGAGCTGGAAATTCTCAAGAAAACTTTGCCCCAGCTCAAAGATGATTATCAAAACGTGGTCATTTGGCGCTATTTAGAGGGGCTCAGCATCAAAGATATTGCTGAAATCACGGAAAGACCAGAGGGAACGGTCAGGGTAATGGTTCACCGGGCCTTGAAAGAGCTGAGGGAAAAAATGGAGAATTTGTAACAAAATCCGCTTTTCTGCGTCATAACTATAATATATAGAAAAAACCTCTCCAAAATGCAGGAGCGTCAACTCATTAAAAAAATTAAGGAGCTTCGCCAGATTAAACCCAACAAAGATTGGGTTCTTTTTAATAAAAAAGAGCTCTTTGAAGAGAGAAAAGAAGAGCAGGTGATGAGCTGGCTTTTCACCCCTTTTAACAGACCGGCTTTGGTGGTTAGGCCCTTAATTGCCGGGGTTTTAATTTTGGCTGGGGTTTTTGTTTATCTTTATTTGGGCGCTCTAACCCCACAAATAGTCCAATTGCCTTTTGTTTCTGAAAGGAAAGGGGTAGAAACGGAAACGATGGTAGCTTCTTTGGAAGAACTTCAGCAGAGCTTGGAGAAAATAACTTTAGGTTTAAATAATCTGAAAAAAGCAAAAGACCCAAACCAGGCCTTGGTCATGGCTGAAATTATAAAAGCAACCGCCAAAAATGGAGAGAAGGTTCTTGGTCAAATGAAAACTGCAGGTGAGTTTCAAGCCAACCAAGTTTTGGCCAGCTTATTAGGAGATGCTTATCGAGAATTAGGGGAGAAAGCCAGCAATACCCAAATAGAGATGATGGGAGATTACATTGAATATTTAAGCCAAAGAAGTTTAAGTGAGGAAGATCAAGCCCGTTTAGAAAAAGCTGAAAAATATTATAATGAAGGAAAATATACTGAGGCAATGATTTTACTTAATAGAATAGGGAATAATTAGAAAATTGACAGTCGCGACCCCCGCACCAGAATAAATTCGGTACGGGGTAAATCTCGTGGCTATTACGTAAGGCCGCGAGACAAGAAAAGGTCGACGCGACAAGAGAAATAATAAATGCACAAATAACAAAAAAATGAATAAGTTAATGAAAAGAATTATCTCGATTGGAACCACTTTGACGGTTAGTGCCATGTTAATGGCACCAGCAGTCCCAGTGGGAGCCGTAACTGCCGAAGAACTCCAGGTTCAAATTGATGAATTGTTGGCTACCTTAGAAGAGCTTCAGGCTCAATTAGCTGAACTTACTGGTGAAGAAGCAGAAGGAGTGGGTGTTTCTTGTGATTTTACCCGGAATCTTTATCCGGAAATGTCAGGAACCGATGTCAAGTGTTTGCAAGAATACTTGAATGACGCTGGCTTCACGCTAGCTGAAAGTGACGCTGGCTCTCCTGGTAACGAGACCGAGTATTATGGTTCTCTCACTAAAGCTGCTGTCGGAGAATGGCAGGAGGCTAATGATGTCGAGTATGGGAACTGGCAGGGCTATTTCGGTCCTGTTTCCCAAGCTAAATACGACGAATTAGCTGCAGCAGGCGAACAAGAGGAAGAGGAAGAAGAGGAAGAGGAAGAAGAGGAAGAGGAAGAGGAGGTTCTTGAGGGAAATGTTCTTAATGTAGCCTTAGCTGATGACACACCTGTTTCAGCTAATATCGCAGACAATGCTAATGCCTACTTTACCAAGTTAATCTTTACTGCTGGTGAGGAAGACGTAGAAATTGATAAATTATATGTCTACCGAACAGGGCTTACCGCTAACTCTGATCTTGAAAACATTAAGATTGTTGACTTGGATGGTCTTTATCATGGTAGCGTTGGTAGCTTCAGTACCAATGATAAAGCTATGATAAACTTTGCTACTGGTTTTGTGATTGAATCAGGAGAAAGTGAAGCTTATTACATCAAAGCTGGTTTTGTTGATGGTAAGACTGCTGGTAGAACAGCTAGGTTAGGTATTAAGTCTGCTGACGACATTGTATGTGATGCAGGTGAGGTAACTGGTGATTTCGCTGTTATAGGCAACACAATGGTTATAGCAAGTATAGATATTGGTAGCGTTATCTTTCGAGAGACTACCCCTATGATTGACTCTACTCCTGACATTGGTGACACCGACGTTGTTCTTAATAAGTTTAAAGTAAGTGCTGGTTCCGTAGAGGGTATTACCATTGAAACCCTTAGTGCTATGGAATGTGGTAGTGCTTCTTTGGACGATATTGAGAACATTGAGTTGTATTCTGTTACCGATGGAGAAAGCTTAGGAGAGGTTGCCGGTTGGAATGCTTCAGGAAAAGCCCACTGGAGTGATTTAGATATTTCTATTGATAAAGGAAAAACTCATAGATTTGAGATTAGGGTTGATGTTCTCGACGGTGCTGGCTTAACACTTAATGCTGACATTATGGATGGCAGTGATGTATTAGCCACAGTCAAAGGTAATACCTACGGATTTTATATCACACCCACCGGTGATACCACTGCTTACTGGACTAATACCAATGATGGTAGAGGAGCTGTTAACCAGACTATTAACGCGGGTGCCTTGACTATTACCAAGTCAATATCCACTCCTGCTACTGGGTTTATTGCTCAGGCTGATGAACAGGAATTAACTGTATTGGATTTTTATGCTAAAGGTGAAGATGTAAGAATTTCCAGCTTGAAACTGACCTTTGCTACATCAACTGGTGCTATGCTCTACAGCGAGGTAACCAATATTAAGGTTTACGATGAAGATGGGGAACTGGTTACTGGACCTAAAGATGCTGCTTCTGACTTTACAGTAACCTTTACTGATGTTTTTATTGTTCCTGTTGGAACTACCCAATATACAATAAAGGCTGATATTTCCAGCAATACTTCTGCAAACGATGATGTTAGAACTGGTATAGCGGCAAGTGGCGATATTACTGCCAAAGGAATGACTACCAATGAAAGCATTACTGCCGGTGCTACCACTGTCTACGGTAATTACATGACGGTTGCAGCTGGCGCCTTAATAGTTACTACTCTTACAGCTCCCATAGCTAGCAATGTAGCTCAAGGGACAAGTGACTTTATCTGGATGACAGCCAGTTTAGATGCTGGTAATTCAGGTGAAGATGTCAATGTTACTACTATACAGATTGAGCACGCTGCTGGAAATGCTACTAGTAGTTACAGCGAAATTGATAATCTTGAAATCTGGGCTGACTTAACCTCAGCGAATAGCAGCCGGGGTGATATCTACGAAACTAAGGTGAGTGATACAGAGAATCCAACTGACACTGCTACAGGTACTGCTGCACGGCAAAGCTTTACCTTAACTGAGACCATTGTCGTTCCTAAAGCAAGTTATGTAAAGATTGCTGTTGTTGGTGATTTAAGCGCTAGCGCTGGTATAGCTGGTACCCATACTCTTAGAATATATAACAATGCTGCTGGTATAGTAGCTTCTGGAGCTGATACTGGAGACAATGTCGCTGAGACTCGTTCTGGTGGTGGTCAGGAAATGACCGTTACTAGCGCCGGTACTTTAACTGTTACAGTTGATACTTCTTCTCCTAGTGCTGATATTGTAATTGGCCAAGACACAAAAGTTATTGTAGCTGTATTCCGTTTAGCCGCTAATAATGTTGAGGATCTTGACCTTGACATCTTCAAGATTACTGATGATGGTAGTGGCACAAGCGGTGGTAGTGATACTGTAGATACTTATTACTTCTATTACGGTGACACCCTCATCGGTCAGGCTGTAGGCAGTAGCACTGTTGAAGTTATGGTTACTGACGGTACAGTTACTATTCCCAGGGATGACAAAGTATTAATTACTGTGAAAGCCGATCTAAAGAAAGTTGATGGCACTGCAATCGTGAACACAGATGCTCTTGAAGTAACCGTTAATGCCGCTAGCGATATTGACTGTACTGGTTTGTCTTCTGGTAGTGCAGTAGATAATACTGATACCAGTGTTGACGCTGCTATCCATACTCTATATGAGAGTAGACCCTACTTCGCTCTTAATAGTGAAACCGACTATCAACACGGAGGTAATTTGATTCCCAACAGTAATGATCTCTTAGCTATCTTTGATGTTACAGCTGATGAGGCTGAAGATATCAACTTCCTTAGTGTTGCTGCTAGCAGTACTCTAACCTTCCAGATCTCTGCTTATGTTGCTACTGATTCTGATCCTACTGGAACTTGGACCTTGAAGGATGCGGACGGTACTACTTTAGCTACTACATCTGTAAATGTAAAGACTGCTAGTGAAGTTACCTTCAATCCTTTCTTGAGTAGCTTCGACATTCCTGCTGGTCAAACCGAGAAGCTGTATCTCTATGGATACACTAGTGGTTGCACCACTGATGGAGATACTGTTCAGGTTTGGTTGGATGACAGCGCAACTGATATTACCTGGGCTATTGACGGTTTAGGCGACTATCAGGAAGGTGACATAATTTTCAAAGGTGACATCTTCGGACCTAGTTTTGTCAATCCTTAGTAATTGTTGAGATTGGACCCGCGTCTCTCCTTGCAAGATTGAGCGGGAAGAACAAAAGGCGTCTCGGATTTCGGGGCGTCTTTTGTTTTCAAAAATTTTATGCTAAAATAAAAAATTATGGAGAAAAATTTCAACCTGAAACTTGTTTTCATTTTAGTTCTAATAATTCTAATATTCCCCGTCTTTGCTTTCGCTGATTCTCGGGGTCAAACCAAGACCTTTTTCATTGAATCCCTTTATGATTTTAATGGAAGAGAAAGTGCTACCGCTACCCTTCAGAGCAAGAGTGATAAACTCTATTTCTATATTGATAATGATTGGTGGAATAAATTTGGGAATTTTCGTCAAGAAGAAATTAAATCATCTTTGAGTCAGTTGGCTCAGGCTTTTGAGGAAGAAATTTATCCTACTCTGACCTCTACTTTTGGTTCAGAATGGAAACCGGGAATTGACGGAAAAGAGGAGATTACGGTTTTATTTCATCAAATGAAGGAAAAGGCCGCTGGTTATTTTAACAGTGGGGATGAATATTCTATTTTACAGAATACTAGGTCGAATGAGCGAGAGATGGTTTATTTAAACGCTGATTATATTACCGATGACTTAATTGATAGTTTTCTTGCTCATGAGTTTATCCATTTGATTACTTTCAACCAGAAAGAAAGAAAAGAAGGAGTAACAGAAGAAATTTGGCTGAATGAGGCGAGAGCTGAATATGCTCCAACTTTACTGGGATATGATTTAGAATATAAAGGAAGTAATTTAGAGAGGAGAGTGGAGGAGTTTTTGGATAATCCTTCTGATTCTTTGACTGAATGGCGGAAAAAATCTGCTGATTATGGCGTGTTGAATATTTTTACTCAATATTTAGTAGGACAGTATGGGATTGAAGTTTTATCTGACTCTTTGAAGTCGGATAAGATTGGTATTGAGAGTTTAAATGAGGCCTTGGAGGAAAATGGATTTGATAAGGATTTTTCCCGGATTTTTCGAGACTGGACTATTGCAGTTTTGGTTAATGACTGTTCTTTTGGAGAAGAATATTGCTATAAAAAAGAGAATTTAGAAAATTTAAGAGTTATTCCTTCACTTAACTTCCTTCCTCTGGTAATTAAAACTAGTTTAAGAATAGAGGACTCAATAAAAGACTGGTCGGGACGATGGTATAGGTTGATGGGAGGAAGAGGAGACTTGGAGGTTAGCTTTGAAGGAGATGAAAATGTCGATTTTCACGTTTTTTATCTAGCTTGTAAAGAGAATGAAGAATGTATTCTTAGCAAAATGGTGCTAGATAATCAACAAAAAGAAACTATAACTATTTCTGGTTTTGGAGAAGAATATAGTTATCTAACTCTTATTCTCTTTACCCAGGAGAAAAAGAAAGGGTTTGACAGTTTAGAGACGGCTCATCCTTTCTCCTTTGAAGCTTCGGCCAAAGAGAATGAAGAGGAAAACGAAAAATTAATTGAAGAACTCAAAGCAAGAATTATTGAATTGCAAGCCCAAATTGCCGTGCTTCAGGCAAAAATCGCTGCCATCTTAAAAGAGAAAATTTATTGCGGTACCATTGAGAACAATCTTTATTACGACTTAAAATCTTCAGAGGTTTCCTGCTTGCAAGAATTCCTGAAAGCCCAGGGGGCTGCAGTTTATCCAGAGGGCTTGATTACCGGTTATTTCGGTCCTTTAACCCAGGCGGCAGTCATCCGCTTCCAGGAAAAATATGCCTCAGAAATTTTAACTCCTTTGGGTCTGAACCAAGGAACTGGCTTTGTGGGCTTCTCCACTCGCTCCAAAATCAATTCACTCCTCGGGGGATAGACCCCCTTGACACCTATTGACACTTAATGCTACCATTAAGGTAGTTTTTGAATATTAAATTTTGTGAACGAAATAAGAATAAAACCTATTAAGAGATGGACTAAGATAGATTTAAAAGAGATTTGGAAATACCGAGAACTTTTTTATTTTTTAGCCTGGAGAGATATCAAGGTACGTTATAAACAGACGTCCATTGGTATCCTTTGGGCGATATTACAGCCATTTTTGACAATGGTGATATTCAGTATATTTTTTGGCAGGGTGGCTGGTATTTCAAGTGGTGATATCCCTTATCCTATTTTTGCCTATACCGGGCTTCTTTTTTGGCAGTATTTTTCAAGTTCGCTTTCAGCTGCCAGCAACAGCCTTGTCTCCAATCGGGGAATCATCCAAAAGGTATATTTTCCAAAAGTTATTGTCCCCCTTGCTTCAACCATAGGCCATTTCATTGACTTTTTGTTTGCCGGCGCCGTTTTTATTATTCTTATGATTTATTTTCATTTTTTTCCAACTCTGCTTGGGGTTTTGCTTCTCATTCCTTGTCTTGTCATTACTTTTCTCAGTTTCTCCGGGCTCGGGCTTTTATTTGCATCCATCAATGTTAAGTATCGTGATGTCCGTTACGTCATGCCATTCTTTCTTCAGCTTCTAATCTTTCTTACGCCGGTCATCTACCCGACGGCTGTTTTGGGCAGGTACCAATGGCTGTGGTATCTCAACCCGATGAGCGGGGTGATTGAAACAATGCGGGCGGGATTGTTAGGAGTAGGAACAATAAACTGGACTCTTCTTGCCTCTTCTGCCTTGCTGTCAATTTTGTTTTTTACTTTTGGGATATTATATTTTAAGAAATCAGAAAAGTATTTCACCGATATCATATGAAGATTATTGAAGCGCACAATTTATCAAAATGTTACCGGATTGAACCAGAGAGAGAGCCCTATTATACACTTAGAGATGAAATGGTCAATTTGGCAAAAAAACCTCTCCGGTGGCTGAAGGGAGAGGGAGAAAAAAAACAAGATTTTTGGGCATTGAGAAATGTCAGTTTCTCCATAGAGAAGGGTGAGAAAGTAGGCCTTATTGGAAGAAATGGCGCTGGCAAGAGTACCCTCTTGAAAATCTTATCTCGCGTTACTCCTCTCACTCAGGGAGAGGCAGTAATTCGGGGTCGAGTGAATAGTATATTAGAAGTAGGAATTGGTTTCAACATAGAGCTAACTGGTCGAGACAATATTTATCTTAATGGAGCAATTTTGGGCATGACCAAAAAAGAGATTGATTTAAAGTTTGAGAGAATCGTGCGGTTCGCAGGATTTGAAAAGTTCCTGGATACTCCGGTTAAGAAATGTTCAAGCGGCATGCATGTAAGATTGGCTTTTGCGGTGGCCGCCCATCTTGAACCGGATATCTTATTGATTGATGAGGTCTTGGCAGTAGGGGATTTTGAGTTTCGAAAGAAATGTTTAAAGAAAATGGATAAAGCAAGCCAGGAAGGCAGAACAATAGTTTTTGTTTCTCATGATATGGATAGTATTGCCCATCTTTGTACCAGAACTATTCTTTTGGATTCGGGCAGAATAGTAATGGACGGCCCTACAGCGACCGTCATCAGCCACTACCTTGACTCAGGAAATAAATCCTATTAAGACCATGAAAGAAGTTGAACCCAATCAGGTCTATACAACTGAAGAGACGCGAAGTTTCTTGAAGATAAGCAAAAGCACCATTAAACGGCTCTTGAAAAAGGGCATTATTAGAGCTAACAAAGTCGGGGGAAGATACCGAATTTTCGGAAAGGAAATCTTAAGAGTAGTTTCCCCCAGGGTTGAAGACAGAGCAGTAAGGACATATAGTCGCCTTAAAGAAAAGGTTAGAAAAACCATTGAAAAATGGTAAAGAGTTTATGCTTACAAACAACAAAACAAGAATAGGGATATTGGGCTATGGTGAAGTGGGTAAAGCTATTGCTAAATTTTATAAAAACCCTAAAATAAAGGATTTAAAGAGAGACGACAATCTAAAAGGGGTAAAAATTTTACATATTTGCCTTCTCTGGAAAGAGAATTTTGTAAAAATCGTAAAGAAAGAAATAAAAGAAATAAAGCCAACAATTACCATCATACATTCCACTATAGCACCCGGGACAACAAAAAAAATTATTTCTGGCTTGCCCCGAGCTTGTCGAGGGGTTGTCCACAGTCCCGTCAGGGGAATGCACCCCAAGCTTTATCCTGGAATCAAAACCTTTGTAAAATATATAGGCGCTGACAATAAGAAGGCCGGTCAATTAGCCAAAAAACATTTAGAAAGTTTGGGAATAAAGACAAAAGTATTCACTCCTTCAATAACTACTGAAATTGGGAAACTTCTTGATACTTCTTATTATGCTCTCTGTATTGCCTGGCACGGTGAAATGAAAAAAATCTGCGATAAAGCCGGCGTTGATTTTGAGAAAGCAATAACTGATTTTAATGAAACATACAATCAGGGATATAAAAAATTAGGAAAGGAAAATGTTGCCAGACCCGTCCTTTATCCACCAAAAGATGGTATCGGCGGACGCTGTATTATTTCAAATGCTGAAATCCTAAAAAAATATCACCGCTGTAGAGCCCTTGATTTAATCCTCAGCTACAAAGTAAAAAAGAAAAAAATATGAAAGAAAAAATTTTAGTCACCGGAGGGGCAGGATATATTGGTTCAGTTTTGGTTCCAGAACTCTTAAAAGAGGGGTATCAAGTTACGGTTATTGATAATTTCAGGTATTATCAAGCTTCTTTATTGGATTGTTGCTACGATAAAAAACTTACCATAGTTCGTGGCGATGTCAGAGATGAAAAAATAATTTCAAAATATTTAAAAGAGGCAGATTATATATTCCCATTGGCTTGTCTTACCGGCGCTCCCTTGTGCGATAAAGACCCAATCGGAGCTCGGACTATTAATTTGGAGGCAATAGAGTTAATCTTAAAACTTCGGAGCAGCCGCCAGGGAGTTATTTTCCCGACAACCAACAGCGGCTACGGAAGAGGACAGGAAGGCAAATACTGCGATGAAAATACACCCCTGAAACCTATTTCCCTCTACGGCCGTTTAAAAGTTGAAGCAGAAAAGGCAGTTCTTAAAGAAGGCAACAGCATTACTTTGAGGTTAGCTACCGCCTTTGGGATTAGTCCCCGAATGAGATTGGACCTTTTAGTTAATGATTTTGTCTGGAGAGCCGTAAACGACAAATATGTTATTTTATTTGAAGCCCATTTTAAGAGGAATTACATTCATGTTCGTGATGTGGCAATGGCTTTTATTCATTGCCTGAATAATTTTGAGAAAATGAAAGGGGAGCCCTATAACGTAGGTTTAAGCGAGGCTAATTTGAGTAAATTAGAGCTTTGCCAGGAGATAAAAAAGCAAATTCCCGACTTCGTTTTCTTAGAGTCCAAAATAGGGGAGGACCCTGATAAAAGAGATTATATTGTAAGTAACGCAAAAATTGAAAAAACCGGATTTGAGCCCAAATTTTCTTTGGGAGACGGTATCGCTGAATTGCAAAAGGGATATAAAATTATAAAGAGGAACCAATTTTCAAATATCTAAAAACAATATGCAAAGTATAGATTTATTAATAATTAAACCGGGGAGTCCTAAAAAAATCTATGGAGATTTAAGTTCTTCTTTATCGGCAATTGAACCTCCTGTTTTAGGAGGATTGGTTGCTGGATTTATTAGAGAAAAAGGATATTCAGTAAAAATAATTGATATGGAAACAGAAGGATTGGGACCGGAAGAGACAGCGGATGAGATTATTAAAGACAATCCTCTTTTGGTAAATATCGTGGTGGCTGGAGCAAATCCTTCTGCTTCTTCCACTCCTTTAATGGTTATCACCGGCGAAATTCTCAAAGCATTAAAAGAAAAAGCTCCCGGCATCAAAACAATTCTTAGCGGTATTCATCCTTCAGCTCTTCCCGAAAGAACGTTGAGAGAAGAAAAAACAGATTTCGTTGCTCGGGGAGAAAGTTTTTATACTATTTTGCAACTTTTGGAAGTTTTAAAATCAGGTAAAAAAGTTCAAGACAACAAGATTCAGGGCCTTTGGTATCTAAGAGATGATAAGGTGGTCGCTGGTGACTGGGGAAAATTAGTTGAAAATCTTGATGAATTACCTTTTGTTGCCTGGGACCTTTTGCCAATGGATAACTATCGAGCCCACAATTGGCACTGTTTCGGCCATATTCAAGAAAGAAAACCATATGCCGTTATTTATACAAGTTTAGGATGCCCATATAATTGTACTTACTGTAATATTCATACCTTATATAGTGGTAAGCCCGGAATCCGTTTCCGTAGTCCCGAAAAAGTAGTTGAGGAAATAGATTATTTGGTCAAAAATTATAAGGTTAAAAACATTAAGTTTCTTGATGAATTGTTTGCTATTAACGAAGAGAGGGTTAATCGTATCTGCGATTTAATTGTTCAAAAAGGATATGACTTGAATATCTGGGCTTATGCCAGGATAAATACAGTAAATGAAAAGATGCTTAGAGAAATGAAACGAGCCGGAATAAATTGGCTCTGTTATGGGATTGAGGCGGGGAGTAAAAAGGTTCGAGCAGGTGTTGCCAAATTGGGCTTTGAACAAAACACAATCAGAAAGGTTATTAAAATGACCCAAGAGGCTGGTATTTATATTTTGGGGGATTTTATTCTGGGTCTTCCCGATGACGATTCAGAAACTATACAGGAAACTTTAGATATGGCAGAAGAACTTAATTGTGAATACGTAAACTTTTATACAGCTATGGCTTATCCCGGCTCTAAATTATGTAAAGATGCAGTAGAGCAAGGAATCGAGTTGCCAAAAAGTTGGCTGGGTTATGCCCAGTTAAATGAAGAAACTCTACCTTTACCAACTAAATATTTATCCAGCAGCCAGGTTTTACGTTTTCGGGATAAGGCCTTTCAAGAATATTTCACTAATCCAAAATACTTAAAGATGATTGAAGAAAAATTTGGTCTCGAGACCAAAGAACACATAAAAGAAATGTCAAAGCACAAAATTAAAAGAAAATTTGTATGATTATAGGCAGAACACCCTTAAAATAATGAGTATCTATAAAAATAAAGATGTTGTTAATAAGAGATATAATGTCTTTAGAGAAAAAAACCTATATGACGAAAGAAAAAATACTTACTACAGGTAGTGCAAGCGGGTTGGGAAAATACATCTATGAAAACGTTGGTGGGGAGGGTTTGGATAGAGATACCTCTTTTGAGGAGCGTGAAAAAATTAAAAAAGAAGGTGTTAATGTTATTATCCATTGTGCATTTAATCCTAAGAAAGATATTAACACTAATTTTTTATATGATTACTTAAAAGATAATATCTTTTTGACGAAAAGTTTAATTTCTATTCCCCATAAAAAATTTATATTTATATCCAGTATAGATGTCTATCCTAAAAACCAAAATATTCATTCAGAGGGTGAAGTCATAAATTTAGATTCATTAGATAATATTTACGCAGTCACCAAACTGATGTCAGAAGCTATAATCAAGAACAATTGTAAAAACTATCTTATTCTAAGATGCTCAGCATTATTAGGTAAATACTCAAGAAGGAATAGTCTAATCAGAATAATAAGTGAGGAGAAATGTAATTTAACCCTTTCAGAAAAGTCAGAATTTAATTACATTCTACATTTAGATGTTTTAGACTTTATAAAATTCTCTATTGAGAAAAATCTTCAGGGAATTTATAATATGGTCTCTTCTCAAAATATAACTCTTTCCGAGATAACCGAGATGCTTGACAGGAAGGTAAATTTCGGCAGTTACGTTTATAAAACTGGCCAGATAGACAATAGTAGAACAGCATCTATTTTTCCTGTTTTCAAAAAAACTTCCAAGGAAGTGGTAGATAAATTTATAAAAGAGCTTCAAAATGCCTAAGAAAAAAGTTTTAATTTGTGGAGCCACAGGATTTATTGGCAGAAATTTAGTTGAAACCTTTACTAAGAAAGATGATTTTGAGCTTTATGGAACTTATTTTAACTCTGAGTCTTTAGATAATCCAAGAATTAAAATGATTCGGGCCGACCTTACCAATAAAGAAGATGTCAATAGGGCAGTGGAAGGGATGGATATTATAATTCAGGCAGCGGCTACCACTTCGGGAGCTAAAGATGTTGTTATCAAACCCTACTATCATGTTACTGACAATGCTGTGATGAATTCCTTGATTTTTAGGTCTGCATATGAACATAAGGTATCTCATGTTGTGTTTTTTAGCTGTACTACTATGTACCAATCAAGTAAGGTTCCAGTCAAAGAAACTGATTTCGATGCTAACCAAGAAATTTATTCTAAATATTTTGGTGTGGGCTGGACAAAGGTCTACATTGAAAAGATGTGTGAATTTTATTCCAGGATAGGGGATACTAAATATACGGTTATTAGACATTCCAACATCTATGGTCCATACGATAAATTTGATTTAGAAAAATCACATGTTTTTGGTGCAACTATGACTAAGGTTTTAACTGCTAAAAATGGAAAAATTGTGGTCTGGGGCACAGGGGAAGAAGAGAGAGATCTCTTGTATATTTCTGACCTAGTGAATTTTGTAGGAATAGCGATTAAAAAGCAGAAATCAAAATTTGAACTTTATAATATTGGTTTAAGTACTTCTATTTCTGTCAGTGATCTGGTGAAGAAAATCATTGTCTGTTCGGGTAAGAACATTAAAATAGAATACGACAAGTCCAAACCTACTATAAAAACAAAATTGTGTCTGGATACATCTAAAGCAAAAAATTCTCTTGGCTGGTTTCCTAAGATTTCTTTAGATGAAGGAATAAAAAGGACAATGGATTGGCATAAAACTAATTTAAACAAAAAGATTTTATGATTATCAGCAAAACACCTTTTCGTATTTCTTTTTTCGGCGGAGGAACAGATTACCCCGTCTGGTATAGAGAAAATGAGGGAGCGGTTTTGTCTACCACCATTGATAAATATTCTTACATTACCCTTAGGTATTTGCCTCCTTTTTTTCCTCATAAACATCGAATTGTTTGGTCTAAAATTGAGACGGTCAAGGATGTGAATGAAATTTTACATCCAGCAGTTAAAGCAGCCTTGAATTTTTTAAAAGTTGATAAAGGAATGGAAATTCATCATGATGGAGACCTGCCTGCCCAAGCTGGCTTGGGCTCAAGTTCATCTTTTACCGTAGGCCTGCTTAATTCTCTTTACGCCTTAAAAAGTAAGATGCCTTCAAAAGAAAAGTTAGCCAAAGAGGCAATTCATATAGAAAGAGACGTTCTCCGAGAAAATGTTGGTTCACAGGACCAGGTTGCCGTAAGCTTCGGAGGATTTAATAAAATAACCTTTTCAAAAGAAGATAAAATTAAGATAGAGCCGGTTATTTTAGAAAAAGAGAGAATGGCAAAATTACAGAATCACCTGATGTTGTTTTTTACGGGATTGTCCCGATTTGCTTCTGATGTTGCTAAAGACCAAATTAAAAACACTCCCGATAAAAAAAGAGAATTAACTGTAATGTATCAGATGGTTGATGAAGCACTAAATATTCTTAATAAGAGGGAGGATATTTTGGAGTTTGGAAAGTTACTTAATAAAACCTGGCAAATAAAGAAAAGCCTTTCCAATAAAATAAGCAATCCAATGATAGATAACATCTACGGGAGGGCAATGAAGGCTGGAGCTGTAGGTGGAAAACTCTTGGGAGCGGGCGGGGGAGGATTTATGCTTTTCTTTGTTCCTCCAGAAAACCAACAGAAAGTGAGAGAAAAATTAAAAAATTTACTGGAGGTCAAATTTAATTTTGAAAAAGACGGCAGTAAAATTATTTACTGTAGTCCTGAATAGTGATTATGATTAAAGTATCAAAAACAAATTTAAAGAACGTCTTGGTTATTAAACTAGCTGTGTTTGAAGACTTTAGGGGACAGTTTTTAGAGACCTACAATGAAGAACTCTATCAAAAAAAGGGGATTGATATTAAATTTATCCAAGATGATATTTCTGTTTCAAAGAAAAATGTCTTAAGGGGTATTCACGGAGATAATAGAACCTGGAAGCTGGTTTCCTGTCTATACGGAAAACTTGAGCTGGTAGTAGTAAATTGTGATAAAAATTCTAAAGATTTTGGCAAATGGCAATCTTTTATCTTGTCAGACAAAAATAGGCTTCAGGTGTTAATACCGCCAAAATACGGCAATGCCCATTTGATTTTAAGCAGGGAGGCTATCTTTTCATACAAGCAATCTACTTATTACGAACCCAAAGGTCAATTTAGCTATAAGTGGAATGACCCTAATTTTAAAATCCGCTGGCCAATAAAAAATCCTATTTTATCCAAGAGAGATAAATGATGTCAAACAGAAAAATAAAATTCGGAGATTTAATAATCAATGATGAGGCGAAAGAACTTATCAATAAGGCACTCGATTCAAACTTTGTTTCCGGTGGATACTTAGTTAAAGAATTAGAAAAAGAATGGGGAAGACTGTTTGGTTACAAGTATAATGTAGCCGTAAGTAATGGCACAGATGCAGATATCGCTGCTTGTATGGCTTTGTACGATTTCGGCGCTAAAAGAGGAGATGAGATAATTGCCCCTGCTTTGGCATTTGCCGCTGCTGGGAACTCTGTTCTTGCGGCAGGATTTAAACCTGTCTTTGTAGATATTAAAAGAGAAACATTAAACATAGACCCTGAAAAAATAGAAGAAAAGATAAACTCAAGAACAGTAGCTATAATGGCAGTTCATACGATGGGAAAGCCCTGTGAAATGGATGTTATTCAGAAACTTGCTAAAAAATATAATCTTAAAATAATTGAGGATTGTTGCGAAGCACACGGAGCTAAATATAAAGACAAGTTTATAGGACAGTTCGGGAGTGTTTCTACATTTAGTTATTATGTAGCCCATATTATTTCTGGTGGAGATGGAGGAATGTGTTCTACAAACGACCCTAAAATCTATGATGTTCTAACTTCCCTGAAAAGCCATGGAAGAAAGCCGGGTTCTTTATATTTTGACCATATGAGACACGGACTGAATTTCAGAATAAATATTCTTCCCGCAGCTATTACATTAGAGGGGATAAAGAGCTTTTGGGAAGTGTTTAATAAAAGAAAGAAAAACCTTAATTATTTATTAGAAAAAACAAAAAAGTTAAGGGATTTTGCGTTTTTTAACTCTGAAGAACCTTATGAGACGACATCTCCACACGCATTTAGCATTACCTTAAAAAATCCAAAATATAATTATAAGAAGCTGTATGAGTTTCTTCAAGATAATTCAATTGAGTGTAAGAGGAATTTTGGGAGTATGCCTACTCAACATAAAGCATTTGAATTTTTAGGGCATAAATTAGGAGAATTTCCTGAAGCAGAATATGTTGGGGATAATGGTTTACATTTCGGAATTCATCAGTATCTCAGCAAAGAAGATTTAGATTATGTTTCCGGTGTTTTATATGAATATTTTCAAAGGTAAATAAATATGAAAAAATCGGACTTAATCAACTTCTTAAAAGAGAAAGCGTTGTGGGTTAGAAGAGAAACATTAAACCTTTATAAAATGTCTCCAGGGTTTCGGTTGGCCTCATCTTTATCTGACGTTGAAATATTCGTTGCTTTATACTACGGCAAAATTTTAAACATTAATCCCAAGAACCCTAATTGGCAGGAAAGAGACAGGTTTATAATCAGCAAAGGACACGGGGCAATTTCTTTATACTCAATATTAGCCGACCTTGGTTTTTTTGATAAAAAGGAGCTAACAAAGATGTCGCAAAAAGGTTCTTTTTTGGGTGATATCCCGGATACCAGAATCCCGGGTTTTGAAACTATAAACGGCGCTTTAGGGCATGGCCTGGGAGTGGCTTGCGGCATAGCCCTGGCCTTGAAGAAGAAAAATTTGAATTCAAAAGTATTTGTTTTGTCAGGTGACGGGGAATTATATGAAGGAGCGGTCTGGGAAGCTGTTATGTTTGCCTCCCACCACAAATTAGATAATTTGATATTAATTGTTGATAATAATAAAATTTCTATGCTTGACTACTGTAAAAATATCATTGATTTAGAGCCCTTGGAAGAAAAGTTCCGAGCTTTTAAATGGAAAACTGCCCTGGTTGACGGTCACCACATAGAAAAGTTGCGCAATGCATTGAAGATTTTAACAGGAAGCCATGATAATCGCCCCAGGGTCTTAATAGCTGATACCATTAAGGGAAAGGGAGTTTCCCAGTTGGAGGGCGATGCTTTGTGTCACATAAAGTCATTAAAAGAAAATGAAATCAATAAAGCGATTAAAGAATTAAAATGACCAGTTCCCAGCCAATAAAAACAATGAGAGATGCCTTTATAGAGAGAGTTTGTGAAAGAATGAAAAAAAATAATCGCCTCTTTTTCTTAGCTGACGATTTTGGCGCGCCCAGTTTGGATAAACTAAAGAAAGAATTTGGAGATAGATTTATAAACGTCGGGATTGCCGAACAAAATTTGATAAACATAGCTACCGGCTTGGCTTTGGAGGGCTATGTTGTTTACGCTTATGCCATAACGTCTTTTTTGACTATGAGAGCCTATGAACAGATAAGGTCAAATTTATCTATATCATCACAAATAAAACCGGTAAATGTAAATCTTATAGGGGTTGGAGCAGGATTAAGTTACGATATGTCCGGCCCCACCCACCATTGTTTAGAAGATATCAGCATTATGAGGCTTTTACCTAATTTTATGGTATTTTCGCCGAGTGACTGGAGATTGGCAGAAAAGTTCGTTGATTATTCAATTAACACCAAAATACCAAAATACTGTCGGTTTGACGGCAAACCTTTACCTGCTCTTTATGATGGCGTTAATGATTTAAACATAGAGAACGGATTTTATGAATTATTGAAAGGCGAAAAAGTTTGTTTGGTTTCCACCGGCTTTATGACCCACCGGGCTTTAGCAGCAGCAAAAAAACTTGGGAACGTTGGAGTTGTTGATGTGTTTATGTTAAAGCCCATGGCAGAGAAATTATTATTTGAGATTCTCAAAAAATATGAATACATTATTACCATTGAAGAAGCACTTATAAATAACGGGGGATTGGATAGCTTGCTATCAAAAATAGTTCGCGACCGCCAGTCAAATGTCAAAGTAAAAAATTTAGGTTTTAACGATAAACACGTTTTTGATTTAGGAGATAGAAATCATTTGCTGGAATTAAATAATTTGGATGAAGAGAGCATTATTAAAACAATAAAAAAATGTCAATAATTATCCAAGCCATAAAAAATACCATAGAAGCAAAGAAGAAGATTTTGGGTGATAGAGAGACTCTGCAACTAATTGAGCGGGTTGCTGAGAAGATGATAGATGCCCTCAGGAACGATAAGAAAGTGCTTTTTTGTGGAAATGGAGGAAGTGCGGCTGACGCCCAGCATATAGCAGGGGAGCTTTCTGGAAAGTTTTATTTGGACAGAGAACCCTTGTATGTCGAACCCTTGAATATAAATACGTCTTTTATGACAGCAGTAGCTAATGATCTTTCCTATGAAGAAGTGTTTTCAAGACTCATTAAAGCCAACGGAAGGCCAGGAGATATTTTAGTTGCCATTTCAACTTCTGGAAATTCTGCAAATATAATAAAAGCAATTGAGACAGCAAACAATCTAAAGCTGATTACCGTGGGGTTCACCGGAGAAAGTGGCGGGAAAATGAAGGATTTATGTCGTTATTTAATCAAAGTACCTTCAACTGACACTCCAAGGATTCAAGAATCCCATATTTTAATTGGTCACATTATTTGTGAAATAGTAGAAAAAGAAATATTCGGTCCTAAGTGAAAAATCTATGAAAGCAGTAATTTTAGCCGGGGGTAAGGGAAAACGACTGGGTTCTCTCGGCAAAAAGATTCCCAAGCCCCTGATAAAAATAGGTGATAAACCGATTCTTGAACATCAAATTATGCTCTTGAGAAAATACGGCATCAGAGATATTTGGTTGCCTTTGGGATACTTGGGCAATCAAATAAGAGAATATTTTGGAGATGGAAGAAAATGGCAGGTTAACATTTCTTATCACCAAGAAGAAAAACCTTTGGGCACAGCTGGTGCCATTAAAACATTGGAGAAAAAAATAAAGGAAGATTTTTTAGTTTTATCAGGAGATGTAATGCTGAATTTTGATATTGGGAGATTTATCAATTATCATCGGCAAAAAAAGGAAAAAATTGGCTCAATTGTTGTTCATCCTAACGACCATCCTTTTGACAGCGATCTGGTTGAGGTTGATAAGACAGGTAGAATCACATCTTTATTAATAAGACCGCATCGTTCAGGAGCAACTTTCCGCAATTTAAGCATTGCCTCGGTATTTATTTTTTCTTCAAAAATATTTAAATATATTACTTCCCAAAAAAAATCTGACATTGAAAAAAATATTTTACCTTTAATATTAAAAGCCAAACAAAAAATCTACGCTTATAATACTCCCGAATACTTAAAAGATATAGGCACACCCGAACGTCTGAAAAAAGTTAAACAGGATTATGCTTCAGGAAAGATTAAGCGGCTCAACTTAAAAAATAAAAGAAAAGCTATTTTCCTTGACCGAGACGGAGTAATTGACAAAGAAGTGGACCAGCCCTCTGAAGTAGAAGATTTAAAAATATATAATTTTGCTCCAAAAGCCATAAAAAAAATCAATGACTCTAACTATCTCACTATTCTAATTACCAACCAACCAATGCTTGCCAAGGGCTTTATGACAGAAAAAACTCTCTCAAACATCCATAAAAAATTAGAAACAGAGTTAGGCAAAAAAGACGCCAAAATAGATGCTATTTATTATTGTCCCCACCATCCCGAGAGGGGATTCCGAGGCGAAATACCGAAGCTGAAAATTAAATGTGATTGCCGAAAACCAGAGATAGGGTTGCTATTGAAAGCAAAAAAAGAATTTAACGTTGATTTAAAAAAATCTTATTTAATTGGTGATAAAACCAGCGATATATTGGCTGGCAAGCGAGCTGGCTGTAAAACTATTTTAGTAAAAACTGGCTATGGAGGAAAAGATAAACTGTTTAACGCGAAACCAGATTTCATCGCTAAAAATTTATTACAAGCAATATGTCTAATACAATAATTAAATCAAAATGAATAAAATTTTAAAAAGAATCTTTAAGAAAATCTTAGAGAAAGCATTGCTTATTTCGAGAGTTAGAAGGGGGCTTGATGAGGTTTGTCGATTTTATGCAACAACTCCAATTGTCAAAGAACCTGATAGGATGAATTTTACTCACTATCTACCCGATACTGAGGAAAGAATCAAGAGATTGCGCCGGTTGATAAACAAAAGACCAGTGGTAATTTTATTGCACGGAGCCTCCATCAGACAACTTGAGCAAAGGATTACTGAACTTAAGAATTGCGATATCTGCTATTTCGGCCTAAATATTTGCTGGCCAGTTGAGAAATACATTTTAAAAAAAATTAGCCGTCGTCTTTCAGTAGTTATGAAGAGTGGTGATCCCGGTGGAGATATGGATAATATAATTGATTTTCTGGAAAGGCCGGGGGACAATATATTTATTTCTGAAAAACAATCTTTTCAGGAAAAAAAGATACCAGAGGGATTTAACTTAGACAAATTTATTAAAAAATATGATAAAAAACTCTTATTTTTTACTTCTACTTTTACTTATATAACGATGGAGGCTGGATTGTCTCTGCGGATTCCGAGCATGGAATACCCCTTAGATTTTCCAAGACAAGATTCTTTTTCAATATTGCTCTCTTTGGCAGTAATAGGAGGGGCTTCTTTAGTGGTTATTTTCGGCGGCGATGGCGGAAGAGTAAACACCGAAGAACTTTATTTTAGAGAAACTGGTCCAAGTAATCCAGATTCTATTGTAGAACGGACTGCAGAGAAGCTTATGATTGGCACTAAGCTTTTTAATGTCGCCATGCCTTTAATGTTAGAAAAAATTTATAAAATATACAATCTGAAGCCAGTTGATATAATTAATTGCTCAGAGCAAAGTCATTACACGCCTTTGAAAAAACTTTCTTACGATGAAACTATTGCTTTATTGAAATCATTATGAAATATATAAAAGTAAATCCTACCTATACAGAAGTAAAGGTTTCTGACCATAATAAAAAATGGGAGGCTGCCCGACTGGAAGAATATTGGGAATACAGAAGAAAGTGGCATGAGAACCCTCAAAAACAAATTGTGGGTGAGTTCCCTTTACACTTAGACATAGAATCAACCAGAAGATGTAATTTACGCTGCCCAATGTGTCCCCGGACCATAAAATTAGAAAGGGGAGAAAAAATAGAGGAGGGAGATATGGACTTTGAGTTATTTAAAAAGGTTGTTGACGAAGGAACTGATAATGGATTGTGCTCCATAAAATTGAGTTATTTAGGAGAACCTTTAATCTGTAAAGACCTGATAAAAATGGTGGCTTATGCCAAAAATAAAGGAATAGTAGATGTTATGTTTAATACAAACGGAGTCCTATTGACAAAGAGTATGTCTAAAGGATTAATTGATGCGGGATTAGATAAACTCTTTATATCATTTGACTCTTCCCTTAAAGAGAGATATGAAAAGATAAGGGTAGGAGCGAGCTTTGAAAGGGTTATTGAAAATGTAAAGAATTTTGTCCAGTTAAGAAATGAATCAAGGAGCTCGAGCCCAATAGTTAGAGTTAGTATGGTAGTGATGAAAGAAAACAAAGAAGAGGTTTTGGACTACATAAAACTATGGAAGTCCATTGTTGATTTAATAGGATTTGTTGATTATATAAATCCTCAGGGAATGGATAAAGAAAAAAGATATACTGTGAAACGTCATCAACGGTCAAATTTTGTTTGTCCTCAATTATATCAACGGTTGTTCGTGCATTGGGATGGGAAAATTGGTTTATGTTGTACAGATTACGACGCTGAATGTGGCTTCGGAAATGCAAAGGATACTAGTATTAAAGATGTTTGGCTTGGTGAAAAAATGCGAAGAATTAGAGAATTGCATAATAAAGGAGAGTGGCACAAAGTACCATTATGTGCCAGGTGTCACCTTCCCTATGTTTAATCCTTTTTAATAAATAAATGATAAAAGCTACCATTATAGTCATAACCCATAACCGTCCAGGTCATCTAAGACGACTCCTTGATTATTACAGGGAATATAAAAATGATTTTAAGATAATTGTTTCAGATTCCAGCTCGGATGAAAATAAAACAAAAAATAAAGAAACTATTTCTTCTTTCTTAGATTCAGACATCTTATATGTTAATTACCATAGCGATTCCTCCCATGGAAGTAATGAAGCCCATCATCAGCTCCTTGATGCTTCAAATTATGTCAAAAGCAAATACTGCATATATTGTGCCGATGATGATTTTATTGCTCCGAAAGGTATTAAACAAGCTGTTGATTTTCTCGAAAATAACCCTGACTTTACAGTCGCCCACGGCGATTATGTTTCTTTCTATTTAAAAACTAAAAGGAGTAGAAAGAAGCAATTTTATTGGGCTCCTATATATTTACATAAATCAATTACTTTTCCAGAAGCAAAATCGAGATTAGTTGAATATTTATCAAATTATTCGGTAACCATTTTCGGCGTTCTCCGAACTGATTTTTTTAAAATGATTTTTAAAGAGACATTAAAATTCACAAATGATGGAAGATTTGGCGAACTTTTACCATCTATGCTTGCCTTAATACATGGGAAAATGGAATCTTTAGACGTGCTTTATGGAGTCAGGGAAGTAACTCCTGATTGTGCAACTAGTAGGGCAAAAACTATGGACGATTTTATTAGGGAGGGTACTTATGACGAGAAATACATTAAGTTTAGAGAATGTTTGGCGACCCACCTAAGCAAAAAATCTCAATTAGGAATAGAGAAATCAAAAAGGATAGTTGATAAAGCTATGTCTGTATACATAAACCCTTATCATTTTTTAATAATGGGAGTGGCAAATATTTTACACAAGTTAAATATGCCTGATTGGATATATAAAAAAATAAGTTTATTATATCGGCGGCTGTTTTCTTTACCCAAAAAAGATAATAATTATTCAAATTCAACTTCAACAAATGACCTGCCGACCGAATATTACAAAGATTTTAATAAGATACGAACTTGTATAATGTCTCATGCAATAAAAAATAATAAAATGATAAAAGCTACCATCATAATCATAACCCACAACCGTCCAGGTTGCCTAAGACGACTCATTGATTATTACAGGGAATATAAAAATGATTTTAAGCTCATTGTTTCAGATTCCAGCTCGGATGAAAATAAAACAAAAAATAAAGAAATTATTTCTTCTTTCTTGGATTTAGACATTTTATACCTCAATCATTATTCAGAGAAGCTTGATAAGTTTCGCCATCAGGCCGCTGACGCCGTAAATTATGCTAAAACTAAATATTGTTTATTTTGTGCCGATGATGATTTTGTTACTCCGAAAGGCATTAAACGAGCTGTTGATTTTCTCGAAAATAACCCTGATTTTACGGTTGTTTACGGCAATCACATATCTTTCTATTTAAAAACTAAAAAGAGCGGAAAAAAACAATTTTATTTAACATCTGGATGTTTAACTGAATCAATTACTTTTGAAGACCCAAAATTGAGATTATTTAAACATTTATCAGATTATTCAGTGGTAACTCTTTTTGGTGTTCACCAAACTGAATTTTTGAAAATGATTTTTAAAGAAATGTTGAAATTCACAGATGATGAACGGTTTGCTGAACTTTTACCCTCTATGTTTGCATTGATATGCGGTAAAATGAAATGTTTAGATGTGCTTTATACTGCCCGGGAAATAATCCCTGATTCAGCAGGTATCAGAAATGAAGATATTCCTGAATTTATCAAGGAAGGTAGTTATCATGAAAAATATGCTAAGTTCAAAAAATGCTTAGCAATTCACTTAAGTAAAAAATCTCAGTTAGACATAGAGAAATCAAAAAAGGTGATTGATGATGCAATGGCTATCTATTTAAAGAAAAACTACCCCAATGATTTTAAATGTTTTCTAAAAAATAGAATACGAGATATTTTTAATTTTTTAAATTTACCCGATAGCCTATATGGAAAACTTAGGTCATTATACATAAGAACAAAAATATTTTTTCCAAAGCCAAAAGCTCAGTTTTTAAGTTCCCTGAATAACCCTTCATCAAAATATTACGACGATTTTGCCGAGATAAAAGATTGCGTAATCTCTCATGCAAATAAAAGATAAAAAAACATTTACATATATTTTGGCGGAAATGGCTTCTTCTCATGAGGGAGATGCCAAAATTGCTGAATTTATTATTAAATCTGCTTCTTTAGCCGGAGCCGATGGAATTTTATTTCAATTGATTGACCTTGCGACCTATATTATTCCTCAAGACGAGGACTATAAAAATATAAAAAGCTTCTACTTAAATCAAAAAGTATGGGCAAAACTTATAAAGAAAGCTAATACTCTCCACTTAGATGTTTGGGCTAATGTTTATGACTTAGAGAGCGCTAAATTTTGCAGAAACAAACCTATTAAAGGATTTAAATTTCATTCATCCAATTTAGAAAACAAGGATCTAATCCGAGAGGTAGTCAAGTCAAAAAAGGAAATTCATTTGTCGGTTGGGGGAATGGGAAAAGAAGGAATAGAAAAAATCCTAAAATTTATCTACTCTGTTAATAAAAAAGCCAAGATTCATCTAATGTATGGGTTGCAAAATTTTCCCACAAGGCCTCAAGGCATTAATCTTAATTTTATCCGGGAATTATCCCAAAAATTAAATCTTCCCTGGGGCTATCAGGACCATTCAGAGCCCATATCTTCTGCCTCTACTTATTTACCGGTTTTGGCTATCTCGCAAGGAGCTTCTATTACTGAGAAGCATATTACTCACAACAGAGCCCTGAAAGGCCACGATTATGAAGCTGCTTTAAATCCGGATGAATTTGCTGATTTTGTAAAAAATATTAGAATGGCTGGTAAAATCCTTGATAAGAAAGTAAATGAGGTTTCTCCTGATGAACTCCGCTACAGAAAGTACAAGTCCTTAATGAAAGTTGTAGCTAAAAAGGATATTAAGGCTGGCCAGAATTTTGGTAAGGATAATTTAGCAGTAATGAGAGCAAAAAGAGGAGAAATTTCTGGCAGCCGGTTAAAATCATTACTTAATAAAAAGTCAAGGCTGTCTTATGAAAGATTTGAACCAATCAAAAAGAGAGAGCTTCCCAAGGTTGGCATATTTATAACTGCCAGATTAAAATCAAAACGGCTTCCCCTTAAAATCATAAAGCCGATTTTAGGCAAACCAATAGTTGGGTGGATGATTGACAGATTAAAGCATTGCCATATTACTCCCGTAGTAATGATGACTTCAACTAATCCTCAGGACAACCCATTAATTAAAATTACCAAGAAAAAAGACATAAAGTATTTTCGAGGTAGCGAAGAAGATGTTTTGCTTCGGATGAGGGATTGTGCTCGAAAATTTGACGTAGATTTGATTATAAGTATAACTGCGGACGATCCATTTGTAGAACCTATTTTTATAGAAAAAATGATTGAGAGATATCTTAGAGAGAAGTTTGATTTTTGTGAAATCAAAGGATTACCTCTTGGTTGCGGGGCATATGCTGTTTCTAAAAATGCTCTCGAGAAAGTATGTGATTTAAAAGATTCTTCAGATACTGAAATCTGGGGACCATATTTTAGGAAACCCGGTATATTTAAGTGTGATGTTATTAAAGTTGAGGACCCAGATATTTTTCGACCCCAATATCGGGTTACCGTTGATACCAAAGAAGATTTTAAATTAGTAACAAAGATATTTCGCATTCTGTCAAAAAAGAAAGAATATTTTAATGTCTATGACATTTGTCAATTATTGGATGAAAATAAAGATTTGGTTAAGATGAATGTTTCTGTTCAGCAAAAGAAACCCCCAAAAATTAAAATTAAATCAATTTAATTACTATGAAATATTGTAAAAAATGCGTAATGTCAAATACAAGACCCAGGATTACTTTTGATGAAGAAGGAGTATGTAATGCCTGTCGGTATTCTGAAGAGAAGTTTAATAAAATTAATTGGAAAGCAAAATGGAAAAAATTAGAAGCATTTTGTAATAGATATAGGGCTAAAGATGGTAGCTATGACTGTATTATTCCTGTCAGTGGGGGGAAAGATGGTTCTTATGTGGCTTGGCGGATGAAACACGATTTGCGTATGCATCCTTTATGTGTAACGTGGCAAGGAAATGGTCTGGCGACAGATATCGGGCGAAAAAATTTAGAGAACTTTGTTAATTCGGGTTTTGATCTAATTGCAGTTATCCCTAATGGACGAGTTTACAGAAAACTTACAAAAAAGGGGTTTGTAGAATTTGGAGATCCCTTTCTACCATTTATCTTTGGTCAGATGGCAGCACCCGTAAGAATAGCCATTAATTATGGTATTAAATTAGTAGTTTATGGAGAAGATCCAGAAATTGAATATGGGGGTTCAATCAAAACAAAAAATTTACCTGTTTTTGATGGAGAATATGTTAGAAAATTTTTATATTCCGAGCAGAATGTTGACAAGTATATAGACAAAGAAATTTCTTTAAATGACTTGAAACCATTTATGTTTCCAAGCGAAAAAGAGATTGAAAGTAAGGGGATTAAGCTCATTCATTTTTCACATTTTGACCTTTGGGATCCCTATAAAAATTACGAACTGGCAAAAGAAAAATGTGGTTTTCGGGCCCGGAAAAACCGATCCGAAGGTACCTTTACTAATTATGCAAGCTTGGATGATAAACTGGATGGTTTTCACTATTACTTAATGTGGATGAAATTTGGGATTTGCCGAGCAACATCAGATGCTGGCCATTTAATTAGAGAAGGAAGATTAACCAGAGAGGTAGCAATTAAGCTTGTAAAAAAGTATGATGGGGAATTTCCTAAAAAATATTTTAAATTTTTTCTAGATTATATAGGATTAACCGAGAAAGAGTTTTGGAAAGTTATCGAAAAATGGAGAAATAGAAATATTTTTGAAAAAGTCAATGGTAAATGGAGAGTAAAAAATCCAATATGGAAACAGCAATGTGAGAACGAGGATAAAAATAAGAATAGAAAATAGATTATTCTTAGAAAGACCTTTTCTTTTAAAATAATGAAAATTAAAATTGGCAAAAAAATAATAGGAGAAGATAAACCCTGTTTTATAATTGCTGAAGCTGGAGTTAATCATAACGGTTCTCTTAAATTGGCTAAAAAATTAGTTGCGGCCGCCAAAGAAGCGGGGGTTGATGCTATAAAATTTCAAGTGTTTAGAGCAGAGAATTTAGTTACAGAAAAAACAGGAATGGCTGATTACCAGAAGAGGAATATTGGTAAAAAAGAAAGTCAGTTAGAAATGTTAAGAAAACTGGAATTAAAGCACAAAGATTTTAAAGAATTAAAAAAATATTGTGATAAAAAAAATATAATTTTTCTTTCCACTCCTCACTCTTGTCAAGAAGATGTTGACCTTATTGCTGAATTATCTCCGGCTATTAAGGTTGGCAGCGGAGATTTAACTAATTTACCCATATTGAAATATATCGCTGAAAAGAGCTTGCCAATAATTTTATCAACTGGCATGGCTTACTTAGAAGAAATAAGGGAAGCAGTTGAGACAATTCTGCCAATCAATAAAGAATTAATTTTATTGCACTGCACCACAAACTACCCGACACCTTTAAATGAGGTCAACCTGAAAGCAATTCAAACACTGGAAAAAGAATTTAATTTACCCGTTGGATATTCAGACCACACAGAAGATATAAATGTTTCTTTGGCTACTGTCGCTCTCGGTGCTTGCATCATTGAGAAGCATTTTACCTTAGACAGAAACCTACCAGGACCCGACCACAAAGCCTCTCTTGAACCCCAAGAATTAAAGGAAATGGTTGAGGGAATAAGAAATACTGAAACAAGGTTGACTCAAAAAGAAAATCCCCAAAATATTATTAAAGAGTTAGATATCGGGGAAGCTTTAGGAGATGGGATTAAGGAACCCAGGCCAAGCGAAGTAGAGGTAGCCAAAGTAGTCAGAAAAAGCATTGTAGCAGCTGAAGATATTAAAAAGGAGCCACCATAAAAGAAAAGATGTTGGTCATTAAAAGACCGGGGACAGGACTTAAGCCCAAATACCTTGAAAAAGTTTTTGGCAAAGTTGCTAAGGAAGATATTAAAAAAGACGAGTTAATTACTTGGGATAAGATATGAAAAAAAGAAAAATTTTATACATATCGGGCACAAGAGCAGAATATGGTTTAATGAGGAAGACTTTATTCTGCATTAACAGGCATCCGAAATTAAAGTTAGAAATAGTGGTCACTGGAATGCACCTAATGTCTGAATTTGGTAAGACCATAAGCGAGATAAAAAAAGATAATTTTAAAGTTCATAAGATAAAGGCAATATATAAAAGAGACAACAAAGAATCAATGTCTAATTTTATTGGAGAATTTACCTTAAAGCTTACCAGAGTTATTAAACGCATAAAACCCGACATTATTTTGATAGAAGGAGATAGAGCAGAGATGTTATCAGGAGCAATAGTGGGAGCATATTTGACAATTCCAGTTGCTCACAGCCACGGCGGGGATATTACCTCTACCGTTGATGAATTTGCTCGACACGCCATAACCAAGCTGTCTCACATTCACTTTCCAGCCACAAAAAAATCAGCCGAAAGGATAATAAGAATGGGCGAGGATAAACAGCGAGTATTTGTAGTGGGTGCCCCGGGTTTAGACAGTATTTTAGGTGAAAGATTATTTTCTAAAAAAAATACAGCAAAAAAATATAAATTGGATTTATACAAACCAATTTTATTGGTACTCCAACATCCGGTAACAACAGAGGTTGAAGATGCCGGGAAACAGATGAGAGAAACAATGAAAGCAGTAAAAGAACTTGGCTGCCAGACAATTATCATTTATCCGAATTCTGATGCGGGTGGTAGAAGAATGATAAAAGTTATTGAACGATATAGAAAATATCCCTTTATCCAAATTTATAAAAATGTCCCTCATAAAGATTACTTGAGTTTGATGAGAATAGTGAGCGTCTTAGTGGGTAACTCAAGCTCGGGAATAATAGAAGCACCCTCATTTAATTTGCCAACGGTAAATATTGGCCAAAGACAGAAAGGAAGAGAGAGAGTAGCCAATGTAATTGATGTAGGTTTTAGCAAAGAGCAGATAAAAAGAGCGATTAAGAAAGCGCTTTATGATAAAAAATTTGGACAAAAGGTAAAAAGATGTAAAAATCCTTACGGAGACGGTAAGACAGGTCCAAGGATCGCCAACATCTTAAGTGAAATAAAAATAGATAAAAAATTATTACAAAAACAAATCAGTTATCAATAAAGAATTCTGCGCAAAAGAAGAGGGGAGCAAAATTGTCTTTTACTCCCCGACGTTCCTGTTTATGATGTTCTTATCTTGTTAACTTAGCGAAGCAAAATCAGTATCGCCCCGATAAGCCCGACCACAAATCCCAGCCACTCTGTTTTTGATAATCTCCTTTCTTTAAGGATTAACCAGCCAATGATTACTGGAATAATGGTGATGGCTAATCCCTTGATGGGCAGGACCGAACTTGCTGGACCTCCTAACTGGTAGGTCCAGTACAGAGCTCCGAGAGCTCCAACGATGGCCACCGCCGTTACCAGACAAAGCAAAACAGTTTTTTTGGAGATTTTTTGAAAAGGATTTGCCTTTTCAAGTTTCAGTAGGACAGGCGTACTCAAGAAAGAGCCAATATACCATCCCATTAGAAATGTTCCTTTTGGGATAGTAAAAGAGCAAACTTGCACTAGAAAGGTAGTCAGTCCTCCGACAATGACCATTCCCAGAATAGAAAACAGCCATATCTTGCTTGCCTTGCCCTTTTTTGCAGATCTACTGCAGGTAAAACGGAAAATCCATATTGCGGCAAAGCATAAAATAGCCCCCAGTAGCAATTGCTGATTCCAGAGCTGAAATTCCCCAAGGAAAAACACTGCTAGTCCAATAGCACAGACCTCCATTAAGGGAAAGAATAATACACTTTTACTTAAACTTTCTCCAAATGCTTTCCACATACAGTAGTTGCCAAAGCCGTTTATGAATCCAATAGCAATTATCATCAGAAAAACCGCTACTCCGACACCAAACTCCTTTCCGGAAAAACCGAACCAGAGAACCACTATGCAGGCGCTAAACAGATACAGCCAAAATATTCCCTTTGACTTCTCTGGTAGCGCGTCGCTGGCAAGTTTTGAAAGAATCACACTGCCAATATTGATAACTAACAATACTCCTAAAGCGATTTGCCAAGTCATCTTTTCTTCCTTTCATTTCATTTTAAAGTTTTTATTAAAGAAACTAATTTAGATTATAAAATAAAATACATTAAAAGTCAAGGTTGAAATCAAACAAATAAAAAATTACAAAATATGACGAGATTTAAAAATTGGAAGTATCCAAAAATTGAAGAGGGAAAGTTGACAAAATATAACTGGCTGGTTAAAAATAAGGAGAACCTTAAATTGGGCTACAAAACCGACATCGGTGCTTTCACCTATATTAATGCTAAGGAAGGGGTGATAATTGAAGATTATGTACAATTGGGCTCCCATTGTTCCATTTATTCTGTTTCCACCATTGATGATAAAAAAGGAAAAGTAGTTCTAAAAAAGAATTGTAAAATAGGTTCTCATTCGTTGGTAATGCCGGGGGTGACTGTTGGAGAAAATTCTATTGTGGGGGCCTTTAGTTTTGTCAATAGAGACATTCCTAAAAATACCTTGGCTTTGGGAATACCAGTAAAATTAATCAGAAAATTAAGCAAAAAAGATATTAAAAAATATGAATAAAATTGATTCAGTCATAGTTATAGAATCCAGTACTATTCGGGAAACGATGGAACGTATTAATAAATCTGGCATCAGAATAGTTTTTATTGTTAATGAAAATAAAAAACTTCTTGGAGTAGCGACCGATGGAGATATCCGTCGGGCTTTATTGTCTGGTAAAGATTTTAATACCCCAATTAAAAAAATAATGACTATCAATCCGATTACAGCTCCAAAAAGTACTCCAGCCACAGAGTTATTAGAAATAATGCTCAAGAAAGACATTCGAGGAATTCCAATAATAGATAATGAAGGAATTTTGATAGACATTGCTTTACTTTCAGAATTAAGAACTATTCCCCTTTCCAGCCCTGATATTACCCATAAGGAGATAGAGGCGATAAATCAGGTTCTATCTACGCCTTTTCTGAGCATTGGACCTAAAATTAAAGAATTTGAAGAAAAAATAGCTAATTATACTGGAACAAAATATGCCATAGCCGTAAATAGTGGAACAAGCGGGCTTCATTTATGTATAAGGAGTTTAGATATCAAAGATGGAGATGAGGTAATTACCAGCCCTTTTAGCTTTATTGCTTCAGCCAACTGTATTTTATTTGAAAGAGCAAAACCGGTTTTCGTTGATATAGATAAGAATACTTTATGTATTGATGTTAATAAAATAGAAGAAAAAATTACTAAAAAAACCAAAGCTATCTTAGTGGTCGATATCTTTGGTCATCCGGCTGATTGGGACGAGTTGGAAAGAATCGCTAAAAAATACAAACTTTATTTAATTGAAGATTCAGCTGAGGCTCTTGGTTCAGAACACAAGGGAAAAAAGTGCGGCTCTTTGGGCAGTCTAGGCGTCTTCGCCTTTTATCCAAACAAACAGATTGTTACCGCTGAAGGAGGAATGGTTGTTACTAATGATGAAAAAATAGCAAAGTTATGCCAGAGTATGCGAAATCAGGGAAGAGATGAAGGTGATGCCTGGCTATCTCATTCAAGATTGGGATACAATTATCGAATGAGCGAATTGAGCGCGGCTTTAGGAGTGGTCCAAATGAAGAGGATTGATGAGATGCTTGAAAAACGACAGAGGGTAGCTAATTTCTACAATGAGAGGTTAAGTAAAATAGAGGGAATAAAAATTCCTTATATTGCTCCTAATGTAAAAATGAGCTGGTTTGTTTATGTTATACGACTTGATGATAAACGATTTTTGAAGGAAGACCGAGACCAAATTATAAAAGAATTAAGGGCAAGGGGAATTAATTGCCGGGATTACTTCCCACCCATCCATTTAGAGCCATTTTACGTAAAGATGTTTGGTTATAAAAAAGGAAGTTTTCCGCTAACAGAAAAAGTCTCAGGCCTGACCATTGCCTTGCCTTTTTACAATAATTTAACAGAAAAAGAAATTAATTATATCTCCAATAGTTTAGATAATATAATAGATAGATTCAAAAGAGAATAAATTTAAAAATGACAGAGAAAAGCCATTCAAAAATAAAAAAGGTCCTCTTTTATGCACCTCTTCCCAGGACGTTTCGGACTACTTTAATTGGGTATCTTTGTGAGGTTTCCCAAGTTTATCCGGTAATATTGCTTTCTGAAAAGTTAGACTCAGAAACAGAGAAAGTTCTTAAAAATAGAACATTGTTTCCCAAATTAGAAAAGATTATACCTGTCCGACAGTTAACCGGGAAGAAGATGAACTTATTTGCCAAAAATATCTACCTTTTTAAATTAGCAAAAAACGTTCTGCAACAAGATAAACCAGATATTATAATTTCTTCAAGTGATATGCATTCTCTTTTTGAATTATATCTAATGAGGTTTGCCAAAAGAAAAAATATTCTTAAGATCGCTGTTCAGGTTGCAAATATTGGAGAGAGTGTCGCAGAAGCAAGACGGGTGGATTTAATAAATGCCCATTTAAGATTCCCTTCTTTTCTGCCATTTTGGTTAAGATTTTTTTTTGTAAAATGTAGAAAGTATTTCGGTCACTTTCTTTATTATTGGCTCTTACCCTTAATAGTGGGAGAGAAACCATTTTTTGGAAAGTCAAGTCATATATTAAGGAGAGGTCAATCGGGAATGAGAGATGCTGATTATCAAACTGTTTTCTCAAAAAGAGATTATGACATATTCCTCCGAGATGGAGTGCCAGCTAAAAAATTATATATTTTATCTCATCCCTTAGCCCGGAATAAAGAGTTTTTTGAAAGAATATATTTGAATAAGTTAAAAAAATATAAAGAAAATGCAAAAATTGTGAGTTTAATGCTGCCAATAGACACGGAAATTGGATTTAGAAAAAATGATTATTCTTTAATTCCAACAGAAGAAAGAGAAAAAAACTGGATTGCCACCGTCAAATTAATCAGTGAAATGCTTTCGGGATGGAAAATTTATATAAAACCTCATCCGGGTACTAAAGATATTAATAAAATAAAAGGAAGCTTAGAAACGATTTCCAAAAATATTAAAGTTGTCAATCCTCAAGAGCCGGCAGATAAATACATTGCCATAGCTGATGTTATCATAGAATTACCTTTGTCAGCCAGTACTGCTCTTTTTACTGCTTCTCTGCAACGTCCGGAGAAACCAATATTATCTTTAGATTTTCTCCACGAGTTTTTAGGAGATTATTATAAAGATTTTGAAGGGATTGAATATGTTGATACCGAAGAGAAGTTTATTAATATTTTAGAGTCAATCCGCGATAATAAATACCAGAAGAAACCCAAAACAAAATTAGAATCAGAAGGATTTTCAAACATTATTGAGCTTCTAAAACATTTATGCTAACTCTAATCGCTGTTCCAAAACCATTCAAGGGACATATAGGAATAATCCAGACAAATGCCATTAAAAGCTGGACGCTTCTCCGTCCCAAACCGGAGATTATTTTAATGGGAGACGAGGAGGGCACTAAAGAAATTGCCGATGACCTTCACCTTCGCCACATCCCGGAGATTGAAAAGAACGAATATGGAACCCCATTATATAGCTCTATTTTTCGGGAGGCAAAAAAAGCAGCTTCCAATGATTGGTTGTGTCACATAACATCGGATGTTATTTTGACAAACGATTTTTTAAAAGCCCATCAATTTGTTCGTCAGCATTTAGCAAGATGTCTTATAATAGGTCGGAGGTGGAACGTAGATATCTCTCAATTAATTGACTTTTCAACTGATTGGGAGGAAAAAATAAAATCCTATGTAAAGAAAAATGGCGAACGCCAAGGTCATACCGGTAGTGATATCTTTATGTTTCCCAAAGAGGTTTATGATGAGATACCACCTTTTACCTTAGGTAGGGCTATTTTTGATAATTGGTTATTTTACTATACCCATACCAAAAATATCCCAGTTGTAGATATTACTGAGCAGGTTTTTATTATCCATCAATATCATGATTATCCCAGCGACTTAGGAGGACAAAAAGGGATATACACCGGAGTTGAAGCAAAGCGTAATCTTGCCTTAGCTGGAGGTTATCCTCATCTCTTTACCCTTCGTGATTGTGATTACAAGCTAGGGAAAGACGGCTTGACAAAAAGAAAAAAAGGTTTAGTTTATACCATCTATCGTTGGTTAGTTACCTACTCTGGAATGTATTGGCTTTTTGCCCCGCTTATTAAACTTATGAGATTAATTATGAATCGGGGGTCAAGTTTTTATAGAAAATAATATGAACAAGTTAGAATTGTTTATTTATAATTTAGTAAAAAATAACCCGCGCCTAAAAAGACGGATAAGGGATGTTTACCAAAGAATGTGCGACTTAGTGCCGGTTAAACGGACACAGTCCGCCTACCGGATAGAGGTTCGGGAGGATTTTTTCTTTGGTTTTCACGACAAATGTCCCTGGTCTGCTGATAATCAAATGCTGCTGGCCCATCGTTTTGCTGTTCCTCTGCGGATGCCAGAACCCAATGACATTGTTGAGGTTGGATATTTTTCTGGTCCGAATTACCGAGATTTCAAGGGGGTCGGAAGCACCAGGGCTTGGAACTGGCACCAGGGTGCTATGCTCCAATGGGTGGGCAGCTCAGGCAATATTGCCTTTAATGATTACGATGGGAAGGGGCACGTTGCTCGAATCGTTAACAAAGTGGGGGAACTTCTACTGACACTTTCTATACCGGTAGCGGCTATTAGTCCCGGAGGTGCAAAGGCATTAAGCTATAGTTTTGCTCGCCTGCACAGCTCCCCGCATGGATACGGATACGCCAACGGCGTTGATCCCGAGCAGGAGAGCCTGCTGCCTTCAAAACATGGCCTCCGCCTCATTGATATTGCCTCAGGGCAAACTCAGCTGATTTTTACCGTAGCTGATATTGCAAAAATTCAACCAGAGCCCTCAATGGCTGGAGCATTTCACTACTTCACCCATTGCCAGTTTTCACCTTCAGGCGAAAGATTCGTTTTTTTCCACCGTTGGCAGCAACGCAGCAACCGACAATGGACCAGAATGCTCTCCTGTGATTTGAAGGGCAAGAATATTTTTATTTTCCCAACTTCAGGAATGGTTTCTCACGTTGCCTGGCAAGATAACGAAAACATTCTGGCTTACGCCAGGACTGAAAAACACGGAGACAAATATTATCTTTTCAAAGACAGGACGGACGAGTTTTCCATTATTGGCGAAGATTCTTTCAATTCTGACGGTCATCCTTCATTTTCAAAAGACCGCAGATGGATTATCACCGATAGCTACCCGGACAGGTTTCGTGTCAGATACCTGATATTGTACGATACAAAGAACAAGAAACGGTACAATCTTGCCAAGCTCTATTCACCGCGTAAATATGTCGGTGCAAAATTTGAAGATTTGTTTATGTGTGATTTACATCCCAGGTGGAATAGAGACGCAACCATGGCCTGCTTTGACTCTGCCCACACGGGCACAAGAGCGTTATGCACAATCACCCTGGGTAATCTTAATAAAGTAATGCCCCAATTTCTAACATGACAAACAATTTGCCTTTTCTTTCAATAATTATCCCCTGTAGAGATGAGGAAAAATATATTGGGAAATGTTTGGATTCTCTAATTTCACAGGATTATCCAAAAAATAAGATGGAGATTTTAGTTGTTAATGGAATGAGTAAAGACAGGACAGGGGAGATTGTAAAAAGATACATCAAGCAATATCTTTTTATTAAGTTATTAGAAAATCCCCAAGGATTTACCCCTTTTGGATTAAACATTGGTATAAAAAAAGCCAAGGGAGAGATTATCGTAAGAATAGATGCTCACGCTTCTTACCAAAAAGATTATATTTCAAAGTGCGTCAGGTATTTAAATGAATATAGGGCTGATAATGTGGGCGGGGTAATAAAAACTTTGCCAAAACGAAGTGGTCCCGTAGCTAAAGCCATTGCTATTTCTCTTGCCCATCCTTTTGGCGCAGGTACCTCTTACTTCAGAACTGGCTCTAAAAAGCCCAGACAGGTAGATACTGTTTTTGGGGGCTGCTACAGAAAAGAGGTTTTTAAGAAAATCGGGCTCTTTAACGAGAAACTAATCAGGTCCCAAGATATTGAGTTTAATAAAAGATTAAAGAAGGCGGGCGGGAAAATTCTTCTGGTGCCGGATATCACGGCTTTCTATTATCCCTCAGACAATCTAAAAGATTTCTTCTGGCATAATTTTACTGACGGAATCTGGACAATTTATCCTTTAAAGTTCGGCATTAAAATTTTTTCCTGGAGACACCTAATTCCCTTAAAGTTTGTTTCAATCTTAATTGGCTTTGGGGTACTCTCTTTTGTTTCAAGAATTTTCTTTCTGCTTTTTCTGGCTATAATTTTTTTATATCTTTCTGTCAACCTTTGTTTCTCTCTGGTAATCGCTAAAAAAGAAAAAGATTTCAGGTTTTTGTTTTTAATGCCAGTCGTTTTTATTTCGCGCCACATTGGTTATGGATTAGGTTCAATTTTAGGCTTTTTTAAGCTATTCAGAAAATAAAGTAAGCTTAGGGTTGAAAAAGTCCAAAAATTTTTGTAAGATAAATAGTACCTAAAATTAAGTACTATTTTTTGTTTTATCGGAATTGAAATTCCGATAAAATCAGAAAGGGGGTCGGGGAAACTGGGTGTTTCCCCGTGGAGGAAAACAGTGAGCAAGCAAAGCTTGCGAGCGTTAGAAACCGTGGGTTTCTAAAAAATATTCGCAAGCTTTAGCGTAATGAATATTTTAATTGTGGAGCCAAGAAAACAAAAAGAAATTGAATATTACGACAAGAAAGCAGAACAATGGCAGGAGGGTGATTTTGAAGGATTTGACCCTTCGTCTTTATCAAGTTTCAAATTTTGTTACCATTGGCTGACAAAAAATTGTCAAGATAAAAAAGTTTTGGATTACGGCTGTGGAAATGGAATTCATTCTGTTTTTCTGGCTAAACAAGGGGCAAAGATGATTGGCATTGACCTTTCTGAACCATTGCTCAAAATTGCTAAAGAGAAAGCAAAACAAGAGGGAGTTGAAGACAAGACCGATTTTTTACTGATGGACTGCGAAGAATTAAAATTTCCGGACAATTTTTTTGATATAATTTTTGACGGCGGCACCTTCTCTTCCCTGGATGTCAAAAAAGCTTATCCTGAATTGGCCAGAGTTTTAAAACCAACCGGGTTTCTTGTCGGAATTGAAACTTTTGGCCATAATCCCTTGACCAACTTCAAGAGAAAAATTAATAAGCTGCGGGGAAAGAGAACAAAGTGGGCAGCCGAGCATATCTTGAGAATAAAAGACATTGATTTAGCTAAAAACTATTTCAGCAGGGTTGAAGTCAGATTTTTCCACCTGGTTTCCTGGATAATTTTCCCGTTTCTTAATATTAAAGGAGCTAAATCTTTATTAAAGTTCTTTGAAGCAATTGATAGAATATTGTTTTGCCTGCCGTTTTTAAGAAAATACGCCTTTAAAATTGTCTTTATTTTTTCCCAGCCCAAGAAATAACATGGCAAAAAGATTATTTGATATTGTTTTTTCTTTTTTAGGATTGATAATAACTTCGCCATTGTTAATTGTTATGGCTGTTTTAATAAAACTTGATTCTAAGGGCCCGGTTTTTTTTCGGGGAGAGAGGCTCGGCCGTCTTGGCAAACCATTCAGGATTTTTAAATTCAGGACAATGATTGAAAATGCCCAAAGTCTTGGCGGACCCTCAACGGCTGCTGATGACCCCCGTTTAACAAAAATAGGAAGATTCCTTAAAAAATACCAGTTGGACGAATTGCCTCAGTTGATTGATGTTTTAAGGGGAAAGATGAGTTTTGTTGGTCCCAGGCCCGAAGTTCAAATGTATGTTGATATAATGTCAGAGGAGGAAAAAGAGACAATCCTGTCGGTTTTGCCGGGAATGACCGATTTGGCCTGCCTGCAAAATTTTCATGAGGGCGAAATTTTGAGAGGAAGCCCTGACCCGGAAAAAACTTATTTGGAAAAGATAAGGCCAAAAAAAATTGAACTCCAAATAAAATACGTTAAAAACCATTCGTTTTTATTGGATATTAAAATAATTCTTAAAACAATTTTTAAAATATTTCAATGAAAAAAATAGCTAAAAAAATCAGAAGACAAGTAGTAGAACTTCTTTACAAACATCAAGCTTGTCATTTGGGCTCCTGTATGTCTTGCATCGAAATATTGGTTGCTCTTTATTTTGGAGGGATAATGAAACCAGAAGATAAATTCTTAATGAGCAAGGGGTGGGCGGCAGCTGCTTTGTATTCTATATTGGCAGAGAAAGGCGTTATTGATTGGAATGATTTATATGAGAATTATTATGAAATAGGTTCTAAATACTGGGGATTAGTTCATCATACAGTTCCAGGAATTGAACACTCTTTCGGTTCAGTTGGACACGGATTGCCAGTGGCAATTGGAATGGCTCTGGCGGATAGAAACAGAAAGGTTTTTGTTTTAATGTCAGATGGAGAATGTCAACCAGGAACTTTTTATGAATCAATTTTATTTGCTTCACAACACAAATTAAATAATTTAATAGCTCTAATTGACAATAATCGTCTTCAAGCTTTTGGATGGACCAAAGAGGTACTAAACATAGAACCATTAGATAAAAGAATAAAAATGTTTGATTGGGCAGTTCAACGGGTTGATGGTCATAATATAAAAGAGATAATAAAAGCTTGTGAAAATTTATCAAGTAAAAAACCAAATATGATAATTTGCGATACAATTAAAGGAAAAGGAGTGTCCTTTGCTGAAAATAAATTGGAATGGCATTACTATAATTTAGATGAAAAGTTGATGAAAAGGGCCTTAAGGGATATTGATAAAATGTAAATAGATTCAAAGAAATATGAAAAAGCTAAGAACAATCTTCGTTGAAAAATTAATAGAGTTAGCGGAAAAAGACAAAAATGTTTGGTTGCTTAACGATGACACCGGTTTTAATTTATTTGAAGATTTTGAAAAGAAATTCCCAAACCAATATATTAACTGTGGAATAACCGAACAAACAATAATGGGAATTGCCGCAGGCCTTGCTCAAAGCGGCAAAAAGCCCTATGTCTACGGAATCATACCTTTTGTTATTATGCGCTGTTATGAACAATTAAGAGATGATGTTTGTTATCACAATGCCAACGTGAAGATTATAGCTGTTGGTGGTTATCAATATTACAAATTCTTGGGATTTACGCACAATATTGAAAAAGATGAGGATATTAAGGTGCTGAAGCATTTACCCAATATTAAAATCCACACTCCCGAAACTTCAAAAGAAGTTGAGAAGGTTATTCGTGAAGAATATAAAAGAAAGGGCCCGGCTTATATAAGATTGTGAAAGATTATGAAATATAAAGTTTCCTTTGTTGGTTACAAGTTACAATATCAAAATTTGAAAAATGAGATAGACGATGCTATTCAAGGTGTTCTTTCGAGAGGGGATTTGATTTTACGTTCGGATGTAGAAAGTTTTGAAAAGAATTTGGCTTCTTTTTTAGGAGTAAAATATGTTGTCGGGCTTAATAGCGGCACCGATGCTTTAATTTTCTCTTTGAAAGCTGCTGGAATAGGAAAAGGAGATGAAGTAATTACTGTTTCTCATACCTTTGTTGCTTCCATAGCCAGTATTGTCCACATAGGAGCCAAACCAGTTTTGATAGAGGTAGCAGAGGATTTTACCATGGCTCTGGAAAAAATAGAGGCAGCTATTACTCCGAAAACCAAGGCCATAATGCCTGTTCATCTTAATGGTAGAATGTGTCATATGGAGAAATTGATGGAGCTCAGCCAAAAACATAATTTAATAGTTATTGAGGATGCCGCCCAGGCCTTAGGCGCCAAGTTTAACGGGAAAATGGCGGGCTCGTTCGGCTTAACAGGAACTTTCAGTTTTTATCCGGCAAAAATTTTGGGAGCATTGGGCGACGGGGGAGCGGTGGCAACCAACAATCAAGACATTGCCCAAAAAGTCCGGCTTTTTAGAGACCATGGACAGAAAACGAAAACCGAAATAGTTTGTTACGGTTGGACTTCCCGCCTGGACAATCTTCAGGCAGCCATTTTAAACGTAAAGATTAAATATTTACCAAAATGGATAAAGAGAAGAAGAGAGCTTGCTGAAATTTATACAAAAAATCTATCTGCTCTTTCGGGACTGAAACTTCCGCCAGCGCCCGATGCCAATCCAGAATATTTTGATGTTTATCAAAATTATGTTTTGAAAGCCCAAAAAAGAGATGAACTTTTTGAGTTTTTAAAAGAAAAGGGGGTGGAAACTTTAATAAAAGACCCCATTCCTAATCATTGGCATAAAGGGCTTTCGCTTTCCCATTTCCAGCTCCCTTATACCGAACAACTTGCCAAAGAAGTCATTTCTTTGCCTCTCTACCCCGAATTAACCAATAAACAGGCAGAGTATGTGATGGAGTGCCTTAAAGATTTTTATATAAAAAATGACTAATTTTATTGCTAAATTTAGAAAAATCTTATTTTTAATTGCTGACGTCTTTCTGATTTGCCTAGCCATCTATTTTGCTTTTCTTTTAAGATTTGAAGGAATAATACCTTCTCAATATTTTTCAAATATTTGGGGAATAATTTTATTAGCTTTAATCTTTTGTCTCCCCGTTTTTCATTTTTTAAAACTCTATTCTTTTTCCTGGGCTTATGTCAGCACCGAAGAATTAATATCTCTATTTAAAGCCGTTACCCTGAGCTTTTTATTTTTAGCAGCTTCCCTTTTCATTTTAAGAGAGCATCCGATTTTTGCCGGCTTTCCCCGCTCTATCCTTTTTGTTGGTTATTTTTTGGTTTTCTTATTCTGCGGGAGCATTCGTTTTTCCAAAAGAATTTATCTTCGGCTTTTCCCTAAAAGAGGCAGGAAAAAGAAAGAAAGAACTTTAATTGTTGGGGCGGGGAATGCCGGTGAACAAATTTTAAGAAGTATTTTAAGCTCTGAATTTAGTCCCTATCTTCCAATAGGTTTTGTAGATGACGACTTAAGAAAGCAGAAAGTATCCATTCATGGACTTAAAGTTTTTGGAAAAATTAAGGACATTCCCACCGTGGTAAAATCACGCCAGGTAGAGAGTTTAATTATCGCTTTGCCATCTGCCGGCTCCCAGACCATTAGGGCGGCCGTTGGCAATGGAAGAAAAGCTGGCCTTAAGAAAATTAAGATAGTTTCCTCTCTTAGTGAGGTTATTAACGGTCAAGTTGGCGTTGGAGCGCTCCGAGAAGTGAAGATGGAAGATTTATTGGGCAGAGAGCCAATTTCTTTAGACCAGCAGTCAATTGAAAATTTTATTAGAAATAAAAAAGTTTTAATTACCGGGGCGGCTGGCTCAATTGGTTCTGAACTTTGCCGACAAGCAGCTAAATTCAATCCCTCCTTGCTTTTAATGCTTGACCAGGATGAAACCGGTATTTTTAACATTTCCCAAGAGTTGGAAAATAAATTCCCAAGATTAAACATCGCTTCCCTGATAGCCGATATTCAGGACAGGTCAAAGATTGAGAAAATTTTTAATAAGTTCCATCCCCAGCTCGTTTTTCATGCTGCTGCTTACAAGCACGTTCCTTTAATGGAAATTCATCCGGATGAAGCAGTGAAAAATAATATTTTTGGGATGAAAATAGTTGCTGAAATGGCCCTTGGGCACGGAGCAGAAAAATTTGTTTTTATTTCCACCGATAAAGCAATTAACCCAACTTCAGTAATGGGGGCTACCAAGAGAATAGGGGAGATGATTGGCCAAACTTTAAATCAAAAAAATCCTACTAAATTTATTTCGGTTCGGTTTGGCAACGTCTTAAACAGCCGGGGGAGCGTCATTCCAATTTTTAAAGAACAGATAAGAAAGAGAGAACCGATAAAGGTTACCCATTCGGAAATGAGAAGATATTTTATGACCACCCCCGAAGCCTGCCTTTTAGTGCTCCAAGCAGGGGTTATGGGTCAAGGGGGAGAAGTGTTTGTTTTAGATATGGGTGACCCTCTTAGGATAATAGATTTAGCTCGAGAATTAATTCGACTTTCTGGACTTGAACCGGATAAAGATATTCCCATTGTTTTTACCGAACCTCGACCCGGGGAGAAATTTTTTGAAGAAATTTTGACCGCTGAAGAAGGAACAATAGCCACTCAGAATCAAAAAATTTTTATGGCTAAACTTTCTAAAGTTGAGGAAGAAAAATTAAATTCAGGATTAGAAAAACTAAAGACAGCCGCTCAAAATCAGGATAGAGAATCCATCATAAAAACCCTAAAAACACTTATTCCTACTTACGTCAATGGGTAAAAAATCAAGAGAAAAAAGAGAAAGGAGAGAAACCCGCCTTCGCCAAGGCTACAGCGGGCAAGGAGGAGAAATAGAAACTCTTAAAGGAGAGGCCACTGAAAGAGAAACTCCTCTCGTCTCTTTTCTATTGAACTTCATTCGCTTTGGGGTATATTTGGCTTTATTTACTCCCTTAATTATTTCGTCTAAATTTTATTTCCCCTTTGTTGGTCCCAAAAGTTTATATTTCATGGCTTTTTGCCAGATTATATTTTTCGTCTGGCTTTATTTAGCTATCAATTACAAAAAATATCGGCCAAAACTTAACCCAATTTCCATAGCTTTAATCTTATTTTTAATTGTTTTAATATTGAGTGCTGTTCTGGGAATAGATTTCTCGCGCTCTTTTTGGTCAAAATATGAGAGAATGACAGGAGTTTTGGTTTGGCTTCATCTGCTCGGGTTCTTTTTGGTAGTGTCTTCTACTTTTAAAAAGTCATCTGATTGGAGAAAAATTTTCATTGTTTCAATCTCTGTTTCTATCCTGGTAAGTTTAGCCGCTCTTCTTGAACGGGGAGGAATAGAGAGCTTTAAATTTTCTGACAGAGGTGGTACAACCTTGGGCAATACCTCCTTCTTAGGAACCTATCTTTTATTTAATGCTTTTTTGGCTCTTTGGCTATTTTTCCAAAAAAGAAATTGGGGCTGGAAAATTTACTCTTTAGCGGGAATCAGCTTGACAGTTTCAGTAATGTATCTTAATGGAGCTCGGGCAGCTACCATTGCTTTTTTTGGAGGAGTAGCTTTATTATTCCTTTTTTGGTTGGCTTTGCGACCGAGGTCTAATAAAATAAGAATTTTTGGAAAAATTCTTTTAGGGATTTCTCTAATAGCTGTTTTAGTTGGTTCAATTCTGCTTTTTCTTCCAGGAAGTTTTGTTCATCAAAAATTTCTTGAATACACGGCTCCGGATAGACCTATCAACTGGGAAATGGCCCAAAAAGGATTTTTGGAAAAACCCTTACTTGGCTGGGGTCCAGAAAATTACAATGTAGTTTTTACTAAATATTTTAATCCTTGTCTTTTTACTTCAGAATGCGGTGGAGAAATTTGGTTTGACAGAACTCACAACATTGTCTTTGACACCTTGGTTACCACCGGCATCCTGGGATTTTTAACTTATCTAGGATTATTCTTTAGCTTCTTTTATGTTTTGTGGAGAAAATTCTTTAAAGAAAAAACAATTGACTTTTGGACCTTTGGAATATTCTTTGTAATTCCGGTCAGCTATTTTGTTCAAAATATGACTGTTTTTGATATGGCCACCAGTTTAATGATGTTTATGTTAATTTTAGGATTTGGAAGTTTCCTGGCAAATCTGGAGAAAGAAAGGGGTGGGGAGAAAAAATTCATTCCCAAGAAACAATGGGCAGCAGGAATTTTGCTTTTGGTCTTCTGCTTCACTTTTTTTGTATTCATCGTCCAACCCTTCAGAACCGACGCTTTGATAATAAAAGCTCTCAGAGCCCAAAATTCTCAAGAAAGAATTGAGCTTTACCAAAAAACCCTTGAAACTTCACCTATGGGAAAGTATCAAATAAGAGAATTTTTTGCTCAGCAGTCTCAAACTATTATCCAAGGAAATCTTCAAAAAATTCCCAAAGAAGATATGGCCAAAGAACTTGATTTTCTAATTGCCCAATTAGAAAAAACAGAAAAAGAATCACCTTTAGATTTTAGGTCAATCCTCAGATTAGCCCACCTTTACAATCTTTATGCTTTAATTGATTCAGAAAAACTCCCCTTAGCTGAAAAATATGGTCGGAGAGCTATTGAATTATCTCCAACTAACCAGCAGGGACATTGGGCTTTAACTCAAACCAAAATTTATCAGAGAGATTTTGAAACTGCTTTGAGTTTAGCCCAAAAAGCAATTGATTTGGAGCCAAGGTGGCTTCAGTCCCATAAAATCGCTGTTCAGATTGCTCAAATCTCCGGTAATCAGGAGTTGGCCAGAGATTTTGCCGAACAGGCGATTGCCGTCAAACCTGAATGGAAAGACAATTTTAAAGAAATTTTAGAGCAAGATTAAAAAAATATATGGTTGAAAAATTAAAAAAAATTGACCCCACCTTAGCTGAATTAATTGCCTCAGAAATAGCAAGGCAACAGAAGACTCTGGATTTAATTCCTTCTGAATGTCTAGTTCCCCCAGAAGTACTTCAAGTTTTGGGTTCACCTTTAGTTAATAAATACTCAGAAGGAGAGCCGGGGAAGAGATATTATCCCGGTAATGAATATTACGATAAGATAGAAAAATTAGCTCAAGGGAGAGCCAAGAAAGTATTTGGGGCGGGGGAGAACTGGCAGGTAAATGTTCAATGTCTCTCCGGGACTCCAGCTAATTTAGCGGTTTATTTTGGTTTATTGAATCCGGGAGATACTATTTTGGGAATGAGTTTATCTTCCGGGGGTCATTTATCTCACGGCCATAAGGTGAGTTTGTCAGGGAGAATATTTAACTCAGTAAAATATGAGGTGGGCTCAGACGGCCACTTAGATTTTGACCAGATAGAGAAAATAGCAGAGGCTTCCCAGCCAAAAATTATTGTCTCTGGTTTCTCGGCCTTCCCCCATCGAGTAGATTTTCAAAGATTTGGAGAAATTGCTAAAAAGGTGGGAGCGTGGCACCTAGCTGATATTTCTCATATTGCTGGCCTGGTTGCTGCTTCTCAGCACGCTTCTCCCTTTCTGCATGCTGATGTGGTTACTACCACTACTCACAAAACCTTAAATGGTCCCCGAGCAGCAATAGTTTTTGCTAAAAAGAAAATAGCTGAGAAGATTAATAGAACTATTTTCCCCGGGCTTCAGGGAGGACCTCATAATAATAAAATTGCGGCTATAGCCCTGGCTTTAAAAATTGCCCAAACCGATGAATTTAGAACCTCCCAGCATCAAATTGTAAAGAGTGCCAAGGTTTTAGCTGAGAATCTAATGAGTCTTGGATTTAAGTTAGTGGGAGATGGTACCGATACCCACTTAATGTTGGTAAACTTACGAAATAAAGATATTTCAGGCCAGGAAGCAGAAAAGTTATTGGAAAAAGCAGGAATATTAGCTAATCGGAATTCTATTCCTCAAGATAAAAACCCCTACAGTCCCTCAGGTATTAGGCTGGGCACTCCCTCAATTACTTTCCGAGGAATGAAAGAAAAAGAGGTTAAACAGATTGCGGTTTGGATTAATAGAGTTATTACCAAAAAGGAAAACCCCCAGCAAATCCGAGAAGAAGTGGAGGAACTTTGTCAAAAATTTCCCATTTATTAACCCTTTCTTTTTATGATTATCCATGGTAGAAAATTGGCCAAAGAATTAACCGCTCAGTTAAAGAAAGAGTTTAAAAAGTTTAAAAAGGTAAAATTAGCAGCGGTTACCGTAGGAGAAAATCCTGCCAGCATATCTTTCTTAGAACAAAAAAAGCGGATGGCTGATTCAGTAGGGGTGGAACTTAAAATTTATAAATTTTCTCCTGAAATTTCAACCGAAGAATTAGCTGAAGAACTCAAAAAGCTCAGCCAGGCTGAATTAATAACTGGGATAATCATTCAGTTACCCTTACCTCAGAAATTTAATTTAACTGAAATCTTAAAAGTCCTTCCTCCTCAAAAAGACGTAGATGCTCTTCTGTCCCACTCCCCAGTCTTAGCGCCCACCGTAGAGGTGGTTAGATTTATTTTTGAGAGATATCAAATTAATCCCACTAACAAAAAAATTCTCTTGACAGGTTATGGAAGATTGGTGGGAAAACCCATATATCGTTGGTTAAAAGACCAGGTTCTCGCCCGGAATATTTTTGTCGTCGGAAAAGATACTCCAAAAAAAGAAAAAGAGAGATTAATTAAAACGGCTGACATTTTAGTTTCTGGGGTAGGTAAAGCAAATTTAATTCCAGAAAGTTGGGTTAAACCGGGAGCAGTGGTTATTGATTTTGGCTTTGATGTCAAGAATGGAAAAATTTATGGGGATGTTAGTCCCCAGGCATCAAAAAAAGCTAAATTATTCACTCCCACCCCCGGAGGAACTGGCCCCATTTTAGTAGCCATGATTTTTAAAAACCTTTCCCGCTTAGTTAAAAAGGGTTGACAAAGATAGAGTAATTTGCTAAGATTGGCGAAGTGAGGACCGAATCATCCTTCGGGATGATACCTCGATTCATACGGTCGGCGAAAAGCTTTGGGGATTTCCAAAGCTTTTTGCTTTAATTCTTTAACACCTTTTTCAAAATACCAACCATCTTTTCAATATCTTTTTTATTATAATAATTCTGCAAAGGAAAGTTGATAATTCTTTGAGCTGTAGCAACCGTGTTCTTAAATTCGGAGAGATTAATCTTATATTCTTTCCGAACCTCTTTATTCAGAATAATCGGAGTGTGCCAGATTCTGGTGGCGAATACTTTATATTTTCTTAAATCTTTAACTAATTTATCTCGGTCTAAGTTAAGGGGCACCAGAGCCGACAGATAGCAAAAAACATTATTCTTAGCTTCTTGGGTTTCAAAACCCAATTTTTTAAGCTCTTCTTGAAAATAAGAGGCAAGCTCAACTCTTCTTTTTAAATCTCTTTCAAAATCCTTTAAAAAAGCCAGAAAAAGATTAAAAGAAACTCTATTGATTTGAGAAGGTCTTTCGGTTTTTTCTTTCCTGAGCATTTTTGGAGCGATTTCCGAACCAAATTTCTTGAAGAAGAAGCTGAAAAAAGGAAAACAATTCAAAAAAGAGAGAAAATCACGGAAAGAAAAAGAAGTTTTGGCTAAACTTGTTTCAAGGTTTTTCTCAAAGACCAAAAGGCCTCCTCTTAAGCTGGGAAATTGCTTGTATAAACTGAAGAAGCTGACGTCACCAAAATTACCAACGTATTTTCCCTGCTCCTTTGCCCCGAAAGCATGGGCGCAATCTTCAATAACCAAGAGATTGTGTTGTTTGGCTACTCCAAGTAACTTTTCTAAATTGGCTGGCAGACCATAGGTGTGACTGATAAGAATTGCTCTTGTTTGGGGAGTGATTTTTTGGGTAATCTCTTCCGGGTTAATATTAAAAGTTTTTAAATCAATGTCTAAAAAGACGGGCTTGATGTGGTATTTTTTCAGAATCGGATAAAAAATATCGCAGATGTAAGCTGGCATCAGCATTTGGGAGTTTTTTAAATTTAATTTCTCAATAATCAAACGAAAGCTGGTTCTTCCCATGTCAGTAAACAAAAACTTCTTTTCCGGGAAGTAATAAGAAAGCTGTTTTTGAGCGGCTTGCTGGACAGGTTTTTTCAGAAAACTTGAGAAAATTTTTTTCAAATTTTCCCCGGTTATCTTTATTTGAGGATGAGTAAAATACATTTTTCTATCTTCTATTATACTTTAAAATATTCTATAATAGAACTGGGTCGGGAGCTGGTCCTCACTAAAGACCTAGAATTGGAGGTCAACCCTCCCGGCCCATTATTTTAGATTTAAATTCCAATGAAACTTCTTCCGGGAATTCAGAAAAATATCCCGTTAAAAAATTATACAACGTTTAAAATTGGGGGAAGGGCGAAGTATTTTTTTCAAGCTAAAAGCAAAGAAGAATTAATAAAGGCAATAAAGTTTGCCCAAAGCGCTAAGTTGCCCTTTTTTATTTTGGGAGGAGGAAGCAATTTATTGGTTTCGGATAAGGGATATAATGGATTAGTGATAAAATGTCAAATGTCAAATGTCAAATGTCAAAACAAAATGTCAAATGTCAAAATTATTGAAGCTGAGACAGGAGCAGAATTAGGTGATTTGGTGAAATTGGCAGCAAAAAATAATTTGACCGGTCTTGAATGGGCGGCTGGCATCCCAGGCACAGTCGGAGGAGCAGTTCACAATAACGTTGCCGCTTTTGACAACTCGATGGCAGATGTTGTAAAAAGTGTAGAGGTATTTGATGTCTCTGAATCAAAAATTAAAAATATTGAAGCAAAAAGTTGCAACTTTGGCTACAAAGAAACTATCTTTAAAAAAAACAAAAATCTTATCATCCTTTCTTGTATCCTCCAACTGAAGCCGGGAAAGGCAAAGGAAATTGAGCAAGAGATAAAACATTTTTTAGATTACCGAGAGAAAAATCATCCTCTAAAATTTCCTTCGGCTGGCTGTATTTTTAAGAATCCTTCAGGGGTTTCAGCCGGGGAATTAATTGAAAAATGCGGGTTGAAGGGAAGAAAAAGCGGGGGAGCTATGATTTCTGAGAAACACGCTAATTTTATCGTTAATTTAGATGGAGCTCAGGCAAAAGACGTTTTGAGTTTGATAAATTTAATCAAAAAAGAAGTAAAAAATAAATTTAACGTTGAGCTCAAAGAAGAAATTCAATACTTTAATGCTTGACATTGTTTTCTGAAATGAAATAATAAAATAAGAATATAAAAGTTTTGAGGCGGATAGGATTTCAGAAAGTCGACTATTTGCCAAGATTTAAAAGTGGCGCACAGCGCCATCCTGAGGATAGAATCCGAAGGATCTCAAAAAAAAAATGGTTAAGAGAAAAAAAGCCAGGAAAAAGGCAGCTTTAAAAAAGAAGACCACCCGAAAAAGAAAGAAAAGATAAGAGATTTTGTAGAATTCTTCTCAACCGAGCAGATAACACTTTATCTGCTCGGTTGTTTTTTAAAAGGTTTTCTGCTAATATTTCTAACATATGAGAGTAATTATTAAGGCAACCAACATAAAGTTGTCCGAAAGCCTAAAAAGTTTTATTATTCAAAAATTTAGAGAGCTTGAAAAATTTTTGGAAGGTATTTTGGTGATTAAGGCCTACGTGGAGGTTGGCAAACCCTCTTATCATCACCAGAAGGGAAATGTTTTTTACGCTGAGGCGCAAATTCCGTTGCCTGGTAAAGGGGTGAGAAGTACTGCTGAGGGAAAAGATTTAAGAATGGTCATTGTTGAGGTAAAAGATGAACTTCAAAGATTGTTAGAAAAATATAAGAAATCCCAAATCCAAAAAACTGAAAGAGCCCAGAGAAAAATAAAAAAAGATTTAAAACTTTCCCCGCATGCAAGATTTTACCGCAAGGGAAGAATCAGAGAAGAAGGAATATGAGTTTTTTTTCAAAACTTTTTGGTGACCCCAATGAAAAATACTTAAGGAGACTCCAGCCATTGGTTGACGAAATAAATTTGCTTGAACCAAAGTTCGAGCATTTTTCTGATGCCCAGATTAAAGAGAAGACAGAAGAGTTCAAAGAAAGGCTGCAAAAAGGCGAATCTTTGAACGATATTTTACCGGAGGCCTTCTCAATGGTCAGGGAAGTAGCCAAGAGAACCTTACACCAACGCCATTTTGACGTTCAACTAATAGGAGGGATTGTCTTGCATCAGGGAAAAATTACTGAAATGAAAACCGGTGAGGGAAAAACCTTAGCCGCCACCCTGTCTTTGTATTTGAATGCCTTAACAGAAAAGGGATGTCATTTAGTGACCGTCAATGATTATCTGGCCAGACGTGACACCGTCTGGATGGGTCAGATTTATCAAATGCTCGGCCTGAGTATTAGTTGTTTAAATCACCAGCAATCTTTTTTATACGACCCGGATTACAAAAAGCCAACCGAGGAGGAGGAGAAAATTCGAGATGAGATGGGAGGATTTACGGTGGTTGAGGATTTCTTAAGGCCCTGCTCAAGAAAAGAGGCCTACTTGGCCGATATCACCTATGGAACAAATAATGAATTTGGTTTTGATTATTTGAGAGACAACATGGTCCATTCTGCAAGAGACCAAGCTCAGAGAGAATTTAATTTTGCCATCATTGATGAGGTTGACTCTATCTTAATTGATGAAGCCAGAACCCCCTTAATAATTTCCCAGCCGGATTTTGAAGCCTCAGGTATGTACCGGGAATTTTCCGGGATTACTCCTCAACTGAAAGAAAATCTTGATTACAATATTGATGAAAAAATGAAAGTTGCCACTTTAACCGACGAAGGCGTTAATAAAATTGAGAAAATTCTGGGAGTAAAAAATATTTATCAAGAAAGAGGCATGAAGTATCTCCACTATTTAGAGCAGGCCTTGAGGGCAGAGGTTCTTTTTCAAAAAGACAAAGATTATGTTGTTAAAGACGGCAAAGTAATCATTGTTGATGAGTTTACCGGAAGATTGCTGCCCGGCAGAAGGTATTCAGGCGGGCTTCATCAGGCCGTTGAGGCCAAAGAGGGAGTCCAAGTCCAGCCAGAATCAAGAACTTTAGCCACCATTACTTTTCAGAATTATTTCAGAATGTATCAGAAATTGGCTGGCATGACCGGTACCGCAGCCACCTCCGCCGAAGAATTTGACAAAGTTTACGGGCTTGAAGTGATTATCGTGCCGACGGCAGTTCCCATGCAAAGGCAAAATTTGCCGGACAGGGTTTACAAAACAGAAAAAGGAAAATTTAAAGCCATTGTTGAGGAAATAAGAACTCGGCACCAGAAACGTCAACCCATCTTGGTTGGCACGACCTCCATTGAAAAAAATGAATATCTGGGTAAACTTTTGGCAAGAGAAGGTATCAGCCATCAGATTTTGAATGCTAAGCAGCACGAGAGAGAAGGTCAGATTATTGCCCAGGCCGGCAAGCTCGGACAGATAACCGTAGCTACCAATATGGCGGGCAGAGGGGTTGATATAATTTTGGGAGGTAATCCTCCCGATACGGAGGAAGCCCAGAAAGTTAAGACACTGGGTGGTTTGCATGTTATTGGGGCTCAAAGACACGAAGCGCGGCGCATTGACAATCAATTGCGAGGCAGGGCCGGCAGACAGGGAGATCTCGGCTCTTCTCAATTCTTTATTTCTTTGGAGGATGAGCTTTTGCGAACCTTCGGTTCAGAGCGAATAAAATCTTTGATGGAGATTCTCAAAATTCCAGAGACACAGCCCATTGAAGCTAAAATCTTATCTGGAGCCATTGAAAAAGCTCAAGCCAGGGTTGAGGGATTAAATTTTGACTTGAGACACCATCTTTTGGAATATGATGACGTGATTTCCAAACACCGCCAGGTTATTTACCGTCAAAGAAAAAAGATTTTAAAATACTCCTACCAGGAACTCAAAAAACATCTTCTCGAAATTATTGAAAGAGAGATTAAAAAAGTTGTTGATTTTCATTGTCCTTCAACCTCTCCCGAAGATTGGCATCTTGAAGAAGTCTTTGAAGAAATAAAGACCATTTTCCCGATGGTAAACTCCGTTCATGCCAAGCTGGGGGAGTTTCGCCAAAGTCAACAAATTTTAGATTATTTAAACGATTTAGCAGAAAAAGCGTTTGAGGCCAAAGCAGAAAAAGAAGGGTTAGAGAACATGGAGAAAGTCGGCAGATTCGTTTGTTTGAGGACTTTAGATTTTTTCTGGAAGGACCAATTAGAAACCATGGAACGTTTGAAAGATTCGGTGAGGCTGCGCGCTTTTGGCGGCAGAGATCCCCTGGTAGAATACAAAACAGGGGCTTACAAAATCTTCAGAGAACTTCAAGATTTAATTGATTCTCAGATTTCAAGAACCATCTTCAAACTAAGCATTAAACATGAAACATAAAACCTATCTTAGCTTAATCATCATTATTGTCCTGGCTTTTTTTGCCTTAAATTCAGTTTACCCCAAATATATCAATCAGGGGCTCAGCTTTGTCAACTCAAAAACTTTTTTAAGTTTGCCTCAATTCCCCGAGAAGCCTTTCCGCTTGGGGCTTGATTTACAGGGAGGAACCCATTTGGTCTACCTAACCGATTTGTCAAAAATTGCCGAGGGAGAGGAGGGAGAGGCCATGCAGGGTTTAAGGGATGTCATTGAGAGAAGAATCAATCTTTTTGGGGTAGTGGAGCCCAAGGTTCAGATTCAGCAAACCCGGGAAGACCAGCGGCTAATAGTTGAATTGCCGGGAGTTAAAGAGGTAGGGGAGGCCATTCAAATGATAGGTGAGACTCCTTATCTTGAGTTTAGGGAAGAGATAGAGGAGGAACCGTACTTCCAACCGACCCCTCTCACCGGCCGCTATCTAAAAAAAGCCCAACTGGACTTTAATCAAACAACTTTTGAAGCCCAGGTTATTCTGGAGTTTGATGAGGAGGGCAAAGAAATCTTCAAGGACCTAACCACCAGAAACGTTGGCAAGAGAATAGCCATTTTTATTGATGATGTTTTAATTTCAGCTCCGGTGGTCAGGGAGGCCATTCCCTCAGGCAGAGCTCAAATCACCGGAAAGTTCACCATTGAGGAAGCCAGAGAATTAGCCAGAAACTTAAATGCTGGGGCATTACCCGTGCCCATCAAATTGATTTCCCAGAATACGATAGGTCCCGTCCTGGGGAGAATTTCTTTGGAAAAATCGTTAAAGGCTGGCGCCGTTGGTTTTTTACTGGTGCTTTTGTTTATGATTGCCTTTTACAGAGTTTCTGGTGTTTTGGCTTCTTTGAGTTTGCTTATTTATGCCGGCATTTTACTGGCTCTTTTTAAACTGGTGCCCGTCACCCTGACCTTGGCTGGTATTGGGGGGGCTATTTTATCGATTGGTATGGCGGTTGATGCCAATGTTTTGATTTTTGAAAGAATGAAAGAGGAAAGAAAGCAGGGAGCCGGTTTCTCAAGGTCGGTTGAGATAGGTTTTTCCCGGGCCTGGCCTTCTATTAGGGACGGCAACCTGACCACCCTTATTGTCGCTTTGATTATGTTCAGTTTCGGCGCCAGCTTTATTAAGGGGTTTGCTTTAACCTTGAGTTTTGGGATTTTGGTCAGTATGTTTTCTGCCTTATTTGTGGTCAGAACTTTTTTGAGAAGCTTTGTCGGGACAAGGTTGGAAAAAATAAAATGGCTTTGGGGATAATAAATCATGATTCCATTTATTAAACATCGCAGAATATTCTACATAATTTCTGTCACTTTGGTCGGCTCCGCTGTGGTCAGTATCTTTGTTTTTGGGTTGAATCTGGGCATTGATTTTACCGGTGGAAGCTTGCTTTCTTTAACTTACCAAGAACAGGTACCGCCTTCCGGTGAAATAAGAGAGAGCTTAAAAGAACTTGAACTGGGAGAAGTGGTCGTCCAGTCCTTGGGAGAAAGGGGGGTGCTCTTGAAAATGAAGGAGATCTCAGAAGAAACTCACCAGAAAATTTTGGTAGAGCTTAGAAAATTGGGGGAGGTTGAAGAGGGTTCGGAAAGTTTCCAATCCATCGGGCCGGTAATTGGCAGAGAACTGACTCAAAAAACCAAAATTGTCGTTTCTTTGGCTTTACTGGCCATCTTGCTTTATATCGCTTTCAGTTTCAGAAGGATTTCCCGTCCGGTTAAATCTTATGTTTACGGCTTAACCTCCCTGCTCGCTCTTTTTCACGACGTGTTAATTCCTCTGGGTGTTTTTGCGGTTTTGGGCAGATTTTACGGCATAGAAATTACCATTCCCATTATCACCGCCTTTTTGACTATTTTCGGTTATTCTATCAACGATTCAGTGGTAGTTTTTGACAGAGTCAGGGAAAATCTTTTGAGGTTGCGGGAACCTACCTTTGATTTGACGGTTGAGAGAAGCTTAAACCAGACCCTGACTCGCTCCCTGAACACTTCTTTAACCACCCTCTTCGTCCTTTTTGCCATATTTTTATTCGGGGGAGAAACCTTGAAGTATTTTTCTTTGGCTCTTATCCTGGGAATTGGTCTTGGTACCTATTCCTCGCTGTTTTTGGCTACTCCGCTGCTGGTCAGCTTCCTCCGTTTCAAGGAAAGGAGATACCGGAAATAAGAGTTGACAATTAGTTTTCATTATGCTTAAATAGGACAACATGCCACAATTCAATTTCTCAAAAATTTGTCAGAAGGTTTTGAATCCCTTGACCCAAAGACAGCAAGAAGTTATGGAGAGAAGATTTGGGTTGGGAGATTTTGGAAAAAGGGAAACCCTGGAAGCCATTGGTCACGATTTTGGGGTAACCAGGGAGAGAATTCGCCAGATTGAAAATGACGGCTTCTTTGGATTGGAAGAGCAAAAAGCCGAAGACGACCTCAAGAGAGTTTTCTCTCATTTCAAAGAGCATCTTAAAAATCGAGGGGGCTTAAAGAGAGAAGATATTCTCTTGGCAGATTTGGGGGAAGAGCGTTCCCAGAATCAAGTCCATTTCCTTTTAAATTTGGGAGATGCCTTCTTCCGTTATCCAGAGACCGAAGATTTCTATCCTTTTTGGACAATTGACCAAAATCTTTCTCGAGAGGTCGGAGTAATTTTAGCAAAACTTTTAAAAAAATTAGAACAAGTAGCAGTCTCTGTTTCAGAGGAGAAGCTCCTCTCTTCTTTCGGTAAAGGGAAAGAGTCCTTTCGGGTCACTCTCTCTTCCCTTGAAATTGCCAAGAAAATTGAAAAAGGACCAATGGGAGATTATGGCTTGACGGTCTGGCCAGAAATCAAGCCAAGGGGAGTAAAAGACAGAGCTTATTTGGTTTTGAAAGAGACAGGGAAACCCTTGCATTTCAGAAAAATCGCTGAAGATTCAGGAAATCTTACCGGGAAGTTTTTTCTAAAAAGCCAGGTCCTTCCCCAAACAGTTCACAATGAATTAATTCGGGATGAAAGATTTGTCTTGGTGGGCAGGGGGATTTATGCTTTACGGGAGTGGGGCTATGAAACAGGCACCGTCAAAGACGTTATCAAAAAAATCTTAGGAGAGAAAGTCAAGCCCCTTTCTCAGGAAGAAATTTTAAAAAGAGTTCTTGAGCAAAGATTGGTTAAAGAAAATACCATCCTCTTGAATTTAACTGATAAAAATTACTTTTTGAAAAACAAAGAAGGAAAGTACATCCTAAAAAAGGCCTGATTTTAAGGCCTTAATTTTTAATGTCTGATTTCTTTCCATTTGAACCAATAGTTTTAATCTTAAATATCTTTTGGCAGGTCCTCAAAGTTTGGTGGTGGGTTCTTTTACCCATCATTCTTTTTCCCTTTCTTAAATTCCACTATCTCTGGTATGTCCAGGGAAAGTGGGACGACACCATTAAAAAGATAATACTGGAAATCAAAATTCCCGAAGAAGTCCCCCGGCTTATCCAATCCATGGAGCAGGTTTTTGCCGGTTTCCATGGGATACACGATATTATCACCTGGAGACAAAAATGGTTTGAGGGGCAATTTCAGCTTTCCCTAAGCTTGGAGATTGTCAGTATCGGAGGGGAAGTCCACTTCTTCATAAGAACGCCCGAGCCATTTCGAGAAATTATTGAGTCAAACATCTACGCTCAATTTCCCGAAGCTGAAATATCTCAGGTCGAAGACTATGCCAAGAACGTTCCCCAGAATATTCCCAACAAGGAATGGAACGTTTTTGGTTGGGACATGATTAATTCTAATAAGAGTCCCTATCCCATCAGGACCTACAGAGCCTTTGAAGAAATGCCCTTAACCCCGGAGGAAAAAAGAATTACCCCGCTGGCAGGACTGCTTGAAGGAATGACTATTTTAAAAGCAGGGGAGCAACTCTGGGTTCAGTTTAGAATTATGCCGGTCAGGGAAGAAATTCCCTGGGCAAAAGAGGGAAAAAAAATCGTTGCTAAACTTGTTAAAAGACCCGATGAACCCAAACCCAAATCAATGGTGGGGGAGGCAGCCCGAGTTTTAATCAGCGGCAAAGCACCCTATGAGGAAGAAGAAAAGGAAGCGCCGATCATTCCCCCGGAAATGCGTTTGACTCCGGGAGAACGGGACATTGTCAAGGGGATTGAGGATAAAATTGCCATGGTCGGTTACTACACGAATGTCCGCTGTATTTATCTTGCCAAGAGAGACGTCTTTTTTAAGCCAAAGGCTCGAATTGCCTTCGGTTTTTTTAAGGGAATTTCCACTGAAAATCTTAATGGTTTGAAACCCTGGAAAAAAACCTTTCCCAGGGTGGAATGGTTCTTGCCCAAGAGAAGGGTTTATCTAAGAAGCAGAAGAACACTCCGAAAATATATTAAGAGGGTTCCTCCCTTATATCCCAGAGATCCCCCTTATCCCAGCCAGAACGGAAGATTCATTTTAAATATTGAAGAATTAGCCACTTTATTTCATTTCCCGGGCAGACTGGCGGCTCCCGCCCCGGGAGTGCCCCGCATTGGAGCTAAAAAAGGCGGCCCACCTCCTATTCCCACGGAATAGAAGGACATATCGAAATATCTTTTTATGGAGACCAATTTTTTTGCCAACACCACCTTCCGTAATGAGAGAAAAAAATTCGGCATTAAGCTTGACGACAGACGCAGGCATCTTTACCTGGTGGGAAAAACCGGCATGGGCAAAACCGAACTTTTAAAAAACATGGCTATCCAGGACATCAGAGACGGCAAGGGAGTCGGCTTTGTTGACCCCCACGGAGAAGCGGCTGAAGAACTTTTAGATTTTATCCCCAAAAACCGAGTTAAGGATGTGGTCTATTTCAACCCGGCTGATTCGGATTTCCCCATTAGTTTCAACGTCATGGAGGAAGTTGAAATGACTCAACGTCATCTGGTGGCTTCTGGCTTGATGGGGGTTTTTAAGAAAATCTGGCCTGATGTTTGGTCTGCCCGCATGGAGTATATCTTGAATAATTCCATCCTGGCGCTTTTGGAATACCCCGGCTCAACCTTATTGGGAATTAATCGGATGTTGGCTGACCCCGACTATCGGAAAAAAGTGGTGGACAAAATTACCGACCCGGTCATCAAGGCATTTTGGATTCAGGAATTTGCCAGGTATACCCAAAGATTAGAGTCAGAGGCAACGGCGGCCATTCAGAATAAGGTGGGGCAGTTTATTTCCGCTCCCCTGATTAGAAACATTATCGGGCAAACCACCTCCTCGGTTGATATGAGGAAGGTCATGGATGAGGGAAAGATTTTGATTTTGAACTTATCCAAGGGGAGAATAGGGGAGAATACCTCAAAACTCCTGGGAGGACTTTTGATAACTAAAATTCAGTTAGCAGCTATGTCAAGGGTGGATGTCCCTGAGTCACAGCGAAAAGACTTCTTTTTGTATGTTGATGAATTCCAGAATTTCGCCACCGAGAGTTTCGTCAATATTTTATCTGAAGCCAGAAAATACAGGTTGTGTCTGATTTTGGCTCACCAGTATATTACCCAGATGGAAGAGCCGGTCAGAGACGCTGTTTTTGGTAACATCGGCACCCTGGTTTCTTTTCGGGTGGGCGCTGAGGACGCTGAATATCTGGAAAAAGAATTCTCCCCGGAATTTTATGCCCAGGATTTGGTCAATTTGCCAAAATATCAGATTTATTTAAAATTAATGGTAGATGGGGTTGCCGGCAGACCCTTCTCTGCCCAAACCCTTCCTCCCTTTGAAAGGACTGAGAAGAGCCAAAGCGAAAAAATTATCACCTTTTCCAGAGAGAAATACACTACTTCGCGCCAAATCGTTGAAGAAAAAATCGCTCGCTGGACTGGCAATTATGTTTTGCAGGAAAAACCTCGGGTTTCTGAGATAGAGCTCTTTGATGCCAAATGCCAAAAGTGTGGCAAGTGGACAAAAGTTCCCTTTAAGCCGGATATCCGCCGCCCCGTTTACTGCAAGGTCTGTTTTAAAAAAAATACTCAAGGACACCCCGAGAACGAGTCTAGGAAGAGAGATGAACACTCTTCTGAAAACAAGGAGGAAGAGGAGATTGCCACTGTTTCTTTGGAAGACCTTATATTGCGCCGACCAACTACTTTTTCTGGTAAAAAAGAGCCACCCGCCTCTTTATCCGCTGAAGCTCCGTCGGGTAAAAAAGAGAGAAAGGGGGTAGAGAAGGAGGAATTAAAAAAGGTCTTGAAAGAATCATTGGAGGATATAGACAGGGAGGGAGAATCAAAAACCAGCAAGAGAGGAAAGATAGAGCCCGGAGAGACAATTAAATTTTAGAAATTTATGTTAAAGACTCTCAAAGATTTTAATTTTCAAGGAAAACGAGTTTTTGTGCGCTGTGACTTTAACGTGCCCATAGGGGAAGGCAAAGTTTTGGATGATTTTAAGATTCAGAAAACTCTTCAGACCATCAGGCATTTGAGAGATAGTGGAGCGAAAATAATTTTATCCAGTCATTTGGGCTGGCCCCAAGAGATAAAGCAGAAAAAAGAAAGGTTAAAACGCTATTCCTTGAGACCGGTCAAAGAAAGATTGGAAAGACTATTGGGAGAGAAAATTAGATTTTCCAAAGATGTCTTGGGTAGTAAGCCCAAAAAGGAAATAAAAAAACTAAAGCCGGGACAAATTTTACTCCTGGAAAATTTAAGATTTGAAAAAGGTGAGGAAAAAAATGATGAAAATTTTGCCAGAGAGCTGGCCAAGTTGGCTGACGTTTATGTGGGGGAAGCTTTTGGTGTTTTCCACCGTCGTCATGCCTCGGTGGTGACCCTGCCCAAACTCCTGCCCCATTTTGCAGGATTTTCACTCAAGGAAGAAATTGAGGCTCTCGCCAGGGTCAAAGAGAATCCCGAGAAGCCTTTGGTGGTGATAATTGGTGGAATTAAAATTTCTTCTAAAATTGAGGTGATTGAAGAATTCCTTGGAAAAGCTGACCATCTGCTTTTCGGCGGCAAGATTGCCAACGTCATTTTAAGAGTCAAAGGAATCTGTATTGGCAGACCCTGGCCCGCAGAGGATGTCGTCCAAAAGATTAGCAAAATGAGTCTAACCGACCCCAAGTTCCACTTGCCAGTTGACGTTATTGTTTCTCCTGATGAAACCGGAGAAATCTATACCAGACAGACCGGCCCAGGGAATATTAGAAAGGAAGAGTCAATTTTTGATATCGGTCCCGAAACCATTAGAAATTTCATTAATATCATCAAAGAAGGAAAAACTATTGTCTGGTCGGGTGCTCTGGGAATGGCTGAGAACGAAAACTTCAGAAGAGGCACCGAAGAGGTGGCTCGAGCTATCACCAGGAATCATCAGGCCTTCAGCTTGGTCGGAGGAGGGGATACCGTTTCCTTGGTGAAAAAATTTGATTTAAGAGATAAATTTTCTCATGTTTCAACTGGAGGAAGCGCCATGTTAGCTTTCTTGGCGGGAGAATTATTGCCAGGAATAGAAGCCCTGAAATGAAAACGGAAATTAAAAATCTTAAAAAAGCTGCCCAAAGGATTAAAAAAGCAATCAAGGGGAAAGAAAATATCGTTCTTTATGGTGATGCAGACCTTGACGGCACTGTGTCCCTTTTAATTTTAGAAGAAGCCATTAAGAGCTTGGGGGCCGAACCCTCTCTTTATTTTCCCGAGCGAGGAGTTGAGGGCTATGGCTTGAATGAGGGTGCCTTAAAGTTTATCAGCAAATATGCTCCAGCCTTGCTGATTTTAATGGACTGCGGCATAGGGAACTTCAAGGAGGTCAAGCAGGCAAAAAAGCTCGGTTTTGAAGTCATTATTATTGACCACCACGAGATATTAAACGGAATCCCCCAAGCCTCTATCGTGGTTGACCCCAAACAAAAAGGCGATAAATACCCCTTTAAATTTTTCGCCGCCTGCGGTTTGATCTTCAAGCTCACTGAACTTCTTTTAGGAGACAAAATTTCCAGCCAGCTCAGGCAGAGTTTTTTGGAATTGGTGGCCTTGGCAACTCTGGCTGATATGATGCCCCAAATTGAGGACAACCAGATTTTAATTGAAGATGGCTTAAGCTCTCTGTCTTCTACTTTTCGGCCGGGTCTCCGGGTCTTCCTAAAATCTTTTGACGAGCAAAACTTGTCTCCCAGAGAATTAGCTGCCAAAATCATTTCCGTTTTACAAATAACTGAGTTTGAAGAACACCTGACCGAAAGCTATCTTTTATTGAGCATCCAGGACGAAAGAGAGGCTGGCCGACTCTTAGAGGTTCTCCTTGAAAAAAACACCCAAAGGCGTCAAATTATCGCAGCCTTAACCGAGGAGATTTCCCAAAAAATTGCCCTTTCTCCCTCTTCTATTGTTTTTGAAGGTAGTGCTGAGATTCCTCATTCCTCGACCGGTTCTTTGGCTTCAAGGATTAAAAACAAATTTAAAAAACCAACCTTCATTTTCAACAGCAACCAAGTATTAAGCAGGGGTTCGGTCAGGACGCCCAAAGGAGTCAACAGTCTTGAGGCGCTTAAGCATTGTCACTCTTTACTTGAGGTTTACGGTGGTCATTCTCCTGCTTCTGGCTTCACTGTCAAAAACGAAAACTTAGAGAAACTGAAGCAATGCCTCACCGGATATTTTGAGAAATTATAATACAATGTCCAAAATTATAATCTACATTGACGGCGGCTCTCGCGATAACCCGGGTCCGGCTGCTTTTGCGGTGATTTTCTTCAGAGAAGAGAAGGTTTTTAAGGAATATTCTCAATATCTTGGGGAAGCCACCAATAATGAGGCAGAATACCAGGGGTTAATTTTTGCCCTTAAAAAAGCCAAGGCTCTTTTAGGTAAAGAGAAGATAAAAAAGATACCCATAGAGATAAAATCTGATTCAGAGCTTTTAATTAAACAAATGAGGGGCGAGTACAAAATAAAAGAGCCCAAAATTCAAAACCTCTTTTTGAAAGCGTGGAATCTAAAGATAGATTTCAAAAACTTAAAGTTCAGTTTGATTGCCAGAACTCAAAATAAACTGGCTGACCAGTTAGTTAACGAAGTTCTTGACGGAGAATCCCGTTCTCAAAAACTCCTCTAACTAACAGAGGACAGACCTCTGTTTGACAGGGGAGTATTTTTTTGCTATTATGGAAGAGTCCAAGTAGGCGAGGCAATCGCTCTTCATCATTTATGGTGAAGGGAGGAAAGTCCGAACACCCATAAAAAAAGATAGCGGCTAACAGCCGTCGCCAGTAATGGTAGAGGTGCGAACAGTGACGTGCTGGGCCGAAAGGCCGAGCACCCCGTCGTATGACGGGGTAGTCCTCGAGTAATCGGGGAGTGAAACGGCTAAATCCTTATCGGGCGCAAGAGCAAATCAAAGGTTTCGTGGATTATCATGAAGCTTTTGGAAAAGTAGCTCGCTAGAGCCAGGGAGTAATCTTTGGCCCAGACAAATGATTGTCCTCGACAGAATTCGGCTTATTGCCTGCTTGGACTTTTTTTTATACAATGAAATTAATGCTTAGTCGTTTTTTAAATTCCACCACAAAAACCGTTACCTTTGCCGCCATACTGCTCGCTTCCTCGGCATTGATTAGCCGTCTGTTGGGGCTTTTTCGCGACAATCTTTTAGCCAATCTTTTTAGTAAGCAGCAAACCGATATTTATTTTGCTGCTTTTCGTATCCCTGATTTTATCTATGGAATTTTAATCACCGGAGGAATTGTGGCTGCTTTCTTGCCAGTTTTCTCAGAATACTTCGGGACAGGGCAGAAACAGAGCAGGGACAAGACAGGGACTATCCCTGCTGAAGCTCAAGTTTTAACCAACAATGTCTTAACCTTCTTTTTGTTGCTGTTAATTCCACTCTGTTCTTTATTGGCCGTTTTCACTCCTCAGCTGATTAGATTTATTGTTCCCGGTTTTTCTCCCGAGCAAAAAATACTGGTTGTTGCCTTGACTCGTCTAATGTTTTTCTCACCAATTCTTTTGGGAATTTCAGCTATCTTCTCGGGAATTTTACAGTACTTTAATTTATTTTTTGCTTTGGCTTTAGCTCCGATTTTTTACAATGTCGGAATCATTGCAGGAATTTTATTTTTAGTTCCCATCTTTGGTTTAAAGGGATTGGCCCTGGGAGTTATTTCGGGGGCTTTTCTCCATCTAATTTTACAGATTTTCCCTGCTCTGAAATTTGGCTTCCGCTTTAAACCCTCTTTTAATTTCAGACACCCCGGTCTTCAAAAGATTTTTAGATTAATGCTTCCCCGAATTGTAGGTTCGGCCGCCTTCCATATAAATCTAATAGTTGTTACGGCCATTGCTTCCACCTTGGTTCCGGGCTCTTTAACTATTTTCAACTTTGCCAACAATCTCCAGGGAGTACCGATAGGGCTAATTGGCATTTCCTTTGCTGTAGCCACCTTCCCCGCCTTAGCTAAAGCCTGGGTCCAGAGAAAAAAAGAGGACTTTTTGAAAGAATTCTCTGATATTTTTTCCAGAATTCTTTTCTTGATAATTCCCCTGAGTCTCTTAATTTTTCTTTTAAGGGTCGGTATCGTCCGAATAGTTTTAGGGACGTCAATTTTGGGTCAAGGGAAATTTAGCTGGTGGGAAACCCAATTGACCTCAGCCGCCCTGGGAATATTTGTCTTGGCGCTTTTTGCTGCGGCTCTCACCCCGCTTTTAATCAGAGCTTTCTTCTCCCAGCAAGATACCAAAACTCCGGTTAAAATCGCCATTTTATCTATGATTTTAAACATTGCTCTCTGTTTTTTCCTGGTTAAGCTCTTCCGGACCTCAAACATTTTTGAAAACTTTATAGCGGGGACTCTCAACCTATCCCAGGTCAAAAACATTTCCGTTCTCGGCTTACCCTTAGCTCTCTCTTTGTCTTCCGTCTTTCAATTTCTTCTCCTTTTTATTTTTCTAAAAAAGAAATTCAAAAAATTTACCCTTCAGCCACGTTTCAGTCAGGGGCTGAAAAAAGTTTTTACAGCCACCCTGTTAATGATTATCTTGGTCTTTGGCTGGCTGCGAATCTCCCCAAGCTTCCTTGATTTGGAGACATTTTTTGGAATTTTCTTTCAGGTCCTCTTAGCTCTATTTGGGGGAGTAGGGGTCTATCTTGTTTTCTCCCTCCTTCTTAAATCAAAAGAGCCAAAAATAATTTGGCTCTCCATTAAAAAACAATTTAAGGGTTGAGAAAATCTAAAAATTTGTTAGCCTAAAATAAAGAAAGAATCAGACTAACCACAATCATTGAAACAACTACTATCCAAAAAGCCTTAAATAAAACTTTGACTCGCATCACTCTTATGATAACATTTTCTCAGAGATTTAAAAAGAGATTCAAAGACAAAAAGAAAAGGGTCTCTCGTCAGCCACGGCGATGGAAAGAACTATTCTCAATATTTCTGGTGGTGCTGGCTGGAATTTTTCTGATTTTTCTGATAACTTTGAACTTGAAAATAGGCCGAGAAAGAGCTAAATTACAAAGAGAATTGACCAACATTCAGGGAGAACTCCAGAAATCCCAAGCAGGAAGAGAAGAATTAATCACCAAGCTCTCAAGAGCCCAAAGTGGTGACTATTTAGAAAAGGTGGCTCGTGAGGACTTGAATCTTCAGGAGGAGGGAGAAAAAGTTGTTGCTTTTGTGCTCAAAGAGAGGGTAGAAGAAGGAGAGAAGGACAAAGAGGAGACCTTCTGGGGAAAAATTTCAGATTGGTTGTTGGAAAAATTAAAAATCAGGTAAGGCGGGATTAGTACAGTGGTAGTACACTTCCTTCCCAAGGAAGAAACGCCAGTTCGATCCTGGTATCCCGCTCCGAGCACTTGCGACGCCAGAGTAGCTCAGTTGGTAGAGCAGGGCTTTCGTAAAGCTCAGGCCATCGGTTCGAATCCGATCTCTGGCTCTTTTAATTTCCATTAAAACATGCTAAAAAGAAAGAGAAAAGAACATGGGGGAAATTGAAGAAAAAACTGAGGAATTGACAGAAAAGGTTAAGCACCTTGAATCGCTGATGCGAAAGCCGGATTTTTGGCAAAACAAAGAAGAGGCAGCAAAAATTCAAAAAAGATACTCTTTGCTTAAAGACAGGATTAAACTAATCGTGAAAAGCGGAGGGAAATACGACAAAGGACCAGTTCTTCTTTTTATTCAATCGGGAGCAGGCGGCAGGGATGCCGAAGATTGGACAGCCTTGCTTGCTGAAATGTATCAGAGATATTGTTCCAAAAAAGGATTCAGGGTGGAAATTTTGGCGCAGACTTTTGCCGAAGGTGGAGGGCCCGAAGGAAGAATCGGCCTTAAATCAATCACCATGGAGATTAAAGGGAAGGGGGTTTACGGGATCTTAAAAAGAGAAACCGGCGTCCATAGACTGGTTCGTATTTCTCCCTTTTCAGCCAAAGGACTTCGTCACACCTCTTTCAGTAAGGTTGAGATAATTCCAGAGATTGAAACACCAGAAGAAGCCAAAATTACTCTCAGGCCAGAAGACCTCAAGACAGAGACCTTCCGAGCCTCCGGCCCCGGAGGTCAGTATGTTAATCGAAGGGAATCAGCTGTTAGAATTACCCATTTGCCAACTGGTTTGCAGGTGGCTTGTCAGGTTGAAAGACTGCAGGGAGAAAACAGAAAGAGGGCTCTGCAGGTTTTACTTGCCAAATTGTTTGACCTGAGGCAGCGAGAGAAACAGCAAGAGCTTGAAAAAATCAAAGGAAAGAGAGTTTCTCCTGAATTTGGCAATCAAATACGTTCTTATGTTTTCCATCCCTACCAACTCGTCAAAGACCACCGTACCAATATTGAGACAAGCGATGTGGATGGAGTTCTTGACGGAAATTTGGATAAATTTATTGAAGCAGAAACCAAACTACATGATTTTATTTAGGACCGTCACCAAAATTTATCACTCAAGCAGAAAACCGATTGTTGCTCTGCAAGATGTTTCTTTTCAAGTTCAAAAAGGAGAATTCGTTTCTATCGCCGGTACGTCCGGAGCTGGCAAGACCACCTTAATTCGTTTACTCATCGGGGAAGAAAAACCAACTCGGGGCGAAGTTTTTTTTGAGAGAAAGAGCATCCACCGAAACCAGAAGGACCTCCAAAAACTCAGGAGAAAAATCGGAGTCGTCCACCAGGATTATAAGCTTCTTTCTTTGAAAACGGTTGCCGAAAATGTTGCTTATGTTATGCAGGTTATCGGAGCTTCTGACCGAGATATTCAAAGGGATGTTCCTCAGATTTTAGATATAGTGGGCTTGACCGAGAGGGCTGCCAATTTCCCAGAGGAGCTTTCTGGGGGAGAGAAGCAAAGATTGGCCATCGCCCGTGCTCTTTGCCATCGCCCGGAAGTTATCGTGGCCGATGAGCCAACTGGCAACTTAGACCTTTACAACACTTTTGAGATTGTCAATCTTTTTAAAAAAATCCATCGGCTGGGCACCACTATAATTTTAGCCACCCATAACAAAGAAGTGATTATTGGTTTAGATCGGAGAGTAATTACCCTGGAGGAAGGAAAACTAATCCGCGACGACCCCCAGGGAAAATTCATCCTTTAAGATTACAGAGGACTGTCCTCTGTAAAACTATGTTTACGTCTTTAAAACGCATTTTCAAATTTGGTTGGCAGGGATTTTTACGGCATAAGGGTTTGAGCTCCCAGGTAATCTTTATTATGACGGTAGCCGTCTTGGTGGTTATCTCACTTTTCCTTTTTCAGGGCTTGAGCGAATTTTTAATTGCCGAAGCCCAAAAGAAAGTTGACATATCAGTTTATTTCAAAAAAGACACTTCCGAAAATAATATTTTAGAAGTTAAACAAGGACTTTATAAATTTTCAACAGCCATAGAAGACATCCGATACGTCTCCAGAGTTCAAGCTCAAGAAATTTTCCTCCAGAAACACCAGGATGACCCGCTTTATCTTCAGGCTTTGGAAGAGGTAGGGGAGAATCCCTTTTTGGCTTCTTTAAATATCAGAACAAAAGACCCTGTCTTTTATGCTCAAATTTCCGACTACCTGGTGGAAGGTCCCTTTAAAAATTTAGTTGAGAAAGTTTCTTACTATCAAAACAGAAAAGTAATTGTTCGGCTCTTTTCTATAATTAATAACGTTAAAACGGCTGGCATTATCTTAAGTTTAATCCTGGGAATTTTGGTTATTCTTATTACTTTCAATACCGTCAAATTGACCATTTTCACTTCAAAAGATGAGATCAGCACCATGAGGCTGGTAGGAGCAACAAATTGGTTTATCCGGGGCCCCTTTTTAGTTCAAAGCATCATCTATGGAATTTTGGCTGTTGGTATAGCCAGTTTAATCTTTTTCGCTAGCTTAAATTTCTTAAATTCAAGATTACAAACCTGGCTTTTAGATTTTAACTTTTTAACTTTTTTCCAAGAAAATTTCCTTTCTTTGCTTCTAATCCAATTTGTCTTTGCTCTCGGTCTGGGAATTACTTCCTTTCTTCTGGCTGTCCGCAAATACTTAAAAGTTTAAAATTGCGGGGTGGTGTAATGGTCGCACCCGAGATTCTGGCTCTCGTGATCTAGGTTCGAATCCTAGCCCCGCAGCCATCATTTCTTAACTTTGCTTTTTGAATTGATTAAGTTATAATTAATATAAGTCGTTAAATTGAATTTCGATATATCGAAATATCGATATATTGAAATATCGCAAAAGCTCATGTGGCAAAAAGTTATAAAGCTCAGTATTTACGCGCTCGTTTTTCTGATGCCTCTTTTCTGGCTGTCTTTCAGCTTTGAGGCATTTGAGTTTAACAAAGGTTATTTACTTTTCATTTTGGTCTCAATCGGCATTTTGGCCTGGTTGGGCAAGATGATTTTTCAAGATAAAGAGATTAGGTTCCGCCGGACCCCGCTTGACCTTTATGTTCTGGGATTTTTGGTGGTGATGATTTTTAGCGCTTTGTTCTCTCAGGATAAGATTACCAGTTTGCTCGGCTTCTATGGAAGGTTTTGGCCGTCGTTAATGGGGATTTTGTCTTTGGGAGGTTTTTATTTCCTGATTACCAATAACGTTAAAGCCAAGGAAGGACTTATTAGAATAAGTGGTTTACTCAAAGTTTTTCTCTGGTCGGCGTTCTTGGCGGTTTCAATAAGTTATTTTTCTTTATTTGGAATTTGGGCGAGAATTGAAAACGTCATACCCGGCAACTGGCAATTCCCCCAGCTGATGAAACTCCGGATTTTCAACAGCATCGGGGGTTCCCTTGAACAGCTGGCAATATTTTTGGCATTTATTTCGGTATTGGTAATTGGCCTATTGGCTTTCAAAGAGAAACCCGCCTCCGCTCCTGCGGGAGCTACGGCGGGCAAGGGGGAGAAAAGAGGTAATCTCGGATTTTATCTCTTGCTCTTTGCTTCGCTTTTTCTCTTAATGCTAACTGACTTTTGGCCAGCCTGGCTGATGATACTTTTGACTTTGCTTTGCTTTCTGGGATTTGCCTTTTGGAAAAGAGTGTTTAAAGAGGACGTTGGGCGACTGAGCTTGTCAATTTTCTTTTTGTTGATTGCTTTGATTTTCCTTTTGTTTAATCCTTTGCAGAGTCTTTTGCCTCAGGATTCCAGCTTCAGTAATTTACCAAGCGAAGTGCTTTTGGAGCAAGGAACCAGCTGGAGCGTTGCGGGACAGGGGTTAAAAGAGCACCTTGTTTTAGGAGCCGGGCTCGGCAATTTCAGTTACACTTTCGCTAAATTTAAATCGGTAGATTTCCTGCAAAGTGAGTTTTGGCAAATAAGATTTGACAGAGCCGGCAACCATATTGCTGAAATCTTTGGGACAGTAGGAATTCTGGGAATTTTGAGTTATTTTTTGATGGTAGGCATGTTCTTGATGATATCGCTAATGATATTAAAATCCAAAAGCCAAAATCCAAACGACAAATCAAATCCAAAAGAACCCTACGGGGTGTCCAATAGGGCAGCCAAAATCCAAATACCGTTATTACTTGGCTTTGTTGTCTTGTTCATAGGGCAGTTCGTTTTTTACCAGAACATTATTCTGGCTTTTAGCTTCTGGTTGTTTCTGGGCCTGACTGTGGTTTCTTGGGACCGTACTCCCAAGGAGAAAGTTTATTCTTTCAAGGACTTTCCGGAGGTTGGTTTGATTTTTAGCGTTATCTTTTGGGTGGTTTTGATTGGATTTGCTTTTTGCTTTTTCAGCCTGGGGAAATATTATTTGGCTGATGTTAAATACAAAAGTTATCTGGTAAATCCCACCCAGAACCTCAAGAACCTGGAAGAAGCCACCCGGCTTGCTGAAAAGAGAGGCACCTACCACATTGTTTTAGCCAGAACTTATCTCCAAAGATTTGCTCAAGAAGCCGCCAAATCGACACCCGACAATCAGGTCATAGGGAATATGGTGGCTCTGGCCGTGGCAGAAGGGAAAGCAGCCACTGAACTTAGCCCTAATAGAGTGGCAGCGCAAGAAACATTAGGGGTTATTTATCGCGATATTAGGGGGGTAGCTCAAGGAGCTTTGGAGTGGGGGACTAAAAGTTTTGAAAACGCCTTGGCTCTCGAACCGAGAAATCCGGTTCTCTTGACCGAACTGGGGAAACTTAAGGTGATTGACAACCGAATAACAGAGGCCAGGGAGTTGTTCAGGAGAGCCGTTGAATTGATGCCAGAATACCTTGATGCCAATTTACAGCTAAGTTTATTGGACGAGAGCGAGCAGAGGATAGAGGAGGCAATAAGAAGAATGGAAACGTTGGCGCAATTTTACCCCTTTAACACCGAAGTCCTTTTCCAGCTGGGTCGGCTTTATTACAATTCCGACAGAATAGATGAAGCTGTTGACCTCTTTCAGCAGATAATAAGATTTGCTCCCAATCATGCTAATGCCCATTATTCTCTGGGATTGGCTTACGAGAGAAGGGGAGAGAACGAATCCGCCCTAAGAGAGTTTGAGAAAGTTTTGGAGCTCAATCCTGGCAATGAGGACGTCGTAAGAAAGATTGAGGAACTTAGAAAATAAATCCAAAGCCCAAATGTCAAATGTCAAATCAATGTCAAATCAATGTCAAATGTTTAAATGTCAAATAAAAAAGTATTTTTGTCATTTGGATTTTGTCATTTGGATTTTTAATGTCCAAAAAGATTAAGAAAAAGATAAAGATAAAGAAACCAGAGTCCTCGCTGAGACCTCGCAGGATAAAAATAAGGGTGGTTGGTGTTGGCGGTGGGGGTGGCTCCATTGTTTCTGAGATGGCCAAGAGTTTGAAGGGAGTGAGTTTTTTGGTTGCTGATACGGACCAAAGGACTTTCAAGAAAATTCCCAGAGGGGTGAGGACTTTTCAGTTTGGAGAAGATTTAACCTATGGCTTAGGAACAGGGATGAACGTTGATTTGGGAAAAAGAGCTGCTGAAAAGCAAAGAGAGAAAATAGAGAAGATTTTTAAAGGACAGGACCTTTCTGTTCTGGTAGCTTCTTTAGGAGGGGGAGTGAGTTCTGGAGCTTCCTTGGTTTTTGCCGAAGCCGCCCAGAATCAAAAAAATATTGCTCTGGGGATTTTTATTCTACCTTTCAGTTTTGAGGGTGAAAAAAGAATGCGTCTTGCTAAAAGCACCCTCAAGGACCTGAGAGAGAGTTTATCCGGTACGGCTGCCTTAGCCAATGAGAAAATCTTTAGGCTCTGCGACAAAAAAACTCCCCTGAAAAGGGCCTTATCTTTATTGAATCAGGTTTTGATTGACTATTTGAAAGATTTAATTGAGATGATTTCGACCCCTGGACTGATTAACATTGATTTCGCTGACCTGCGGACGATTTTGAAGGGAAGAGGGCGGGTGATTTATTTTGGCCAGGGTTTGGGGCAGGGTCCTAATCGGGTGGAGGAGGCAATTAAGGAAGTTTTTGAGAATCCCCTTTTTGCTGAGCAAAATTCCCAGCAGGAGTCCCCTAAAAGAATTTTGTTTAATATTTGCGGAGGAAAGGATTTAGGATTGAAGGAAGTTGAAGAGGCAAGCCGGGCGATTTCTGAGCTCAATCCCAAGGCGAAAATTATCTTTGGCATTTCTCAAAATTCAAAGTATGCCAGAAAATTTAAGATTACTCTTTTGCAAGTAGGGAAAAGTTCGCAGGAGGTAAAGGAAGTAAAGGAAGAGAAGAAGGCTGCGACTGTTTCTCCTAAAGCTGAAGCAACACAAAAAAAGAAAGCAAAGTTAGTGAAAGTTACGGTATCCACTCCTGTGAGTAAAGGTAAGAAAGTTAAGCCCCGCACCGGGGACTTAGTGAAAGGCAAGATTCGCAGAACCGGCCTGGAAATAAAGAAGGCTGAAAAGGAAGCAGAGGAGAGAGAGCGAGAACGAGAAACCCAATGGGAAATTCCCTCATTTTTAAGGAAAAAATTTAGGTAGAATATGCAGGAAGTCAAAAAAGCCATCATCTTGGCGGCTGGCTTAGGTACCAGGTTTTTACCTTTAACTAAAGCCCTACCTAAGGAACTTTTGCCCCTGGTTGATCAGCCCTTGATAAGTTATGCAGTGAGAGAAGCTAAAGCTTCTGGTATCTCAAGTATTGTTTTTGTTCTCTCTGGGAGGAATAAGATGATTTTGGATTTTTTCAAGAAGGATTTGAAACTTGAAAAAATTCTGAGGAAGAGAAATAAAAAAGAAATACTGAAAGAATTAAAAAGAATCAATGAGGAATTTGCCGAACTCTCTTTTTCTTCTTCTTTGCAGCCCGAGCCCCGGGGAGATGGTGATGCTTTATTGAGAGTAAAAAGGGGGACAAGAGAGCCGACAGCCGTCCTTTTCCCCGACGACATAGTTGAATCTAAAACGCCCGCCATTTTACAATTGGCAAAAATTTTTAAGACATCCGAAAAACCAGTAGTTGGTTTAAAAAAAGTTTCTAAAGAAAAAATCCCTTCTTACGGAGTGGTTGGAGTTGAGAAAATCGCGCATGGTCTTTATAAAATTAAAGATATCATTGAGAAACCCTCTTTGGAAAAAGCTCCCTCGGACCTGGCTATTGTGGGAAGATATATCTTAAACTCTACCGCCTTTGACTATTTGCGAAAAACCCGGCCAAACGAGAATGGGGAGATAATTTTGGCTGAGGCCTTAAAAAAGATGATAAAAGATGGTAAAATAGTTTATGGATATGAGCTTGAAGGAGAGTGGCTTGAGTGCGGCAATAAGACCAGCTGGCTGAAGTCAAATTTGTATCTCTGTCTGCGCCATCCGGAATTCGGACCAGTTTTGAGAGAGTTTATTAAAAAGCTAAAATAATTTCTAATTCTTAATTCTTAATTTTTAATGAATTCTTAATGACTTAATTCTTAATTTCTAAACACGTTTGAAAATTAAAAATTAGAAATTGAATAAAAATTGGAAATTAGAAATTAAAAATTTATGTTAAAAATAACCAAAGACATTTTAAAAAAGGTTTATCCGCAAAGAACCCCGGGAGTGCACAAATATGATTTTGGGCTTTTGTTGGTGATTGGAGGTGGGCAATTTTATTCCGGTTCACCGGCCCTGGCTGCTATGGCGGCTTTCAGGAGCGGGGTGGATATGGTCCAGGTTTTGGCTCCTAAGAGAGCCGCTGACATCATTGCTTCTTTTTCACCCAATTTAGCGGCTTACCCCTTAAAAGGAACCTGGCTGGATAAGGAAGATTTAGCAACTTTGATTTCCATGACAGGGGGAGCTAGGCAGGTTGCTAAAGATAAAACAGCGGTGGTTATTGGTGGGGGACTGGGCAGGTCAGAAGAGACCAAGGAAACGGTGAAGGCATATCTGCGGCAGTCCAAAATTCAAGCTGTAATTGATGCCGATGGAATTCACGCTGTAGCCAAAAATCCCGAAGTTTTGAAAGGAAGAAATTTCTTGCTGACTCCCCATACTTTTGAGTTTCTTGCTCTAACCGGAAAAGACGTCAAAGATTTACCTTTTGAAGAAAAAGTGAAAGTGGTCCAGGGGGAAGCTGGCAGATTGGGCTGTACTATCTTACTTAAGGGAAAGAGAGATATCATTTCTGACGGTAAGGAGGTGGCGGTCAATGAGACGGGCTCCCTCTATTTAACTGTCGGAGGAACGGGTGATACCTTGGCTGGGATTTGCGGGAGTTTGTTGGCCCAAGGAGTAGCGCCATTTTTGGCGGCCGGAGCCGGAGCTTTTATTAATGGTAGAGCCGGTGAAATAGCTGCCAAAAAGTTTGGACCTGGCTTGCTGGCCACCGACTTGATTGAAGCCATTCCCGAAGCAATAAAATCATGAATCATGAATCATAAATCATGAATCATAAATCAAGCTTATATGATTTAGTCATTATTGGTGGAGGGCCCGCTGGTATCACAGCGGGTATTTACGCTGGGAGAAAAAAAATAAAAACTTTATTGCTGACCGGAAACTTTATAGGGCAGGTTGGTAAAACGGGACGGGTTGATAATTATCCGGGATTTTTTGGAATTATTGGTCAGGACTTGATGGGAAAGTTTAAAGACCATTTGAAGAAATTTGACATTGAAATTGTGGAAGGAGAAAAGGTGCGGAAGGTGACCCTTCTCTCCGCTCAGGGCGACACTGCGTGTCGTTTCTCAATCAAAACGAAAAGCAAACAGGAGTTTTTAACCAAAGCGGTCCTGGTAGCTACGGGTCGCGACCCAAGACCTTTGGAAATTCCCGGAGAGAAGGAATTTATCGGCAAGGGAATATCGTACTGTTCAATATGCGACAGCCCCTTCTTCCGAGATAAGAGTGTGGCGGTGGTTGGGGGAGGCAACGCTGGCTTTGAAGCGGCTATTGACTTGGCAAAATATGCCAAAAGAATTTTTATCTTTGAGAGGTCTAATAAAATAACAGCTGACGAACTTTTACAACAGCAGGTAAAAAAAGAAACAAAAATTCAGGTTCATCTAAATAAAGAACTAAAGAAAATTGAAGGAAAGGACAAAGTTCAAGATATAGTTTATCAGGACCTGAAAACCAGCAAAACCTTTCAGGTGCCCATTGATGGAGTTTTTGTCCAAATCGGTTCAGTGCCTGCCACCGGTTTCTTGAAGGGTCTGGTTGACTTTAACGAGAGGGATGAGATAAAGGTTGATTTTCAAACCTGTCAAACCTCAACCGAAGGCATTTTTGCCGCTGGTGACGTTAATGATGGCAGATGGAAGCAAATTATCATCGCGGCTGGGGAGGGCTGTCGAGCAGCTTTAGCCACTTACGAGTATTTACAAAGAAAAAATGTCTAAGATTAAAAAAATTAAAGCCAGGGAAATTTTGGACTCAAAAGGAGAGCCCACGGTTGAAGCAGAAGTTGAAACCGAGCAGGGAGTTTTTAGGGCTCAAGTGCCTTCGGGAGTTTCTCGGGGAAAATATGAGGCGATTGAATTAAGGGATGGCGGTAAAAGATTTTTGGGTAAAGGAGTTTTAAAGGCAGTGGCCAATATTGAAAAGATTTTAGCCCCCAAACTTAAGGGAGAGGATGCGACGGAGCAGAAAGAAATTGACGAACTTTTGATTGAGCTTGACGGCACAGAAAACAAGTCAAAACTTGGAGCCAATGCCATTTTGGGAGTATCAATGGCATGCTTGAGAGCCGGGGCTGCGGCTAAGAACCTGCCTTTATGGAAATGGCTTTCAAAAATTGCCAAGAGAACTCCTGCCTTGCCTGTTCCTGGCATTTTATTTATGGAGGGCGGGCTTCACGGTAGAGGAGATTTAGACGTTCAGGAGTTTATAGTTGTTTCTCAAGAAGATTCTTTTTCTGAACAGCTTCGTATGGGAACTGAAATTTATCACACCCTTGGTTTAATTTTAAATAAAAGATATGGTCAATCAGCCACCAAGGTAGGAATTGAAGGAGGATTTACCCCACCCTTAAAGAGAACCAAAGAGGCCTTGGATTTAGTTATGGAAGCCATTGACAAGGCGGGCTATCAAAACAAGGTAGAAATTATTCTTGATGTAGCTGCCACCTCTTTCTTCCGCAATGGAAAATATCATTTTGAAGAGGGAATCTTGAGCAGAGAAGAACTTTTAAAGTTCTTTGCAGAAATTTTGGAGAAATATCCAATTATGGCCATTGAGGACCCTTTTGCTGAAGAAGATTGGCAGGGATTTCAAGAGATTACCAAAAGGCTTGGCAAAGAAATTACCATTATTGGAGACGACCTTTTAACAACCAATATTCAAAGAATAGAAGAGGCAATAGCTAAAAAGGCCTGTAACGGATTAATTTTAAAACCTAATCAGATTGGAACGGTTTCTGAAACGATAGCTGCGGCCAATCTTGCTGTTCAAAATGGCTGGAAGGTTTTTGTTAAACACCGGGGAGGAGAAACCTGTGATGATTTTATAGCTGACCTTTCGGTGGGATTGGCTGCCGGCTGGCTCTTGGCAGGGGCGCCCTCTCGCGGAGAAAGGGTGGCTAAATACAATAGATTATTGAGAATAGAGGAAGAACTAAATCAAGGAAAATAAATATGGCTCAATTAATTTTATTAAGACATCTTAAATCACAATGGAATTTAGAAAACCGATTCTCTGGCTGGGTTGATGTTCCTCTATGCAATGAGGGAATTAAAAAAGCGAAAGAGGTTGCCCGGAAAATATTTAAATCAAAGATTGATGTTGCTTATTCCTCACCTTTACTTAGAAATCAAAACACCTTGGTGAGAATTTTAGATTACATTGATAATAAATACCCAATTTTTATTCACCTTGACGAAGGGAGAATGAAAAAATGGGGGAATTTTAGAGAAACACACAAAAACTATTTACCAGTCTATATTTCAGAAAATTTAAACGAAAGATATTATGGAAAATTGCAGGGCTTGGATAAAGAAAAAACCATCAAAAAATATGGCCCTGAAAAAGTTAGATTGTGGCGGAGGGGTTTTAATAATGATCCTCCGGGTGGAGGAGAAGGTTTAGATGAAGTTTATAGGCGGGCTGTTCCTTTTTACAAAAAATATATTGAGAAAGATTTGCGAAAAGGGAAAAATGTCTTGGTTGTTGCCAGCCATAATAGTTTAAGAGCAATGATAAAGTATGTTGAGAAAATATCCAACCAGGACATTATTAATGTTGAGGTGCCTTATGCTGGCATAATAAGCTATAAATTTGATAAATTGTTAAAATTAAAAAACAGGAAAATCCTTTAAACTTGCTAAAATAGAAAATATTTACTAACATAAACTATTATGGCAAATTTAGAAAATAAAAACTTAATCATTATAGGACTTTTGGTAGCTTGCGGGATTTTAGCTGGAGGGTTAATTTATTTTCAGTTTAACCTGTCGGACAGAGAATCCTCGGCTAATTTTCTTTCGGTTGAAGAAGCAACCAAGATTGGATTAGATTATATCAATGAGAACCTTCTTCCGCAGACCATTACGGCAAGTTTGGTGGGGGAGCCGAGCGAAGAGCAAGGTCTTTATAGGTTTAAGGTAAAAATAGAGGACCAGGAATTTTTCTCTTATATCACCAAAGATGGAAAACTTTTTTTCCCTGAAGGAATTGATTTGAAAGAAGAATCTATTGTTCAAACCTCAGGGTCTGAAGAACCACAATCTTCAGACATAGTCCCCGAAGAACTCACAGAATTTATAGATTGTCTTAAAAAAACTGATTTTCTTATCTATGGAGCAAATTGGTGCGGTTGGACTAAAAAACTGGTGGAGATGTTGGGTGGATTTGATATGGTAAAACCCATCTATGTTGAATGCACAGAAGAGGAAGAGTTGTGTAGAGAAAAAGGAGTTGAAGGATATCCAACTATTCTTATCAAAGGAGAACCGTATCAAGGAGCAAGAACTTTTGAAGATTTCGCAGCAGCCACTGGCTGTAAAGTACCTTCTGGGGCTGAATCTCCAAGCGGAGAAAATCCAGAAGATGGCGGTTGTCAATAAATAATTATGGCTAAGGTTAGAGTTTTTTTCACCCAGATGTGTCCTTATTGTGTGACTCTAAAGGAATTTTTGAAAGAGCACCATATTGAATTTGAGGAGGTGGATGTTACGCAAGATGAAGCAGCCCAAAAAGAAATGATTGAAAAGTCAGGTCAGATGGAAGTGCCAGTAGTAGAGATTGATGGGGAGTTTATTGCCGGCTTTGATAGAGGAAAAATTACTAAACTCTTGAAACTTAAAGAATAAATTTATGACAAAAATAGCTATCAATGGTTTTGGGCGGATTGGTCGGTTAACTTTCCGGAGAATTTTGGACAAGCATCCGGAGCTTGAGGTGGTGGCTATTAATGATTTGGCTCCTCCTGAAACTCTGGCTCATCTTCTGAGATACGATTCTTTGTATGGTATTTATGACAAGAGAGTGAAATTTGACGAAGATGAACTTTTAATTGATGGCACGGCGGGGGGCAACAAAGTTAAGGTTTTTGCTGCTCCTGAGCCCGAAAAACTACCCTGGAAGGAACTTGACGTTGATATTGTCTTGGAATGTACCGGGCACTTTACTGATTTGGCAGGGGCGAAAAAGCATTTGGCCGCAGGCTCCAAAAGAGTGATTATTTCGGCTCCCTCTAAATCGGGAGAAATTCCAACCTATCTTTTGGGGGTTAATCAAGAGAAATATGAGCCCAAAAGGGATAAGATTGTTTCTATGGGTTCTTGCACTACCAATTGTTTGGCGCCGGTGGCTAAAGTTTTGGATGAGAAATTTGAAATTGAGAAAGGTTTTATGACAACAGTCCACAGCTACACTAACGACCAGAAGATTTTAGATTTAGCCCATAAAGATTTAAGGAGAGCGAGAGCCGCTGCTTTAAATATCATTCCAACCACCACCGGAGCTACGGAGACCGTTGAGAAGTGTTTGCCGGAATTGAAAGGCAAGTTGGCAGGAATGGCTCTGAGGGTGCCAACTCCCACTGTTTCCATTGTTGATTTTGTTTGCACCGTTAAAAAAGAGACCACCACCGAAGAGGTAAACTATCTTTTGAAGAAGGCCTCAGGAAGAGAAGAGCTGCGGGGAATTTTGGGGGTTGAGGATGCTCCTTTGGTTTCTTCTGATTACCAGGGCAATTCTTATTCGGCCATCGTTGACTCTCTTTCCACCATGGCTAAGGGTAATTTAATAAAAGTGCTGGTTTGGTACGACAACGAATGGGGTTATGCGTGTAGATTAGCAGAATTTGCAGAATTTGTAGGTAAAAGATTATAAAAAGTTGAATTCTTTAGAAATTTGAATAGCTATGTTCTGCATAGCTTTTTTATTTTTGATTTTTTTGTTAAAATAAATAAATATGGGAAAAGAAGACATAATCAAAAAAGGGGATTTGTATTTCCCCGGGGAAGAACTTAAAAAAGGGGCTCAGCTGAAAGATGAAGCGATTTATCAAAAAGCAGCCAAAGACCCGGTTAAATTTTGGGAAGAATTAGCTCAAGACCTCAAGTGGTCAAAAAAATGGGAGAAAGGGTTTTCTCACGACCCGCCTTACTTTGAGTGGTTCAAGGGAGGGAAGATAAATATTACCCAAAATGCTCTTGATGAAAATTTAAAGGAAAGGGCAAATAAGCCGGCCTTGATTTGGATTCCTGAACCCATTGAGGAACAAGCCAGGGTTTTGAGTTACCAAGAACTTTTAAGGGAGGTTAATAAGTTCAGTAATGTCTTAAAGAAACTTGGAGTGAAAAAAGGAGACAGGGTCGGTATTTATCTGCCTATGGTTCCTGAAGCCATCATTGCCATGTTGAGTTGTGCCAGGATAGGGGCCGTTCACAGCGTGGTTTTTTCAGCTTTTTCACCAGCTGCTCTGAAGATAAGATTACAAGACACGGGAGCTAAGATTCTAATCACGGCTGATGGATATTACAGGAGAGGAAAGATTATGAATTTGAAAGAAAATGCCGATGAGGGCGTTAAAGAGACAGAGGTAGAGAAGGTAATTGTAGTCAAAAGGGCAGGCAACGAAATTCCCTGGCAGGAGGGGCGAGATCTCTGGTGGCATGAGTTGGTAAAGGATGAGAGCGACCAGTGCCAGCCTGAAATAATGGACTCGGAGGACTTACTGTTTTTATTGGCAACCAGTGGAAGTACTGGTCACCCCAAGCAGATAATGCACACTTGCGGTGGCTATGCTGTTCAGGCAAAATTTACCGGCAAATGGATATTTGATTGGCATGAGAATGACATTTTTTGGTGTACAGCTGATATAGGATGGATTACCGGGCATACCTACGGAGTTTATTCTCCCTTATTAAATGGCATCACCACTCTCATTTTTGAGGGAGCGCCTGATTGGCCCGAGCCCGATAGATGGTGCCAGATTGTTGATAAACATCAAGTAACAGTTTTTTATACTGCGCCAACCGCCATCAGGATGTTTGAAAAATATGGAGAGGATTTTCTGAAAAAACATAAATTAGATAGTTTGCGAATTTTAGGTTCGGTTGGTGAGATATTTGACGAGGCGGCTTGGTATTGGTATTTTGAAAAAGTGGGCAAGAGGAGATGTCCCATCGTTGATACTTGGTGGCAGACAGAGAGCGGTGGAATTTTAATTAGCTCTCTGCCAGGCATGGGACCTTTCAAACCCTCATTTATTGGTTTGCCTTTCCCGGGCGTTAAGATTGATATTTTAGATAACAAGGGAAAATCCCTGGGGCCGGACCAGCAAGGGAATTTGGTTATTCTACCACCCTTTGCTCCAGGATTTTTACGAGGAGTTTACAAAAACTCCAAAAAATATCTGGAAACCTATTGGAAACAATATGGCAAAGAAATTTATTTTACTTCCGATGCCGCCTACAGGGACAAAGCGGGACTGGTAAGGATTGTTGGCAGGGTGGATGATGTTATTAAGGTGGCGGGCCACCGAATAACCATTGGAGAGCTGGAAAGCGCCATTGCTTTGCACGAAGACATCATCGGGTGCGCCGTGGTGGGGAAGCCGGATGAAATCAAGGGAGAGGTGCCGATAGCTTTTGTGGTTTCCAAAAAAACAGAAAAACCGGTTGAACAATTAAAAAAAGAGGTGGTAGAGCAGGTTAAAAAAGAAATTGGGCCGATTGTCCTACCCCAGGAGGTTTATTTAGTTGAAGATTTGCCCAAGACAAGGTCGGGCAAGATTATGCGTCGGATTCTGAAAAAGTTATTCACTGGAGAACCTCTGGGTGACCTTTCAACCCTGGCTAATCCCCAGAGCGTGGAAAAGATTAAGAAAATTGTTTGTGGATAAAAAAACTTTTCAAACGGGGTTTACGGTGCTTGAACTTTTGGTGGTGATTGCCATTATCGGAATTCTGGCTAGCACCGTGTTGATGACCCATAACATCTCACAAGAGAAACTAAAAACATCAACCACCCAGCATGATATAAACCAAATTTACAGCTCGATAATAATAGCTCAATATATACACAATGACGTCCTTAAAAATATCACCGGTAATGGCTGTTCTGATTGTGTCTGTCGGGATATTGATGACCTAAGTATTTTACCGGATGACCATCAGTGTATTTTGAATTGGGAAAATGTGGCAGCTAAGATTAATTTGCCTTCGGGAATGAGAGATGGCTGGGGTTCTCCATATTTGGTAGATGAAAATGAATTTGAGTCTCCAGCTGATCCTTGCCGACTGGATTTGTTAAGGTCGGCAGGTTCCGACAAGACAATAGGGGGTGGAGATGACATTAGTGTTTCAATACCTTTTTATTCTGGCCAATGTAAATAATTTATATGAAAAAATCTCAAAAGTATATTCTGTGGTTTAAGGAAATTTCCTCCAAGGATATTTGTTTGGTGGGAGGGAAAAATGCCTCTTTGGGAGAGATGCTCTCAAAATTGAGCAGAAACGGGGTAAATATTCCTGATGGCTTCAGCTTAAGCACTCGTGCTTATTGGTATTTCTTGAGGAAGAACAAAATTGACAAGAAATTAAAAGAAATCTTTAAAAATTTTAATCCAGCAAATTTAAAGAGCTTACAGGAAACAGGCCAAGCAGCCAGAACCCTTATTTTAAAAGCGGAATTCCCAGAAGATTTGAAACGAGAGATTGAGAAGGCGTATAAAAAATTGAGCAAAAAATACCGAGAAGAAAATGCCGACGTGGCGGTGAGGTCTTCTGGGGTTTGCGAGGATGCTCCCGAGGCATCGTTTGCCGGCCAGTTTGAAACATTTTTAAACATTAAAGGAAAAGACAAACTCTTAACAGCCGTAAAAAAATGTCTGGCCTCAACTTTTAATGATAGGGTGATTGCTTATCGCCAGGAAAAAGGATTTCCCCAATTAAAATTTGCTCTCTCGGTTGGCGTTCAAAAAATGGCAAGAAGCGACCTGGCATCTTCCGGGGTGATGTTCACCTTAGATACCGAGACGGGCTTTGACAACGTAGTTTTGATAAATTCAATTTATGGAATAGGAGAACTTATTGTTAAAGGAAAGATTACCCCTGATGAATTTTATATTTTCAAGCCAACTTTAAAACAGGGATATCGGTCAATCATTCTAAAAAACTTAGGCAGGAAGACAAGAAAATATATCTATCATAAAAAAGGAGGATTGAAAGAAGTGAATGTCCTTTCTTCAAAACAGCTCAAATTTTCTTTGACTGATGATGAAATCTTAACTTTAGCTCGCTGGGCCCTTGTGATTGAAGAGCTTTATAAGATTCCTCAAGATATTGAGTGGGCCAAAGATGGAAAAACCGGGGAGCTCTTTATTATCCAGTCAAGACCAGAAACTGTTCACGCCCTCAAAAAAGGCAGGGTTTTCGAGGAATATCAAATAAAAACAAAAAAGCCGCCCCTGTTAAGAGGCACGGCCATCGGCGATAAAATCGGCTTTGGTAAAGTTCGTTTAATTCCTGACGTTTCAAAAATTTCCCAATTCAAGAAAGGAGAAGTTTTGGTAACAAAAATGACCGACCCCGATTGGCTTCCGATAATGAGAAATTGCTCAGCCATTGTTACTGATGAAGGAGGAAAAACCTGCCACAGTGCAATTGTGAGTCGCGAATTGGGTATCCCTTGTATTGTAGGCACCGAAAGAGCAACCCAAATTTTAAAAACTGGAAAGCTGGTAACTGTTGATTGCACCCAGGGATTAAACGGAAGAATTTATTTGGGAAAAGTTTCCTTCAAGATAAAAAGATATGACTTAAAGAAAATTCCCAAATTGAAAACCAAGATTATGATAAACATTGGAGCGCCAGAGATTGCTTTTAAAACCTCGTTTTTGCCCAATGATGGAGTGGGCTTAGCCAGAGAGGAATTTATCATCGCTGAAAAAATAAGAGTTCACCCTTTGGCGCTTTACCACTTTAATAAATTAAGAAACAAGGTAATTAAAAAGAAAATTGAAAATATCACCATTGAACACAAGGATAAAAAAGAGTACTTTATCAAAGAGTTGGCTGAGGGGATTGCTCAAATTGCCGCAGCTTTTTATCCCAAAGAGGTGATTGTCAGGTTCTCTGATTTTAAAACCAATGAATATCGAAATTTAATTGGCGGAGAACTATTTGAACCAAAAGATGAAGCCAATCCAATGCTTGGTTGGCGAGGGGCCTCCCGGTATTATGATGAAAAATTCAAACCTGCCTTCTTGATGGAATGTCAGGCAATAAAGAGGGTTCGCGACGTTTTTGGTCTGAAAAATGTAAAAGTGATGATACCTTTTTGTCGGACGGTTGAAGAAGGAAAAAAGGTTTTGACAATAATGAAAAAAGCCGGACTTGAAAGAGGCAAAAATGGACTTGAGGTTTATGTGATGTGTGAAATTCCCTCCAATGTGATTTTAGCTGAAGAGTTTTTAAAGATATTTGATGGTATGTCCATTGGCAGTAACGATTTGACTCAATTAGCTTTGGGTATTGATCGAGATAATGCTTATCTGCAAAAGATTGGTGATGAGAGAAACCTCGCAATCAAAAAAATGGTTTCAAAAGTTATCCGACTTTGTAAAATGAAAAAGAAATACTGCGGAATCTGCGGCCAGGGTCCCAGCGATCTTCCGGAGTTTGCTGAGTTTTTAATGAAAGAGGGGATTGAAAGCATATCCTTAAATCCCGATACGGTCATTAAAACAATCTTAAATTTAGCTAAACTAAAAAAATAATATGTACGACATTGTTACATTTGGGTCGGCGACCAGGGATAGTTTCTTGAGATTAAAGAAAGAGAATTATCGAATTTTGGAAGAGAGGGAAGCCCAAGAAAGCAAATCTATTTGTTTTCCCCTGGGAGCCAAAATATTTATTGAGAATTTGCAGGTGGCCAGCGGGGGAGGAGCCACCAACAGTGCCTGCACTTTCAGCCATCAAGGATTCAAGGTGGCTTGTTGCAGCAAGGTGAGTAATGATAAAAGAGGAGAAGCAGTGATTGAAGAACTGAAAAAGTTTAAGGTGGAAACTCAGTTTATCAAAAAAGATAAAAAACACCCCACCGCCTACTCGGTTATTCTTTCTTCCCCCATTGGGGAAAGAACGATTTTACTTTATCGGGGGGCTTGCCATTTTATGGACGGGGCAGATATTCCCTGGGAAAAGTTGACCAAGGTTAGATGGTTTTATCTGGCGCCTTTAAGCGAGAAATCAGTTCAGCTTTTTGAACCCTTGGTAAAATTTGCCAGAGAGCACAAGATAAAGGTGGCTGTCAATCCGGGATCAAGACAACTGAATTTGGGAGAAGAAGTTTTGAAGCCAATTCTCTCCCAGATTGACGTTTTAATCTTAAATAAAGAGGAAGCGGCTCTCTTAACAAAAATTCCCGCACAGAACCAAGAGATGACGATTAAAAAATTGAATTCTCTTACCAGAGGCATAGTGGTGGTAACGGGAGGCAGGGAGGGTTCAGTGGTTTCTGATGGTAAATATGTTTTTGAGGCTCCCGCTCCCTCGATTTTGCCCCTTGAGAAAACCGGAGCTGGAGATGCTTATGGAAGCGGGTTTTTGAGTGGACTTTTGAAAAAAAATGATATAAGATATGCTATTCAACTGGCAACTGCCAATGCGACGAGTTGTATCCAGAAAGTCGGAGCTAAAAACGGCTTACTTAAGAAGGATGATTGGGGTTCATGGCCGAGAGTGAAAGTAATCAAAAAACCACTATGAAAATAATTCATGAAAAAGCAAAATGTATTGGTTGTGGAAGTTGTGTTAGTTTGTGTCCCAAATATTTTGAAATGATTGAAGCGGGAAAAGCCCATTTGAAGGGCTCTCAAGAGGATTCTAAAACAGAGGTGGAAACACTTGAGATTTCAGACCTTGGTTGTGCCCCAGAGGCAGTTGAGGTCTGCCCGGTACAAATTATTAAAATTAAAGAGTAGATATGCTTTCACTTAAAGCTAAAATTAGAGAAAAAGTTGGCAAGGGATTAAAAGAGTTGAGAAAAAACAAAGTATTGCCGGCTGTTTTATATGGGCCGGAAATTAAAAATCTCTCTCTGGAGGTTGACGAGAAAGAATTTGAAAAGGTTTACGGCGAAGCAGGGGAGAGCTCCTTGGTTTCCTTAGAGGTTGGTAAAAATCCTCCCAAGAAATGGCAGGTTTTAATCCACGAGATAGCTCGAGACCCGGTGGAAGGAAAATTTTTGCATGTTGATTTTTATCATCCCTCCTCCACCAAAGAAGTTGAAGCAGAAATTCCCTTGGTTTTTGAGGGGGAACCTCCGGCCGTTAAAGAGTTGGACGGCACTTTAGTCAAGGAGATACAAGTGGTGGAGGTTAAAGGGTTGGCCCAGAATCTGCCCCGGGAAATTAAAGTGGATGTAGGGGGTCTTAAAACGTTTGAGGATAGAATTTCAATCGGCGATTTAAAAATTCCTGAAGGGATTAAGATTTCAAGGGAGTCCGATGAAATGGTAGCCAATGTTGTTCCACCAGCGGAGGAAGAAGAGGAGGAAGTAGCAGCTGAAGAAGCCGAGAAGGAAGAAGAAGAGAAGGCAGGGGAGGAAAAGCCAGCGGAAGGAGAGAAGCCGGAGGAAGAAAAGAGGGAGGAGGGAGGTGAAAAGAAAGAAAAAGGGAAAGGAAAATCCAAATAACAAATCAAATATGTTTTCTCGTTTCACAAAAACAGTCTTGCTCGGTATTCTTATTATTGTTTTTTTATTTCCCAACTTCAGAGGTTTTGCCCAGACCTCAACTGAGGAGAGAGAAGCCCTGGAGGCGGAGTTAAGGGAACTTGAGGAGCAAATCGCCCAATATGAAGAGGATATCACTAAAACCCAGCAGGAGAAAAAAAGCCTCCAGAATGAAATTTATATTTTAGGAAAAAGAATTGAACAATTAGATTATCAGGCTTATCGAAATAATTTAATCATCGGAGACCTTAATTTTCAAATTGGAGATACTCAAACTTCAATTGATGTAACAAGTTTAAAAATTGACGAGGTTAAAGATAACTTAGCCAGTATTTTACAACTTCGTTACGAGGAAGACCAAAGGAGCCTTTTGGAGATATTTTTGGCCGAAGAAAGCTTGGCTGATTTTTTTGACGATTTAATGGCTCTGGAAGCCCTGAATCTGGAGACTCAAGATCTGCTAACTGATATCAAGGGTTTGAAAGGTTCTCTAGAAAGCCAGAAGGACACTATGGTTGAAGAAAAAGACGATTTAGAGAACATAGTAACCATTCAGCTGCTTCAAAAACAAGAGAGTGCCGGTGCCAAGAGAACCCAAGAATATTTCTTGAAATTAACCGAAGCGGAATATCAAAAGTATCTCCGAGAGAAAGAAGAAACCGAAAGAAAAGCAGCAGAAATAGAGGCAAGAATTTTTGAGTTAATCGGAGTGCCCGAAGCCCCGACTTTTGGTGAGGCCCTGGAGCTGGCCGAGTGGATTCAAAAACAAACCGGAATAAAACCAGCCTTTTTATTAGCCGTAATTACTCAAGAATCAGCTTTGGGTAGAAATGTTGGCCAGTGTTATTTACCCCGAGATCCGGCGGAAAATAGAAAACGTCGGATTATGCATCCGACTCGAGATGTACCTCCTTTCTTAAATATTACTCAGGAGCTAGACCGAGATCCTTATAATACTTTAGTTTCTTGCCCCATGGCTTTTGGTTATGGGGGGGCAATGGGACCTGCTCAATTTATTCCTTCAACCTGGGCGGCTCGCCAGCCAGTATTAGAAGGATATATTGAAGGCATTCCCAATCCCTGGGATATCCGTCACGCCTTTTTAGCTTCAGCTTTGTATTTAAGAGATCTTGGAGCAGCCCAAAATGAATTTTTAGCGGCTATGAGATATTTCTCCGGAGCTTCCTGGACAAAATACGAAGAATTCTATGGGAATTTAGTGATTACTCGGGCTAATTGTCTTCAAGCTTTTATTGATCGGGGTACCATGACTGAAAGATGTGAGAAGTTAATTTTTATCCCAAGATGAATTAGAAATAACTTAAAAATTGCTTAACTTAGTTAAGCAATTGGCCCAGTTTTTTGATTATTGGTCTTAAATTCCCTGCCATTATCTTTTCAAGATTGTGCCAGGTTTTTTTTATTCGGTGGTCGGTAATTCTGTCTTGGGGGAAATTGTAGGTCCTTATTTTTTCGGCTCGTTGAGCTCGACCAATTTGGGATTTCCTTTCTTGTGCCCTGGCACTTTCCATTTCCTCCTGTTCTTTAGCAAAAAGTTTAGCCGCTAGAATTTCCAGGGCAGCTTTTTTATTTTCGGCAAGGTTTCTTGAGGTTTGGGAAGCGACAGAAATTCCGGTTGGCAAATGGATAATCCGAATCGCCGTTTGGCGTTTGTTGACGTATTGCCCACCGGGTCCTGAAGCTTTGAAGGTTTCCGTTCTTATATCCTGAGGACTGAGCTTGATTTCAGTTTCCTGGGGTTGTGGCAAAACAGCCACTGAAACAGTTGAGGTGTGAATTCGGTTTGCTTTTTCTGTTTTGGGTATTCTTTGAACTCGATGGACGCCTCCCTCATATTTCATTTTTGAGAGAACTTGACCATTCCTGAGAATGAAGACGATTTGTTTAAAACCACCCATTTCTGAAATACTTGAATCCAAAATCTTCTGCTGCCAACCCTGGGAGGCGCCATATTTTGAATACATCTTAAACAAGTCCTTAGCAAAAAGGGCGGCTTCTTCTCCGCCAGCCCCCGCTCTTATTTCTACAATTACTGAATCTTTCGTCATTTTACCTCTTCTTTTTTAGTTCTGCTTTTTTGGCCAATCGCTTTTTGAATTTTTCCACTCTCCCGGCAACATCAATTATCTTCTCTTTACCGGTATAAAAGGGATGACAATGGAAACAGATTTCCGTTTCAATAAATTCTTGAGAGGAGCCAACTTCAAAATTATGGCCGCAGGCGCAGTGAACCTTTGCTTTGGGATAATATTTGGGATGAATATCTTTCTTCATATTTTAGCATTATATCTCAAAGGTATTGAAAAATCAAGGAAAGTATTGTAAAATTTTAGAATATGGTAAAAGTAAAGAAAACCGAAAAGGAAACAAAGAAAAATGGATTTGGCATTGACGTTGAAGAAATGATGGAGGTTGGGGTCCATTTGGGCCATCGGATTTCCAAGCTTCATCCCAAGATGGCAGAGAATATTTTGGGGGTAAGAAATACCGTCCATATTATTGATTTACAAAAAACAGCTCAGCAGTTGATAAAGGCTCTGAAGTTTATTGCTGAGATTTTAGAGAAAAAAGGAGAGATGCTTTTGGTCGGGACAAAAATTCCCCTCAAGAGCTTGGTCCGTAAGATAGCCCAGGATTGCCAACTTCCCTATGTTACTGAAAGATGGCTGGGAGGAACTTTTACCAACTTCAAAGTAATCACTGAGAGAATGAAATATTTTAAAGACCTGGCAAAAAAGCAGAAAGAAGGGGAATTGGAAAAGTATACCAAAAAAGAAAGAATAAAAATTGAAAGGGAATTGGAAAAACTCGAGCAGAAATTCGGGGGAATAAAAGATATGGAAAAAATTCCCCAGGCCGTGTTTATTTGCGACATTAACCAAGATAAACTTGCTTTAAGGGAAGCCAAAGCGAAGAAGGTCAAGGTGATAGCCATAGTGGATACCAATGTTGACCCCACCCTGGTTGATTATCCGATTGTCGCCAATGATGACGCTGTCTCTTCGGTGAAATATATTTTGGAAAAGGTTGCTAAAGTAGTTAAAAAAGCCAAGAAGAAATAAATTATGGTTTCCATTGAACAAATAAGACAACTTAGAGCAGCCACCGGGATTTCCCTGATGGATTGTAAAAGGGCGCTTGAGGAGGCGAAGGGAGACGTTGAGGAGGCAAAGAAGATTTTGAGGGAAAAAGGCAAAGAGATTATCAAGACAAGGGAAGGAAAAGAAGTCTCCCAGGGGATTGTTATCAGTTACGTCCACCCCGGCTCAAAACTTGGGGTGCTGGTTGAGATTCATTCCGAAACCGATTTCGTGGCGAAAGGGGAAGAATTTAAAAAGTTAGCCCACGAGATTTGTTTGCAAATAGCAGCCCTGAAACCTTTATTTTTAAAGATGGAGGATATTCCCCAGGACTTTTTAGATGGAGAAAGAAAAATATATCAAAAACAATTTGAGGACTCTGGTAAACCCCAAAAAGTAATTGACCAGATTGTTGAAGGGAAACTGGAAAAATACCAGAAGGAAATTTCCTTATTGTCGCAGCCCTGGGTAAAAGATGAGACAAAAACGATAGGGGGGTTGATTGAGGAGTATGTGGCAAAGCTCGGGGAGAAGATAGAGGTGGTAGGGTTTACCAGATACGAGATTTAACATTATGTTTGAACTAGCTGCAAAAATAATTTTAATCGGGGGTCTTTTAGGAATAGGTTTTATGATATTTAGGAAGATTCCGGCTTTGAGAGAATTGGCTGAAGTTGACGTGAGGTCCCTTGTTGAGAGAAAGGACAAGATTTTGAATTTAAGCAAGATTTCCTTAAAAACAACCTCTTTTTTGGCTGAGTTCGGGTCAAAATTTAAAGACCTAAAGAAAGAAAAGAAAGAAGAAAAAAAAGAGGTTAATTTCTCTGATGATTATTGGGAGAAGATAAGAAAGGGATAAGGGCCGGTGTAGCTCAGTGGTAGAGCACTGGTTTTGTAAACCAGAAATGTGAGTTCGATTCTCACCGCCGGCTATGGGGTTGACATTAAGAATTAAGTAAGTAGAATTAAAAATTAGACGAGTTCTTTCAAATTGAATAATTGTTTTTTTTGAGGTCAAAGACAATTGATTGTCTTTGACGGGCGCTTTAGGAAATCGTCCTCGGTTTCCGTTAAAAAGTGTCCAGAATATTAACGAAGAAAAACCTTTGGTTTTTCTGAGTTGCTTCGAATACTATTTTTTTTGAGAGTTTGATCCTGGCTCAGGATGAATGCTGGCGGCGTGGATAAGGCATGCAAGTCGTACGGTCCCACACCAAATTTTGGTGAGGGACAGTGGCGAACGGGTTAGTAACACGTGGATATTTACCCTCAAGTCTAGCATAATCCCGCGAAAGTGGGACTAATACTAGATGGTCTCGCAAGAGTAAAGCTCCGGCGCTTGAGGAAGAGTCCGCGGCCTATCAGCTTGTTGGTGAGGTAAAGGCTCACCAAGGCGATGACGGGTAGGGGGCATGAGAGTGTGTTCCCCAACAGGGAAACTGAGACACGGTTCCCACTCCTACGGGAGGCAGCAGTCGAGAATCTTCGGCAATGGGCGCAAGCCTGACCGAGCGACGCCGCGTGTTCGATGAAGCCCTTCGGGGTGTAAAGAACTTTTAACCGGGATGAACCTTCGGGTGACAGTACCGGTTGAATAAGGGGCCGCTAAACTCGTGCCAGCAGCGGCGGTAATACGAGTGCCCCGAGCATTATCCGGATTTATTGGGCGTAAAGAGCCTTAAGGCGGTTAAGAAAGTCTTTGGTCAAATTCTTGGGGCTTAACCTCAAGAGCGCTAGAGATACTTCTTTTCTAGAGGGCGTTAGAGGCCAGCGGAACAGCCGGTGTAGGGGTGAAATCCGTTGATATCGGCTGGAACACCAAAAGCGAAGGCAGCTGGCTGGGGCGACCCTGACGCTGATTGGCGAAAGCGTGGGGAGAGAAGCAGATTAGATACCTGCGTATTCCACGCTGTAAACGATGGACGCTGGCTGGTGGAAGTGTCGACCCTTTCACCGGCGAAGGTAACCCGTTAAGCGTCCCGCCTGGGAAGTACGACGGCAACGTTGAAACTCAAAGGAATAGACGGGGAGGCACACAAGCGGTGGACCACGTGGCTTAATTCGACGGTAAGCGAAGAACCTTACCAGGGCTTGACATGCCAGGTGAAATCCCGAGGAAACTTGGGAGTCCGCAAGGCACTTGGTACAGGTGCTGCATGGTTGTCGTCAGTAGGTGTTGTGAAATGCTCCCTTAAATGGGGAAACCTGCGTAACCCTCACCCTATGTTTTATTTGTTATAGGGGACTGCCCGGGATAACTGGGAGGAAGGCGAGGACGACGCCAAATCCGCATGGCCCTTATGCCCTGGGCAGCACACGTGGTACAATGGCTGGTACAATGGGTTGCCAAACGGTAACGTGGAGCTAATCCCATCAAAGCCAGTCTCAGTCCGGATCGGGGTCTGCAACTCGACCTCGTGAAGCTGGAATCGCTAGTAATCGCGGATCAGCTACGCCGCGATGAATAAGTCACTGTCTCTTGTACTCACAGATAAACGCGCCCGGCAGATACATAAGCTAAAGAGTTAAAATCTCTTTCTCCGCAGACTGTTAGCGGAGTAAAGCTGAAGGACAGTCATTTGTGGTGACACAAATGGCGGAGGGTCCGAAAGCAAACAGTAGCCCAAATTTTTAAGAGCTGGCCGACCCATGAATGGGTGGTGAGCGTGGGGAAGGTCGTTTCTTGGCTCAATTTGGGATGTTGGGAATAGTTTATGTATTGACCCGGGGAGGTCTGACGCTGTATAATGAAACTGACGCAGCGTCAGAAGTCAGCTGGATCATAGTACCGGCTAAATAAAAAGTTTAGCGGGGAAGGATCCACTCTAATGTATTTATGTTAAACCCTGAATATATTTTAGGACTAGTAGATGGCGAAGGAAGTTTTACAGTTTATATTCGTAATCCCGATGAAAAGAAGAAAGTTAAACGAAGAGTAAGAGCCGAACCGAGATTTTACTTGAGACTTCAAGAAACCGATAAAGAAATACTTTATCGGTTGAAAAAATCTTTTGGTTGTGGAAATGTATATTTTCAGAAAGATAGCCGGAAGAATCATAAAGATTGTTATCGTTATGAAGTGGGAAATCGAAGAGATATAGAGAAGATTATTATTCCATTTTTTAAGAAACATCGGCCAAGATTAGTTTCAAGGAGAAAAGATTTTAAAATTTTTTCTGAGATAATGAGAGAAATTGGCAAAGGGAGACATCTTGCAAAAGTAGGATTAAGAAGCTTGTATAAGCTTAAACAAAAAATGCATTAGAGCTCGCCGTATGCGGGAAATCCGCACGTACGGTGGGAACGTCAACTCTGAGTTTCCAGAGAACATTCGCCCGTCACGTCAGGAAAGCTGGGAACACCCGAAGTGCTCCTTTTGGGGACCTAAGGTGGGCTCAGTAATCAGGACGAAGTCGTAACAAGGCATCGGTAGCGGAAGCTGTCGATGGAACATTTCTTTTTTTATTTGGTTGACGAAAGTTGAAGAGTGAGAATTCTCTCTTTAACTTTCAGGGTGTTGGTCGAATCACCTCAAAACTCGACTTTCGGAGCAACTTAGAGAAACCAAAAATAGTAAAGGAAAACTCCCTTAGGGGAGTTTTTCGTTTGTGGGACTTTTCAAAGGGAAAGAATTATGATAATGTAATGAAATATGGGCACGTAGCTCAGTTGGTTAGAGCACACGACTGATAATCGTGAGGTCGTAGGTTCGAATCCTACCGTGCCCACCGGAATGTGGGCCGTTAGTTCAGTGGTAGAACACCTCATTTGCAATGAGGAGATCGCCAGTTCGAGTCTGGCACGGTCCAAAATTGAAATGATATACCTTTTTAATCAATAGCGCTATGGTTTTGGAATTTATAGGGTATGCAGGTGGATTCATAATTGCCTCAGCCTTATTGCCCCAACTAATAAAAACATTTAAAACCAAGTCCGCCAAAGATTTATCGTTTCTATGGACGTTTGTGCTTTTGGCCGGCTTGTTTTTATACATCATTTACGCAGCAAAAAATACAATCATGCCGCTTTTGATTTTTTCAACAGTTGAGACGATAATGGTAATAATACTTATCAGCTTAAAGATAAAATATGACCGAGCCAAAAAATAACCTTACAGGGGTCAGATCCCTGTAAAATTTAACTAATTCTTATGGCACGAATCTTAGTTTTTGGAGGTAGTATAAGTGCAGGATATTATGACTATAAAATGGGTGGTTGGGTAAATCGGCTAAAAGTTTTCTTCTTCAACAAGGACAATGAAATTGCTGTTTACAATCGCTGTGTTTCAGGAGATTCAACTGATGATATTGTAAAGCGAGTAAAAACAGATTTAGAATCAATAGAACCAGAAGTTGTTATCTTTCATCTTGGAACAAATGATTCTCGTCATACTACAACTACAAATGATTATTTTGTGCCTCCAGAACGCTTTGAGAAGAACGTAGCGAGCCTTATCAAATTAGCTAAGAAGCATACAGATAAACTGCTCTTTGCAGAAATATTACGTGTTGACGAGTCAAAAGTGTGTCCAATTCCCTGGCACAGGACAGAGTACTACTACAACAAAAATATTAGGGAATACAATGCAATCATACATCGAATCGCAAAGAAAAATAACATTCCAGTAATCTTAATATATGATAAACTAACTAACTCAATGCTGGATGATGGTTTACATCCGAATTCAAAAGGTCATCAGAGAATCTTTGAAATTGTAAAAGAGTTTTTAATTAAAAATAAAATAGTAATGTGAACACCCAGCTCCTTCTGAAGAACGGCGGGGTTCTCGCTCGTTTTGCTCGCTTGAAGTTATCCACAGTTGACAGGGGTTCTTTTGGGGTATAATGAAATAATATTTTATCGTACAGTCTTAAAGGTCGCACAAGAACATATTTTTTAAATAATTAATATGGTTCAAGATTGGACAACCGTTACGTGGCAAGCTTTGCAAAGTCTCTGGCAAGGGTTCCTGGGCTTTATTCCCAAAATAGTAGGAGCCATAATTATTTTCGTGGTCGGTTGGTTTATATCCGTTTGGATTGGCAAGCTGGTGGCTGAAATTCTAAAGAAGTTAAGGGTTGACCGCATTTTTGAAAAAAGCAAGTGGGACGAAACCCTCCAGAAGGCAGATTTCCGGATGAAAATGTCGGATTTTATCGGAGGGATTGTTAAATGGGTTCTGATAATTGTCTTTCTGTTGGCTGCCGTTGAGATTCTGGGGCTTACCCAATTTGCCATCTTTTTGAGAGCTATTGTTGGTTGGCTGCCGAACTTAGTGGTGGCAGCAGCTATCTTTGTGGTGGCAGTAATTATTGCTGATATTTCAGAAAAGCTGGTCAGAGCGATTGTGGGCAAGATGAACGTAAGTTATGTTAAGTTGATAGGGAGCATTGTCAGGTGGGCTATTTGGATTTTCGCCATTTTGGCTATCTTGAGTCAACTGGGCGTCGCCAAAGATATTGTTCAGATTTTGGTGACAGGATTTGTAGCATTGATAGTCATCAGTTGCTCCATTGCTTTTGGTCTTGGAGGAAAAGATTTAGCCAGAGATGTTTTAGAGAATTTCAGAGGCAAATTTGGAGAGTAATAAGAATTCAAAAGCAGAAATTAACCCCCCGTCACTTTGGGAATCGTTTTTAGAGTGGTGGGGGGTTGACAAAGCTTTTTATTTTGCTAAAATTACAAACAGTATGAGAAATTTTGGAAAGATATTATATGAAGGAAGCGGCTAAAAGCCATAGTTTTAGTTTATAGGTTTTTGCTGCTTCTCTGAGAAGCAGTTTTTAAATTCCAGAGATGAATGATGTTCTTTAAAAATTAATAAATGATGATGCATTGATTACCGGCTAAGATTATTATGAGCAGATGGTGGATGCCTCGGGAGCGGGAGGCGATGAAGGACGTGGCGTGGCTGCGATAAGCCTCGGGGAGGTGCTTAGCAACCTTTGATCCGGGGATTTCCGAATGGGGAAACCCGTTCGCGTGATAAGCGCGAACAGCCCTGTCGAGTGACGGGGCAGCGAACCCGGGAAAGTGAAACATCTCAGTACCCGGAGGAAAAGACAAAAATGTTTATTCCCCAAGTAGCGGCGAGCGAAAAGGGAAAAGCTCAAACCTATCGTTCGTGCCTCACTGCGTTCGACACAAACTTTAGTGAGTAGTGATTAGTGAGTAGTGAGTAGTTGGTAGTGAGTAGAATTTGTTTTCAATTTTCTACAAACTATACACTATACACTATAAACTGGAGCGAGTGCCGAGCATAGCGAGGTGCGAGCGATGGGGGTTGTAAGGGGATAGCGTCGGGAGCCCAGCTCTTTCTGTTTTTGCAGAAAGGTCTGGACTTACTGAGGGAGAGCATTTTGGTGAAGTTTCGTTAGTTAAATGTCCTGGAAAGGACAACCATAGAGGGTGATAGTCCCGTAGACGAAAACGACTTCATGCTCCTTGCTGTCTTTCTTGAGTACCTCAGGAAATGAAAGCCCTGAGGGAAGCAGGCTGAACTATCAGCTAAAGCTAAATACTACCCGCTCACCTATAGTGAACTAGTGCCGTGAGGGAAAGGTGAAAAGTAGCCCGGTGAGGGCGGTGAAATAGAACCTGAAACCATTTGCTTACAAAGAGTCGGAGCCGAAGCAGATAACTTGTTATCTGTTTTGGTGACGGCGTGCTTTTTGCAGAACGAGCCAACGAGTTCGAGCACATAGCTTGTTTAAGGGGTTTTGCCCCGAAAGCATAGCGAAAGCGAGCGTTAAAAGCGCGTTTTTGGCTATATGCTCGAGACCCGAAGCCAAGCGAGCTTGCCATGGTCAGGGTGAATCCAGCGGAAACGCCGGAGGAGGCCCGAACCCTTGAGCCGTTCAACGCTCTGGGATGAACTGTGGTAAGAAGTAAAAAGCTAAACGAGCTTGGTAATAGCTGGTTCTCCCCGAAATAGCTTTAGGGCTAGCCCTCGTCAAATTCTTTTCCAGGGGTAGAGCACTAGATGGAATACCTTGGATTTTATCCAGGTACTCCAACTAAACTCCGAATACTGGAAAATTTAAACGAGGAGTCAGACTGCGGAAGCTAAGTTCCGTAGTCAAAAGGGAAACAGCCCAGATCACCATCTAAGGTCCCAAAATTCGAGCTAAGTGTTTAAAGGAGGTGGATTCTCTTTAATAGTGAGAAGGTTAGCTTAGAAGCAGCTATCCTTTAAAAAGTGCGTAACAGCTTACTTCCTGAGAGGGTCTGCGCCGAAGATTTAGGGGGCTCAAGCTCGGTACCGAAGATGTGGATTCGATATTTCGATATTTCGATATGTCGAGTGGTAGGGGAGCGTCTCTATTGCACTGAAGCCCCACGGCAACGTTGGGGTGGAGCGATAGGGAGTGAGAATGTTGGCATGAGTAACCACAAGGCAGGTGAAAGTCCTGCCCACCGAAAGCCTAAGGTTTCCTTGGCAATGACCATCAGCCAAGGGTTAGGCGGCCCTAACCCCCTACAAGAAGTTGTAGGGAGGGATGGACAGCCGGTTAATATTCCGGCCCCCTTTCACCTTTTTCAATGAGGTGACGCAGAGTAGTAGGCTGGGCGAATTATTGGATTTTCGTCGCTAGCTTAAGGATTTCCAAGAGCTGGCGGGAAGTCCCGCCTCGGCGGGATGAACTCAGTTGAGCACTCTGCCTGGAAAAGCCTCGGAGAAATTTAAAAGGGTGGAGGGTCCGTACCGTAAACCGACACAGGTAGGCTGGCGTAAGAGTGCCAAGGTGAACGGGTGAAACCTGGTTAAGGAACTCGGCAAAAAAGCGTCCGTAAGTTCGCAATAAGGACTGCCCCGGCCCGCAAGGGCTCAGGGGCTGCAACAAACGTCCCCCTAGCGACTGTTTATCAAAAACATAGGTCCCTGCTTAACTAGTAATAGGAGGTATAGGGGCTGAGGCCTGACCAGTACTGGAGTGTCAAGCTTGGCGGTCTCTCGATATCGATATATCGACTGGCTAACCGAGTTAAGCTTCCAGTGAACGTCCGCGGTAACTCTGACCGTGTTAAAGTAATCAGCGCGTTGCTTTAATAAAATCCGGCTATATGCTGGAAACTCTGGTGTATCCGGCGCTACTCTGATAAGAGTAAAAAAGCGTCCGGTGCAGACAATCAGCAGGAAAGACCGAGCACATAAAAAGTTATGTACTCGGAATCCTCAGAGGCCATACGCCGGACCCGTCAATAATTACAAATTAAGACGGTGAAGATATGGTCCGAGCTCTTTGGCGACAAAGAGAATTCCATTAAGGATTTAACATTATTGAGCGTAATCCCTTGCCGTGTAAGTTACGGCCTGCATGAAAGGCTTCACGACTAGGGGACTGTCTCAACCAGGTGCCCGGTGAAAATGCAATAGGGGTGAAGATGCCCTTTACCTGCGGCTAGACGGAAAGACCCCGGGAGCTTTACTATAGTTAGATATTGAGCTTTGACTTTGGATGCGTAGTGTAGGTGGGAGATGTTGATGTCCCGATTTCGGTCGGGGCGGAGTCACCAATGAAACACCACCCTTCTGAAATCTTGGTTCTAATCTGCCTTATCGGTGGAAACAGTGTCTAATGGGTAGTTTAAGTGGGGCGCTTGCCTCCTAAAAGGTAACGGAGGCGTTTAAAGGTCGGCTAACTCCGGATGGAAATCGGAGTGATACCGCAAAGGGAAAAGCCGACTTTACTGCAAGACGGATATGTCGCGCAGTTGGGAAACCAGAACTTAGTGAACCGACCTCAATTCATAGAATTGGGGGAGATAATCAGATAAAAGTTACCCCGGGGATAACAGGTTAGTAGGATCCGAGAGTTCCCATCGACGATCCTGTTCGACACCTCGATGTCGGCTCAACTTATCCTGGGGCTGGAAAAGGTCCCAAGGGTTTGGCTGTTCGCCAATTAAAAAGTTACGCGAGCTGGGTTCAGACCGTCGTGAGACAGGTTGGTCCCTATCTACCGCAGGCGCTGAGTCTTGAGAGGAGTCCGGAATAGTACGAGAGGACCTTCCGGAGTTAACCTCTGGTCTACCAGCTGTTCCACCAGGAGCATTGCTGGGTAGCTAAGTTGGTTCGGGATAAGCACTGAAAGCATCTAAGTGCGAAGCCCACCTCAAGATTAGGACTCGTTGAGATCGGTCGAAGATGACGACCTTGATAGGTCCCAAGTGGAAGGGCGGTAACGCCTTGAGCTGAGGGATACTAATCGATCAAACTTCTTAGCCGGTAATCAATCATCATCATTTTCAATATTTCATATAGTTAAAACCTTAGTATTTGGCGGTAATGCCGGGGTTGTCCCACCCGTTCCCATTCCGAACACGGAAGTGAAATACCCCAGGGCCGATGATAGTCCTTTAGGGCGAAAGTAGGTCGCCGCCAGTTACTAGGGTTTTAAATTTCGGAATTATTTATTTTACCTTACCGAAATCAAGGTTCTTGCCGAAGGCAAGGTTCTTATTTTGGTTAAATTTCTCTCTAGAGGTATAATTAAATAATATGAATCTTGGAAAAGCAAAACCTCTTTTAATTCTTTTAATAATCTTTTTGATATTTTTCGGTCTGAACAAATTAGGAATAGGGAAAATAAGAAACACCGTTTTTCTACTTTCAGCTCCTGTCGGAGAGGCCTTTTGGGAAGCCGGGGAAAAAGTTTCCTCTGGTTTGGGAGCTCTTTTTGAAATAGAGAGCCTGAAAAAAAGGAACCAGGAACTTGAAAAAATAAATTTAGAACTCCAGCATCAGATTATTGCTCTCCGAGAGGTTGCTGGAGAAAACGAGACACTGAGAGAGGTCTTAAATTTGGGACTTGAAAAAGATTTTACTTTAAGTTTAGCCAAAGTAATCTCCAGAGCTACTGAAGGGGATTTTATTTTGATTAACCAGGGGAGGGAAGATGGGATTCTTCAAGGGATGCCGGTTATTACTTCAGAGAGAGTGCTCTTGGGCAAAGTTGGGGAAGTTTTTGATGATTTTTCTGAAGTAATCTTGATTTCCAACGGAGACATTACTTTTGACGTTGAGGTTCTCATGGAGAATGAAAAAGTTTTGGGGCTGGCTGAAGGAAAGGGAGAATTCAGGGTTCGGTTCCAATTTATTCCCAAGGAAGCCCAAATTAAAGAGGGAAACGTGGTGATGAGTTCCCGCCTGGGAGGGGATTTTCCTCAGGGTCTTTTGGTGGGCATTGTCAGCTCCTTCAAGAGAAGCGATGCTGAGCCGTTCCTTACTGGAGAAATAAAACCTTTTTTCCCGGAACTAGATTTCGGAACTTTATTCATCATTAGAAAATTTTAATGCGCAAGATATTAGTCTTAATTTTACTTTTCTGTTTCTTAGCCATATTTCAAGAAAGCTTTCTCAGTCATTTTTCTCTTTTCGGAGGAACCTGCAACCTTATTTTAATTTCAGTTTTTCTTTTGATTTTCTTTGAGAAAAATTCGGTTTCTGAGAACCCGAAGATTCTGTCTGGATTTTTAGGGGGAACAATTTTAGATTTATTTTCATCAATTCCCTTTGGTATTTTTACCCTGAATTTGACCTTAAGCTCTTTTTTGACCCAAAAAATTTCAGGGGTTTTTAAAGAATCAAACATTTTAGGTTTTTCCATCCTTTTCTTAATCTATTTTAGCTTTTATAAAACCCTTTTGATTTTTGAAAATTTTGTTTCACTCCTCCTTTTTAAAAGAAGTTTTGGCATCTCTTTTAATTTAAGTTCTTTTTTCTCAGAATTTTTTCTAAGTTTTCTTTTAATTATTTTAGTTTTATTTCTTACCAAGAAGTATGCTATTTTCCTTCAAAGGTAAAAAGAAAAAAGTTAATTCAAATCGAGAGCTTGAATTTGAAGAAATTTTTTTAGACGATCTCCTGAAAAAGCAAGAAAAAGAAGACGAAGTTTCAGAAAGAAAAATTGAGCTTCCCTTGAGAAAAAAAGCCTTTTTTATTTTCTTTCTCTTGGGAGTTTTTCTTTTGATTTCATTCCTGGTTTTCAGTTCCAACTTACAATTCAGGGAGCATCAAAAATACCAGGCATTGGCTTTGAAAAATAAATTCATCACCTTGAGTATCCGGGCAGAGAGAGGGGTGATTTATGACAGAAATATGCAGCAACTTGTTTTTAATGAAGTCAGGTTTGACCTTTTTGCTGAAAAATCCGAGCTCTCTCAAAACCAGTCAGCAAGGGAAGAGGTTCTAAGGGAAGTTGCTGAAATTTTAGGAGAAGACCTTCAGAATTTGGAAAGAAAAATTACCCAGAGTTCCCAAGACCTTATTATGCTTTGGGAAAATCTTTCTCATCGAGATTTAATTTTACTTGAAACAAAAATTGACGACTTACCGGGAATTAGAGTAAAAAAGAGAACCCAAAGATTATATGAAGAGGAAGAGAGTTTAAGCCATCTTTTAGGCTACCTGGGTAAGATTTCTGCTAAAGACCTTAGAGAGCTCAAAGAAGCTTATGAAATGGAGGATTATGTGGGCAAGGAGGGGGTGGAAAGATGGTATGAGGAAGTTTTAGCTGAAAGGAAAGGAGTGCTTGAAATAGAAAGAGATGTGCAGGGGAGGGAGATTTCAAGAAAAATAAAAGAGAGTCCTCAGTCGGGAAGCAGTTTAGTCTTAAGTTTGGATTTTTCTTTACAAAAAAAGATTGTGGAGAGTTTGGAGAAAGTTTTTGAGGAGGTTGACGCTCAAATCGGGGCGGCGGTCGCCATCAACCCTCAAAACGGTGAAATTTTAGCTTTAGTTTCCCTTCCTTCCTTTAACAATAATCTTTTTGCCAGAGGGATTACCCAAGACGAACTTCAAGAACTCAATCAGGATGAAAGAAATCCTCAACTTAATCGGGTCATTGGCGGTCGTTATCCAACCGGCTCAATGATTAAACCTTTGATAGGGCTGGCGGCCTTGGAAGAAAACATAGTTTCAGAATCAACCCAACTTTATTGTCCTTTGGAACTTTGTCTTGAGCATAAATATACGGGAGAGCCCGAATGTTTTCCTGATTGGATGTTCCATGGCTGGACCAATATCAGAAGAGCCATAGCCGAATCAGTTAACCCCTTCTTTTACATGATTGGCGGGGGGTATGTTTCGCCGTCAACAGCCAGTGAATTTTTTAATCCCAATTTGCCAAAAGAATTTGAAGGATTAGGAATTGAAAATATAGCAAAATATCTGCGTCTGTTCGGCTTAGGAGAGAGAACCGGCGTAGATTTACCCGGAGAGGTTGAGGGCAGGGTTCCCGACCCCGATTGGAAGGAAAATTACTTTGAGGGACCCGAGCAGCAAAAGTGGTACTTGGGAGATACTTATAATATTTCAATTGGCCAAGGTTATTTTTTGGCTACCCCCTTGCAAATGGCTACTGCCTTTCAGGCCTTGGCCAATGGAGGCAAAATTTTTAAACCAAAAATAGCCAAAGAAATTTTGGCGGCCGACGGAAGCCAGAAAGAAGTACTGGCTGAGGAACTAATAAGGGAGAATTTCATCAGCTCTGCATCCCTTGAGGTTATTAGAGAGGGAATGCTGCAGGCAGTGAGTTCTCCTGGAGGTTCCGCTTTTTCTTTAAGTTCTTTGCCGGTTACTGCTGCTGCTAAAACCGGGACGGCTCAAATTTATCCTAAAAAAGAAATTTACCATAACTGGATAACAGTTTTTGCTCCCTATCAATCACCTGAAATTGTTTTGACTCTGGTTATTGAAAAAGTAGAGGGTACCAGAATCGCCGCCCAAAAAGTCGCTAAGGAGGTGCTGGAATGGTACTTTACTTCCCGCCCCAAAAACTAAGATGGCTGTTACTTGACTTTTTTATATAATAGGGTAAAATATAAAGTAGTAGAAAAGAAGTAGGATTATCTAGCTATTTTAAAAGTTCATAGGTGTTGTAGATAAGAAAAGAATCAAAAAAACAAAATGAAGGAAGGGGGAGAAAATGAGAATCTTGACAAGAGAATTGGTAGAAAGAGCCATAAAGCTTGTTGAACCCGCCGCCGAGGAAATTCTTAGTGCGTCGGACATGATTTGGGGGCCTGAATGGGTAGATGGGAGAGTAAAAGTACCTGGATTGGAAGGGATAATCAGTTTCTATTTCGGGCCAGCCATGGGATGGCAAGAGGCATGGGGCGAAGAAAAGGATTTTGGCGAGATAGCCGAGAGAAAACTGCGCGTGGTTGAGCGTGAAGGCGTGAATACCAGTATTGTGGTAGCGACCAAGCCATGGCAGTTAAAGAAAGGGGAGTATCTTTATGCCGGAGGAGCCGTTCGTGATGGAATTTGCGTGGCGGTTTCCGGGGCGAAGAGTCAAACAGACGAAGCAATAGCAGAAATGGTTATTTCCGCTGTTGTTATGCTTGCTCTTCTTGAAACTGAAAAGAGGTTAAAAGAAGGACAGGCGCAGATATAAATAGCACGAGTTTTTATAGTATAGATGGGGAGACAGGGCAACGATAAGTTTTCTGTCTCCCCATATAAATTTTATCTCCAAGATTATGGAGATTTTTTTAATTGTTTTTTTGGAGATTTAATATTACAATGGAATATATGGCTAATCTTCCGGAAATTAGGAAAAATCGCTTAAGAAAGTTAAAGAGAATTCTGGATTCGGGACTTAACCCTTATCCTCAAAAGACAAGGAGAACCCATAAAATAGGGGAGGTTCTTGAGGAATTTTCCAGATTAGCTAGAAAAAAACAAGAGGTAGTTGTTGTTGGAAGGATAAGGACTCTTCGGGGTCATGGCGGAGCTACTTTTTTTGATATTGAAGATGGTTCGGGCAAAATCCAGGCACTTTTGCGAAAAAACAAAGTAGGGGAGAAGGGATATCAGTTTTTCCAAGAACTGGTGGACATCGGTGATTTTCTTGAAGTCAAGGGAACTTTAATGAAAACAAAAACTGGCGAGAAAACAATTGAGGTTTCCGATTTCAACTTTCTGGTAAAATCCTTGCTTCCTCTGCCAGAGAAATGGCACGGACTTCAAGACATTGAAGAAAGATACCGAAAAAGATATTTGGACTTACTGTTTAATAAAAAGGTAAGAGAAAAATTTGAAAGAAGAGCGCAGATTATAAAAACCTTGAGAGAATTTTTGGAGCAAGAAGGATTTTTGGAGGTTGAAACCCCCATCTTACAGCCGATTTACGGAGGAGCCGAAGCCCGACCCTTTAAAACTCATTTAAATGCTCTTGATATAGATTTGTATTTGAGAATTGCTACTGAACTTTATTTAAAGAAATTGCTGGTTGGTGGTTTTGAGAAAGTTTACGAAATTGGAAAGTGTTTCCGGAATGAAGGCATAGATAAAGCTCACAATCCAGACTTCACTATGCTTGAATTCTACTGTGCCTATGCTGACCATAATGATATGATGAAATTCACCGAGAAAATGTTTGAGTTTTTGTTAAAGAAAATTTTTGGCAAGCTTGAAATAAGATACAATGGAAAAAAGGTAGACTTTAAATCACCCTGGAAAAGAGTTGATTTCTTTGAACTCTTTCAGGAAGAAACTGGATTGAACCTAGAAGACCTTTCCAAAGAAGGATTAGCTAGAGAAACCAAAAAGTTAGGAGTTAAACTGGAAAAGGGAGCTCAAAAACCACAAATTGCCGATAAAATTTTCAAAAAACTCTGCCAGCCAAAAATTCAACAGCCCACCTTCGTTCTTCATTATCCAACCGGAGCCTTTCCTTTATCAAAAACCTTTGAAAAAAACCCAAAGAAATTAGCCTGTTTTCAAGGATTTGCTGCTGGTTGGGAATTAATAAAAGTTTTTTCTGAGTTAAATGACCCAGTTGAACAAAGAAAAAGGTTTGAGGAGCAAGAAAAATTATACAAAAAAGGATTAGAAGAAGCTCAAAGAATGGATGAGGATTTTCTGACTGCTTTAGAGTATGGTATGCCACCAGCCGCCGGCTTCGGTCTGGGCATTGACAGGTTGACAGCACTGTTAACCGACTCTCACAGCTTGAGAGAGGTAATTTTATTCCCAACCATGCGACCAAAAGAGTAATATGTTAGACATTAATTTTATTCGTCAAAATCCGGAGAAAGTTAAAGAAATTTGTAAGGCAAAGAATATTGGTCTTGACGTAGATCATCTCCTTGAATTAGACAAGAAGCGGAGAGAATTAATTAAACAATCAGAGGAACTTCGGGCTCAACAGAAAAAACTTGGCAGAGAAGATTTAGAGAAAGCAAGGGAAATCAAAGGTAAATTTAAAACTCTTTCAGGGGAGCTGGTGGAAGTAGGAAAAGAATATCAGGAACTGATGCTGCTCACCCCCAATGTTTATTCCGAAGACACGCCGGTGGGTCCTGATGAATCATACAACAAAGAAGTTCATCAGTGGGGTAAGATTCCCAAATTTGATTTCAAAATTAAAGACCATCTTCAGCTTGGTAAGGACCTGGATTTAATTGACGTTGAGAAAGGAGTCAAGGTGTCTGGTTTTCGTGGTTATTATTTGAAAAATGAGGCGGTTCTCTTGCATTATGCTGTTTTATGGTATGCGCTTTTGAAGATAATCAACAAGGGATTTGTGTCCATGCTTCCACCTACCATAATAAAAGAATTTGTCCTCCGGGGGTCGGGCCATTTTCCTTTCGGTAAAGAAGATATTTATCAGATTGCCAATCCCGGCAGATTAGCTGACGGACAAGAAATCAAAGAGCCGGTTTTCCTGGCAGGAACTGCCGAGCCATCCCTACTTGCTTATTTCTCAGATACCATTCTGGAAGAAAAAGATTTACCTCAAAAAATTTGTGGGTTTTCTCAATGTTATCGTTCAGAAATTGGCAGTTACGGAAAAGATACCAAGGGTCTTTATAGAATTCATGAGTTTATGAAGGTCGAACAGGTAGTTTTATGTAAAGACAATATCAAAGAGTCAAATTACTGGCTTGAAGAAATGAGAAAAATTTCCCAGGAGATTTTAGAAGAATTGAAATTACCCTACAGAGTAGTTCAAATTTCCACCGGTGAGATGGGGGCTGGTAAGTATAAAATGTATGATATTGAAACCTGGATGCCTTCCCGTGAGAATTATGGTGAAACCCACTCCGATTCCAACCTAACTGATTGGCAACCAAGAAGATTGAACATAAGATATAAGACGGAGAAGGGAGAAAAGAGATTTGTCCATGCCTTAAACAATACTGTCTTGGCTTCTCCCCGAATTCTCATTGCTATTTTAGAGAACTATCAAAGAAAAGACGGAAGGGTTGACGTACCAAAAGTTTTACAAAAATATCTTGGTTTCAAAATTATCCCAAGAAAATAAATTTCTCTCGCTTCACTACGAAAATGAAAACTCTAATTATTTTACACGGCTGGCAAAGTTCGGAGGAAAGATGGCAAAAGGTGAAAGAAAATATTGAGAGTGACGAAATTGAGGTTATTGTCCCGGATATTCCCGGTTTTAAGCCAGGAACCGAATTAGAGAAGCCATGGAATTTGGATGATTATGTTGAATGGCTCAAAGATTTTTCTCAAGACAGAGAGAAATTTTTTTTGTTGGGGCATTCCTTTGGAGGAAGAATAGCCATAAAGTTTGCCATTAAATATCCCCAGAAACTTTTCGGTTTGATTTTGGTGTCAGCAGGAGGTGTTGAATCAAAAAGAGCTTTAAAAAAACTAACTATCCAATTTTTAACTCCTCGCCTCAAAAAATTTTCTTTTTTGCCGAGGTATAATTTCTTTAGAAAATTGTTCTATAAATTTGTGGTTAAGAAAACAGATTATTTAGAAGTTAAAGGTTATTTAAAAGATACTTTTAAAAAAGTAATTGAAGAAGATCTAATACCCCTTTTGAAAGAAATAAAAGTTCCGGTTTTAATTTTGTGGGGTGAAAAAGATAAAACCCTTCCATTAAGGGATGCTTATCTAATAAAAGAAGAAATAAAATTCTCTCAGTTGGAAATTTTAAAAAACATTAGACACAATCCTCATTCAGAGAACCCTCAACTTTTAGCTCAAAAAATTAAAGAATTTCTGAAATGAAATTAACCATTACAATTCTTTGGTTTTTGATTTTTTTCAAAACTCTCTTTTTTTGGGTCTGGTTATGGCAGCTCAAAGAATATCACTTTGGCAGACTCCGAGCTCATTTTGAGACACAAAGAGCGAGAAAGATAATCTCTAGTTTCCACTGGATTAAATTACCTAAACTTACCAAAAAAACAATTGTCATTTTATTTTTTGGGATATTATTGGAGTGGTTAATAATATTTTATATTTTTCCTTTAGAAAATGTCATATTTTATCTTTTGCTTTTAATTCTACTCATTTTAAGCCCAGTAATTTCCTCTTTACTCGTTTTATTCTTTCAAGTTCCGACCTTTGTTTTAAGAAAGAGAATATTAAAGAAAGCCAAACAGAAAATAGAGAGATGTAAAAACCTTTTAGTAATTGGCATTACCGGGAGTTATGGTAAAACCTTAACCAAAGAATTTTTGGCTGAAATTTTATCAAAAAAGTTCAAGGTTTTAAAGACAAAAAAACATATTAATGCTGAAATTGGCATTGCTCAAACCATTTTAAACGAATTAACTCAAGAGTACGAGATTTTTATCGCTGAAATCGGAGCTTACCAGAGAGGAAAGATAAAGGAAGTTTGTCAAATGCTCAAACCCAATATAGGGATTTTAACCGGTATCAATGAGCAGCACCTTTCAACTTTCGGTTCTCAAGAAAATATTATCAAGGCAAAATTTGAATTAATAGAGAGTTTACCTCAAAATGGTTTGGCAATTTTCAACGGCAACAATAAATACTGCCAACAGCTTTTTCAGGAAACAAAAGTTTCAAAAAATCTTGTCTCCTCAAGCGATTATAAGTTTGACTTAGCTGGTAAAAAGCTATTTCCTTGGGATATTGAGAACCTTTCTCTGGCTGCCACAGCCGCAGAATATTTGGGGGTGAGCAGGGAAGAGATAGAAAATACTTTGGCAGACTTTAAAAGCCCGATAGAAATTAAAAAAGGCATTAATAATATTACCTTAATAGACAGCACTTACTCTGCTAACCCCAAAAGTGTTCTGGCTCATTTAGATTATTTAAAAGGCAGAACCGGCAAAAAAGTTATGGTTATGCCCTGTCTTATTGAACTTGGTTCTGTTTCCAAAGAGGTTCATCAACGAATAGGGGAGAAGATTGGCGAAATTTGCGACTTAGCCATCATTACCACCAAAGACAGATTCAGGGAATTAAGGGAAGGCGCCCAAAAAGCTGGTATGACTTCAGATAATATTTTACTTCTTGAAAAACCAAAAGAAATTTTTGAAAAGTTAAAAGATTTCAACACTCCCGGTGACATCGTCCTTTTAGAAAGCCGAGTGCCTCAATCTTTAGTTAAGATGTTAATTGAATAAACATATGGAGGTTCGAGAAATTAAAGATAAAAAAATATGGGAAGATTTTCTTTCGGGATGTCAAGAAAAAACTTTTTTACAAAGTTGGTCTTGGGGAGAATTTCAAAAGATGATGGGAGGTAAGATTTGGCGCCAGGGAGTTTACGAAGAAGGTGATTTGAAGGGGGTGGCTCAGGTTTTTAGGGTTGCAGCAAGAAGAGGGAAGTTTTTATTTTTACCGCATGGACCGGTTATTAAAAATCCCAAACCCCAAATCCCAAATCCCAAACAAATCCCAAGCCCCAAGTCCAAAATTTTAAAAGCTTTATTGGAAGAATTGAAAAAGATTGCTAAACAAGAACAGTGCGGTTTTGTTAGGGTGGCGCCGATTTGGGAAAGAACAGAAGAAAACGAAAAAATATTTAAAGATTTGGGTTTGAGAACGGCTCCCCTGCATACTCACCCTGAAATAACCTGGCAATTAAATCTTGAAAAATCAGAAGAGGAGCTTTTGCGGGCGATGCGAAAAACCACCCGCTATTTAATCAAGCAGGGCTTTAAAAACGAGGAATTAAAAATAGAAAAATCTCAAAACTCCCAAGACATTGAAGTTTTCAATACTTTGTACCAGAAAACAGTTGACCGCCATCATTTTGTTCCTTTTTCTCTGGATTATTTAAAAAATGAATTTTCAGCCTTTTTACCGGACAATCAAGTGCTTATTTTTTTGGCAAAATACCGGGGAGAATGTTTAGCTTCTTCTCTGGTCATTTTTTGGCAGGGAATTGCTTTTTACCACCAAGGTGCCTCAATTCAAAAATATCCCAAAGTTCCCGCTTCTTATCTTTTACAATGGGAAGCCATCAAAGAGGCCAAAAGAAGGGGTTGTCAACTTTACAATTTCTGGGGAATCGCCGATACTCGAAATGTCGAAATGTCGAAATATCGAAGGCATCCTTTTTGGGGATTGAGTTTGTTCAAAAAGGGCTTCGGCGGTTATGAAAAAAAATACGTTAAAACCCAGGATTTACCCCTTTCTTTTAAGTACTGGTTCACTTTTGTTTTTGAAAAATTAAGGAAAAAAGCGAGAGGCTTTTGAGTTTATGCGAAGGAAATTTAGAAAATATCGGAGGTTTAAGAGATTTAAAAAAAGAAAATCGCTTTTAAAGAGTCGATTTTTTTGGATTTTTATTTTGATCCTTGCTTCAGCAATTTTAGTTTTTTACCTCTTTTTTCTTTCTGAAATATTCAGGATAAAAGAAATTGACATTTCAGCCCCGGAAGACATTTCTAAAGAAGAAATTCAGGTCCTTTTGCAGAAAGAATTAGAAACTTCCTTTTTTATTTTTTTTCGTAAAAACACTTTCTTTTTAGTTAATTCCCAAAAAATAGAGGATAGGATTTTAAAAGAGTATCCGGAAATAAAAGAAGTAATCTTGAAAAAGAAGTTTCCCAAAAGTTTAACCTTAGAGGTCAAAAAAAGAATAGCTGTGGGAATTTGGTGTTTTGAAGAAGATAACTGTTTTTTAATCGACGATAACGGAATAATCTTTCGAGGTTCAACCTCGAAGGATTTGGTGAAGATATTTTCTAGGGGAGGGGAGGTTAAAAATCTGGGAGAGGAAATTATTCCAAAAGAGAAAATGAATCAGCTTTTGGGAATTCATGATGAACTGGAGGAAAACCTGGGGATAGATGTAGAAAAGTTTATTTTAAGGGGCTCAGACAACTTAGATGTCAAGACAATTGAGGGTTGGGAAATCTATTTTGATTTGGCAGGAGACATTAATTTAATTTTAACCAAGCTCAGCTTGCTTTTAGAAAAAGAAATTTCTTCCGAAGATAGAGAAAATCTTCAATACATCGACCTCCGTTTCTCAAAAGTGTATTACAAATAAATCGCACGAGGTTCGACCTCTATGCGATTGAATTTGTGCAGAGAACTGTTCTTTGTATTCTTTGGAAAATAAACGAGAGGTTGTTGGTAGAACCAACAACCTCTCGTTGCTATTGGGCCTGCTGATGAGCCGGGCCTGAGGGAATTATGGACAAGCAAAACCAAAAGTTATGTTGTTCCCTGGAGACAGTTTCTCAAGGCGTTCTTTTTCTTGTAACCACTCTCTCAATCTTCTCAACTGTTGCCCCATTTGTCGATTCCGCATTTTTGTATATTCTCTCTTGGTCATCCTTATTGGGGGTATTCTGCGGATTCTCATGCAATCGTCATAAATCTCAACAATCTCATTTGGATTTACAGGCTTGCATTTGAGGTTCAATGGTTTCAGCTTTTTCCTGACATCATCTGCAGTTAAAACTTTTCTCTTCATAACTATTCCTCCCTTCTTAATTTGTTAAAAAAACATTTTAAAATAGCTTAACATAAATGAAAGACCTTAATCAATATAGTAAATGAAGATGGAGTTGCCCGCGCGGGCAACAGGAGCGTAACTATTGAGCCAATTGTAGTAGGTAGTGGGTTGGTTGAAATCTTTGACCGGAATCCCTTGGCCTCCCTTCAACAGGGTGGCAGAAACTGCCAGATAATTACCTTTTGGAAATTCGTTGGGAGATTTTGTTCCTTGCCAGTGAAGATATTTTTCTCCTAAATAATAGGGAATGTCTCCACCGCCAAAATAATCAACGTAGATTTTCTCAACCTTGTTTTCTTCCAGCCAATTTTTGAGCCATTTTAAATCTTGACCCCAATCATAATTTGAATCAACCACTAATTTATACCCCTGGCTTGAACCCCCGGCTGTTTCATTGAAATAAGATAAATAATGAGGAAAAGCTTTTAAAGAAGAGAATCCATACCAGCTGAAAAGAATCAGTGAAACAATAACAATGGTTTTCCTTAAAGGAATACTTTTTAGTTTCTGGTAGCCATTTTTAATAGCGAGACAGACTAAAATGTAAGTGAAGGGGAAAATTGGCAGAATATGCCTTACCCCAATGTTTAGATTGCCTTTAATTGAGGTTGTCCAATAAATTGCTAAAAATATTAGCATGGTAAGTTCAGTAAAATGGTTTTTACACCAGGATTTCAGGCGAGAAATAGAAACAGAGAGAAACGCCAATAAAATTGCCAGGATTGTTAAAATATGGAAAGCCAGAGGAACTTTTAGAAAATAAACAACCGGGAAATAATACCACCAGGCAATGTTTGAGACATTACCCAAAAAGTAGATTGTATTTCCCCCGGCCACCCTTTGGGTTGCCATACTGAGACCCAAAAGATAATGGCCGAGGGGCCGGAAAATCTTACTTTGAGCCAGCCAGAGATTTATTTTAACGAGGGGATTTGAGCTCAAAAGGGATTTGGTATCTTCAACTTGTTTCTCTATGGGATAATTCCAGGTATGGAATAAATAAACTAACCAAATTACCAAAGCAGCAATTACCAAAATAAGGAGAGCCAATCCCAGATATTTTAATAGATTTTTAGAAACTTTTTTAGCCTCTTTTTTTTCTGGAAAAAGGAAGACATAAACTAAGGTTATCACAACAAAAAGCGGCAGGAGTAAAATGCAAGAGAATTTCAAAAGCAAGGCAATCCCTAAAGTAAGGCCAGCTAAAATTATATTTAATTTCTTAGGATTTTTTAAGAATCTTAGATAGAAAAGAGTGGCTAAAACAATTCCCAGGGCAGCTCCTACATCAGTGGTTACCAGTCTGCCGTGAGCTAAAAAGGTAGGTGAGAGGGTAAAGAGAAACAGGACAGCTAAACCCACAAAATTACCTCCAAGTTTTCGAGCCCAGTGGAAAATTAACCAACCGAGAAGCAATAAAATTAGAATCATGGGGATTCGTGACGAAAAGATAATTTTATCAGCATCATTGCCCGATTGATATAAAAATTGATTGCCAAACCACCATTGTTGATTAACCCCTTGGAGCCAGGAAGGATAATTTTCTGGAAAATTGAGGTTTTGAGACAGAAGAGGCAAGGCCGCCAAATCTTTGATTAGAGGGGGATGTTCTGGATTAAGTCGAAAATCTTTCTGGCTTAAATAGGAATAACCGGCTGAAATGTGAGGTACTTCATCCGTGGTGGCTGGGATATCTTTCATGCTGAAGAAAGCTAAACAAAACATTAACATTAAAAAACCAGCTGCTATTGAGTTGGTGAGACGACTAGAAAGTTTCATAAATTTTGACTTCCCTGCTCTATTATATCCACTTTTTTATCTTAAAGAGGACAAGCATAGCTATTGCTCCTCCCATCATTATGCCAAAAATTATCCAAAAATCTTGAGGACCTCCAACAAAAGGGAGATAGGCTGTGTTCATGCCAAAGACTGCAGCCAGCAAGCTTAAAGGGAAGACAATAACTGAAAAAATAGTTAAAAGTTTTATAATTTCGTTAGTTTTGGTGGTCAAGAGTAATTGATTGGTGGATTCCAGAGCATTAAGGGTTCTATGGCGGGTATTGAGGATATTTTGTACCTGGTTAAACAAGCTTATTAGGTTATGAAAATAGGGGAGAAATTTCTTATCAAAAAGGGCCTGGGCCTCTTTGGCTAAATTTACCAAAACCAATTTTTGAGGTTCAATTATCCTTTGGAAGCCAATAATGTCTCTTTTAACCATAGATAATTGAGTGACGGTTTTTTTGTACTCTTTTTGAAATATTTGTTGTTCAATCTCGTCAATATTTCGTTTGGTATGGCTTAGTTTCGGGAAGCAGGCTAAAAATATTTGATTGATAATTCGATATAAGAGTTCGGCTGGACCTTCGTCGGTATATTCTCTCCTAATGTCCTCGTAGAGATTACATTTATTAAAAATAGCTTTGAGGGGAACAATGTCTTTGTAGTGGTTGGTGATGATGTAGTTTTTTGAAATAATAATGTCTAATTCAAAGGGAATGGTTCTGGAAGTTTTTCTATCAAAGAAAGGATAGAAAAGGACGACAAACAAATAGTTACCAAAGTTTTCAATTTTGGGATAATCAAGATGAGGGAGGAGTTCTTTCAAGACCAGAGGGTGGAGGTCAAAATGGTTCTTTAACCATTGGATATCCTCATCTTTGGGATTTTTGATGTCAATCCAGGTTAATTTTTCCGCTTTGATAATTTGCATTATCTTATTTTACCACAAATAATTTTGTCAAGGAAGCAAGAAAAGCAGCTCTGCCGCTTATTATAATAGGGCTTGATTACTGATTTTAGATGAGTATAATTGTAATATACGTGAAAAAAAACGATGAAAAAAGAAGATAAAAAATCCTCTGGCCAAATTGAAGATTTAAAGAAAAAGTTAAAAGAATACCAGAAAGAAAGAGGGGAATATTTAGCTGGTTGGCAGCGCTCCCGGGCAGATTTTATTAATTTTAAGAAGGAAGAAGGGGAGAGGTTCAAGAAATTTTTCGAGACAGAGAAAACTGAGATGATTTTGAAGATTTTGCCAGTTTTAGATAACCTTGAAAAAGCAAAGAGAGAATTATCAGAAAGCAAAGAACTTTCAGATTACTTGGAGGGTTTAAGTCAAATTGAGAAACAATTTCAAGGATTTTTGAAAGAACAAGGGGTGGAGGAGATAAAATGTTTGGGCGAAAAATTTAACCCTAATTTTCACCAAGCCGTGGAAGAAGTCGGAGTAAAAGACAAAAAATCAGGAGAAATTTTAGAAGTAATCCAAAAAGGTTATCAGTTAGCAGGTAGGGTCATCAGGTCCGCCCGTGTAAAGGTCACCAAGTAAAATTCAAATGACATTATAAATTTATGAAGATTTTAGGAATTGATCTGGGAACTACCTTTTCGGCCATGGCTGTGGTTGAGACGGGCAGTCCCTCCATAATTGAAAATAAAGAGGGTTCAAGGACTACTCCCTCGGTAGTTGCTCTGGCTAAAAATGGAGAAAGATTAGCCGGAATTTTAGCCAAGAGACAAACCATTACCAATCCCCAAAATACCATCTTTTCCATCAAAAGATTAATGGGTAGGAGATTTTCTGACGCAGAAGTCCAAAGAGACAAAAAACTTTACCCTTACGAGATGAGAGAAAGTAAGGACGGAGGTGTGGAAGTTAAGATGGGGGAGAGGTGGTATCGACCTCCTGAAATTTCAGCTATGATTTTGCAAAAATTAAAGCAAGATGCTGAAGAAAAATTGGGAGAAAAGATAGAGGAAGCCATCATCACTTGCCCGGCTTACTTTGACGATTCTCAGAGAAAAGCCACCAAGGTGGCTGGAGAAATCGCTGGCTTGAAGGTTCGCAGAGTTATTAACGAACCAACTGCAGCCGCTTTAGCTTATGGCTTAACCAAAAAAGAGGAGGAAAAAATTGTGGTTTATGACTTTGGAGGCGGGACTTTTGACATCTCTATTTTAGAAGTTGGTGAGGTAGAGATGGAAAAAGGCAAGAAAGAGCCCCACGTTGAGGTTAAAGCTACCGGAGGGGATACTCATCTGGGGGGCGATGATTTTGACCAAAAAATAATAGATTGGGTGGTTGAAGAGTTTAAAAAAGACCAGGGCATTGATTTGTCAAAAGACACCTTAGCTTTACAAAGAATTAAAGAGGCAGGGGAGAAGGCAAAGATTGAACTATCTTCTACCCAGGAAACCGAAATAAACCTTCCCTTTATTACTTCAGATAGCTCCGGTCCCAAACATCTCCTTTATAAGCTATCCCGAGCCCAATTGGAAAATATGGTCGGAGAGTTTATTGAAAAATCAATTGAGCTGGTAAAAAGCACCTTGAAAGAGGCAAAACTCCAAGCAGCTGATATTGACGAAATAGTTTTGGTGGGGGGCCAGACCAGAATGCCAAAAATTCAAGAAGAGATTAAGAAAATTTTTGGTAAAGAACCCAGTAAAGATGTTAACCCGGACGAGGTAGTTGCTATTGGTGCTGCTATTGAAGGCGAAATTCTTTTAGCTAAAGACGAGGGCAGAAAACTAGAGGGAGAAGTGAAAGATGTTCTTTTGTTGGATGTTACCCCTTTGGGTTTAGGGATTGAAACCCTGGGAGGAGTTAATACCACCTTAATCGCCAAGAATACCACCATTCCTACATCCAAAAAACAGATTTTCTCAACGGCGGCTGACAGTCAAGCCTCAGTTGAAGTTCATGTTTTACAGGGTGAGCGGTCCATGGCGGTGGACAATAAGAGTTTGGGCAGATTCATTTTAGACGGCATCCCTCCGGCTCCCCGAGGTATTCCCCAGGTTGAAGTTAGTTTTGATATTGATGCTGATGGAATCTTGAATGTTTCAGCTCAAGATAAGGCAACCAGCAAAAGTCAATCTATTCGTATAGAAGGCTCAAGCGGTTTGAATAAAGAGGAGGTGGAGAAGTTGAAGAAAGAAGCCGAGGCGCACGCTGCTGAGGACCAAAAAAAGAAAGAATTAATTGAAACAAGAAATATAGCTGACAATTTAATCTACACCACTGAGAAAACTTTGAAGGAAGCCGGAGACAAGGTTTCTCAAGAGGTCAAAAAAGAGATTGAGCAGAAAATTGCTGATTTGAAAAAAATTAAAGACGGTGATAACGTTGAAGAAATAAAAGCGAAAACCTCAGAGCTTTCACAATCCATCCAGAAGGTGGGAGCTGAACTTTACAAGAAAAAGCAAACATGAGAGATTATTATCAAGTTTTGGGCATCTCTCGAGAAGCCTCTCAAGATGAAATCAAGAGGGCCTACCGGAGATTAGCTCATAAATATCATCCGGACAAAGGCGGAGATGGAGAGAAATTCAAAGAGATAAGCGAGGCCTACCAGGTTTTAGGTAATCCTGAAAAAAAGACCCAGTATGACAGGTTTGGTCAAGCCTTTGAAGGAGCAGGAGCCCAGGGAGGATTTGACCCGGGAGTTTTTTGGGGTAATGTCAGGGGAGAGGATTTTGATTTGGGAATAGACTTTGAAGACATTTTTGAGGACTTCCTCGGCTTTACGAGAACTAGCAAGAGGAGAAAAGATATCAACCAAGGAAAAAACATTGAGATTGAACTTGAGATAGACCTGAAAGATACCTTAAAAGGAGTGAAAAGAAATATCAATCTTGGCAAAAAAATAACTTGCCAAAGATGCCAGGGCTCGGGAGCAGAGCCTGGTTCTCAAGTAAAAGAATGTTTCAGTTGCCGGGGAACCGGTCAGGTCCAGCAGATGAAAAAAACTCTTCTGGGGACTATCACTCGCTATGTTTTATGCCCCGAATGTAAAGGCCAGGGAAAGATTCCAGAGCGTCCCTGTAATGTTTGTAAGGGAGAGGGAAGAATTGATGATTACCAAGATGTAGCAGTTTATGTTCCCTCGGGAGTGGACACTGGCCAAATAATGAAAATTGCGGGAGAAGGTGAAGCTGGTAGAAGAGGAGCAAAGAACGGTGATTTATACGTTAAAATTTTCATTAAACCCCATTCTGTATTTGAAAGAAAAGGTGATGATTTATTTCTGGCTTTGCCTGTTTCTTTCACCCAAGTCGCTTTAGGAGACGAGGTTGAAGTACCAACCCTGGAAGGTAAGAAAATTCTATTGAAAGTATCTTCTGGCATTGAATCCGGTAAGATTTTTAGAATCTCTGGCAAAGGAATACCTCATTTTTCCGGCTTCGGCAGAGGTAATTTGTATATTAAGTTGGTGATTAAAACACCCAAGAAATTAACCAAAAAACAAAAAGAACTTTTAGAAAAACTAAAAGAACAAGGTTTATAAATGCCCCCATAGCTTAATGGTAAAGCAGTTGCCTTTTAAGCAATTGATGAAAGTTCGATTCCTTCTGGGGGCACTTTTTTTATCTCCACTTGCTTTTTTCCGGGGTTTGTTTTAAGATAGTTTTACTAAACCAAATCAAAGTATTTGGTTTAAATTACCTTAAAAACAAGGAGGAATCCAATGCGGAAATGGATTAGGTCTTATGCTATAGGTAATAGGATTTTCGACCTATGTAAAATAGGTCGAGATGAATATGGGATTAGTCAAGGGAGTGGTCGTCGCGCCCTATGTAAGGGCTCCCTTGCCGAATGCTCGGATTTCATAAAGCAAAAAAAGCAGGAGGAAGGAAAGGTTGGCTTTGAGCAGGAGTTAGAAGAACCAAGAACTCTTGATATGTCTCTTTCTCCAGAGGAAAGAAAAAAAATAATCGAGGATCATATTGAAAAGATCGTCAAAGAGGCCTTTCAGGAGTGGAAGAAGAACCATCCCGGGATGGAGACAAAAAAGAAAAATCTACTTCCCGAATGGCAAAGGTCTATCTTCCTGCAAGCATGGAAGACCTACCTAAGGAAAGGCCTTAAAGGTAAATATCCCGGAGATGAGAAAATGCTTCAAGATTGTATTTCCAGGAAGGCAAAAGAGTTTCTCTCAAGATAGTTTGAATTAGAATAGCAATTGGCCGCCTCAAAGTTAAAGAGGCGGCTCTTTGTTTTAGATAGAATAATCTAAGGAATTATTGTAGAATTTGATTGAAATAAAAAATAAATTGGTCTATGATATAGTAATGAGATGGGTTAAAAGAATAGTTTTAATCTTGGTTATTTTGGGGGTTGCCTTGGTAAGTTTCCGGGTGGGAGTTTTTGTGGAAAAGGAAAGAATACTTGGTACGCCTCCCGATATGATAATTGAGGGAGAGGGGGCTCCAGAGAAAGTTAATTTTGCCATTTTTTGGGAGGTCTGGAGAAAAATGGAGAGTGATTTTCTGAAGAAGGAAAAAATTGACTACCAGGGCATGGTTTATGGGGCAATCAGGGGAATGCTTGCTACCTTAGAAGACCCTTACACTACCTTTTTTAATCCTCAAGAGGCAGAAGAATTTGAGGAAGAGCTTTCGGGGGAGTATCAGGGAGTGGGCATGATGATTGACATTAAAAAAGATGAATTGACTGTCATTTCACCACTTGTAGAAAGACCGGCTCAAAGTTCAGGCATAAGATCTGGAGATAAAATTTTTAAAATTGACGGAACTTTTACCAGAGACATCTCAATCGAGGAAGCAGTAAAATTGATAAGAGGCCCTAAGGACACTAAGGTTAAACTTTTAATCCAGAGAGAAGGATGGCAAGACCCCCAAGAGTTTGAGATAAAAAGAGAAGTTATAAAAATACCTACCTTGAAGTGGGAATTAAAAGAAGACAACATCGCTTTAATAGAAATTTATCAGTTTAACAAAATCTTGTCTTCTGAATTTGAGAAGGAGTCAATTGAAATTCTAAATTCACCAGCCCAGAAAATAATTTTAGATTTAAGAAACAACCCCGGGGGCTATTTGGAGGTAGCTCAGAAGATTGCTGGCTGGTTTTTAGAGAAAGGCGAGGTAGTCGTCTGGCAAGATTCTGGAGAAGGCAAAGAGAGGGAGGTTTACAAATCAAAAGGTCCTGCCAGGTTTTCCCAATACCCAACAGTAGTTTTGATAAATGAGGGGTCAGCTTCGGGGGCTGAGATTTTAGCAGGGGCTTTAAGGGACAACAGGCAAGTCCAATTAATTGGCAAGAAATCTTTTGGCAAGGGTTCGGTCCAAGAGCAGGTGTTTTTGTCGGACAATTCTTCTATGAAAATTACCATTGCTAATTGGCTGACTCCCAATGGCACCTCAATTGATGAGGCAGGATTGACTCCAGACGTAGAAGTTGAGATGACTGATGAAGATTGGGAGGAAGATCGTGACCCTCAATTAAAGAAAGCGATTGAAATAATAAAGGATTTGTGAAAGAATACATTATATAGAATATGAAAGTTATTTTATTAAAAGATGTTGAGAAAATTGGCAGGAAATACGAAGTTAAAACCGTTAAGGCAGGCTATGCCCGTAATTTTCTCATTCCTCAAGGTTTAGCCAAAATAGCTGACGAGAAAACTTTAGCCTGGGTAGAAAAACAGCGGGAAGTGGCGGAGAAAAAAGCTGAAGAAGAATTAGAGAAAGTTGGCAGCTTGGCTTCTAAAATGGATGAACTTGAGGTGGAAATCCCGGTTAAACTGGGTGAGAAAGAACAGCTCTTTGAGAAAGTAACTGCCCAAAAAATTGCTACTCACCTGAAAGGATTGGGCTATGAGATTAAGAAAAGTCAAATAGAGCTCGCTCAGGAGATAACGGAACTGGGTGAGTTTGAGGTAAAAATTAAATTTGAGCATAATTTAGAAACTCAAATAAAAGTAATCGTGGTGGAAGAGAAGAAGTGAGTTATGGCAAAGTACATTTTTATTGCTGGTGGAGTGATGAGTGGTATTGGCAAAGGGGTTTCCTGCGCTTCTATCGGCAAGATTCTCCAAGGCAAGGGATTTTTGGTGACTGCTTTAAAAATTGACCCCTATATCAATATTGATGCTGGAACCATGGATTTGTCAATCCATGGAGAAGCTTTTGTTACTGAAGATGGCGATCAATGCGACCAGGACATGGGAAATTATGAAAGATTTTTAGGTGAGAATCTTTGCCGAGATAACTATATGACCACAGGCCGAGTTTATCAGGCAGTGATTAATCGTGAAAGAAATCTTGGCTACGGCGGAAAATGCGTAGAAGTTGTTCCTCATATACCAGAGGAGGTAATCCGGAGAATCAAAAAAGCCCAAAGGAAAACAAAAGCAGATTTTGTTTTGATTGAGATTGGGGGTACGGTAGGGGAGTATCAAAATCTTTTGTTTCTGGAAGCAGCTCGTATGCTCAAACTCCGACATCCCCAAGATGTCGTTTTTGTTTTGGTAAGTTATTTACCAATTCCCAAGATGATTGGGGAGATGAAAACCAAACCCACCCAGCACGCGGTCAGGTCTTTGAACATGGCTGGAATTCAGCCCGATATTATCATAGCTCGCGCTCAGGTGCCATTAGATCCTCCAAGGAAAAAGAAAATCTCTATTTTTTGCAATATTGACGAGAAAAATGTCATTTCTGCCCCAGACATTGAATCAATTTATGAGGTGCCGCTTAACTTTGAAAAGGATAATTTAGGCAATCGCATTTTAGAAAAATTTGGTTTACGTTCCCGAAAAAATAATCTGAAAGATTGGAAAAAGCTGGTCACGATAATAAAAAACGCAAAAGAGACTGTTAAAATTGCTGCCATTGAGAAAAATATCGACTCAAAAGCAACCGCCCTGACTGACTGTTATATCTCAATGATTGAAGCCATCAAGCATGCTGCTTGGTCTTTTAAGAGGATACCTGAGATTCATTGGTTGGAAGCCAGAAGCTATGAGAGAGATTTAAGTCTGCTCAAAAACTTGAAAAAGTTTGATGGTGTTATTATTCCCAATAATTCTGAGAGAGGCGGTAGGGGAGTGGAAGGAAAAATAAAAGCCATTGAATATTGTAGAAAAAATAAAATTCCTTTTCTGGGACTTTGTCTTGGAATGCAGTTGGCAGTAGTTGAATTTGCCAGAAATGTTTGTAAATTAAAAAGAGCAAATTCTACTGAATTTGTCCCGAATTGTCAAGTACCGGTAATTGATGTTATGGCAGATCGGAAAGGAACAATGAGATTGGGAGCTTATCAATGTAAATTAACTCCTGGTACACGGAGTCGCCAGGTCTACGGTTCTCCTCTTGTTTCTGAGCGTCATCGCCACCGCTATGAACTCAATAACGAATTCAGGGATGTCTTGGAGAAGAAAGGCATGCTCATGGCTGGCATAAATCCCGAAAGAGATTTAGTGGAAATTGTGGAAATTCCTAACCATCCTTTCTTTGTGGCCACTCAATTCCACCCAGAATTTAAATCGAGGCCCTTAAGGCCTCATCCATTGTTCAAAGAATTTATTAAAACCTGCTTGAAGTGATTAGCTCACTTCAACAATTTTAACAATTCTTTGAGAATTATCAAATCCCTTTTTTCTTTTTGTTTTAAACTTGACAACGCCCGGTTTTAGGGCAAAAAGAGTATAATCTCTGCCATAGCCAACATTTTTGCCAGGCAAAAACTTGGTGCCTCGCTGGCGGATTATAATCATTCCAGGTTTCACTTTTTGACCCTGGTAAATCTTAACTCCTAAATATTTTGGTCGGGAATCTCTGCCCAACCTGGTAGATCCTTTTGATTTTGTCTTCGCCATAGTGGTATTACTATGCTATCAGATATTAAGAATTTTTTCAAGAGTCATTCAAATGATATCCTTTTGTTTTTAATAATTTTCCTTTTGTGTCTATTAGCTTTTGGGGCCGGCATGCTGACCCAATTTTATCTTCAAAAACCCCCTTTAGAAATTGAGAATACAGGGGAATAGAATTATATCATTCTTTTAACGGATGATATTTCCGATGCATTCTTTCAGCGTAACGATCGGAAACGTGAACGTATCGGGTAGTGGTATCCAGAGATTCATGACCTAAAAGAATTTGAATCGCTGCTGGATTTGCCCCACTTTCTGCTAAATAGGTGGCGAACGCATGCCTAATTGAATGACAAGAGAGAGGTAAGTTGATTCCTATTAATTCTCGATATTTTTTTATTTTTCTCTGTAAATAAGTGCAGGAGATTTTTTTGTCTTTAATGTGAACATTTTTTCCTCGATAAGGAATGAATACATAAGGAGAATCTATGTCTCCACGTATTTCCAAATAATTTTTTAAATGCTTCTTAGCTCTTGGAGTCAAATAAACAAACCTTTCTTTTTTCCCTTTACCTATGATAAAAATTCGTCCAGTTTTATCAATTTGACTCTTTTTTAAATTTACCAGCTCAGAAATTCTCATACCGGTAGAGAATAACATCTCAAACATCGCACGGTTCCTTAAGGCAACTTTCTCATTCTTTTCAAATTGCATAGGAGATTCAATTATCTTTACTATTTCTTCAAACTCAGAAACCCGAAGATTTTTCCGCTCGGTTTTTACTAATTTCACCATATCTGGGGAAATCGGACTTTTATAATCCATATCTATTAAAAATTTTAAATACGAACGAAGGGAAGACAACATTCTATTTATAGAGAAACTACTAAGTTTTTTCTCTCCTACCTCAAGAATTGGTGTTTTTCGGTCCTGAGAGGTTAAATAAGCCTTATAATTTAGAATAGTTTTCTTATTTATATCATCAAATTCCGTATCTACTTCTTCCAAAAAGTTTTGAAACACTTCTAAATCTCTTTCATAATTATAAATTGTTTCCTGAGAGTAATTATTTGATTGCAAACTCAAAAGAAAATCATCTAAATAGGGAAGAAGTTGTATATTTTTATTTTTCATGGGCTTGAGCCCTATTAAAAGGAATATCGTCTAGTGGATGATATATGAATAAGTGTAAGGGTTATTATACTTACTTCCATTATATTAATATACAAGACCCTTTGTCAAGTCCCCTGCTATAGATAGCTCTATTTAAAGAGATCTTTGACCCATCTCCAGAATTTAGAAAAAGTTTTACTTAACCCCTTTTTTAATTCTTCTTTCTCTTTTTCGAATTCTTTTTTAATAATTGGTTTTTTCTCTTCAAACCATTGTTGAAATCTCGGTAGAATGTTCTCTCTCCAGTATTCCATCACTCGTTGATGGGCTTCTTTCCAGACCACCAGGACTCCCCTCAGGGTCTTTTTTAAGGTTTCTACTCCCTGCTTAACTATTGTTTTTTCCTCTTCGCCCAAAGGGATTTGCTCAAGAGAAATTTGAGCAAAAACCGGGCTCAGAGAGCTAAGACAAATTAGAGAAATAAGAAATATTAATAAATATTTTTTCATAAAAATTTAAAATTTACAATTTCTTACGTGCTTCCTTAATTCTTGCTAGGGTCTTCTCTTTTCCCAGGATTTCAGCAATTTCAAAAGGTCCAGCCGAAGCCTTCTTGCCAGTCAAAGCCACTCTCAGGGGCCACAATAGTTTTCCTCTATCCCCTATTTTCTCTGCCTCTGACATTAAAATTCTCTCTAAGTTCTCTTTTATCCATTCAATTGGTTTCGGGCGAGCCAATATTTTCTTTAATCTGTCAAGTGTTTCTTTGATTTCTTTGCAAGAATATTCCTGCCATTTCAAAAGTTCTTTGGGATAAGCCAATTCCTTTTTAAAAAAGAAATCGGTCAACTCAACAATCTCTGAAAGTTTCCTCAGTCTTTCTTGATATAAACCGACGACCTTTTTAAGAAAATTAAAGGAAATTTCCTCTGCGGTTTCTTTAATCTTAAATTGTTGAGTGATAAGCTCTCCTCCGTAAGCCGGTGGATATTTTTCTTGACCGAAAAAAGGTTCAACCAACCCCGACTCTATTAAGTAAGGCAGACAGAGTTCGGTTAATTTTTCGGGAGATTTTTGGCGAATATAAAAAGCGTTTATCCAGGTTAACTTTTGGGGATTAAGCATCGCTCCCCCGCTCTGGAGTCCTTCAATTGAAAACTCCTGAATTAAAGAGTTCATTGAGAAAATTTCTCGGGGGGTGCCGGGATTCCAGCCCAAAAGCGCCAAAAAATTCACTATGGCTTCGGGTAAATATCCCTCTTCTTTATATTCTAAAACTGAACGAGCTTCGTGTCTCTTGCTTAATTTTGCTTTGTTTAGACCCAAAATTAAGGGCAAATGAAGGTATTTAGGGGGCTCTATACCTAAAGCTTCAGCCAGTAAAATCTGTTTGGGGGTATTGGGAATATGGTCTTCTCCCCGGATGACATGAGTTATTTTCATTTCAAAATCATCAATGATACAGGCTAAATTATACAAAGGGGTAGTTAAATCTTTGGCCACCGTCATATCTCCGAAGGCATCTGTTTCAACTTCTATTTTACCCCGCAGCATATCTAAGAAACCAACTTTCCTGAAAGGAGTTTTAAATCTCAAGACAAAGGACTTTTTGGCGTCCAAATTCTTTTTAAGGTCTTTTGGGGAGAGGTCTCGGCATTTTCCAGAATAACGTGGTGGTTCTCCGATACTCATCTGATAATTTCGATGGGCCTCCAATTCTTCTTTAGAGCAAAAACAATAATATATCTTCTTTTCATCCAGGAGTTTTTGGATATATTTTTGATAAATCTCTCCACGACCCGACTGTCGATAAGGTCCATATTGGCCCCCTATATCAGGACCTTCCTGCCATTCTATGCCTAACCATTTTAGACCTTCAATAACATCTTCTTCCCATTCTTTTTTTGACCTCTCAACGTCGGTATCTTCAATTCTCAAGATGAAGCTGCCTTGATATTTTTTAGCAAAAAGATAGTTAAAGAGAGCGGTTCTGGTCACCCCAATGTGCAACGGACCCGTTGGTGAAGGAGCTACCCTTACCCTAACTTCTCCGGGCCTTATTAATTTTAAATCGTCAATCATTTTATTGACCGAGATATTCTAAAATGTATGAGGCAATTATTTGGGCTGCCTTGGGTCGAGCGAAACTCTCAGCACTAACAGACATTTTGCTGAGCAGGTCGGGACGGGAAAACAAGTGTTTCAATCTCTCTAAAAAGAAATGTGGTTTCAAATTTTTCTCCTCAATAACTTCAGCTGCTCCGGCTCGAGAATAGGCATAAGCATTTTTTAACTGATGATTTTGGGCTGAAGTTGGCAAGGGAATTAACAGAGATGGTTTTTTGGCTCCAGCAATCTCAAAAATACCTCCCGCTCCCCCCCTCGAAACTACCAAATCGCAACAAGCAAGAGCGTTCTTTAGGTATTTTTCATTTAAGAAAGGAAGAGGATGATAATATTTTTTCAAACTTTCTTCCCTTATCATAGCTGCTGCTTCGGCCCTTACCCGGGTGAAGGTTTTGGAGCCAGTTTGATGGATTATTTCAAAATTGGCAAGTAGCTCCGGTAAAATTTCAAGAATTATTTCATTGATGTTTTTGGCTCCCTGAGAGCCACCCAGAATCAGAATTATCCGTTTCCCTCCCTGCAACTCAAAGATTTTCCTGGCTTCTTGTAGAGACCCCTTCAGAATTTCTTCACGAATAGGATTCCCGGTACAAATTATTTTCTCTTTGGGGAAAAATTCGGTCTCCTCAAAAGAGGTGAAAATTTCCAAGGCATATTTGCTTTCCATTCTGGCGGCTAATCCCGGTGTGATATCTGAAGTATGTAAGAAGATGGGAATATGTAAGATGCGACCTGCCATCACCGTAGGGAAAGAGCCATAGCCCCCTTTGCTGAAAATAAGGTCGGGAGCGGCAAAAAAGAGCCAGAAGAAAGCCTGCAGAATTCCCAGAGGAATTTTAAGAATATCCAAGAAATTTTTAAAGGAGAAATATCTCCTTAGCTTCCCGGCCAATATTGTTTTTATGATAACCCCTTCTTCTCTGAGTAGGGTTAAGCTGTATTTGTCTTTAGGGCCAAGGTAAAACAACTCGAGGTCTTCTTTTCTGTAGATTTTTTTAATTTCTCTTGCGACAGCCACTAAGGGAAAGGTGTGGCCTGCCGTTCCGCCGCCGGTAAAAACAATTTTCATAATTTTTTAGAAATATTTAAAAGTATACCAACCCCAATCAACTCAGCTATTAAGTGCGATCCTCCATAACTGAAAAATGGCAGAGGGATTCCAGATAAAGGCAGAATTCCTGTCATTCCTCCGATATTGAAGAAAGTTTGCAAGATTATCCAGCAGGTAATCCCCAGGGCCAGAAGACGGAGGAAACTTTTTTCTGCCCTGACCGCTATCCTTAAACCACGCCAGAGAAAAACCAGGAAAAGGAAAATAAGGATGCTGCAGCCGATGAAACCTATCTCTTCTCCTATTATAGCAAAAATTGAGTCAGACATTGAATGAGGCAAGAAGCCAAATTTTTGTCGGCTCCAGCCAAGCCCAAATCCTTTCTCAATGCCAAATATTTTCCCTGAGCCGATGGCAATCAAAGCTTGTTTCAGCTGGAAACTTGCTCCCAAGGGATCAGTTTCGGGATGGAGAAAAGTAAGCAATCTGGCTGCTCGGTAGGGAATAATTTTTATTAAGGCAAAGGCCGCCCCGGATCCACCAATAATTATCAAAAGAGAATGCCAGAAAGGAGTGGGAGCGGCAAAATACATTAGAACGGCCGTAATCAGAATTATACCAGCCGTACTCATATCGGGCTGTGAGAGCAAACCAAATCCCAAAACAGCTAAAATTATTAAAAAGACAACCAGGGTCTGATTTTTTTTACTCTTTTTTAGCTCACCCGATTTATTGGAAAGCCAGGAAGCAAGATAAAGGACAAAGGTAATTTTGAGGAATTCCGAAGGTTGAAATAAAATTGGTCCTAAACCGAGCCATCTTTTTGCTCCCCCAAGCTCTACACCAATCTTAGGCAAGAAGACAAGAAACAAAAGTATTAGATTCAAAAAAAACAACCAGGGACCCCATTTTTTGAGAAGCTTCAAGGGTAAACGAAAACAAATGAGCCCCAATGCTATGCCCGGCAAAAGCCCCCATAATATTTGGTGAAAGAAATAATGCCAGGTATTTCCGTAATTTTCCAAAGAAAGAGGAGCAGAAACAGTTCCCAGGGTAAATATCCCCCAACCGAGCAGGACAAAAACCACTAACAACAATACAAAATCAGGACGTTTTTTTTGCTCTACTGGCATATTTTTTTACCAATTTTTTAAATAAGTCCCCTCTTTCTTGATAATCTTGAAAAAGATTGAAGCTGGGAGCAGCGGGTGAAAGCAAACAAATCTCTCCGCTCCCCGTGCTTTGAAAAGCTTTTCTCACGGCCTCACTCATTGAAGAGAAAAAGAAGGCCTGGGGCAACTTGGTTTTTTTTAAGGCGGTGATTTTCTGCCAAATTTGCTTTCCGGTGCCTGGTGAAAGAAAAATAAGGGTTTTAAGATCGCTTTTTAAAATCCTCTTTATTAAAACAGAAAAATCAACCCTGCTGTCCGAACCTCCCAAGATTAATGTTTTCACTTTGTCCCCCAGACCATCAAGAGCAGCCACTGTTGCTTGGGGTACCGTGGCTAAAGAATCATTATAAAAGGCAATTCCTCTGTATTTACCAACAAACTCTAATCTGTGGGGCAGGGCTTTGAAAGATTTTACGGCTTCTCTTATCTTTGAAACTTTAACATTAAAGAGCTTCCCCGCCTTAACCGCTGCCAGCACATTTAAAAAGTTAAATTTCCCCTTTAAGGGAATTTCTTTTTGAGGAATAATTTTTGCTAATTCCTTGAGCTTTTTAATGCCAAAGGGAATTTTTTTGGCTTTTGATTTTTTGACAATTTCTCGCAAACGGCTCTCGTCTGAATTGTAAACAAAAAAATCTTTCTCGGTTTGATAACGGGCGATATTCTCCTTGGCTCTCTGGTATTCTTGGAAGTTCTTGAAATAATCCAGATGGGCTGGCCAGAGATTCAAGAAAACGGCAATCTGGGGTGATTTTTTGAGATTTTGGAGTTGATGGGAAGATAACTCGTGAATGAAAATTTCCTCAGGTTTAGCCCTTAACAAGGTTTGGAAAACTGGTTTGCCGATGTTGCCAATCAGATGGACTTTTAGACCTCCTTTTTTCAATATCTGGTAAATTAAAGAAGCAGTAGTCCCCTTTCCTTTGGTACCGGTTATTCCAATAATGGTACCCGGACAATTTTCCAAAAAAATCTCGGTCTGCGAAGTAATCCTTGTCCTCTTTTTCAAAAACGGCCTTATCGTGCTCAACGGGATACCCGGAGTTTTAATTATCAAATCGTGATTTTTAAGGGCTCGGAGATAATCTTTGCCAAGATACAGTTTTATATTTTTGTCAAGTTTCAGGAGCTTTCGGGTGCTTTTGGATAATTCTTTAGGTTCCATTTTATCCGCTATGGCTAAGGACTTTTTGGGGAATAATTTCCTCAAAGCCAAAAAGTTATCCGTCCCCTCTCTGCCAAATCCCAGAATCAGTATTTTTTTGTTTTCCAGTCCTTCTAAACGCATTTTCATACTTAAAAATACCATAAAATTCCCTCAAAATAAAGAAAAAGAGGGAAAAATATTCCCTCTGGACATTTTATATCGTGTAATAATCTAAATGTTATCCTAAAAGCCTTACAGCTACTCCTACAACGGCAAGCAACATGCCAATCAGCCAAAAACGCATGGTGATTTTGGCGGGAGACCAACCTTTGGCTTCTAAATGATGATGAATGGGAGCGCAGAGAAATATTTTTTTGCCAAAGACTTTCTTGGAGAAAAGTTGCAAAATAACCGAGCCGGCCTCAATAACCAAGAGTCCTCCAATAATTGGCAGAACCAGCAGAGAATCGGTTAAAAAAGCGACCACCGCCAAAGTTGAAGTCAAGCCAATCATGCCTGTTTCTCCCATGTAAAAGCGAGCCGGCGGGATATTAAACCACAAGAAAGCTAAAATTGTCCCGGCCAGAACAGCGCAGAAACTCGCTAAGTTATATTGCATCTGAGAAAAAGCAATAATGCTGAAAGCGCCAAACATGGTGGCAAATACTCCTCCGGCCAAACCATCAATGCCGTCTATCACTCCCCCGGCCCAGCAAGCCAGAACAACAATCACAAACAGAGGCAAATACCAAAAACCAATCTCAAGGTCACCGTTGCCGGGAATGTGCAAGGTGTGCCAGCCCAATTTAGAATAAAACCACCAAGCCCCAACAACTCCTATCATCAAGACAATCAACAACCTCCGGGTAAATCTTATGCCACCACCAGCATACTTCCCCTTGCCAAAAATCTGCAAGATATCATCCCCCAGACCCAAAAGGCCTGCCGCCACCAGGGTGGCCAAGGGAAGCCAGGTTTGATTCCTTGATAAGAAATTCAGTTTTTGCAGCCAGAAACTATTGGAGATTCTGGCTAAACCAGCAAATAAAAAAGCCACAAAAATGGTAGTCAGCCAAATTAAAAGTCCTCCCAAACGAGGCACCTTAACTTCCCTCTTTTTGTGTAAGTTGTAAAAGACCGGGGCTGGTTTGCCGTCGATTGTTTTTTTTCTGGGTTCTTTTCTCCAGAGTTTGTATTTGTAAAGAAAATGAGTTAAAGCGGGAGTCCATAAAGCAGCCAGGAAAGCGGCTGTGACACAAAGAACCAAAATTTTAATTGCTTGTATCTGAAGCATAAGAATCAACGAATGAATTCTATCAATTTCCTCATCTCTTCAAACCTGCGAGGAGAGCTCAATACGACATTTACTAGGTAATTTCCGGGACTGAAACCTTCCATAATCAAAAGCAAGCAGCCCCCGGCCCTTTCAGTAAAGCCAGTTTTTCCTCCGACTATTTCTGGAATCTCTCCCAAAAGTTCATTGGTATTTTGTAAGGTGTGATGAAAAACTCCATTTTCCAAATAGAGCTCGTATTCTTTTTTAGAGAGAATCTCCAAAATTTCTGGTTTCTCTGTCAATAGATATTTCGCTAATTTTACCAAATCTCGGGCAGTTGAGTAGTTTATCGGTTGATTGGGATTTTTAGGGTCTAAGCCGGTTAGATTAAAAAACTTAGAATTTTGGAGTCCCATATCTCTTGCCTTTAAGTTCATTAAGTCAGTGAAACCCTCAATGCCAATTATTTCTCCCAAAGCAAAAGCAGCATCGTTGCTTGATTCAATAAGCATCACATATAAGAGGTCTTGAACCTGTAAAATCTCCCCTACTTTCAGATGACCATATTCTTCTTCTTGCCCTACCGCAGTTTTTGAGATTGGAACTTTCAGGGAAGGATAATAAAATTCTGAGGCAATAAGCGCCGTCATAAGTTTGGTGATACTGGCCATGGGCATTTTTTTGACCTCTTCCTTGTTAAAAAGAACTTTCTCGTTTCCTTTATCATCTATTTCAACCGAAATGACACTCTCAGCAGTAATTTCAAAATCTTCCGGTATCTCATTCCTAACAACGGTTACCGAAGCTTTTACAAGATAATTTTGAGCAATTTGAGCAATAAAGATTGAGGAAGGATTTTTTTCCATTTCCCATGAATAAAAAAAGTCCTCCAGGTTTTTTTCCAAGACATTCACCACCCACCAAAAAGGCAAGCCTATCAAAATCACTATTAAAAGAAGTTTGATTTTCCTGGTCATTTTTTAGAATTTTTCTTTTTAGATTTCTTTTTGGGTTGTAAAACAGATAATCTTTGGTCGATTCGGATCATATCTCTTGGGAATAAAGTGGCTTCTCGGATGTTCTCTAAATCTAAAATTTGTTTAACAATTCTCTCAGCGCCAAGAGCAAATCCCCCTTCTGGTGGTATGCCATATTTGAATGCCTGAAGATAAAATTGAAAATCTCTAATTTTGTTTCCCCATTTTTTTATATTTTCTGAGAGTTTATCAAATTCATGAATCCGCTGCCCACCAGTAACTATTTCTACCCCTCGATAAAGGAGGTCGAAACTCAACGTGTACTCTGGGTTAATAGGATCAGGATAGGTGTAAAAAGGTCTTTTCTTTGTTGGGTAATGGGTGATAAAAATTAACTCTGTGTCATGTTTTTCCTTTGCCCATTGACAGATTTCTTTCTCATCTTCTGGTTCTAAGTCCGGCTCCTTTCTGTTATCTCGGCCAATTCTCTTAAAAATAATCTCTTGAGCTTGTCTCATCTTTATATGAGGGATTTTTGAGCTTATTTTTGAAAGGGATATCCCAAACATTTCTAGTTGCTTTTGGCAGTTTTTCTGCACATCGTCAAACATATTCTTAATGATAATCTCGCAGGTATCCATCAATTCTTCCCAAGAATCAATAAAACCCATTTCAGCGTCCAAACTGATATACTCTGAGATATGACGGGTGGTAACGCTAGGTTCAGCTCTGTAGGCCTTGGTAACAGTAAAAACCCTTTCAAATGCTCCGAGCATAATTTGTTTATAAAGCTGAGGGCTTTGACCGAGATAAGCTTTGTAATCATAATAATCAACAGTAAAAAGCTCTGCTCCGCCCTCTGTGGCGACCGGGACAATGGTTGGGGCTTGAAACTCAGTAAATTCTAAATCTTTTAAGGTTTTTCGGAAGCTTGAAATTATCTCCTCCTCAATTTTAAAAATAGCTCTAATCTTTTCATTTCGTAATGTTAATGGTCGGTAATCTAAAAGAGTGGGCAAGCCTAAATTTAAATCACCCCTTATTTCAAAAGGCAAACTATTTGCTTCAGCTAAGATTTTAATCTCCCCGACCTCTACTTCAACCGTTCCGGTTTCCAGCTCAGGGTTGACCATTTTGGGAGGTCTTTTTTTTACTTGCCCTATTATCTCCAAGACACATTCATCCTTGATATCTTTAGCTGAATCTGGCTGACAAACTACTTGCAAAATTCCAGAACGATCTCGCACGTCCAAAAAAACTATTCCACCGTGGTCTCGCCGGCTATTTACCCAACCACAAACTCTGACTTGTTTCCCAATATGTTTGGGGGTTTCAATATTTAGTATCCTTTTCATTTTAGGTATTCTTTTATCTTCTCCACGATTTCTTTAGGGGTATAGTCGGTTTTGATTAAATAATCTTTGACCTGTAATCTTTCTGCCTCTTCTCGGGCGTCGGGGTCATCAAAGTTTGAAAAAGCAACCACCTCACTTTGAGTTATATCCGGGTCTTCCCTTAACTTTTTCAGAAAGAAGATTCCGTTTTCCTTAGGCAAAAGAATATCAAGCAAGATGAGGTCTGGTTTTTCTTTCTTGGCAGTTTCCAAGCCCTCTTCAGCCCCAGCAACTGAAAACACCTCAAAGCCAGCCCGGGAAAGCTTCTGGGCATACATATCCCTTAGAATTTTCTCATCTTCAATGATTAGTATTTTTTTTGCCATAATTTTCTAACCTTTTAATTCTACTTTTTTAAATCTCCGCTTCCCAACCTGTAAAACCATTCCCTTTCTCAATTTAATTTTCTCTTGCCAATTGGTCTTCACTTTACCGTCAATTTTAACTCCCTTTCCTAAAATTAACCTTTTGGCCTGGCTTTTAGAAGAAGCCAAACCAGATTCAAAGATTAAATCTAAAATGGGTAAAACCTTTTTTGATGTCTTGAAATTGGGGATTTTAGAGGGTAGCTTCTTTTCCCTAAATACCTGATTAAATTCTTTTTCTGCTAAAAGCGCTGCTCTTTCTCTATGATATAATTTTACAATTTCTTTGGCTAACATAGCTTTGGCCATCTGCGGTTTTTTTTCTAAAATTCCTTCAATCTGTTTTTTAGTTAAGTTTGTAGTTAATTCAAGATATTTTTTAATTAAATTATCGGGGATAGACATAATTTTGCCATACATCTTGTTTGATTTTTCTGTCAAAGCAACATAGTTATTAAGAGATTTACTCATTTTTTCTTTACCATCTATTCCTTCCAAGAGTGGGCACGTTATGACATCTTGAGGATTTTGGTTGTATCTTCTTTGGATTCGCCGACCTATCAGCATATTAAACTTTTGGTCCGTACCACCAATTTCTACGTCTGCTTTGAGTTTCACCGAATCATAACCTTGTAACATTGGATAGATAAATTCTTCCAAGGTAAAATCTTTATCTTCGCGAAGCCGTTTTTTAAAGTCTGCTCGGGCGGAGACTTGACCGTAAGTAACTTTGGTAGCGAGGGTCATAATTTCTCGGAGTTTCATTTTATCCCACCATTCGCTGTTATAACGTATCTCTATTTTACTAAGGTCCAAAATTAAACCTGCTTGTTTCTTGTAATTACGCATATTCTTTTTTATCTCGGTGAGAGAAAGAGGAACTCTTGATGATGTTCTACCGGTGGGGTCGCCGATTTTAGCTGTAAAATCTCCAATAAGAAAAATAATTTGGTGTCCTAAATCTTGAAATTGCCGCAATTTCCATAAACAAACAGAATGACCTAAATGCAAAATGTTGGTCGTGGGGTCAATCCCAAATTTTATTCGTAATTTCTCGCCATTCAACAACCTTTTCTCTAAATGTTTTCTAATAATTGCTTCTTCCACTCCCCTTTCCAGGACTTCTTTTATCTTTTTGGGGTTAGTAATGGTTTTCATAGAATTGTCTCTTCATCAATTTTAATAAATTTGACAAGAAATAGCAACTATATTTTTATCACCTCAAATAAAAAAAACAGGGAATGCCAAACACCCCTGTTTTTTTTAAAGCTCTCTTTGAAAAATATCTTAAATTTACTCTCCCTCCGGGGTTTCAGATGGTGGCGTTTCAGAGCTTTGTTCTTTTGGTTCCTCTGGAGCCGTAGTTCCGGGCATGCTCTCTTTTTCTCCACCTTTTCCTTTTGATTTCAAATACCAAAAGATAATGCCAACTACCGCCACAACCAAAATTACCCAAAATAACCAATAAAGCATAATTTATCTTTTTTTAAAAATTAGAAAAGACCTTTTTAGTATATTAGTCTATTTTAGGAGTTTGGTCTTTAATAGTCAACTGGTCAACTGTGGATAACTATTTTGGAGCGAAGCAAGAGAAATACAAAAGTAAGCTTTTGTATTTCCAAGCAAGCGACAAAATGTAGAGTTAAAACCCTTCATTTAAGCTCTTTAATTATCTCGTAGATGTTCCCTGCTCCCATTATTATCACTATTTCCCCACCCCTCAAGTTCTTCTTTAAGTAATTTATTATCTTGCTTTTTGGTAGATAACTGGCCCCCTTTTTGCCAATTGCCTCAATTAATTTCTTTGAGTTCACTTTCTTCCTGAGATTTTTTACTTCCCTGCCAGCTACGTCATAGATATCAGTAATAATTAATTTATCTAAAGAGGCAGCCTTAAAAACCTTGACAAAATCTTGGAACAAATAAAATGTCCTTTGGTATTGATGGGGTTGGAAAACACACCAGAGTTTTCGCTTGGGATATTTTTGGCGAGCTGTTTTCAAGGTAGCGGCAATTTCAGTGGGATGATGGGCGTAATCAGAAATAATTTTGAATTTCATTTTTTTAATTTTTAATTGGTGTTCTTCAAAGCGGCGCCAGGCACCTTTATATCCTGATAGGGTTTTGAAGCTAACCCTGTCAGGAATTTTTAAGACTTGAGCTAGAGTTAAAGCAGCTAGGGCATTTAAAAGATTATGCTCTCCTGGAATTTTTAAGTTTTTTTTCAGTTTCTTCACCTCCTTCTGCTTTAAGCTGAACGTTTGAGTTCGGAGACGCAATCCCAGGATTTGGATTTTAAGTTTTTTAATATTGTTGTCGTCTCCATTAATAATCAATACTCCATTAGTTAGCAAACGATTGATAAATTCTTTGTACGTTCCGAGGATATGGTTGAGGTCTTTATAATAATCGAGATGTTCCCTTTCAATATTGGTGATGACAATAATATTGGGCCAATAATTTAAAAAAGAGGCCTGCCATTCATCAGCTTCTATTACCAAATATTTACTTTTGCCTACCCGGAAATTACTTTGTTTGAACTCTTTAAGTTTTGTTCCCAGAATTACCGTGGGGTCCAGGCCGGCTTTCACTAAAATTAAACCAATCAGGGCAGCCACCGTGCTTTTGCCGTGGGTGCCAGAAATGGCAATAGTATAGTATTGTTCAGTGAGTTTACCCAATGCCTCGGGATAACTTTGACACTTAATTCTGCATTTTTTTGCTTCTGTCAATTCCGGGTTATCTAACTGGACGGCTGAACTATAAATTACCAGATTAGCATTTTTTGGAATATTTTTAGCTTGATGTTTTCCGATAAGAATTTTAACCCCTTTTTTCTTTAAAAGTTCAGTCATTTCTGAAGATATCAGATCAGAGCCACTAACCTGGTGGCGTTTGGCTAAATAATACTGGGCTAAAGCTGAAATCCCAATCCCACCAATACCAATAAAATGCACTTTCATATTGAAAATTGATAATTGATAATTGAAAATTGAAAATCAGTCCAACTTGACTGATTCTAGCACGATGTATTCTGAACCAGTTCTTTTCAGTATACTTTCCATCACCTCAATTGACTTAACTTCGAAATTTAAAGAAATCTCTTTTTCTATGGCTGGCCTTTCTTCAGGAGCCATTCCTCGCCACTGCCAAGTTCTAATTCTTCCCAAGGTGATATGGGGAGAAAACCCTCTTTTCTCAATTTTCCTCAGGATACCACTTTCTGCCATCTCTGTTTTCAATTTTTCAGCCAGGGTTAACAATCCCGGTTCTTTCCCAATATCAAGCCAGATTAAGCGAGGCGGCATTTTATTTGGCGGTCCATAGCCAACTTTTTCAAACTTCAGAGGAAATGGCTTTTGGATTTGGGCAGTGTCTCTGATAATTTGGCAAACTTGAGGGATTTCTTCATCTTTTACAGTGCCAATAAAAAGCAAGGTAAGGTGTAAATTCTCTTTTCTCACCCATCGAATCATTCCCCTGCTTACTTCCTGTGGAAACATATCAGCTATTTCTTTTTCCAAATCTGCTAACTTCTCTTTAATCTCTCCTGGTAAATTTATGGCAATAAAAATCCTACGCATTCTTAAATTTTAGCCCGTTTTATGCTAAAATTCAAATGATGAAGGAGTGTTATCTTTATAAAAAACTTAAAGAGAAAAAGGTTCAATGCCGGACTTGCAGCCACTATTGTATTATTGACAACGGAGAGAAGGGCAAGTGTTTCGTTAAAGAAAACAAAAATGGTAAACTTTACTCGTTGGTTTATAGTAAGCCCTGCGCCGTGAATATTGATCCGATTGAGAAAAAACCATTTTTTCATTTTTTACCGGGAACTCAATCATTATCCATGGCTACCGTTGGCTGTAATTTCGCCTGCCATTCCTGCCAAAATTGGTCTATCTCACAAGCCCCCAAGATTTTCAAAAAAGTTGAAGGAGAAGAAATTCCTCCAGAAAAAATAGTTGAAATGACCCAGAAGAGTAAGCTGCCGAGCATTTCTTACACCTACACAGAGCCAGTCGTATTCCTGGAATATGCTTTAGACACTATGAAATTGGCGAAAAAAGCTGGCTTGAAAAACGCCTGGGTAACTAACGGATTTTTATCTAAAGAAACATTTGATTTAATTGCCCCCTACTTAGACGCTGCCAACGTTGATTTGAAAAGCTTCAGCGACGAATTTTACCAGAAATATTGTGGGGGTAGATTGCAGCCAGTTTTGGATACTTTGAAGAGAATGAAAGGAACCCTTCGGCACGGCTCAGGGCAAGTCTGGGTTGAAGTGACGACTTTAGTTATTCCTACCCTGAATGATTCTGAAGAGATTTTCACGAATATCGCTCAATTTATTAAGACTGAGCTTGGTCAAGAAACCCCCTGGCATATCTCTCAGTTTTCCGGAGCAATTTCCTGGAAGCTTCAAAATATTCCTGACACCCCAGTTGAAACCCTGAAAAAGGCCTGGCAGATTGGCAAAAAGGCAGGCCTGAAATATGTTTATACTGGCAATGTCCCCGGCTTACCATCAGAAGACACCCATTGCCCAAAATGCGACGCCAAAATGATAGACAGAGCCGGTTATCTTATCACTCGTCATGACAAAAACGGCCAATGCTCCCAATGCGGTCAAGATTTAAATTTAATTATCAAGTAATATGTTTGAATTATCAATATATTTTCTAATTTTTATCATTGGTCTTCTATTTGCTTGTTTGTATGGAAGAAGTACAAGGCGCTTTCGCTGGTCAGAATATGTGGCTTTATTTTTATTGCCCTTTATCTCTCTATTTTGGTTGATATTTAAGTATGGACCGATAATCTTAATTTTATATCTCACTTCAGCGGTTTCAGGAATGATCATTGAAGGACTGGTAGGCTGGGCTTACCATGAAACACTTTCTTCAAAACTTTGGGAGTACAAACGTTTCCCTATCTCTAAGCATGGTTATACTAGCTGGCTTACCCTTCCTTTTTGGGGATTTATTGGAATAGCCGCCTTTCTTCTCATAAAAGCACTTGGTTTATAATTTATGGAAACCTATCGCTATTTAATTTGGTTGAGTATCACCTGGGTACCAATGGTGATTATATGGATAAAATATTTCGATGATCTCAAGCCTTATTTTAAGATAGGCTTTTTTCTCAATATTTTAACATTCATTCCAGCTGTTATTTATGATTCTATAGCAGTTGAAAATGGTGTATGGTATTTTATCCCTCCTTTTGTTGGACCGATATTCTCTGGTATTCCCCTAGAAGAATTTATTCTTATTCTTTCCATACCTTGGTTTATTTTTACAGCTACAATTTTATTTAAAAAGTTATTAGAGAAACAAAAATGATAATTTCATTATCTACATTTGGACAATTTTCTTATTTATTTCTTTTAGCACCGATACTTATAGCAGATTTTGTAATATTTCTGATTTTTCATTCTATTATTGTTAAATATAAAAAAACTATTATTGCCACAGTGGTTTTTTTCTCTTTTATTTGGTATTTTCTTGTTGACCCACTTGCTGTGAAGGTATTACATATATGGTTTTACAATCCTGATAAAATCCTAAATATCTGGATTGTAGGCACCGTCATCGAAGAGTTTCTATGGATGATTTTGGTTTCTTTCCTTTTTTCTGCTCTAACAATAATTTTTATTGAATATCAAAACAAAAAGCGTAAGGAAAAATCCAGTGAGATTTAAATTTGATTCTTGAATAATTTAAATATGTCTTCAGGGGATAAAATATACGATGTAATAATAGTTGGAGCGGGCCCAGCTGGGCTTTCAGCAGCTAAAATTCTAGCGACTAGCAATAAAAAAGTATTAGTTCTTGAAAAAAATAAAATAGTTGGAGAGAAAGTCTGTGCTGGAGGTCTAACTTTAAAAGATTTTAAGGAAGCAAATCTTCCTAAATTTATTGCTGAGAGAGAGTTTAAATCTATTAATCTTTATATTGGTAGCCGTTCAATAAAACTTGAGTCAGAAAGGCCGTGGATTTGGACATGCAATAGAAAGAAACTTGGAGAATGGCAGCAGGAGGAAGCCAAAAGAGTGGGGGCAGAAATTTTACTTAATTCAAGAGTAACGACCATCCGAAAGGATTCTATTTTAGTTAATGATAAAAGAGAATTTTTTTTCAAATATCTAATCGGAGCTGATGGAAGCAACTCTCTGGTTAGAAGGTTTCTTGATTTACCAATAAAGAAAATTGAAGTAGCTATTCAATATGTTGTTCCTGAAAGGAGATTTAATCAATTAGAAATTTTTATTGATCTAGAAAAATTTGGTCCTGGTTATGCCTGGATATTTCCTCATCAAGATTACACTTCAATAGGAGCTGACGCTGACCCAAGATTTATAAACGCAGAAAAATTGAAACAAAATCTTAATAATTGGTGTAAAGAACTTGGTCTTAATCCAGAAAAGTACGAATTCCAAGCAGCCCCAATAAATTATGATTACCGAGGAGTAAAATTTGATAATATTTTTCTGGTTGGTGATGCAGCCGGTCTTGCTTCAGGGTTTACGGGAGAAGGAATTCACCCGGCAATGATTTCCGGCACAGAGGTAGCTCGTAAAATTGTTAATCCCGAATATGATTTTGAAGAGCTTAAAAAAATAGTAAAAACAAAAAAACTGGAAGAGAGAATTGTAACTCTTTATAAAGTTAATAAGACGGCAACTAAACTTATATTTGAATTTATGGCCTTTTTGCTAAAAAGTGCGAAGGTGAGAAAAAAATTAATCAAATTTCTTACAGAGAAATAAAATATGCTTAAGTTCGCCGCTATTGCCCCACATCCTCCAATCATTGTACCAACTATTGGTGCTCCAGCTGACCTAAAGAAGGTCTCAAAAACAGTTGAGGCCATGGAGAAATTGGCTGAAAAATTTGCTAAAGCAGCACCAGATACTGTCATAATCATTTCTCCCCACGGTCCGGTTGATTTTAAGCAATTTACCATTAACCAGTCCCCTACTTTAGTTGGTCATTTTTATAATTTCGGTGATTTTAAAACAGAATTGATTTTTAAAAATGATTTAGAGCTTATTGAAGTTATTAAAAAAGATTGTCAAAAGGAAAAAATTCCTCTAAGATTAACTGATTCCAAGGAGCTTGACCACGGAGCCTTGGTCCCCCTTTATTATTTGAGTAAAAAGCATCCAAATTTCAAAGTAGTACCTATGGCCTATTCTTATTTGGATATAGAGAATCATTTTAAATTCGGGCAAATACTCCACCAAACAACTAGCGGAGGACTGTCCTCCGCTACTGGATCTCAAGGCAAGAGGATAGCCATAATTGCCTCTGGGGATTTGTCCCACCGCTTAACCCCTGAAGCACCGGCCGGTTACAGTCCTCAAGGCAAAGAATTCGATGAAAGGTTAATTGAACTTTTGAAGAAAAAAGATACTGAGGGAATTTTAAAGATGGACCAAGGTTTAATTGAGGAAGCTGGCGAATGCGGTTATCGGTCAATAGTGATTTTACTAGGCGCTCTCAATGACCTTGATTGGCAGTCAGAAATCCTATCCTATGAGGGACCTTTTGGTGTAGGTTATTCGGTGGTAAACTTTAAATTATGAACCAAGAAGTTGAAGTTCAAGTGATAATAAAAAAGCCTGTTGAGGTTGAAAGAACACTTCGGAAAGTTGGATGTTATATTAAAACCAGAAAGCAAGTGGATAAATATTTTGTTCCCCCGCATAATAATTTTTTCTCTGAAAATCCCATCAATGAATATCTTCGTATTAGATATGAAAAAGGTGGGGATCATTTGAGTTATTCCTTGGTGCGTCGTGATAAAAATGGCCAGAAAATGTCAACGGACGAATATGAAACCTTGGTCGAGGACCCTAAAATCGTTGAGGAAATCTTCACAAAAGTTGGCCTAATTCATAAATTGACTGTAACGAAAACCCGTAAATACTTTAATTGCGGTGATTTTGAAGTTACCTTAGACCAAGTTAATCAATTGGGAGATTTTATGGAGGTTGAAGCAAAGAAGGACCTTGGAGGTATTAAGAAAACCAAACAAGCTTGCTGGGATTTTATAAAGAAACTGGGTGTAGAATACGAGTTTAGGACCGTGATGGGTTATGCACGGATGCTCTATCGCAAATTACAAAACAATAAGCAATGATAAAAATTAAAGAAATTAAGGCAAAATCGATTATTACAAAATCAGGGCTGGACGTGGATTACGTAATCAATCCTTATATTGGTTGCATGCATGGATGTATTTACTGTTATGCTCGATTTATGAAAAGATTCACCAATCACCGTGAACCCTGGGGTAAATTTTTGGATGTTAAAATTAATGCGGCTGAATTAATTCCCAAAAACATTAAAAAATACAAAAATAAATCAATCATGATTTCCTCGGTGACTGACCCTTACCAACCAGCAGAAAGAAAATATAAATTAATGAGAGGGATACTTAAAAATTTAATTCCCCTTCAACCTGACTTGTGTCTAATAACAAAATCAGATTTGATAGTGAGAGATATTGATTTATTGAAGAAATTTAAGAAACGTATAGCGGGCTGTTCTTTGTCCCTCCTGGATGACTCCACTAGGAAAGAGGTTGAGCCCTTAGCTTCCACTGTTGAAAGAAGAATAAAGGCAGTGAGAGAACTAAAAAAGGCTGGAATTTCTACCTTTATTTTTATCTCCCCAATGTTCCCAGAACTAACGGATTATAAGAAAATAATTGCTAAAACCAAAGGGTTTGTCGATGAATATTGGTTTGAAAATCTCAATGTCAGAGCAACCAACTGGGGAGACATTAAAAAGTGGTTAAGAAATAGCCACCCCAACTTATTAAAGAAATTTCAGGAAATTTATTTTACTAAAAATGATTATTGGAACCAGCTTGAGAAGGAAATAGAAGGTTATTGCCAGAAACAAAACCTCAATTTTACGATTTATTTCCATCACCAAAAAACTCAAAGTTAAACTATGAGAACCTGTAATTATGAAATTTACTCTAAAAAATAAATCGGGAGAGAATGTGATAAATTTGATGAGGAGGGTTGGTTATCATTTCCAGAGAAAAGATGACGAAAAATCAGAATTAATTTTTGTTCGGCCTCTTCAGGGGGTTCCCTATCCCCGCTTCCATATTTACCTCAAAGAGAACAAAGAGACCGGAGAAATATTCATTAATTTACATCTTGACCAAAAGAAACCAATTTATAAAGGTACTCCTGCCCACAGTGGTGAATACGAAGGCGAAGTGGTAGAAAAAGAAGCGGCAAGGATTAAAAAAGAATTAAATGTGGTAGAATAGAGATATGAATCCTTATGTTGAATTGGCGAAAAAGGCGGTGGAGAGCTATGTTGAGAAAGGAGAAATCATTGAAATACCAGATGATTTACCAAAAGAGCTACTTAATAAAAAATCTGGAATCTTTGTCACTATTGAGAAAGCTGGAAATTTAAAGGGTTGTATCGGCACTTATTTACCAACCAAAGAGAACGTTGCTGGAGAAATAATTCACAATGCCGTGGCAGCTGCCACCGAGGATTACCGGTTCGGACCCATTCAAAAAGAAGAACTCCCCTCTCTTTCCTATACTGTTTATCTCTTAGGGAAGCCGGAATTGGTAAAAGACGTTAAAGAATTAGACCCTAAAAAATACGGTATTATTGTTAAGACAACACCTATTGGCTCATCCCATAGGACTGACGTGGTCTTTGATGGCCATGCTGTAGCAAAATCCGCTCTCCTATTGCCCGACCTGGAAGGAATAGATACGGCAGAAAAACAGGTTTCAATCGCCTGCCAAAAAGGAGGCATTAATCCGACTCGCGAGAAGATAATTATCTACCGGTTCACGGTAGAGAAGCACCAATAAATATACTGAAAAATGATTAATCAGGAAATTAGTAAAATATTATATGAGCTCGCAGAATTATTGGAAATAAAAGGGGTAACTTTCAAGTCAAGGAAAATAACTCACAAGATAGTGGCCTACCGGAAAGCCGCCCGTACTTTAGAAGAATTGGAAGAAGATGTTTCTCTCGTCTACAAAAAGAACGGCATCAAGGGTCTTGAGAAAATACCCAGCATAGGCAAAAGCATTGCTGAAAAAATTGAAGAATATCTGAAAAAGGGTAAAATTGATTACTATAAAAGGCTAAAACAAGAAACAGCCATTCGTCAGATTATTACTCATTACTTCAAAACCAAAGAGTTAAGTTTAAACGAACTTAAAAGGAGTGCCAAAAAAAGAAAAATTATTTATTCTCGCTTTACCAGACCGGCCAAACAGCTTTTAGAATTAGCCGGGTCAATCGAAAAAGCCAAAGAAGCTATTGATAAAGTTTCTTTGTGGGCAAAATCAAGGGACTTGGATTACGCCATTGAGACCGTCTTTAAAAAGTGGCTGGAGCTTGACAGGCTGAAACCAAAAAAAGTGGTAAAAAAGCGGTTTTATCAAGGAAATCCCATGGTTTGGTCCCAAACTCACAGGAAATGGTATGTTATTGATGAAAATGACGAGTGGCTGGAGTTTGCCGGCAAAGAGTCCGACGTTGAATGGCGCATAATAAAATAAACAATAAATCATGAAACCAACTCAATCACTTAAAATAATTTTTATAGGAACCCCTGAATTTGGGGCGATTGTCCTGGAAAATCTTGCCAAAACTTCTTTTAAACCAGTTTTGGTGGTTACCTCTCTTGATAAACCAAATGGAAGAGAGCAGGATTTAACTCCCTCGTCCACTAAACTTGTTGCAGAAAAACACAATATTCCTGTTATTCAACCCGAGAAAATAAGAGAGATAGTCGGTAAGTTAAAAGAGATTAAACCAGATTTAATCGTGGTAGCTGCTTTCGGGAAAATTCTACCAAAGGAGATTTTAGATATTCCCAAGCACGGCTCTTTAAATGTCCATCCCTCTTTGCTTCCCAAATATCGAGGTCCCTCTCCTATTCAATCCGCCATTTTGGATGGAGAGGAAAAGACCGGAGTAACTATAATTCTAATGGACGAGAAAATGGACCACGGACCCATTATCAAGCAACAAGTTGTAAGGTTAGAAGGAGATGAAACTTTTGAAAACCTCAGTAAAAAATTGGCTGAATCAGGGGCAACCCTTTTGATAAACACCATCTCCTTCTGGTTAAAGGAGATGATTGAATCTACGCCCCAAGATGAGAGGGATGCCACTTACACCAAAATTTTTATCAAAGAAGATGGAGAAATAAACTGGCGGAAGTCAGCCAAACAAATTAAAAGAGAAATAAGGGCTTTTTACCCCTGGCCCGGAAGTTATACTTTCTGGGAGAGAAAAGGCAGGTGGGGAAAGCGAGGCCAGACCATAAGAATAAAAATTATCAAAGCCGAGGTTTTAAAGTCCTCAGGAATTCCCTATCCTCTTGGTAAAACCGTGGCGACTGAAGATAAAAAATTCTATATCCAGTGCGGCGGCATTCCCAGCGGCACCCCCACCGATTTCTTGTTGGTTGAGGAATTACAACTTGAAGGAGGAAAACCAATTTCTTCCCAGGAACTTTTAAGGGGCTACCCTGATTTTATCGGCACCGTTCTTAAATGAATTAAAATATGTGTTTCTCTTTTCGCAGGAGCTAAATTCCCCCTTTAATTTCTTTTGAAAACCTATCAAAAAATGATTTCATATAGTTTAATCTTCCTTTAGCTATTTTCTTTGCCTTTCGGGCATGTAATCTATTGGGAATGCGTTTTAGTTTTAGTTCATATTCAATAAGAGGACTGTGCTTTGTTTTATCTTTAATCCTGCCATTTATTCTTCCACCCATTAGATTCTCTTTAATATATTTTTTTAGGGGAAGATTGGTATAAATTTTTGCCCTATGTCTCTCGACCCAAATGAAAGCTCGAGCAATTCCGATAGCACCAAGAGAATCTAATTTATCAGCATCAAAAAGAATTTTCGCCTCCTTTGTTCTTGGCTTAACTCCGGTTCGGTACCGGTGGGCTAAAATACAGTGGGCTATTTTATCTATTTTATCTTGAGGGTAGCCAAGTTTACCAAGAATTTTTTGAGCCATCTCTGCTGACAATTTCGCATGACAGGTTCTTTCCGATTCTTTAATCTCAGCAATATCATGAAGTAAAACAGCTGTTTTGAGAATTTCTAAGTCAATGCCCTTCTCCCCTTTGGCTAAATAAAGACATGAATTATAGACCCTCATTACATGGTTTATATCGTGACCAGCATCAGCCTTAGTTAATTTCCTTTCCACGATCTTTTTTAATTTCTGATATTTTTTCTCCATATACTTCATTCTACCAAAAAATCGCCCTCTTGGCGACTTCCTAAATTTACAGGGGTCCAACCCCTGTATTTTCATTTGGCGATAAAAAAAATAAAGCGGGCGCCTCAGTCTCCTACTGAAACGCCCGAGTTCTATTACTTTTCCAGAAAATCCAGAATCTCTTTTGATGGCTTATTGGGAATAGTAGCCATCACCTGCCTATTCTCTTCAAAGACAACCTCATTACTTGAGTTGACCTTACCGATAACAGAGGCAAGGCCATTTTCACCAATCGCGTCAAGCGCATTCCCCACCTTTTGGGGCGGAACAGTAAATATATATCGGGCCTGGGTTTCATTGAGGATGAGCCCAGGGGGAGTCAGTTTTTTGCCTTGTCGGATTAGAACCTTCGAAAGCTCTATCTCTGCGCCAAGGTTCCCACCATTGGCTGATTCGCATACAGCAGCTCCAACGCCGGCTGCCCCTAAGTCAGAAAACGAACAGGCAATACCTGTTTCGATAACAGCCAAGGCTGATTCCATACTTTCTTTCTCTTCGGCAAACAGAGGTTTTGCTGGTTTCATTTCGCCAGCCAGTCCGGCTCGAAATACTGTATCGTTACCATCATCGTCGGTTTCTCCAATGAGAATGATCTTGTCGCCGGGGTTTTTGAATGGTTTCGTCAGAGGTTTGTTGGTAACAAGCTCTCCAACAACTGCTGCCACTACCGCTGGCACTACTCCACCAAGTGACGTAGAGAGGCCTCCTCCCAAAAGAAAAACATTCATAACCTCACAGACGTCTCTTATTCCCTTGGAAATCAGATCTAGTCTCTCCTGATTTGTCATTAGTTGGCAATCCCCGCATGTGCACTTTCCGTTGAATCCACAAGGACCCACCAGAACTTTTTCGTCCAATGGTCCCAATCCCACAAAATCCAACAGAAACAATGGTCTGGCGCCCATGGCAACGATGTCTCGTATGGCACCTCCCCCGCCGGTAAAAGCTGAACCCCACGGGTCAACCACACAGGGAGAGCAATGACTCTCTATTTTGCCGACTAACTTTAGACCAGTTCCTGGAATCTTTATGACTCCAGCGTCATCCCCTGGTCCAATCAGCAAAGCACCCGGGAATGATTCCCCAATCTTTTTGTTCAGTACTTCTATCTCCTTAAAATCAATTACCTTGCCAATATTGTGATGCACATGCACAAAAAGTGCATACATCAGTGCCCCTTCGACCATATTTAAATCTCTCATCTTCTTCTCCTCTCGTTCTTTATTTTCCTTTATTCTTTTGTTAAGGATTTTTCATCTTGCCAAAAATCAACAAGAAAGTCAAGCCCGAGAGAAACTTGAAAATATTTAGAGTTAGACAAATCTTACTCTACTTTATCTGACTCAAATCTCCGTTCAGAACAACGTCAACCATTGCTTTTATCTCGTCCACGTAAGGCACTTCTTCCGGGACAGGGTTTAACAAGAAGACTTTTTTGTCATTGACATGAGCAAACCCCATTTCCATTAAAGTATTTCCACCAATATAATTCTTAATGTCATTTTTATCGTAGTTCAAAACAAGAATAGCGTCACCCTTCTTAATACAGTCGTGCCACCATTTTATAAAGCCATGTTTTCTTTTGACGCTGCTATGCTCTGAAGAAATAGCCTTGATGAGTCCCGTTGCTGTGCCATTAGCAAGCTTAAACATAACTTCATGCATCATCGGCTGATGTCCCAACTTTTCAAGCTGTCGATAAACTTCAACAAATTTATTGGCAAATTTTATACTTCCAGAAAGAGTGATTTTCATAATATTGAACTATCGCTTACCATAACCAATTTCAGATAACATCTCAACCATTACCTCCAAAGGGATACCTCCCAAGAGATTGTAATAACTTCCCTCTATTCTTTTGACAAAAGAGGCACTACAATGTTTGATGGGGTCGTAACCCAGGGCGTAAGTATTAAAGTGGGGGTCCTCATCAAGATATTTATTTATCTCTTTAGCTGAAAGATTCCTCATAAAAACCTCGGTTTTGACAACCTTTGAAGTTGTTTTATTCAAAGATGTATTTATCATATAAATGCCGGTATAGAATTGGTGATTGTTCCCTGAAAGGGATTTTAATCTTTGGCATGCTTCTTCTTTTGATTTCGGTTTTTCAAGGATTTGACCGTTAAAATAAGTAACCGAATCCATACCGATGACAATGGCGTTTGGATGATTTCTGGCAACTGCTTCTGTTTTCAGTTTTGATAATTGCTTCACCAATTCTTCAGGATTATTCCTCTCTGCTTGAGATTCATCTACCTTGCTTCCCTCTGTCTCAAAGTCAATCCCCAGGTATCCGAATATCTCTCTACGATAGGGAGAAGTTGTAGCTAAAATAATTCTTGTCATACCTCATTTAAAAATTATAAATGTCTATAAAAATACCGATAAGTAAAGCAACCAGAGAGAGAATAAAAATAACTGCTGAATTCCATCTCGATTTTGAAGTCAAGCTAGTCTTAACCAGATAATGAAGGGCTAATTTCTTTTGGGGGTCAATATCAGCTTTATCTACGGCCTCAATTAATTGATAATTCTTGACCAAACGGGCTCTCTTTCTGGCAACATTAAAGCGATGACCGAAATAAAAAATGAAACCAATAGTGCCAATATACCAGGCAACCTTTACCCACCAGGGACTATACAAATTCAAAACAATAATTATTCTATAGGCCACTGTAGCGATTAGACCCGCCCAAAAGAAAAACAAACGGATAGGTTTAGGATTGGGCTCTATAACTTTTAGAAGTTCTTTATTTAGATTTTCCATATTTTCGTTTTATTTTTTAATTCTCCTAAAAGACAATAATGTCCTTCCTTAGATTCAACCCAGATGTCATAAATCTTAAAATTTTTAAATTCTTTTCTCAAAAGTTTTTTATTAAACCAATAATGTATTAGCCCTTTTTCGTTGTGACTTAGTGGAACAAATGTTCTTGGAGCTATAAATTTTATTTTCCATAATTTTTCTTTTGGTATATCTTTTATAGACCCCTTTTTGCTCACGGTAATAAAAATAAGACCCTTTGGTTTAAGGATTCTTTCTATCTCTTTTATTAATTTCCTTATATTCCCTATCCTATTATGATGTAAGGTCTGCGTGCTAATTAATGCATCAAAGGAATTATTCTTGTAAGGTAATTTTTTATAGACATTGCCAATCTTTAAGTTGGCTCTTAATTTTTCTTTTTTAAGCCAGTCTTTCGTAATTTGAAGTCCCCTTGGGGCAATATCAATCCCATAAACTTCAAAACCGTGCTTAACCAAATAAACTATATGTCTCCCTGAGCCACAGCCCAAATCAAGAATTCTCTTAACACCTTTTTTCTTAAATAATTTTACAATCTTTAGTATGTCTTCTTGGGGTTTAAGAAAAACTCTTCCATTCCTCTTAAATATCTTATTCCATTGTTTCATAAATTTTATTTCATTCTGCCAAAAAAATCGCCCTCTTTTAAAAAAATAAAAGAATTACCAGAAAACCAAGTGCTATTCCCAAGATAGACGCAATAATATCGTCTAGGGTAATACTTTTGTCCAATAATTCTTTTCCGCCAGATAGAACAATTCCGGCAATTAAAGCCGCTGTCGTCGCAAAAACGTTAGAGACATTCAAAAGGTATTTGTAAAAAGAAAAAATCATAATCATAAACAGAATAATTATCGCAACTTTGAAAAAGTTGTGATACAAACGGCCCCATCTGAAAAAAAAGTTCATCGGCGATTCTTTTTCGTGAAGATAGTGGTCGGGATCTCTTTTCAAAAACAACCAACCACCAATGGTGACTAAAACTAAAATAATTGTAAATATCCAAACCAACATATTTTCTATTTTAACACAAAACCCGAGAGAATACTCTCGGGAAATTTGCTGGCAGCTCGCCCTACCAAAAAATCGCCTTTTGTCAATTTTTAACCATTCTCTTGAAGGTTATTTCTTTATAATCGTTCACATTTATTCCCTTAAGACGATAAACTTGATAGGTTGAAAATATCTTTTTGTCTTTCGGGTTGAGTCCGAGCAACTTAATTGCTTTGTCAATTTCCTGCCAGGAAGATGCTTCAATCTCAAGATATGGTTCAAGTTTTGGGAAAGAATCAATGTCAAATTCAATATTGTCTAATTGATATCTTATTCTTTTATTTTCTACATAATGTTTCTCTTTGAGTCCAATTTTGGATAAAATCTCTGCAGTCTTTGCAAGGTCGCTAATCTCAACTTCAACTTCTTCCATGCCTTTGTCGCTTGTTTTACCATCGTGAGTTTCTACTCCTACTCTTTGTTTGAATGCCAACATTTTCTTTTCCCCTTCGTCACGGAGCCGAATCCAAGCCCCTTGCTTATCCAATCTCAGGTCCGGATAATCAAAAACCCTTCTCTTGTAGAGTTTTTCAAATATCTTCTTAGCGCCAATATCTTTTAATTTCTTCTCAATTAATTTAGGGTCAATATTTAAGAATTTAACTTCAATTTCTTCCATATTTAAAGATTATACCAAAAAACCGCCCTCTTGGCGATTTTTAATGCCGGTAACTTCGTCTACGCGACGACGTCAGAACCTACTAGGTGAGATAATTTCAAAATTCTTTCAAAACACCTCTTAAATCTTCCGTTTTCTCAACATATTGAATAATATCTTTTATATCAACCTCTATCTCTGCTGGTATTCTACCGTTTCTAAGTAACTCTTTAATTCCAATTAATTTCTTAAGTTTCCCGCATCTCAGTTGATAGTTCCATTTAATATAAGCCAATTCACTCAAGGTACCGGCGCTAAGTCCTACACAAATACATAAATCAGGCAATGCTGTCACATTATAGTTGGACCAGAACCAGTTTGGTTCTTTCCTAATTTCGTCGGCATTTTTGATATAAGGTTTTGCGTGTTCTTTTGGCCATGGCTCACCTTTATCAGGATAGAGAACAATAAGTTTTTTACCATTAAATTTTTTATACGCTCTTCCAATGGCAACGAGCATACCCCTATCGCTGTTTATCCAAAGTTCACAATTTTCTTCAGCTAAAATTCTCCCAACAAGTTGAGCTTTTTCTAATAGAAAGTTTTGAGATTTGCCCGTTAATTTGCTTAATTTGGGGATATTCGTTGGGCCAATTATTCCAACCTTAGTCATATTTTTCTATTCTACCAAAAAATCGCCCGGTTGGCGACTTCCTGATGCTAATTTTGGAGAATGGACGATATTAAAACCTGTTTAAATAGCTACCTCATGTCGTCTATGAAGAACTCATAATAAGAAACTATTGAGGCAGCATATAATATTACCCAGAAAAACAAATCTTCAAAAGGGAATGTTACCCCAAATACGGTCACCTTCCCGATATATTCTCCGGGAAAAACCCATCCCCCGGTCTTTAAGGCAACTATTTCTGCGATAAATAAGATAACAAAAAAGAATGCGGCGGTAGACAAAAGTTTTGGAAGTAGCTTTGGTTTATAGAAAATGAAAACAATTGGGAAGGTTATGGTAGCAATCCCTCCAACAAGATAGGCGTAAGGAATCAAGAAAAATCTTTTGCCTGAAAAAAGAAAGAGTAAAACAAGGGTAATTGTTGCTAAAATAGAGGGTACAAGAGCCCAAAGAAGATTTTTTGATATCTGTTTGTTTTTTTCATCATCTATAAAATGCTCATAAAAAACCACTACAAAGAGCGTCATTAAGAAAAACGTTATTACGTCATCAAGAGGCAAAATCCCTAAGATTCTCCAAGGAATTACAAGATGCGTTATTGACCAGGCCTTATTTAATGTTTCGATAAAATAAAACAGGAAGCCAAATAATCCTCCAAAAATTACAGTGGCTAAAAATATTTTCAGTATATTTTTCTTCTCCCGCTTTATCAAATAGATTGAAGGCAAAAGAGTAAAAAAAGCTGCTCCAATAAGGGGCTTAAGATTAAAAAATAACCATAAAGCTAAAGCAATAGCTGAGAGAATAAAAGTGATAAATAAATCAAGTTTCTTGTTAGCTTTCATATATTATTATTCTATCAAAAAACCGCCCTTTTGGCGACTTGACATTTAATTTAAAATATGTAGAATCGAAATATCAGCAGCTTAATAAAAAAGCAATACTAAATTAGTAAAGGCCGGATAAAAAGAGGGTTCTTGGGAACAACCGCCATTTTGGCGGCAGCTGGGTTCAAATCCCAGTCTCTGGCTCTAGAGATCAATAAGTCGTATAGAATAGTATGGGAGGCTAAGAAAGGAAGACGCCAGTCTTCCCCGAGCCGTCAGTGGAATACCACCTACTTATTTGGTTTCAAAGAGCCTCCGGCCTTTGGAGAAAAACGTTGAAGTTTTAACGTTTTTCTCCTCTTTTTTTGAATAAAAAAACGCCCGGCGATGGGCTTTTTTGTTATTGGTAACCTTTTTAAAATTTATTGCTTAGTTTTCTCTATTGGATGATGAATGTTTTTGGAGCCTCAAGTTGTTTGACTTTTTTTATAAAATATGGTATGGTTTTAATATCGTTCCTTGAGAATTATAATTGGATATTGTAAAAAATAAAAGGAGAAAAAAGGAAAAAATAAAGGAGGTGATAAGTGGTGTTTAACGTATCGATTATTATCCGAACTATGAATGAAAAAGAAGAGCTGAGTAATCTTATCGATATATTACATCGACAAGATTATAGAGGAAAGAAGGAAGTGATTGTGATTGATAATGAATCATCGGATGGAACTCCTGAGTTAGCTCAAAAGCGCGGGGCGAAAGTTCTGACCATTAAACGAGAATATTTCTGTTTTCCTCGGGCTCTAAACATGGGAGTAGATGCAGCAAAAGGAGAAATAATTGTATCTTTAGTGGGTCATGCTTTGCCCTTTCGTGAAGATTGGCTCCGGATTGGTGTAGAATATTTTCATGATTCCCTGGTAGCTGGAGTTTATTCTCTAATTGCTCCTAGTCGAAAGCACAACACTTTTCCAGAATTAATGTTTTATACCCCTCCCTATATTTGGACTAAATTAAAAGGGCCTTACTCTATCCGTCACGCAGGAATGGGAGTGTTTGGCGCAACGAATAGCACTTTCCGAAAAGAGCTTTGGCTTCAACATCCATTTGAAGAAAAATATCAACTCGGCGGCGGAGACACCAAATGGGCTGAATGGGCATTAGCAAACGGATATAAAATAATATGCGACTATAGGTTCGCCGTAAACCACTCTCATAGACTAAATTGGGAAGGACTGATAAGGCAGTGTAAATACTGGTATGAACTGAATAACCCGACAGTTTTTGATCAAAAGAAACTGTCATTCAGGAAAGACCTTAAATTTAATCCTAAGCCCCGGAGATAATATCAAAGGGGCTTCTGCTTAGAAAAAATAAGAATAATCCCGAAGCAATAATTCTCAGGAAATTGGTTTAACTATTCTACTAAAAAATCGCCTGATTGGCGATAAAAAAATCCTCTAAAATTGGGGTGGGAGGTAAAGAAATATTGATTCTCTACCCCCCCCTCCATAATTATTTCTTCACTCCCTTACCAAATTCCCTTGGTGATTTAGCTGCGAGAAAACACTCAATCTTTCCAAAGCCAAGCACAGATAAGTCCTAAAATTCCAGCAAGTCCTGCAGATATCTTAAGCATTTGAATAACACTAAAGCCATCGAGTGCAGCAGCTCCGGATAACCCGTATGTAATAACGAAAAACACAAAGAGGATTAAGAAAATCACTAAAAATTTTAAGAATCTGCCATACAATTCGTAAATAGTTTCTTTCATGCGCTCTATCCTTTTCATGCTAAATCTCCTTATTTAATTGTTGTAGTAATTTAATCTACCGCTATTTATATTTTAAAATAAATCTTATTAAAAGTCAATCAAGGTGTCCATTAAAAAAAAACGCCCGGCGATGGGCTTTTTTGTTGCTGGTTTTATCCTAATTTTATTCCTCAAACCCCTGTTATTTGCCCGTATTTGGCTCATAATTGCCCCTCTGAGCCCGTTTCCCTTCCTTTTGGGGATTATATAGTTTCATTCCGGTCAGGGCTGTTTTTCTATTAAAATGGGGAATTTCAATGGTCGACAATTCCGACTCTGAATTCCATTAGAGTGCGCCTGACACATCTCGATCGGGATTATCGGGATTATTTTGAAAGAACAAGACAATTAAAACCTTTTACTATAAGAGATTGATGACTGCAAATAAAACCGTATACAATATTGAAGTTAAAAATAATATTGGTTGTAAAAATATGAAAATAAATAACATCTTTAGAAAATATTGACGTTTATTAAATAAACTCTTCCATTCTTTAAATTTTTCATGACTCAGCTTTTTTTCCTTGGAAGTTCTCATTTTTTTAAGGGAAACTCTCCATTCTCCAATTTTTTTCAGTTCAATAAAATCAGCTGCTCTGGAAATATAAAAAACAATTTTTATAAGAATACCCAGAAGAATACAAGCAGCAAAGCCAAACCATGAAATAATTATTAAGTTTTTAGAAGACACATTGACTATTCCTATTTGGAGTATTGAAAATGTCAAAAGAATAGCTGCTGAAGATAATGTTATTATAGAATTACTTGCTTTTTGTATGTCTGGGAAAATTTTTTCTCTAATATTAAAAGAGAATTTTCCTTTTAATTCAAAAAAGGGCTTAAACAGAAAAATCCACAGTATAATTGGAATAATTATCGCTATTAAAATTGGGGTAATTATAAAAAAATTTTCTAACATATTATATTTTATTAAGTATCTCAATTGCTTGAACCAAACACATGTCTGTTCGCAACCTCGGTTTAGAACAATTGAATAGATTAAAACCATCTTCATTACCGCGTTATCATTGGTAAACTTAAGTATCTTCTGCTTTTTTTACCTTCTATTAAGGTCTGCTCAAAAAATTCATTTTGTCTTCTAGATAAAGTGTCTTCGAGTGTCTTCTTTATAATCTTTTGGTTGCCTATGATGAGAGAAATTTGATAATCCTCAGCTTCATTTAATTCTTTAATCTTGTTGATTACATTGCTGCTCACATTTTGTGTTGTAATTACTAAAATCTCATCAGCGCTTATAGCTTTTGCCTTTATCATGAGTGAGTACAAATCAGACATACCAAAGGACGTATCTTTGCATTCAACAAGGAATGTTTTTTCCGCAAAAATAAAAACATTATCGAGTTCATCATCTGTATTCATCTTTCCTGGCCATGTATATCTGACTTTTTGTTTTAGAATATCGTCAACATATTTTTCTAGCCAAGTCCCACCAAGACAACGTATCGTATCTGCTTTAACGGCAAAAATCTCTACCTCCTCCGCCTCATCTGAAAAACAGCCTTTTTTCATACATGAGAATTTACCTTTATTTATAACAGCTCGTACATCTTCTAAATTTTCGAAAATTAAATCATATGAAACCCAATTGCATTTCTTACACCTCAAACGATAACTCTTAGTAAAAATATTTGTATTATTTAAGATTTTTTCAACAATCCTTCTTTTTTTCTTATCAAACTCACCCAATATCTGATCTTTAGTTGCTGATCTGGCTGATTGACCAAGTTTTTTAGCAATTTTCTTTGTAATATCTCTCTGAGAAGAGTTTCCTAAAAAAGAAAAAATATTTTTAAATCTAATGTTTTTAATAAGCTTTCCGTTAGGACTATCTTTTTCCAATAGTTCGTCAAGTTTCTCTTTCTGAGTTAGCTCAAAAAATGTACCCTCTTTTAGACCTACTAATTTTTTAAAGCGTTTGATTTTTTTAAAAATTTTTAGGTATGCATTTAAATCTTTGTAATAAAAAGTGATCTGCAGGAGTGTGCCCCCAAATTTATTAACTTTCTCAACTAAAACAAGTATTTTATTATCAGAAAATATTTCTGTCTGAATATCTTTTCCGCTAAATATACTTGATTCAAAAGAAATACCAAATAAATGAAATTGTTTCTTTATCTTTTTTTCAAAACTAGAAAAGACTGGTTTCAATCCAGTCTTAGAAAAATTAGTTTGAATATATTCAAATGGAAAACTGCTTTCTGTCTTCCGTAAACCTTTTTTTGATATTTTATACTTAGTAAAAATTTTATGGTATATCGCGATATTTGTTTTATATTTTTCCATAGATTTATAACTTTTCTGGGGTTATTTTAATTTTATTTATCTGTAAAGAGTTTTTGGAGTTGTTTTTGGAGTTTCTGCTGAATATCTGCCTTAACAGCTGGATCATTGTAATCTTTAACTACTATATTCATTTTCTCCGTAACTTCCTCCATATTCTTACAGGGTAAAATATAGTTCACAACAGCTTCCAAGAGTGAACCGTCGATACCTATTTGTTCAACGCGCACACAGAAAAAATCTAAAAATTCATTGATGTCGTGCTTGAAAATTTTACCTGTTGGCGTAGAGCCCTTGAAAGCAAGTTTAAAAATTGCTATTTCGGTTTGAGTAAAAGACACAAGAATGCGTTTCCCGTCATCTAATTGGATTTGGGAGAAAGTACCGCTCGGTTGTCGATCTGAGAATGTAATTATCTTGCTCATGTTTTTAGTTAGTCTATTTTGGGCCTCTCGGTCTTCCGAAAGACCCACTAGATGGCTACGGGGCTTGGACGACGTTAGGGCATATTTAATATATTATAATTCTATTTTTCTAAATTTATATGTGTAGGCAAAAACTGGCGTATTATTGTTAATTTTATAAGAAATATTATGACGCTTAAATGCTTTTATAAGTTCCTGTCTGTTTTTGTATGTTTTATAGTGAGTTTTATCCTTTAGGTCTATCTGTCCGACAGTTGTTATAATAACTTTTGTTATTTCTCCGAATCCAAAGATTTCTTCTGTCTGGCTATTTTCAAAAGCCACAACATCGCCTTTTTTTAATTTATGGTCTCTGAGTCTCCAGGTGCTTATTTTTCCATCAAAAACTTGTGACACAACACTCTTGTGAAACCCCATTTTTGGTAAACAAATTTTTTTATCAATTAGCTTTGTCATATCTACTTTCAGCGTAGTCCCGTTTCTTAGAAAATTCAAGAAAAAAAAACAGGGTTTTTGACCCTGTGTTAATAATTTACTGCGTCTATGCGACGACATTAGAACCTATTTTATGAATACAAAAGAGTATTTTCAAATGCCGATTTTAATCAAACTAGAATGTGTTTGAATATGACTAGATTTAACTCAACACACCAAAAATATTTTTTAATAATTCACCAAAATTACCTTTTGTTTCTTTAGAAACTCGAAGTTTCTTATTACTTATCAAATTAAAAAATTTCCGAGAGAGGATCAACTTTTGTGAATCTGGCATGACTTGAGAATTAAGCCTTCTCGTTTTGTAGTTAATTGGTTTCTCAAGAATATATTTATTAAAATCGGCTTTTGAAAAGAGGTCTTCAATGCAGTAATTATTTTTTTTTGAAACAAATGCTATTTTTTCTTTTTTAAGCGGCGATTTATTAATAAGAATTTTATAAATCTCTTTGCCTTTTGAATCGTTGTCTAATATCACTACGGAATTTAATTTCCAACCAAAAAGAATGGATACTATCGATGGAATATTATTAGCACCAGTACATGGAATTAAATGAAGCTGTTTTAGTCGTTTTGGGATCTTGACTCCACAAAATTTTATAGCCGCTTGTAAATAATAATAATCAGAAGGTCCCTCAAGCACTATATTATTATCTGCTGCAATTGTAAGAGATCTAGATATATCAAGACCAATCGCCGTAATGATAGGAGTTAATGATTCTTTGTCGATATTAACTTCTTTGGTGATGGAATAAATTTTGGTTCCTTTTTGAGTATATCGTCTTTTATTTCTTGTTATTTTTAAATCTTTTACGACGAGCCTTATACGATCCAATCTATTGGGATCAATTAAATAAGGTGAATGTGTAGTGAAGATAATTTGATTCTCTCTAGACATGTCTCTCAAGATATCTAGTATGTCCTCTTGTGCTTTTGCATGAACAAAGAGTCCGGGTTCGTCAATTAAAATAATACTTTCATATTCTTTGCACTCTGCTGCTATTGTTAAATAAAAAGATAAAAACCACTGCAACCCTTTACTTCTCTGGCTTAATTTAAAAGGCACAGGTCTTTTTTTGCGCATCTCGTAAAAATAAAAAGCAAGCTTATTGTCGATACCCCACTCTAGGCGTAAGTCAATTTTATCTTGTTTCCAATATCCTTTGAAATCTTCTTCTAGAACAAACGATCTATCTTTAATGTACTGAGACAATCCCTGATCATTTTTTTGATCTCTCAATTCTTTTAATTCGTTAATGTCAGTATTAGTTAAAAGAAAGTAATTTTTGACGGCTTGATTATTTTCTGCTTCCTCAAGCGTAATAGGGTCAAATGGCAAAAAATCTTTCTTGTCAAAAGCATCAAAAAGAACCATGGGTGGGATAAACCCTAAAAGTTTATTTTGATCATCTTTCTTATTTTTTTCATTACTTTCTATCTCGGTTATTGCGGTTTCAACTTCGTTTTTCAATTGTTTAGTAGTTTCTTGATATTCGGCAGGTAATTGATTTATAAACTGTTTTATATTCGGCAGAAAATCATTTTTTATCTGCAGGACATTTCTATCATCAATCTCTTTGGTGTCTTGTAATGGGTAATTTTCTATCTTGCAATTCCGAAAATTCTTCCTTATTTCGCGCCATTTTTCATTTACTTCTTCAAATTTTTTCTCGCTCTGTTTATCATAAAACTTTATTAATAGATCAACAACTGAACCACTGGGTCCGTTAAAACTATAAGTGTTATCAAACGACTTAGTTATCGAGAAAGGAATTTCTAAAACTTTACTCATTTTAATTTTACTCGGTATTTTTATCTCTTTTTTTAATTCAGAAAAATCTTTCTTGGACAACTTAAAAACTAAAGCTACCTCTGGGCCTACCGTCGATCTATCTATTGGCTTATCTTCTTTAATAAATTCTTTGTCTGTGTCAAGTTTTTCTAAAGCTTGGATAATTACTGTCTTTCCAGCCTCATTTTTACCAGCCAAGACGGTAACATCAGAGGCTAATTCACAATCTCCTGTATTTCTAATTGATTTAAAATCTTTGATTCTAAATTTTATTAATTTCATATTGTTTGTTTTATTTTACCAAAAATGCTTGATTAGCGATTTTAAAATCCGATCCCCCGTCCTATGCGTTATGTCCCCCTATCGAATTGAGAAAACTCTTTCTATCTCTGGTCTAGACAGACAATGTCCTTCTCTTCGTGCGATTGTTTGTATTAACTCTATAAAAACATCTTGAGCATCTTGTCTTGATTGCATTTTATCCATAACTGCAAAGGTCAACTTTTTAATTGAAGGGTTGGAAGAATACCAATATTTGATTTCATTGAGTGCCTTCAAAATCTCATTCTTTCCAGAAAGATAAGTAGGAGACATCTGGTAGCCATAACTAATTAGTCTCCGTATTAAATCGTCTCGCTGTTGCTTGTTATAATTTCGTTTCCGTAACCACTCTCCCACCGCAACAGCTATAACGGGCGATAATGCAATTGCTACCAATTCTTTATTTGTAGTTAGGAATTTTAAAAAAATTATAAGCATGATCTGTTTTTAATTTTCCTAAAATCATCTTAGAAGATAACAATTTGGCTCCGGGGTTTCGATTCGAACGAAAATTGGATGGACCAAAACCATCTGTCCTACCATTAGACGACCCCGGAATATGGATTATCTTACTCCTTTTTCCGGCAGATTTCAATGACGGCGAGCTCCAGGGGGAGTTGAGGGATTGAGGAGAATCTCATTTTGTTTTCAGCAGCCATAAACTTTTCCAGGAGTTGCAAGAGCTCTGTGTCAGAAAATTGGCTGGCTAAGTTTTTGATTTCTTTTTTTTCTTCCTCGGTTAAGCCAAAGAATAAGGGGTTTTGAAATTGAGAGTCAATTTTCAAGAGAAGGATTTCTCTCAAATATTGAATTAAGGATTTGGTGAATTCTTTGAGGTCCACTCCTTTGAAAATGATTTCGTTTAAAAACTCAACTGCTTCTTTGGCTTTTTTCTGGTTGAGATAATTTAAGAATTGGAAGATGGCGGCTTTATCAGCTACCCCCAGGAGTTTTTCAACTATTTCTTTTTTAACTTCTCTCTCTTTGCCAGAGAAACTGACTACTTCGTCCAAAAGTGATTCGGCGTCTCGGATGGAGCCGGTAGCTGAAAGAGCGATTAAGTCCAGGGCTTCTTTGGCAAAACTTATTTTCTCTTTTTTCAAAATTGTCTCCATTCTGCCGATGATTTCTGGCATGGTCAATCTTCGGAAATCAAACCTCTGGCAGCGAGAAATAATGGTTGGCATCATTTTATGGGCTTCGGTGGTGGCTAAGATAAAGATGGCGTGAGAGGGCGGTTCTTCCAGAGTTTTCAAAAGGGCGTTAGACGCCTCTTTGGTTAACTGGTGGCTCTCGTCCACGATAAAAACCTTGTATTTTGATTTGGTGGGGACAAAGCGGATACCGTCTCTTAAATCTCTGATTTCGTCAATTCCCCTATTGCTAGCAGCATCAATTTCAATCAAATCAATGGCATTGCCCTGGTTGATTTCCTGGCAGGAGTCACATTGATTACAGGGTTCAAATTCTTCTTCTTTCCGATTTTTACAATTCATTGCCTTAGCCAAAAGCCGGGCAATGGTAGTTTTTCCGGTGCCGCGTGGCCCGGTAAACAAATAGGCATGAGAAACCATGCCCGAGGAAATAGCATTGGTTAGCGTTTTAACCACATGCTCCTGCCCGACAATTTCAGAGAAGGTTTTGGGTCTATATTTTCTGTATAATACCAGATTGGTCATAATTCTTACTTATCTTATCATAGATTTTTAAGATTTTAAAGGTGGCACCACTATAAAAAACCACCGTCAGTGCTAAACAAACTGGGCACTGACGGCGGATTCTTTCTTAGTACTTTCAATCCTCTATTCTTTTTTCTTTTCTTTTCCTTTCTGGTACTTTAGCGATAAAGTAACCAGAACCGCAAACAAAACTCCGAAAGAGGAGATCAATGCGATAATGCTTAGCTTTGACCCCCAATCCATCGTGTTTATAAGTTGAAGCATCTCTAACTCCATAATTTTATCCTCCCTACACCCAGATTCACTTTTAAAAGGGCTTATTTCTTAAAGACAATGAATTTATAGCCTAGAAAGTTCCACATAAAAGCACAGAGCACGGCGATGATGGCTCCGACATTCGCCCAGATTGTTGGAGAGAACCCAAATTGAGGACCAATAACATTAACTATCAAAGAGGCAATCCCAACATTTATCAAAAATCCGCCCCCGGTTATTACGTAAAACTTGGAGTACTCCCTCGCCCCAACCTTGGTTTCTCTTTTCTTGAAAGTCCAAAACTTGTTCCAGAAATAAGAGTTGGTGACAGCCGAAGAAAAAGAAAGTGCCTTAAACAGAGAAAAGTGCCAGCCGCTGGTTATTCCGAAAAGCACCATCAAAAAGTTCAAAATACCAAGGTC
>JAUVXX010000003.1 GCA_030603395.1 bacterium | reverse complement strand
ATTTTGCATCGTGCAGGGCCTTCAGGATAGCGAAGGTTGATACTCCGACCTGCGATCCCTTCTTAACTACTATCTCCTGGCTTCGGTCAGTATAGACATCCAACAGAAAGCAATGCCTGGTGAATTCAATTAGCTCGTCTTTTTCGTTTTTTATTTCCTCGTTTTTTATCCAGGCCAGCGTGCTTTCCGCTATCATCTTTCCCTCGATAATCTTTTTTGAGTTGTTCTTCATAAAATTTCACTGCCTTTTTAAGTATGGGGTCGGTACTTATCTTCTGCTCGATATCAGCGCTTAACTTTCCACTAATTTCTCTTTTCTCGTATGGTCTCCATTTCTTGCTCACGCATTGCAAGTAAAACTTAATCGCCCAGCCCTCACGATGAAATATAGCTTCTCGGAGACGATCTTCGGTAAAAGGTGTACCAATCTGTCTCATTACCTTGTCTGATTCTTCAGCGAATTCTTCGTCTTCCAACCGGTGATCATAATAAGTCGTTTGTCCAATGCCAGTTTTTTCACAGGTAGCCACTATAATTCCTAATGTTTCTTCTTTCAGTACTCTTAAAAACTCATTCCAACGTTTTTTTGTGATTTTTTTACCTCTCATGTTATAGGGTTGTCCGAACTGTCCGAGTTTATTTAAATGTTTATCGACTTTTTCTAATTGTTTTGATGCCATTTTTTATCTTTATCACTTTTTTGCCAGTGATCTTTTCGAATCTTTTAATAATTACATCGCAGTAGATTGGATCAAGTTCCATTAAGTAGGCCTTCCTTTCTAATTTATTTGCCGCCATTAATGTTGATCCTCCTCCAGCGAATAAATCTAAGATTAATTGCCCGACTCGACTGCTTAATTTTATAGCTTTCATGATTAGCCATTCTGGTTTCTCGGTTGAATGAACCATTTTAATTGTTGCCTTTCTTGGCATCTCCCAGACATCAGATTCATTTCTCCCACCATAGAAGAAATGCTTCTGTCCCTTTTTCCAGCCATAAAGAATCCCTTCTGCTTTCTCTCCTCCTTTCTTGGGTTCAGTTCCCAGCGCCCTTTTAAATTCTGATGCTTTACCAAGTCTCTTTTTACTGCCTTTTAATAGTTGTTCGTACTGTGTTTTAAAGTCAGTCCAGGTTACCGAGGTTCCTTGCTTTATCCAGACAATACAATGGGCGAAGTGGAATCCCGCATTCAGCATTTTATAATAAAACAATGGGTAAGAAGAATAGCCTGAACAGATGTAAATTGATCTCCCTAGCTTTAATGCCCGGCTAAGATTGGCAAATGATTTTTCTATTAATTCGCTAAATTCTTTTTCTTTTAGAAAATCTCCTAATATCTTCCCTCCCCGGGGAAACTTTCCTTTTGTCTCTGAGCTCTCATAACCCACGTTGTAGGGAGGATCAACAAATACCATATCCGCTTTTTCTTTCCCCATTAATTTTTCTACATCTTCTTTCTTGGTAGCATCCCCGCACATTAATCTATGCCGGCCTAATTGATAGATCTCCCCATATTTTGTTTTTGGCTTTTTAATTTTTTCTCTCTCCTCTTCTGGATTAAACTCCTCTTCTTTAACTGTCTGAAGCATTTGGATATCTAATAAATTGCTAATCTCTACTTCGTCAAAGCCCGTCTTGGTTAGATCTAAATCTGCCCGGTTCAGTTTATACATTATCTCAGCCAGCTTTTCATCATTCCAATTTCTTTTTTGCCCGATTCTGTTTAGAGCCAGGCTCAATGACATTTCTTTGTTTTCTGGCAGGTTAACAAAATCAACATTCTTTGCCGGGACTTCTTTCCAACCCAGTTCTTTCAATGCGAGGACGGTCATGTTGCCTCCTACAATAATTCCTTTTCTTCCTTTGTATTTATTAACCGTAATTAATCCCCGCAATCCAAACTCATGAATTGATTTCTTTAACGACTCCAATTCTTTTTTCTCAATGTCCCGGGGATTGTATGAAGCGAATTTTAAGTTTTTGATTTGAATATTCCCTGGCATAATTTATCTAAAAAAGGTTAGAATGTTTCTTAAACCCAGCCATACCCATTCTCTTAAAGAATTCGTAAGCATCAGTCCTTCTGCTCCCCTTAATTATATCTATTACCCTTCCCTTTAAATACTTAGGGAGTTCTTGTTTTATTTTTTTCTTTTTATTTTTTGCCATGGTCCTTTAATCTTTTAAACTCAGATTCCACCGCTTCCTCAAATGTAGGATAGTATTTCTCAACGCTCAATCCTTCCCGCCAATTCTTCGGCTTGTAGAGGTGCCTTTCTTTTTCAGCCCGTGTTTCGTCTACTCCTTTTATTCTCCTCGGGTCATAGAATAAAAACCCTACTCCTGCCCGGCAGTAATGGATATCATAGATGCATTTCTTCTCTTCAATTTTGTGGAGTTTTTCCAGGATTGTCATAGTGCTCATGTCTTTTAAAGTCAGAGATTGATGCTGTCTCTTTTATCTTTTTCTTTATTTCTTCCTCCGAGATTTTAACTCTACGAATAGGAAACTTCAATCTCAGCCACAGACTTTTGAGCCAATAGTAAAGCCTCCTCCTCCATCCCAGTCTTCTTTTTATGATCTCCCTGGCCATCATTGTCAATCTTTCTCTTTGGGCCCTCTTCAAAATCTGGGCTGGGATAAATTGCCCTCCGATCCACTTGCCTTTATTTTTCCTCTTGGACAGAGGATTGTGTTTTGGGTTCAAGTTTTCCATCTTCCCAGTCTTTTAATGCTTTTTTTCCTCCCGGGATCGCATCGAGCTGCTCCTTGTACGATTCCAACCTCACATCCAAAATCTTCTTGTCTCTCTCTAATCCCTCGAGTCTCTGGCTGACGGTCATCTCTATTTTCATAGGTGGGATTCCCTTTGATATCTGAACGAGCCTTGACTCTAACCTCATGTCCCCGGGCAGTCTCTTCAAGCCCGCGATCAAGCATTCCACGTCTACCAATGCGCCGTATTGCAGCTCGTATAGCTCCAAAAGTATTTTGATTTTAGGTCTCATAATTTTTTGAGTAATTTTTCAACTGCTCTTAAAGCCTCCCTGTTTTCTCTCAACTTCTTCTCGATCCTCGCCATTACTTTTTTCTTGTCTGTTTTGTCGGGCTCGAAGAACAGATCGATTGCCTTCTGGCTCATCTTCCCGAACCGCTCCAGGTCTATCAGCCCGGCCACTATCTCCTTGAGGAAGTAATCGTACCAATATTCGAATGCTTCTCCTTGTGTCATCATAAATTTAAATAAAGTTCTTTTAAAGTTTTTAGAAAACTCTCAGTTTTACAATCGTCTAATACCCATGCAATAAGCCATCCTGGAGTGAGAATTATGGCAAATGGCAACCGAAGTATAGATTTAATCATACTCTTTTATCCACTTGTTTGAGTGCGACCTTTAGTTTGTTGAGCCAGTATTTGAAATCTCTGTCTGGCCCTTTGATTCTTGGTGCGCTGGCAGTCTTCATTAGTTTTAGGAACTCCCAGAAATCTATCACTGCGTAGATGTCAGGACTCGCTTCGGTGCTTCTCGGGTCCTGAAAAACTAAAGCCCATTTTTGTGAGTTGTAGTTCCCTATCTCTGCCTGGTGTTTTGCCTGATCTATCCAGTCAAGGGTCTTCTGAATCTTGGCTGATGGTACGTTCTTAGCTTCTATCAAGAAGGGAAGGCTGGCCGCGATGTCTCCTTTCTTCTTGCCCGATCCACTTCCGTCTTCTCTTCTGGCCAGACCCAGCCCCTCGGCCATGATTTCTTTAGCTATTAGCTTTTCAAATCTTTTTCCTTTTTCGATTGATGTTTTTGGTTTCATGTTGTGGTTTGAGATCAAAGATGGTTAACTGGTTCTCGTTCTCCTCCACCCCTCCCTTTCTGCACTTCCTACAAAGTCCCCGGGTTGCCCTTTCGTAGAAGAGAGTCAGCCGCTTTCTATTGCAACCTTTGCAGGGATAGAAGAAGAGGTTCCTCTTTTTAATATGTCTTTTTAGGAATCTGAAAATCATTTTTCTTCTTTTAATTTGGCTATCTTTTTATTCGCTATCTTAATTGCCTTCATCAATGCCTGGCCTGTTAAAATACTAAATCCTGGAGCTACTTGGGACTCTAACATTCCCTGAATGTTTGTGCAGGTTTTCTTTCCGATGAGATCTTGATTCAAATCATAGATGGCCACATCGTAACCATTAAAACAAGAGTCAAGGCAAACTTCTATCTCATCATTCTTCCAAGAAAAGGAATGCCTAAAACTTCCTTGCTCACCGGTTCGTTTGAAATCTCCCAGTTTTAATTCTTTTATTTTCTCTTTTGGCATGGGTTGTTTAAGGTTTAGGAAATCCCGCCTCCCAACATTTATATTCTTTACAGAGGTCAGGCCTCTGCTTGTAAATTGAACAGCGATTGTTTTTTAACTTTGAGCATTTTAAGTAAAATCTGTATGTCCAGTATTTTCCTTCTTTGATTACTTTCGCCCCTTTATGGAGATTAACCCACCGAATAATATCCTTTGATGGTTTTTTGGAAAGCCAAAATGCCATATACCTACAACATTTTCCGCACTTTTTACATTTCTCTTTCTTCATATTAGCTGGTTAATTATTCCAAAAATGACCTGTCTTTGAAAATCGCCCATAGAAATATCTCAATAGGCAATGTAAAATACCACGCAAAAAGCACAAACCCCTTCCTAAATCCCAATTTAAGGTTATGCTTCATAAATTCTTGTTTTCTTTTTTCTAACATAGCTGGTTAATTGTTAGGGGATTTAATCTTTATTGCATGAGCTACAACCCCAGAGAATAAGACCTGCATTCCAGTCGCCTTTGTTTCATACTCAACTATCTCTATACCCAATTTTTCTAAACCTTCTGCCCATTCCAAGAGTTCTTTTAGAGCTTTTAATTTCCCTATTTCGGCAGTTAAAACTGCGAAGTAATCGTCTTTGTGGTAGGCGTGATTTGGAATAACCTTGTAGTGTTTCTCGCTATACAATTCCTTAATCTGCTCAAAGCTATCTATTGTGCTTCTGTGGGGATTATAGGCAATGTATTTATCTCCGCTTAGAAACCCAACACAACCTCTTCCAAAACCTATCTCTCCATTCTCCTCAAAAAATATCCTATACTTGTTAGCGAACTTTTGTAATTTTTTTATTATTTCTTCTTTCTTCATACCTTATTAGGTGATTTATTATTTAGGGGGAATATTCTTCTCCAATAGATAAACTTTCATTTTGGCTCTGGTGTTGGCTTCGGTGTCGGCTTTAATTGGTGCTTCATTACCACGAAGGACATAATAGATGCCTTCTTCTTTCTCAGTTAATTTACCATCTGGCAACATCTCTCCCAACTCGGCAACTGTGAAGGCGGAAAATGTTTCTCCAGTAGTTCTCTTTTTATGGTCTGCTAAATATGGTTCAAGCCCTGGAATACCTGGAACAATCCAATACCACGAACTCTCCTGCTTCACTCCCAGGTCTTTTAATTTTCGGCTTAGTTCTAAATTAGAAACTTGGTTTTCTTTCTTCATAATTTTCCCCTTAATAATTCCTCAGGTGCTAAGAGCGGTTCTACTGAGAGGTCTTACAGGATTATCCAAGATTATCCACCCCTCTCTCCATCTCTTGTGATGGTCTTTCACTCTTAGCCCTGAAGAATCATTCCCCTTACTAAAACAATTCATAAACTCTAATTTCTTTGATTTCTTCTTTGCCGATAAGGTCTTCTGGTAAATCTGCCCTCTTTTTTATTTCTTCCCAATTCCTTTCAAACTTTTTAATCATCTTTAAAACCGCCTCGTTTCGGACATCGTAATCGTGACCCTTGATTAGAAATGCCGAACCATTTATTACGATTATTAAATCTGGATTTCCCATAATTTTATCTAATTATTAACTCCGACCTTTCTTTTTTCTCCATATTTTTATCTGATTATTTGGATCTTAAATCCTTTCTCATAGATCGCGTAGAGCCGTTTGCTGTGATCCTCAAACTCCCTCTCACTCATCAAGATTATATGCTCTCCCTTTTTCTCTCCATGGAATAATCTCCCCATTCTTTGTCCCTCCTGTCGCCGGCTACCGAATAAGAAGTCGATCTCAATGATCCTTTCAATATCCTTGATGCTCAACCCCTCGTCTCCCACCCGGCTGACTACCGAAGTTTCGGCCTCCTCAATAACTTCCAACCTCTTGCTGGACTCTCCCGACACGAATGGTATCTCAAATCTCTTGCTGATCTCGTTCCCGAATTTAATTGAATCGCAGAAGATAATGGTTTTCTTTTTGTCAACCAACAGATCTGATAACTTTTCTGCTTTGGCTCTACTATCCTGTAAGATGTAAAGCCGAATATCTGGCTTCTCAATCACTCCCAACTTTATCAGGGCCTCCCAGTTCAGTCCTACCGGGAATCCCGTTAATGCGAAGATATAATCTGTTCGGCCGTCTTCCCTGTAAGGTGTAGCTGAAAGCCCTAATCTATATTTGGCCCTGATGGTTGACAATCTTGAAAATGTATTGGCTGGCAAGTGATGGCACTCGTCATAGATCGCCAAAACATATTCATTCTTTCTTACTTTCTCAAAGCTATGATAAGTTATTACGTCTACCTCGTTGGCAACTTCAGTCAGTTCGCTCAATCTCTTTTCCCATTGCTCTTTCAAGGTTAAAGTCGGCACTACGATCAGTTTATCTCCCTTTAATTCAGAACAGAGATCAAGTCCTAAATAGGTTTTGCCTGCCGAGTAGGCCCAATAAACTCCTATTGCTCCGTATTTTAGAAACATCTGCCGGGCTTCCTCTTGATACTCTCTCAACTTGAACTTTACTTGGGCCGGCCGTAGATCCCCTTTCTCAACTTCTTTTGGCAAGAACGGCAAAGTGCCATCGTCAATTATCTGTGCGATCAGCCTGAACTCCGCTCCTCTCTTAATTCTGATCCTGTCTTCGCCTTCTCTCCTGGAAAGGAATCTGCTGTATCTGTTCCAGGTTTCATCTTGATATCGTTTCCCTGTCAGCACCATTCCGTCGTAGACCTTCACCGGCAGCTCTGGCTTGAATTTGAACTTATCTTTTAGCAAGGCAGGAATGTCCCCGAACCAGTTGATAAACTTGTTGACCTTGAAAATGTTGTAGGACTCGGTGCTTCTTTCCAGCCAACCGACCTGCATCTGGATGAACTTCGGGACCACCACCCACCACTCATCTGGCCTCTTGGTGGGTAGAATCACATAGGGTTCTTTCAGAAAATTCTTTAACTCTTCTTCGTTGAACTGCGATATCCGTGAGGCTTCTAAAACCTGCTCCAGTTTCTCCCGGTGGGTGTCCTGCAACTCCTGAAGCCCTTTGATCATAGAACTGAGGCGACGATCTGCCTTTCCTACAATTTCCTTGGTCTCTTCAAATTTTTTTATAATATCCATCTTTAATTCCAGCGCTTAACCTTTAATTTTTATTTCTTAGTGGGATTTTGCCCGCAATTTTCTATCAATACTTTTTTAAATAATTGAAGCTCCTGTATCTTTCCATTGAGCTTCCCGGGTTTAATTGGTGTCGTGATCAAGCACTCTTTCTCGCAGCCTTCGCACCTGATTTTAACTCCGCCCAGATCTCTCTTTAGGGGTCTCTTTCTGTTTAGGAATCTTTTGAATTTATTTCTTAAATATACTTTTTGAAGAAACAATTTATACCCTGAGTTTTCATCTTCTCTCCATCTCTTTACTTTTAATCGGCAAGATTCTCTGTATTCTGGAGTTCCCTTGACTTTTAAATAAAACTTCTCGTGCCTTCTTTTCTGTCGTTCTTTTCTCCTCGGGTTCTGGCCCCTCCTCCTGTCCCAGCAATGAACGCAAAGTCCCCGGCCTTTATGCCTTATCTTCCTGGTATCACAGATAATGCACTTGTCGTATTTCCAAGCCCATCTGCCTTTTGGTACTGGTGCACACATAGTGGAGCGGGCAGGATTCGAACCTGCGCCTTAGATAGGACCTTATGTATCGATCTACGTTGTTCCTACTCAACTACCGCCCCGGTTCGGCGGGCACAGACCAGACCCTCGGGAACGGGGAATTGTCTGCGGACAAATGAGGGGTAAGTTATAAAAACCCTTCCCGATATTTCCTCTGGCTTTTCTAACCAGAGCCCGCCTAATCTTTATACCTCTTCCTCTTCTTCTTTCTCTTCGCCTCCTTCCTTCTCTTCCTTCTCTTCTCCGCCCTCTTTCTCTTCCTTTTCTTCTCCGCCTTCCTCTTCGCCGCCCTCTTCTTCGCCGACTAATTTATTTATTGGCATTGTTTTTGTTTTGTTAATTTTCAACCACACCACACTCATCACACCAATCATAACTTTCATCTCCTATTAGCTTTCTTCCCCTTTCTCCGCCACATTTTGGACAATCTTTTATTTCTTCTTTTTCTTCTTTTTTCATTGTTTTGTGTTTGATGGTTAAGAATTTAACTCGACCTTTGGTTCTTTTTTTGTTTTCGATTCCCCGGGCCGCCTCGTTATTTTCCTCCTTGTTTATTTTTGAAAGGTCGAGAGGAATCGACCGTTTCCGAAGCGGCCAGGGAGAATCTTCAAAATAATCTTCAATCTGAATTTCTGATTAAAGCTTCAGGTCTTCCAGATCTCCCTTCTCTTTCTTCTGGCCAGCGGGTGGACTGGTGAGTGGTGGAGCTGTGAAGGATGGCTTTTTTTCTGGAACTTCTAACTTGATGGTAATTCTGGCTTTGCCCTTCGCTCCTACCACTCTCATCACGGTTCGGATGGCTTGGATGGTTCCTCCTTCCTTTCCGATTACGGGACCGGCATCTCCTTCTCCGAGCTTTACTGAGAGTAACACTCCCATCTCATCTACCTTTCTCTCAACCTTCACTTCTTCTGGTTTATAGACGATTGCTTTTAGAATTGCCTCCAACAATTCCTGATCTTTTTCCATGATTACTTTTGTTTGTGAATTATCTTTTTCGACCTTTTATCTCTTCTTCTTCGTTAGAACATTTTCAGTATCTTGTTCTTCAAATCGCCCCACGTTCTCTCGAGTAAAATCCCGATGATGAACCTCAGCTTTTCAGCATTGTCCATTCCCTCTGACGCCTCCCGAATGGAATCCTCCCAATCATAATAAGTGGAGCCGCATCTTGTTTTTTTCTTTGGCGATATCTTAAACCTCTTGGCTACCGGTCTGAGTACGGTGGTTCCCTGCTCGTTCAAAACTATCTCAAATATGATGTCTAAGTTCTTCCCGGTAAGCGGCCACTTGACTTTTTCCAGGGATTCCACAATTCTTTTCTCTTCCTTCTCTCTCTTGGTCTTTTGTTCCTTTATTTCTTTTCTCCTCCGCTCTTTTTCCTTCGGGGTTGGAGTATAATCGCCATGGTCAACCTGATGCTTAGGACATTCGGAACTGATACAGACCCACAGGAACGTTCCCAAGTCTGATCCTGCAGCCACTATCGCCTTCTGGGCATATTTGCACCGGTCTTTTTTCTTGAAGCTGACCGATGTGTAAGCATTGGCTGAAAGAATCTCGGGTCCAGCTGAACCATACTCCTTGCTCACTTTTAACAATTCGACTCCCTGCTTTCTGGACTTGGCGATCTGGTGAAGTATGTATCTCCCCATCTTTCTCTTCCAGCATTTCAGATCGGTGCATGATCCTTCTTTGACTTCACCAAATAAAGTGTTTAAGTTCGGCGAGCATTCAATACATTTTCCGACTGCCTTATTAGCTTCTTTGTCTTTGAGCCATGGCTGGAAAGCAAGCGGATGATAAAACTCTTCTTCAATCCATTCCTTGAACTGTTTGACTGATGGCAAAGAGAATGAGTCTCTCAGGTATCTCATTGCATTGGACTGATCAAGTGGAGAGAGCCTGGCGACAAGAACGGCGTGTCCGTCAGCAATCTCTCCTTTGCGGTAGGCGTTGGCCGGTCTCTCGGTCAGGTTCGTCAGGAATAGACGCTGGCGGATATAGCCCTGGGGTTTGCCCACTTTGATTGCGAGGTTCTCTACGTCATAATCTGATTTCTCTATTAGCTGTCGATAACCAAAACCCTCGTCTAAGGGGTGGACATCCTTGCGTTGCAGGTTCTCGATAATCTGCACCTCCCTCGCCTCCACATCACCCATCTCCACGATCTTCGCTGGGATATCCAAAAGTCCAGCAACTCTGGCCGCTTTTAATCTTCTCGATCCTACGATAATCTCAAATTCCTTTGCGTCTTTTTTTCTCCTACGAGCCAGCACCGGCACTATCACTCCTTTCTCTTTTATGCTCGCCACCAGGTCATCGAAGGCCGGGCCCTCGAAGTCCTTTTTATCACGGGGGTTCGTCTCCGATTCGTATGCGGATGAAATGTTGATTAATTGTAACTCCATGGTGCTTTTATTTTATTCTTTACTCTCGACCTTTTATTTAGAATTTTAATTTTTATTCCATCTCTCGTGCCACTTTCTAAACTTCTCATGACTGTCATGCTCGAGCAAACGTTCTGGGAACTCCATCGATTCAACTGACCTCACTTTCTCTTTTATGTATGCCTGGGATTTCCCGAGGATCCCCTCGTGGTTCTCCATCAAGATGGCGAATACTATGGCTTGGTTTAAATTCATCATGTTGTTTTATTTTTTATCCCGGCCTTTGGTTTAGAATTTCAATTTTTCAAGTTTGATTCTAAGTTTATCTCTTTCTCTTTTTTCAACCCTTAAATCCTTTTCAAGTTGCTCAAAGTCAAGATACTTCTCTATGCTTTTCTCTATCTTTTTCTCTAAAACATTGGGGGGCAAGGCATCCAGTTCAACCGCTATGTTTCCATGTTCCTTGACAAAAGCATAAGTTCGGCTGTCGGTGGTTTTAGCTGGTGCTGGTGGTAATTCAAACTTATCAATATCTTTTTTGGTCAAAGATATTCTCTTAAAAATTGGAGAATTCCCAAAACATTTCACCAAGTTCTCTTCGGCACTCCTGGGAATGTCGAGGCCGGTAGGATCGAAGTCCCCAAAATAAAGAATGTAGATGTCTTTATCGGGGAATCGTGATACCGCATCATTCAAGGAGCTCAAACTTTGGTAGCCGTAGCCAAGAAGCAAATTGACATCATACTTTTGCGTGATAGGTTCAAAGATTCCAGCTAAAGCATCTTTCTCCAGCCAAACCTCTACATAGTTCTCCTGGTTGTCCCATTTGTCTTTAGAGTAAGACCTCTTAACTGTTGAGATAAAATCATTCAAATTTGACCAAGAGCCGTCTTTAATTGGTCTTCTCTTCCTATCGGTAAAAGCATCGAAGTCCAGATAACCATTCTTGCGAGCTTTGGAAAGAACAGCATCTAAATTCTTATAGGAGTTGAGGTTGTTCGGGATGATCTGCTTTACCACCAGTTGATAAAAAACCTGCCTGATGGTCAGAGCCACTGAATAGCTATCAAGGATTTGTTGGACTTGTCGGATTAGTTCGCCTGTTTTCTCTTGTGGTTGCCATTTTCCTGATTTCAGTTTCATGTTTCTTTATTCTTTACTGCCCGACCTTTGAATTAAATCTTCTGTTGTCATCAGCCATCTCAAATCTCTTTTGCTCTAACTCGGGCAAGGGCTTTAGATTTGGATCGTAGTTTCTGTTCTTGGGATCCTGTATTGCCCTGATGGCCCGGCTGATGCTTTCGGCTGAAGTCCAGTAGGGGTATTCCTTCATCAAAGTATTTGCTATAAACTTCCCTATCTCATTGTTGTCCAGCCAGTACTGAATGTGGGCCTGCTTCCTTCTAAACGGACCCCTCAAGGCTGCGTGCTTCGTCAAGAGCAGCCTCACGTTGTCTTGGATTTTTTGAAGGTCTTGTGCCATGTTATTTTCCGCTGGGTCTTAATTGGGCGCCCACTTCCTCCTGGACCTTTGTTCTTCTAAGAGGAGTGAGCCAGATTTTCTTTTCCACGAGTTTTCCTCGTAATCCGTGATATTTTTTTAAACGCTTTACGTCTTTAATAGTTTTCTTTAAAGAGTGTTCTTTACTATTACCCTGACCGTTCCCGGTAGGACTCCCCTGACCGCTACGGTCGGGGGTCTCATGACAATTTTGGCTCTCCTGACCCCCGACCGATTGGTCAGGGGTCTGTATAGACTGAATGAGTTCAAGGTTCACGATGTACTCGTTAACCCTTCCCTTTCTTCCTTTGACAATAATGAGATTGTTTTCTTTTAATTCCTTCACTCTGCGACTCGTTTCTCTTGGGGTGCAGTCCATTCTCTTTGCTAAATATTTTACACTCCATCTAATTTTCTCCTTGTTTGCCTTTGCTATGATCCCGAATAGATATTTTGCTCCCCAGCTGATCGCTTTGCTTCCCATTAACTCCTCTGGTATTGGCAGGAAGCTAAATGATAGTTTTTTTGTCATATTTTTTAGCCTCTAATCTCTGCCTCTCCCTCTTCTCGGATCATGCCCCTACGGTGATCTTACAAGGGTGAGAGAGGCAAGAGGCAGGGTCAGGGGCTTAGTACTCTTCTGGTGGACCCGGGACAGGTCCATGCTCTGGTCCTGTCTCTACTTCGAAGTCTCCTGGCTTGTCTGCTTGGGGTTGCTCGAGCATACCGATAATCTTGTCTAACTTATCGTGGATTTTCTTTTCCTGTTCTGGTGACATTCCGCCTGCGCCCGGTCTCGGGAGATTAAGCAGGTTCCTGTTCTCGTACCACTTCCCGTCTCTTCCCTGCCGGTTGTCTATCTTAAATTTCCATTCTCCTGATTGGCCTACCAGTTTCTGGTAGCGATCATCGAAGGTTCGGTAGTTCACTCCATCGATCTTTACGTCATAAAGGGTCCAGTCGAAGGTCCTGCCGTCTCTTGTTGTGGTCCCTGTCTTAACCGGGTTGACGCTATCGATTTTACCTATTACGCTTAGTTCCTCGTTTGGTTGTGATGCCATGTTTTTTTCTTAGTTTAACGATCTTCAATTTAATCACCTCTGGAATTTCTTTTATGTCAGGCTTTGCTTTCGGATGTTCGAATCCCCATGTCTTTTTGACCGCCAAGAACACACTGAAGGCCTCTTTGTTTTCTTTCAGATTCATCAGATTGCCTCTCTTTCCCTTTCCGCTCTTCTTCAGTGGTTCGTATCCTCTGGTGTGCTTGGTGCCTAATCTCAGCACCGCAGTCTCGGCTGGTTTGAACTTCCCTTTCTCGTTCTCGGCTTGCCAGTAAGCGGCCACCTGGAGCAGCTGTGAGGGGTAGATCTTCGAGCCGGTCTTCCAGTCAATCAGCATCACTTTCCCGTCTACTATTCCGATGAAGTCAATCGTACCAGCATAAAAATATTTTTCTGAGTAGCAGACTATCTCTGAGGCGATCAGCTGAGGTTTTTTGTCTTCCCAGAAGTTTTGGAAGGCGATCAGGCATTCCCATTCCCTGTCGGTTAGCATCTCAAAGTCTTTGGTGTTCTCGTTCCAGTATTTGTCAGTGTACTTTACTGGCTTGCCTTTCAGTAAATCGTAGATGGCATTGTGGACTTTGCTTCCTCGGTCTCCTGCTTCCTCCTTGATCCTCTCCGCTTCATCCCAGCCTTTTGAGGCCAGCCATTTGTAGAAGCCGATGTTCTTCGGATAGGCCTGCAGGATGTAGTTTACTGCCGGGTAGTATTTACCACCTTTCTCATAGAATCTTTCATCTGGCAATGTGATCTGGGTAATCTTCTTGTTGCTTGTGGATTTTACCTTTGCTTTATTCATAGCTCTGAGAAATCAAAGTTGTCTAATCTTTCCTTCTCTTCTTTTTCTGTTTGCTCCTGCCGGTAGCCTTCTCCCTGGACTTCTTCGACCTCTGTTTTTTCTATTGATTCATCCATGTTAGTTCAGGAGATTAATCACGGCTCTTAGCAGGCCATCCCAATAGGGAGTGTGCTGGATCTGGTCGGACCCGATCATTATTCCGATGATCATAAAGAGCAGGATGAAGACGTGGGCGGCTACTATCGCTACGGATATCCCAGCTGTGCAGAGAGCAACTTGCTTTAGTGTTTCCATGATTTCTCTTTCTTTAAGTTGGTTTTTACAAGTTTTCCGTCTTGCGGCCTTTATTGAGTGGTTCGCCACTCACTCTGAGGACATTATCCCAAACCCCCAGAGTCAGTGGCTAACTGATATAATGAAAAACCCGCCAGTTCATTTAGAACTGGCGGGTGTCTGCGGAGTGCTACTTTATCGTTTTGACCACTGGGGGCCACGGCGGGCACGTTTTAAGCCAAATTTCTTCCTCTCTCTCATGCGGGGGTCGCGGGTAAGAAAACCGAGTTTTCTCAATCTCTTCCTAAAATCAGGATTAAGGACAACCAGGGCTCTGGCAATGCCGTGACGAATGGCTTCGGCCTGGCCACTTAAACCTCCCCCCTTGACGACAACTGAAATTCTAAACTTATCCTGCCATTTTATCTCCTCCAAAGCTTCTTTCACGGTTTTTTGCAAAGAGAATATGGGAAAATAAACTTTGTAGGATTTATTGTTTACGGTCATCCCCTTCTCTCCCTGGGTAAAAAGCCGAACTCTAGCCGTAGCTGTCTTCCGCCTGCCTACTGCTTCAAAATATTTTGCCTTTTTCTCTACTTTCTTCTCGGGAATTTTCTTTACCTTTTTTTCTACCTTTTTTTTGGCTAGTTTGGTTTTTTTCTTAGTTGTTTTTTTAGTTTTAACCATGATTACTTAAATTGAAGCCGTTTTATCATTTTTGGTCTTAATTTATTCTTGGGCAGCATTCCCCAAACCGCTTTTTTTAAAACCTCCTGGGGATTTTTTTTGAAAAGGGTCTCCATGGGTATTTTTTTAAGACCCCCCGGGAAACCTGAATAATGATAATATATTTTCTGTTTCATTTTTTTACCAGTTACTTTTATTTTATTTATATTTGTCACTACAACGAAATCCCCTACGTCTTGGTAGGGTATAAAATCCGGTTTATGTTTTCCTCGCAAAAGAGTGGCGATTTGAGTAGCCAATCTTCCCAGAGGTTTATTAGCAGCATCAATAGTGTGAGTCTGACGTTTCATTTTAATAATTCAATGATGGCCATCTTGGCTCCATCCGACTTTCTTGGTTCCAATTTGACAATTCTGGTATAGCCGCCTTTTCTTTCTTTAAATCTTGGAGCAATTTCATCAACTATTTTTTTGGTTAATTTCTTTGAAAAAGAACGAGCCAAATAACGTCTGGCAGCCAGATCTCCTTTTTGGGCTCTGGTCAAAAATTTTTCAGCAAATCTTTTAAGGGTTTTTGCTTTAGTTTCGGTGGTTTTAATCTTTCCTCTTTTAAAAAGTTCTTCAGCCAATCCTCTAATCAACGCCTTTCTCCGGTCTTTTGTCCTATGAAACTTTTTTCCTTGTTTTCTTTTTCTCATAACTTTTAGCTGCTTTTTTAGGGGTTTTCTTTTTTTCTGCTTGTTTTTTCGTCTTTTCTTTCTTGCCTGTCTTAATTTTCTTGCCAGCCTTAGCTTTAGCGGGGGTGGAGGCGACGGGTTTCTTTTTCTTTTTCTTTTCTTTCCCTGATATTTTTTTGCCAATTTCTTGTGAAAACAATGAAAAGTGATTGAGAAGAATCTCTGAACTCTCTCTCAAAGCCTCTTCAGGAGAGATGGTTCCATCGGTTTCAATCTCGAGCTTTAATCTATCGAAGTCGGTCCTTTTCCCTACCCTCATATTTTCTACATGAAAACTCACCTTTTTAACAGGGGTGAAAATGGCATCTATCGGAATCACTCCTACCTCAGCTTTTTTCTGTTCTCTTTCTTCGGTGGGAGAATAGCCAACTCCCTGCTCGATTTGAGCTTCCAGATTGAGCTCTGCTTTTTTACTGGTTAGGGCGGCGATATGAGCTTCGGGGGTGGTAAGTTCCACCTGTGGAGACAATTTGAAATTCTTGGCTTTAACTTCTTTTTGTCCTTTTTCTCTGAGAACAATTGTCTGGGGTTCTGAAGTAAACATCTTGAAACTCAATTTTTTCAAATTAAGCAGAATAATGATAACATCTTCAAAAACTCCTGGCAAAGTTGAGAACTCGTGACTTACTCCCTTAATCTTAACCTGAGTGATGGCAGCTCCCTCAAGAGAAGAAAGCAATATCCTGCGCAAACTGTTACCCATGCTTACCCCATAGCCGGGATAAAGGGCTTCAATTTCAAAGATGGCTGTGTTGCCTTTTTTTTGAATGACTTTTGGTGGTTTGGGTAAAGGAATCATATTTTTTTATTATTTATTTACGTTAATTACCTTGAGTAGAACTCGAAGATTGAAGATATTTCAGCTGGGGCTCCGCTCTCCTCAAAGGAGGGCTCCCCAATCACCTTTCCCTCCATCTTTTTTGAATTGAGCTCAAGCCAAGAGGGAGGCTGAAATTTCTTCAAGGAAATAGAGAGTTCTTTGAAAAAAGGTTTCTCTTGTTTTTGCTTTTTCAACGAAATGACATCTCCCTTCCTTACCTCAAATGAGGCAATATTACAGGACCGTCCCCTTACCAAAAAATAACCGTGGCTGACCAATTGGCGAGCCTGGGCTCTGGAGTGAGCAAAGCCCAATCTTAAGACAACGTTGTCTAATCTTTTCTCTAATTTCTTAATCAATTCCAGGGCAGTATCCTCAATCTTCCCTCTTTTGGATAAAATCTGTTTGATGTATTTTTTGAACTGTCTTTCCGAAACCCCGTACCAATTTCTTAGCTTTTGTTTTTCCCTTAACTCCTTGCCATATTCAGAACCTCCCCTTCTTCTCCTTCTTTTCGCTTTCTGGCCGGGTGGGTAAGGTTTTTTAATGATTGGGCACTTGGGAGATGAACATTTTTCTCCTTTCAAAAAAAGTTTCTGTCCCATCCTCCTACAAATTTTACAAACGCTGTTTTCTGACATAGTTTAAACTCTTCTCGGTTTTCGGGGACGACAACCATTGTGAGGGATGGGAGTAACATCCTTAATTGATTGAATTTCCAATCCCTGATTGACCAAAGTCCTCAAGGCTGTTTCTCGACCACCTCCAATTCCTTTGACCAAAATGTCAACTTCCCTTATCTTTAATTTGTTGGCAATATTTGCCAAGGCTTGGGCAACCTGAGAGGCAGCAAAGGATGTTCCCTTTTTCGTTCCGCGAAATCCGATGTTTCCCGCGCTCCTCCAGCCAATAACATTTCCTTTTTCATCAGCTAAGGATATTATGGTGTTGTTGTAGGTCGAAGTAATATAAATCTTTCCCCTCTTTATTTTCGGTAAGGGTTTAACAGAAATTTCTTTCTTTAATTTCTGCTCAACTTTTTCTCTCTCTTCCAAGGTCTCCTTTTCAGTTTTTTTGATGACTCTTTTTTTTCCCACGTTTTTTTATTTTATTTTGGGGCGGGGGGCAGTTTTCTTCCTGAACCCACTGTTTTCCTGACATTTCCCCTAATGGTTCTTGAATTTTTTCTGGTTTTTTGTCCCCGAACCGGCAGACCCTTTTGATGCCGGATTCCTCTCCAGCATTTAATTTCTTTAAGTCGCTTGACGTCTCGCATTACCGCCCTTCTCAAATCTCCCTCTATTTTAAAATTCCCTTCAATAGTTTTTCTAAGTTCTGAGACTTCTTTCTCGGTTAGGTCTTTGGCCTTTTTGGCTGAGTCAATTTTAGATTTCTCCAAAATTTTTGAAGCCGAAGACCTCCCTATGCCATAAATATAGGTTAAAGCAATTTCTATTTGTTTTTGTTCTGGGATATTGGTCCCGGCAATACGTGGCACTTTTTTATAAAAATTTATCTTCGGAATATATTTACTTTCCCTGACGTTGTTTGTGTCTGGGATTCTCACAGATAACATAAACTCGCCCTTTCCGGCGAACAATTTTGCATTTTTTACAGATTTTTTTTACCGATGTTCTAACTTTCATAATCACTTTAATCTATAAACTATCCTTCCTCTTTTTTCATCATAGGGGCTAATTTCCATTAAAACTTTATCTCCGGGCAGAATTTTAATCCGGAAATGTCTTAATTTCCCAGAGAGAACGCAAAGAACCTCTCTTCCGTTATTTAATTTCACCCGGAAATTAGCGCTGGGCAAAGTTTCTAATACTATGCCATTCTCTTTAATTTTGTCTTGTTTCATTAAATCAATTAATCAGAATAGCAAATTTTCTTTAATAAGTCAACAAATCAGAGATTAACTCAACTTTAATTCTCTCTGAAGTTTTGGGTGCTTTTTTCATCCAAAAGGGCCAAAATTTTACGCTGGTACTTTCTATCTGGGGGTAATTATTAAGGATTATTTCTTTAATCTCTTCTTTCGATTTCCCCTCAACTTGTTCCTTTAACGTCTCTGTGGAAATATCTTTATAGGTTGTTCCTTCTATTTTTAAGTCCAAAATCATCTTTCCTTTTTCCAGAATCAAATTTTGACTGAGGTACTCAAAATTCAAGCTCCCTTCGACCAGTTTTTCTGAGGGGGAAATTATCTTGGCAACAAACTCCCCTGAAAGAGCCTTCAGGTCAGATAATTTGAATCCCAAGCCCTTGATTTTTATATTTCCTTGACAAGAAAACTCTACATACTCTCCGCCGGGTTTCTGCAGACAACGAACGTCGCTTTCCTCTTCTAAAACGGCCTTTTCCAACAAAACGAAGTCCTCTGGAATTCTGTTTCTTAGGAAATCTTTGGCTTCCCTGAAAAGGGTTCTCATTAAGGAATCTTGGGCATTTGCTATGTCTTCCGTACTGACAATTTTTACCTCTTTGATAAAACCACCACTCATGGGAGATTGGGATTCAGCATAAATAGTGTAATACAGGGGATTTCCGGACAAGCCGGGTAGAGAAAAGTTAGAGGGTTCTATGTTATAATCCTCTCCCACTTCTTGGGCCTCAACATTAACCTCAACTGAACTTGGCACAGCTTTTCCCTGGATGATTTTGGCGGCGGGAAGGTATATCTTCTCTGAACAACGGAAAATCTTTCCGTTGTCTGAAGAAAGAAAGCGGGTGCCAGCCCTTAAAGTTATGGGGGTGGAGGGGCTGTGGCTATTGAAAACTCGGATTTTTCCCTGGGCTTTCCCTGTTTCTTGAGAGAGCCCGGTACTTTTAAAATGCTCCCATTTTTCAATGTCCTCTTCAAAAAATCTTCCCGGGATAATTTTCTCTTCAAGATTAATACTTTCAGCTTCTACCCTTACCTCAAAAGTCTCTTCAAAGCTCAAGGGCTCTAAATAGGGTTGAATTTTCAAAGTTAATCTGGAGTTTATTTGAATAAGAATCACCCCACCAAAAATAATCAGAAAAATTGCAAGAATCTTCCACCGGAGAGAAGAACGGGGTTTCTTTTTCCCTTTTTTCTCCATTTTTATTTTCGGAGGTCTTGCCTGAGGTTTTACTTGAGGTCTTGCCTGAGGTTTTGCTCCAGGGGGAGGAGAAATATCAATAATCTTTTTTGGCATATTTAGAAAATGTTAATAAAATTGGGGGGAGGGCTCTTGGGGAAAGAGGGATGGAACCCTGAACCTCCAGGGGTAAATCTTTGACCTTAAGAAAATTTACTTTAAGAGTTTGGGGTAAGGGAAAAGCTTTGGAGCTTTCTCTCTCTAAGACCTTTTTTATGCCCGGAGAAAGACTTCCTCCGCCCATCAGATAAAGGGAACCAGCAAGCGAAGTATAACCCTTGGTTTTCTTTCTGAGTTTTTCTTTTAACTGAGTGAGCCAAATCTTCGAGGTTTCAGAAACAATATCTTCTATTTTCTGGCGAACCCCTTTACTCAATTGGTTTTTAAAAAATCGTCGTTTCAATTCTTCTCCTTCTTTTTCAGTCAAACCCAGGTTTTGACAAATCTCTCTGGTAAAAATAGCTCCCCCCACCGGAAACTCCCCTATCCATTCCACTCCTTTCTTTATCGAAAAAATCTGGGTAAATTCCTTGCCTATGTCAAGAAAAATTCCAGTCAGATTCTTATTCCTCACAGTAACAACCAAGCCCTCAATCTCATGGAAAAGATTAATATTCTCTGAGCCCAAAAAAGTTTTTAACTGCTGGAAAATCTTGAGATTATCTCTTAATCCCAGAACAATCAATATCTTAAAATCTAAATTCTCTCCCGTCTGTCCCAACAAAGAATGAATGTTATAGCCAGAAATCTTATTTCCTAAAATTTCTCTCTTCAAAATCTTTAAATCTTGGGGGATTATCCCAAATTCTTTTTGAAACTGGTCAGAAACTTGTTTTTCTGCCTTCTTTAAAACAGAACGATATATTCTCTGCTCCTCCTCTTTAGTTATCTTCTGTCCCTTGTTTTTCCTTTTAACGAGAACTTTAATTATCCTTGCCTTTAAAATTTTGGGAGAGAAACCGAGCAGAATTGGCATTTCCGAAATCTGCTCTTGGATTCCCAGCTCATCAATAACTTTTTGGGTTGCTTTCTTTACGATAGCCAACTCAAAATCGTCAGCACTGAGAACCCCAAATTTCTCTATCTCCCCGATAGAGAATTTTTTGATGAGATTTACTTTGGCTCTCTTTTCAAAAATTAAACCTTTGACAGAGCTTGTCCCAAAATCCAAAACTAAAAAGTCCTTTTGTTTTTTTTGTTTGAAAAATCTCAAAAACTTCATCTTAATTATATCACAAAATAGTTATTTTAAAACCGCTCGGATTCTTCTTGTACCTGCCCCGGAAGATTCTTCTTTGGTGATCTCAAAATGTCCCAATTCTCCGGTATGATTAACGTGGGGACCAGCGCAAATTTCCCTTGACCAACTATTGATAGCATAAACACTCACCTTCTCCGGGTATTTCTCTTTAAAAAAAGCTAAAGCTCCCGATTTAATAGCTTCCTTATAGGGCATTTCTTCCATTTTTACCACCAGGTCCTTTTTTATTTTCTGATTAACCAAATCTTCCACTTTTTTCAGTTCGTCTTCAGTAAGTTTGGCGGAATGAGAGAAATCAAAACGGAGTCGCTGAGGGGTAATATCAGAACCCATCTGTTTAACGTGCTCACCTAAAACCTCTCTCAAGGCCTGGTGGAGTAAGTGAGTGGCCGTATGAAGCTTGGCAGCTTCAATGCTTGCTCCTTTGCCCACTCCCCCAAATTTTTTCTCTGCCCCAGCCCGGGAAATCTCCTGGTGTTTCTCTATTGCCTGACGAAATCCCTCCTCATCAAACTGAACATCTCTTTCTTTACAAATCTCTCTCATAAATTCTGGGGGGAAGCCATACGTTTGATATAAATCAAAAGCGTCACTTCCATACAATATATGTTGGTCATAAGCAACACCAATTCTTCCATATTTATCTGGCTTTCTCCTGAAAACTCTCTTTTCAAACTCTTTCAATCCCTTTTCCAAAGTTTTCTCAAATTTCTCTTCCTCCTTCTGAAGAATGGTTAAAACATCGGTCTCTTGAGCCTTAACTTTGAGGTAAATGTCCTGATAAATAGCCGTTATTTTCTGGGCTGCAGGAATCGAAAAATTCTTTGGTAAATTTAAGAGTTTCCCGAACCTGATAGCTCGCCTTAAAATCCTCCTCAAAGCATAACCCTGTTCCAAATTAGAAGGGATAACTCCTTCGCTGGCCAAGAAAACCGCTCCCTTAATATGGTCAGCAATAATTCTATAAGCTTTGGGATTTTCAGCCCGAGGTTGAGAAGATTGTTTTTCTATTTCTTTGATAATAGGTTCAAACAAATCGGTTTCAAAGACCGATGATTTGCCCTGTAAAACCATGGCTAATCTTTCAATCCCCATGCCTGTATCCACTCCTTTTTGTTTCAGGGGGGTTAATTTCTTGTTCCTATCCTGATAATATTCATTAAAAACCAAATTCCAAACCTCAATAAACCTTCCGCAATCACAATTGGGTCGGCAATCTTTTCCCTTGGGGCAGGCCTTTCCGGTTAAATCATAATGAATCTCGCTGGTTGGCCCGCAAGGACCTTCCTCGCCGGTCGGTCCCCAGAAATTATCTTCCCGACCAAATCCGTAAATTCTATCTTTGGGGATACCTGATTTTTGCCAGATTTCACAAGATTCTTTATCTTCGGGAACATCTTTATCTCCTTTAAAATAACCAATCCAGAGTTTAGAACTTGGAATTTTACAAACTTTAGTCAGAAATTCTAAAGCCCATTCAATTGTTTCTTTCTTAAAATAATCGCCAAAACTGAAATTCCCCAACATTTCCAAAAAAGTTAAATGGCTCCCATCCCCTACTTCATCAATATCTGAAGTTCTGAAACATTTTTGACAGGAAACAGTTCTTTTTCCAAAAGGAGATTTCTCTCCCAAAAAATATTTTTTAAATTGCTGCATCCCGGCCGTAGTAAACAAAACAGTCGGGTCGGTAGATAAAATCGGGCTTGATGATACAATCTTGTGTCCTTTTTTTTCAAAAAAATCTAAAAACTTTTGCCTAATTTCTTCAGACTTCATATATCTTTATCTAATATAATTGATTTTCTTCCAAAAGAAAAGAGCGACTGCTGCGCTCCGTCTATGTGGGACGATGCCGCCCTGAAGAATTGAAGGATTAGAACCTGGTTGGTGGAGATTTAATATTCTTCAGATTTCACCTCTTCTGGAAAAAGCAATCTAAAAGGATAACCTATATAATCTCTTTTTATCTTCCCGCAGCCGAGATTTTTAAGAAAATCTACCATTTCTTCGGTAGTCCTCTTGGGATCTATTTTCTCTTTACCAATGTATTCAATTTCCACAAAATCTCCGAGCTTTTTCACAGAATCAATGTCAATTTCATAATCCTTATATATCCAGGTTTTTCTTATTTTATCAACCTTAACAAGTGATTTGAAATTAAGAACATCTAAAATCTTTTTAATCTGATTCAAATCTTCTACCTTTGTCTCATATTCATCGCAATGATAACTTTTTCCGTTCTTATCGTAATGCCAATTCTTGTAGTTTATGCTATGCTTACCATTTTCATCTCTCAATCTCAACCACTCTTTAGCTGGTCGAACCTCAATAAAATTACGGTGAGCTGGAGAAAAATATTCATCTACTTGATGCTTTTCTGATTTAAATTCAGCGTTCTTCTCTAAGAATTCCATTAACGGTTTATTATTTTCAATATTAACTGTGATTTCAATTTCAATATCGTTCATAATACTTCATTCTATCAAAAAATCGCCTGCTTGGCGATTGTAAAAAGCTCCCAGATGGGATGAGTTCTTAACTTTTAAGCAAATCGGTCCGCGACGACGGAGGCGGCGAAGGACTCTGGCTTTATTTTCGGTTCAAAGCCATTGCTTTTTATCAAACCGACCACCTCCTTTATCATATCTTTGGTCGGTCCTCCGGACCCAATGTCAGCGTGAATGTAGCGGAATTGATAATCCAGCGGAGCTCCACTCTCTTTGGCTTTCTTTTGAATGGCTTCCCTGAAACTTAAAGCTAATTCACAGGATAAAAGAACTTCCTGTAAAACTCTCTGATGCCAATTGGAGAAACGCTTTTTATGTGATTTAGGGTAGCGAATCCTCTTCAAGAAAAATCTTCCTCCCTGGCCAACTTTGAGAACAACTATGGCTATAGGAAAAGAAAGTTTTTCGTCTGAAGAAGAATCACAGCCAACCACAATGTCATAAAATTTATGAGGACTGGTTGCCATGTAATTGAAAATCTCCTTAATAACTCCGTCAAAACTGAGTTTCCCTAAGGTTGGGTTGTAAAAATGAAGTTTTTGAAAGTCAGCCATAATGTTTGATTTTAACAGATGTTTTGAAAAAATCAACCCCGAGCTATCTTTAAGAATTCTTTTGGTTTCAAGGAAGCACCTCCCACCAACAATCCATTGATACCCTCCTGATTGAGATAATCTCCAGCGTTTTGGGAGTTAGCGCTTCCTCCATAAAGAATTCTAATCTTTTTGGCAAGTGCCATGCCAAAAATCTGAGAGATAACCTTTCGGATAAACAGAACGGCTGTTAAGGCATCATCTGCTAAACAGGGGTTGCCGGTGCCGATTGCCCAGATTGGCTCGTAAGCGATAACCACTTTTGACATTTGAGATTTTGGCACATTTTTAAAACCTTCCTTAATTTCTCTTTTTAAAACCTGAAAGGTCTCTCCTTTTTTTCTTTCTTGAGCAGTCTCTCCCACACAAACTATGGGCCAAAGTTTTAACCTCAAAACTTCTTTTATTTTCTTGTTAACCATCTCATCCGCCTCTCCCATAACCTGCCTCCTTTCTGAATGACCCAAAATAACATACCTCACCCCTAAATCTTTGAGCATTTGGGGAGAAATCTCTCCGGTAAAAGCTCCCTTATCCTGCCAAAAGCAGTCTTGGGCGCCTAATTTGAAAGACGTCAAACGATTCCCTGATAGATAAACAAACGGTGGGCAAACTACCACCTCGGTTTTCCTAACATTTTTTAAACCCCTTTTCAGAGAATCAAAAAGCTGGCTTGCTGCTTTTTGACTAAGGGGATTCATTTTCCAGTTGGCTACGATAAGTGACTTCATATAAATAAGCGCGAGCTAACCAACATTTTTTCAGCATGGCGCGTGGGAGGGTGGGGGCGCTGAAAAAATGTTTGGGTTAGTGAGCGGTTATTGCTTACGCAGGTATTCCGCAGCTCTCTCTGGCTCAATGGTAGAAATTTCAATGCCTGCTCCAAACTCAAAGCCAGCCTGAATGCCGATTCTCGGTAATATCTCAAAATGCCAATGATAATGGGAATGGTCTTTGCCATCGCAGGGAGAGGTTCTTAAATAGAAGTTATAAGCCGGATCTCCCAAGCCCTTTCTCAATTTTTGCAAAGCCTTCTGAAGAACTTCACTTAAAGACAGTTTTTGCTTCTCGGCTATTCTTTCGAAATAGCTTAAGTGGGTTTTGGGATAAATCCTTATTTGAAAAGCCATCCTTGAAGCAAAAGGACATAAAGCCAAGAAATGCTCATTTTCAAAAACAACTCGCCTGCCATCTTCCCTGTCCCATCTTAGCATTTCACAATGAAGGCATTTTTGGTGAGTATCCCAGTATCGACGAGAGCTAACTAAGCTGTTTTCAATATCAGGGTCGGTTACTGGGATAGCCATTATTTGGGAGTGAGGATGGGCAATGGAAGCCCCGGCTCTAGCACCATGATTATGAAAAATAGAAACATAATTAACGAACTTCTCGTTCATGAATTCAAGATATCTTTCCTGATAAGCATCAATGACCTCCTTTACCTCTTCTCGCTTAAGTTGGGGAATATCCTTTTGATGGTTTCTGGTTACCACCACTTCGTGAAAACCCACCCCGTCCATCAATTGATAAGGACCTTCGGCTCGTTCGTTCAAACTCTCCCCCGGTAAAACAGCGGGAAACTTATTGGGAATAACAATGGTTGTCCAATCTTTGGGAATTTCCTTTTCCAGGGTTATCTTTTTCCCCTTAACAAAAATTAAGGTTGTTTTTTCTTGGGTCTCCATCTGACAGAAAGGACAGGTCTTTTGAGACTTTTCCGTATCTTCTCTTCCTTCTTCTTTAAAGGTTTCGGGCCGGCGAGCCCTGCCTGTAGCAATGACTATCCAGTCCTTACTGACTAAGTTAAAGCGCAGCTCCGAAGGAAATTTTGCTTTTGGTTTTTTTTCAGCCATATTTTCTAAAAATAAGATTCCATTTTATTCGCAAAAGCTCCTTAAAGAATTGAATATATCCTTTCAACTTCACTTTGCTCTCAGGAGAATTTATCCAATAGATGGGTGCTATGCCAATTTTATAGCCAAGTTTTCTTGCCAAAGCCAAAACTTCAACATCAAATGCCCAACGATCAATTTTACATCTTTTGAAAATATTTTCGGCTGCTTTCCTGCTAAAAGCCTTAAACCCGCATTGAGTATCCCAAATGCCCCAAACAGCAAGCACCTGAACACCAATGTTCCCGAGGTCCCCCAGAAACCTTTTCCAGGCTGATTGGGAAACAGCTTGTTTGGCCTCCTTGTCATCTCTTGAATCACGAGTACCTATAACCACATCATATCCCTTTTCAAATAAGGGCCACATTTTTTCTACATGGTCGATGGAGGTTGAATTATCAGCATCAGTAAATAACCTATAGTCCCCTTTTGCTGCCAACATTCCCCGTCGGACTCCATATCCTTTACCGCGATTTTCTTTCTCATCAATTAATCTTAAATTTCCAATTTCTCCCATCATCTCTTCGGTAACTTCCCCTGTCCTATCTTTTGAACCATCGCTAACCACAATAATCTCCGAATCATAAGATTGGCGAGATAAGTATTTATCAATCTCTCTCAAGGTTTTTGGCAACCGTCCCTCTTCATTATAAGCTGGAATAATAACTGAAAGCTTCATAGTTAAATTATTTCTTTATTATACCAAACCAAATCTAAAAACAAAGCAAAAAGAGTGCTCCTTCTCAAAAATGAGTGAAGCACCCTTTTTAAATCCATCCTTTTGATAGAGAGTACAATCTAATGGGGATTTCTCGAACGGTCCAGAGAAGCCAATTTCTTGTCCACCACTGCTCTGATTTTTTGTCAAAAGGAATAAGTTTAAGATCAGGCGGAATAATCACCTTAATTCCCACTTTCCTGAAAATCCTAATCTTCCGCCACATGTGCCATGTGTGAGCGTATAGAATAATGGTGTTCCAGTCATACTTCTCCATTATTTCAACGGTTTGCTCGGCAACTTCTTTGCTATCCAGGTATCTCCCCTCTTCCCTGTGCTTTCTAATCACCCTTAAATCTTTTAGTTTCTCAGGAAGAGTATCTGCGACCTCGAACTGAAGAATCATCGGGAGGTCGGATTTAAGATATTGCTCCCAGACCAATTCTTTCCCCATAATCTCATTACTCAATCCAGGTATTATCTTCGAATTTTTCCTTCTGAATCCGAGTGACTGGGCAAAAATCACATCTGCTTTAGCCCCATCTCCTTTTGGTTTTATATCCCTTCCCAGTGGGAATGGATAAAGGCACTCAATAAAAGTCCAAAGAGTCTTTATCATTCTTATCTCGCCTCCTTTCAATATTCTCAATTTTTAGAACTGTCTAAATCATACCATCAAATTATATTTTTGTCAAAACCTCGCAACCGGTTTTGGTGATGGCGACGGTGTGTTCAAAGTGAGCCGAGAGGGATTTGTCTTGAGTTTGCCAGCCGAAGTCGTCGCTTGTTTCCTTTATCCCTCCATCACCCATAGCAACCATTGGCTCTAAGCAAAAAGTCATCCCCTCTTTTATTTTCTCTCCCTTGTGCCGTTGGCCGTAGTTTAAAACCTGAGGTTCTTCATGAAGCTCTCTACCAATGCCGTGGCCGCAAAGGTCTCGGATAACATTAAAACCTTGGGATTCAACGTATCTTTGCGCCGTGTTGCCGATATCACCGAAGGTATTGCCGGGTCTGGCTTTTTTAATGGCTAATTTCAAGGTTTTCTTGGTTATTCTGATGAGCCGTAAAATTTCAGGGTCAAAATTGCCAGAGACCGGGTCTCTGACAGGGACTGTTACTGCCATATCAGCAAAAAATCCCTGGTATTTAATACCGAGGTCCAGGGTAACAATATCTCCTGCTTTCAACTGGTAATCAGAAGGCGCTCCGTGAACAACAACTTGATTTACTGAAACACATAAGGTGGCTGGAAATGGTTCGGCAGGCTCTTCATCAGCTCCCCGATAACCCTTGAATGCTGGTTGGGCTTGAGATTTAAAAACAAGGTCTTCAGCGACCCTGTCTAACTCTCTGGTGCTAATTCCCGGCTCAACTTTCTTTTTAAGTTCTTCTATAATTTTTGCTAAAATTCTTCCACCTTCTTTCATTATTTCAATTTCTTCTTTTGTTTTAATTTTTATAGAAGTCATTTTTTGAGTGTTTTCAGAATGTCTTTAAAAACATTTTCAATGGATTGTTCGCCATTTATCTTAATCAGCCGGCCTTGTTTTTTGTAATAATCTATAACTGGTTTTGTTTCTTCTTTGAATTCTTCAAGACGTTTTTTGATAGCTTTTGGCTTGTCGTCAGCTCGGCTGATAAGTAAACCTCCACACTTATCGCATCTTTTTAGTTTTTTAAATTCTCCTATCCAGGGAATAAATCTCCCACAGTCCTTGCAGTTCTTTCTTTTAGTTAAGCGGTCAAAAGATTCTTTGTCTGAAATATTGATGAGAATAATTTTCACATTTTTCTGCCATTCATACCAATCCAAAGACTCGTCAATCAGTTCAGCTTCAACGAGGATTCTGGTCCAGCCGTCTAAAATAAAGCCGTTAAGCCGGGGACGATTTTTTAATTCTTCCAATTTGTCTGTTAAAAGTCTGGAAATGACAAAACTGGGGACCAACTCTCCTCTTCTCATAACTTCTTTAAGTCTCTTTCCGGTAAAATTGCCCTTCTTTCGACGCTGGCGAAGAATATTGCCGCTCCCTAAATATTCTAATTTAAACTTTTTGGCAAGCAACTTTGCCTGAGTTCCTTTTCCGGAGCCGGGCGGCCCCAGCAAGATAATGACTAATTTATTTTTCATAAGCGATTAAAACCTTTCATATTCGCGCATTTCCATTTGGGCTTTAATTTGTCGCCAGGTGTCCAAAACCACACTGACCACAATCAAAATTGCCGTTCCTCCAATCAAAAAGCGGAAAGCGGTGACTCCGGTTGCTCCCTGAACAATTGACGGCATTACAGCCACCGAACCTAAAAATACTGCTCCGATAAAAAGAATTCGGTAAAGAATTTTGTGTAAGAATTGGGCGGTGTTAGCCCCCGGTCGAATCCCGGGAACAAAGCCACCCATCTTCTGAAGATTGGTCGCGATGGTCTTTGGGTCAAAGGTTACGGCAGTGTAAAAATAGGTAAAAACGAAAACTAAAATGAAGAATAAGCCGCCATAAACCCAGGGATTTTGCAAAAAGCTATTAAGTCCTTGGGCCAAACTGGCTAAAAGTTGATTCCCTCCGGTAGCAAAGAAGTTAGCAATCATGCCCGGAAAAAGCAAAATGGAGAGAGCAAAAATTATGGGAATAACGCCAGCCGGATTGATGTTCATGGGCAAATGAGTGGAAACTCCTCCGTACATTCGATGACCTCTAATTCTTTTAGCATAAGAAACGGGGATATTTCTCCGAGCCTCGGTGATTAAAACAACGCCGGCAATAATAATCAAGCTGACAGCGAAGAAGAAGATATAAGAGGGCAAATGAGCCGGATCCCAGGTCAAAGCAACCTGTCGGATTTCAGTAGGGGTTCTGGCGACAATTCCGGCAAAGATTAAAAGGGAAACTCCGTTGCCGATTCCCCTTTCGGAAATTAACTCTCCTAACCACATTAAAAATAAAGCTCCACCAGTGATAGTCAAAATTGAGGTCAAAAGTAGAGCAGGACTGATGGTAGAGATAGCTCCCTGACGTTGAAGTAAAGTTAACATGCCGTAGGCCTGGACAATCCCCAGAGGAACAGTTAACATTCTGCCGTACTGGTTAAACTTCCTCTTGCCCTGCTCCCCTTCTTCTTTGTACATTTTCTCAAACCGAGGAAAAATCATAGTCAAAAGCTGCAGAATAATAACTGAGGTAATATAGGGACCAAGGCCCAACATAACGATGGAAAGATTACTCAGGGCACCTCCCGAAAAAAGATTTAAAAGTCCAAAAAATTGATTATCTGAAAAAAATCTTCTTAGATTTTCCAAATCTATCCCTGGAATAGGGATGTTGGCAGCCAATCGGAAAACAGCAAATATGGCCAAAACAAAAAGGATTTTGTTTCGGAGCTGTTTATCTTTAAAAAATAAAATTAGTTTTTCTAGCCAACTCATAATGGTAATTTATTTTACACTGCCGCCGGCTTTTTTAATCTTCTCTTTGGCTGCTTTGGAAACTTTACAATCCTCTATTGTCAGTTTCTTTTTTAATTCTCCTTTGCCTAAAATTTTAACCTCAGGTACCCTATCTTTTATTTTACGGATTATTCCCTTCTCAATCAAAACTTTTGGGTTAATTTCTTCCCCAGATTTAAATTTCTCTTCCAGAATTGCTATATTTATCTCAACTTGAATTTTCTTCCTAACCTTCTGACGGTAACCTTTAAGTTTCGGGTATTTTTTAATCATTTCCCGAATTATTGGTTGAAATTTCGCTCCGGCTCTGGATCTTTGTCCCTTAATTCCCCTGCCAGAATAAGTCCCTCTTTTTCCACCTCGACCCCGCCTTCTCTTGTTTCTCCGCTTATGAATTGGTTTTAGTTGATGTAGTTGCATGTTTTTCGTCTTTTATTTTAAGCTTTTTTAAAGCTATCATGGTAGCCCTGGCATTATTAAGTTTGTTTCTGGTCCTGGAAAGAAGTTTTGAAGATATATTTTTTATGCCAGCCAGATTACAAATTACCCTGACTACTCCACCAGCCACCAATCCCCTCCCTTTTCTTTGAGGTCGCAGTAGCACCCGGGCTGGCCCAAACTTTGATTCAACCTGGTGAGGGATGGTTTCAGCAAAAATAGGAACTTCTATGATGTTTTTCTTGGCAACCCTGGTAGCTTTCTCCACGGCTTGAGCCACGTCTTTTCCCTTAGCCACCCCCACGCCAACTCGACCTGCCTTGTCTCCAATCACCATTACGGCTCGAAATCTAAGCTGTTTTCCGCCAGCCGTCACTCTGGTCACCCGGGTCAAATCCAAGAGATTGGATTCAAACTCCTCCTTTTCTTTTTTGAATTTGGGTCGCTGAATTGGTCTGAACATAAAATTGCTTAAAACTTAAGCCCGCCTTCACGTGCTCCTTCCGCCACCGCTCTCACTCTGCCGTGATACTTATAACCGGCTCTATCAAAAACAACTTTTGAAATCTTTTTGGAAATAGCTTTTTGGGCGATCAATTTGCCAATCTCCGAAGCTTCATCTACTTTGGTGATTTTTTTCTTTTTAGCTTTTAACTCTAAACCTGAAACTGCTGCCAAAGTTTGACCTTTTTCATCATCAATTAATTGAGCGTAAATATGGCGAGAAGACCTAAAAACACAAAGCCGAGGCACCTTACTTGTTCCTTTTACCTTAGCTCGAACACGTTTGTGACGTCTTATTCTTTTTTCTTGTTTGACTAACATAGAATTGAAAATTTATTAGGTGGGGATGGCGGTAGCTACTTTCTTACCTTCCTTCTTCCTTACTTTTTCTCCAAGATATCTAATCCCCTTCCCTTTATAAGGTTCAGGAGGTTTTATCTTTCTCACTTTGGCGGCAAATTCTCCTACTGCTTGCTTGTTAATTCCCGAAACAGTAATTAGGTTTTTTTCAACTGCCACATCTACTCTCTGGGGTATCTCTAAATTGACTGGGTGTGAAAAACCAACTTCTAATTTAATAACTCCATCTCCAGTAAGGGAAGCCTGATAACCTACTCCTCTTATCTCAAGTTTTTTTTCAAAGCCCGAAGTTACTCCCTCAATATCATTTTTCAAAAGAGCTCTCCAAAGTCCCCATAAAGCTCGGCTTTGTTTGTCTCTCTTTTTGAGGGAGAGTTGAAGCTTATCTTCTTTTTGCTCAACCGAAATCTTATCAGAAAGTTCCTGAGAAATCTCCCCCCTCGGTCCCTTGATGGAAACCTTTTGACCATCTATGTTAACTTCTACTCCTTCTGGTATTAAAATTGGTTTTTTACCGATTCTGGACATATATTTACCAAATCTCACACAATATCTCTCCTCCTACTTTCTTTTTACGAGCCTCTTTGTCTGTCATCAATCCTTGAGGGGTTGAAACAATGGCTATGCCGTAGCCACCCCTGATTTTTCTAATCTCTTTTGATTTTTTATAAATTCGTTGGCTGGGCTTAGAAATCCTCTTCAAGCCGGAGATAGCCGGACTTTTATCGGCTGAGTATTTCAGATAGATCTCTGTTATCTTTTGAGTTTTCTTTCTCCTCTTTTCAACTTTGTCAAAAAAACCTTCTCTGGTAAGAATCTCAGCTAACTTTTGTTTCAAGTCTGAATAAGGAACCTTCACTGTCTGGTGGCGAACAGCTTGGGCATTTCTTATTCGATTGAGCATATCAGTTATAGGGTCTGTCATAGAAAATTAAAAATTAAAAATTTTACCAGCTACTTTTTTTTATACCTGGTATCTCGCCCTTGTTGGCCAACTCACGAAAGCATATCCTGCATAGTCCAAATTTTCTCATATAGCCCCTCCTTCGACCACATCGAAAACAACGCCGCACAACTCGGGTCTTAAACTTAGGTATTTTCTTGGCTCTTAAAATTTGTGATTTCTTCGCCACGTTTTTATGATTTTATCGGGAATCCTATCAGCTTCAGTAGTTCAATCCCCTCCTCTCTATTCTTGGCACCAGTTACCACTGTCACCTCCAAGCCGAAAATTCCTTTCTCTTTCTCTGGGCTAATTTCTGGGAAAGGAGTAAACTCTTTAAAGCCAATGGTCAAATTTCCCTCTTTATCAAAGGCTTTGGGAGAAAGTCCCTTGAAATCTCGAGTCCTGGGAAGAACCAACCAGATTAACTTCTCTAAAAAATCGTACATTCTTTTGCCTCCCAAAGAAACTCGAGCCCCCACCGTCATGCCCTCTCTCAACTTAAAAGAAGAGATTGATTTTTTAGCTTCTCTCCGTTGAGGTTTCTGTCCGGTAATTAAAGCCAAACTATTGAAAATATATTTTTGTATTTTTTCTGCTTCTTTCGAAGTTTTATCAACAACCATTCTTCCAAATCCAACATTAACTATGACCTTTTTGATTTTAGGCACCGCCATAGGATTCTTGTATCCAAACTTTTTCATCATCTCTGGAATAACTTCTCTTTTATATTTTTCGGTTAGTCTAGGCATGAAATTATAATTCCGCATAAATAATTATTCCATAGGAATTTCAAGGTTCTGCGAGCAAGCAGGTTCTTAAATTTCTCCTTGGCATTTTTTACAAACCCTTGATTTTTTCTTGCCACTTGATTTATATCCGATCCTGGTTGGTTCTCCGCACTTCGGACAAATCAACTTTAACTTAGAAGTAGGGATGGAACCAGGAATCTCAACCACCTGTCCCTTCTCTCCTTCTTTTTTGGGTCTTCTGTGTCTTTTCTTTATGTTAATCCCTTCAATCAAAACTTGATTTTCTTTGGGAAAACCCCGGAGAACCTTTCCTTTCTTGCCTCTATCTTTTCCTTTAATTATTAATACTTGATCACCTTTTCTTATCTTCATATTAGACAATTTCTTCAGCCAAGGTGGCTATTTTGTCAAATCCTTTTTCTTTCAATTCTCTGGGAATAGGTCCGAAAATTCTATTTCCTTTAGGATTCTTTGAATCAGCTAAGATGCAACAGGCATTTTCGTCAAACTTAATGTATGAACCATCTTTTCTTCGGAAGGCTTTTTTCTGTCTGACAATCACCGCTTTGACTTTATCGTGAGTTTTAACTTCTTTCCTTGGTTCAGCCTCCTTAACGGCGGCGGTAATAATCTCTCCGAGCTGAGCCACACGTTTCCTGGTGCCCCCGGGAATATTAAAACACTGGACCATTTTCGCTCCACTATTATCAGCTACTTTTACTCTGGTACCAACTTGGATCATAGTGTTATTTATTTCACTCTCTTAATTACCCGCCATTTCTTGTCTTTGCTGAAAGGGCGGCATTCCTCAATTACTACTTTATCCCCTATCTTAAAATCACCTTCCTTAATGTGGGCCTTGTATTTCTTGCTAACTTTATACCTTCTTTTGTATTTGGGATGTTCTTTAATCCTTTCCACTTTAACCACCACGGTCTTTTCCATCTTATCTGAAACAATTATTCCTTGTAATTTTCTTTTCATGTCATTTTTTGTTTTAATAGTGTGAGAATTCGCGCGATGTCTTTTTTGGTCTCTCTAATTTCACTAACATTTTTAACCTTTCCACCAGCCAGATTAAATCTAAACTCTCTTAATTTCTCTCTTTTTTCTCGAAGAATTCGCTGGAGTTCTCCCTGGGGTATTCGTGAAAATTCTCTAATTTTTTCTTTAGCCTTGGGCATATCTTAATTAATGTCTTATTTCCTTTTTAACAAACCTTGTCTTTAAAGGCAACTTATCTGAGGCTTTTTTGAGGGCCTCTTCGGCCAACTCTTTTTCTACGCCATCTAATTCAAAAATAATCCGGCCTGGTTTTATGGGAAAAACATAATGACTAACGCTTCCTTTTCCTCCACCCATAGGAGTTTCCACTCCCTTAAAGGTTACCGGCTTTTGTGGAAAAATTCTAATCCAGAGTTTTCCTTTCTTCTTCAAGGTTCTGGTAACCACTCTTCTGGCTGCTTCAATTTGAGCCGAGGTAATCCAACAGGTTCCCAGGGATTTCAACCCAAAACTCCCGAAACAAAGTTCGGTTCCTCTGGTAGCTCTTCCCTTACTTCTTCCCTTCTGCCATTTGGGATGTTTCATTTTCTTTGGTTCTAATATGACCATATTACTCAAATTGTTCTCCCTTATATATCCAGACCTTCACCCCTATTACTCCATAGGTACAATAGGCCTGGCTAAAGCCGTAATCAATAATTGCTCTTAGATTTTGGCGGGGTAATTTCCCCTCTTTTAACCACTCGGTCCTGGAAATCTCAATGCCATTTAACCTTCCAGCAACCTGAACCCTAGCCCCCTTGATCTCCTTGGAAGCCATAATCTTACTCAAAGACATTTTTAAAACTCGCCGGAATGGAACTCTCTTTTCAATCTGAGAAACTATCCATTGACTACAGAGAACCGCCGAACTCCAGGGATCTTTAACTTCAATAATTTCTATTTTTGTCTCTTGCTTTGGCCCGGTTTTTTCCCTATCCTTTGCCAGAATTTTCTCTAAATCCTTCTTCAACTTCTCAATCTCTTCTCCCCCCCTGCCAATAACCAAGGCGGGTCTGGCCGTTTTAATAATAATTTTTAACAAGGTTTGTCCTCTTTCAATTTCAATTCTCTCCACTGCTCCCCGGGGTAATCTTTTTGACAAAAATTTTCTCAGCTTAAAATCTTCCTCTAAATATTGAGGAAATTTTTTCTGGTAAATTCCTCGGGAATCCCAATCTTTGGTTTCTCTTATTCTAAAAATTCTTGGATGGACTTTATGGCTCATGTTTTTAGAATGCTTTTCTTCTGAAAATTCTCTTTCTGGCACCAGGGGCTTTGGTGGGAATAATTTCTCTCTCGGGCTTGGGAGCCTCTGTCTTTATTTTTGGTTTTTCTTCGGGGACCTTCTCTTTTTCAGCTACTTTCTTTTTCCCGGGTACCACAACCCTTCGCTTTTTATCCCCGGAAAGAATTAAACTAACGTGGCTCGTCTTTTTTTGAATCTCGGCTGCCCGACCTCTAGCTCGAGCCCTCCATCTCTTGAGTTTTGGACCTTCATCCACTTTAATTTCTGAAATCCAAAGACCTTTCTCTTCCAATTGAAAATTATGTCTGGCATTAGCTATAGCTCCCTCCAAAAGTTTTTTTAAGGGCTGACTTCCTCTTTTTAAACTAAAGTTTAAAAGAGTTCTGGCCTCCTCAACTTTTTTACCCCGAATTAAATCAGTTAAAAGTCGGACTTTCCTGGGAGCTATTCTTAAATATTTTAGAGCGGCTTTAACTTCCATAAATTTATTTGCTGGGCTCCTCTGTGGTCACCTTTTGGACTTCTTTTTCTCTTTCCTTTACCTCCAGGTCCCTTTGCATCCTACCACCGTGCCTTTGAAACTTGGTGGTTGGAGAGAATTCACCAAGCTTGTGACCAACCATTTCCTCGGTCACCTGAACCGGCACATGCTCTTTACCATTATGAACCCCGAAAGTAAAACCAACCATCTCAGGCGTGATGGTTTGAGCCCTCCTCCACGTCTTAATAATGGTTTTACCTCCCTTTTTCAACGTGGAGATTTTCTTCATCAATCTTTCATCTACATATGGACCTTTTTTTAGACTTCGTGCCATATTTTTTTACCTTTTTCTCTGACGTCTCTGGATGATTAATTTGTCTGTCCATTTTTTCCTTCTGGTTTTTCCTCCCTTGGCTAATTTTCCCCAAGGAGTTTTGGGATGTTTCAAACCTATACCAGTTCTCCCTTCTCCTCCACCGTGGGGGTGGGCTGCTGGCACCATGGCTGAACCCCGAACAGTGGGTCTCCTGCCCCTCAAGCGACTTTTCCCAGCTTTTCCCAATTTACGGAATCGGTGTTCGGGATTGGAAACTTCTCCCATGGAGCTGAAACACTCTCTGAGAACCTTCCTCAATTCTCCCGATGGCATTTTTAAATGGGTGTACTTGCCTTCCTGCGCCATCACTTGAGCTGAAGTTCCAGCCCCCCTCACTAATTTCCCTCCTCTGTCAGGTTCAATCTCAATATTGTGGACAAGGGTGCCTACTGGAACATTTTTTAGTTTCTGACGATTGCCTGGTCGGAGCGTGGTCTTTTCAGAGAAGATAACTTCATCGCCAATCTTTAATCTCTGGGGAGCTAAAATATATCGCTTTTGGCCGTCTTGATAGGAAAGTAAGGCGAGAAAGCTGGTTCTGTTCGGGTCGTACTCTAAGGCCTCAATCTTGGCGATCTTGTCAAGTTTTCCCTGTCCGAATTCTATTTGGCGATAAAGTCGTTTAACTCCACCGCCTTTATGGCGAACGGTAATTCTTCCCGACTTACTTCTTCCTCCTCTCTTTCTCAATCCTCTCACCAGTTTCTTCTCCGGTTCTTTTTTACTTAATATTTTTTTCATATTACCTAGGTAATATTTCTATTTTTTGTCCCTTTTTCAAAATAACAATGGCTTTTTTATAGCCCTTTCTCCAGCCAAAAGTCCTTCCCAACCTTCTTTGTTTTCTCTTTACCTTAATCAGTCTCACCTTTGAGATATTAACTCCATAAACTTCCTCAACCGCCTTTTTAATTTCTTGCTTGGAAGAAGTAGAGGAAACTTTAAAGACATACTGATTCTTTCTTGCTAAATCTGTGGCTTTTTCGGTAATGTGGGCAGATTTCAAAACCAGAGGAGCCACCCCCGTCTCTTTTTTCCTTGTTCTTTGAGGTTGAACTGGAACCGAAGGTTTCTCAATTACTTTTTCTTCAACCTTCTCTTTTGGTTTTTCTGTCTCTTTTTTCTTCTCCCGTTTCTTTTTTTTAAAAAATTTGAGCAAAGCCATGTTAATTACTTGGTAAATGTTTCCTTGATTACCTTCAGAGAGCTCTTGGGCATTAACAAATACTTAAAAGACAACAAATCTAAAGCATTAAGGTCTTTAGCTTGAATCACTTCAATCTTGGGAAGATTTCTGGCAGCCAAAATTAAATTTCGATTAACTTCTGGCAAGACAATCAAAGTACTTTTCTGTTTGCTGGAAAGTTTATTTAAAACTTCTGAAATCATTTTGGTCTTTGGCTTTCTAATTTTTAATTCCTCCAACAAAGTTAACAGATTGTTTTTTGCTTTGGCACTGAGAACCATTAAAAGAGCTTTTCTCTTTATCTTCTTGGGAATCTTTTTCTTAAAAACTTTCTCTTTTCTGGGACCGAAAGTAACTCCACCACCCCGCCATATAGGCGAACGAATACTGCCTACCCTGGCGCGTCCGGTGCCTTTTTGAGCCCAGGGTTTCCTTCCCCCTCCCCGGACCTCACCTCTCGTTTTGGTCTGGGCAATTTTTTGTCTTCGATTGGCTATTTGCGAAACAACAACCTGATGAACCAGGTCAGAATTCATTTTCACTTCAAAAATCTCCTTGGGCAATCTCGTCTGTCCAACTTTCTTACCTTCTTGATTGTAAACTTCGGCTATCATAAAGTTCGTTTTTAAGTTTTAATTTCTAAAAGGGTTCCTCTTCGGCCGGGAATGGCTCCCTTGATAGCCAATAAATTATTCTCAATGTCCACCTTAACAATTTTTAAGTTGGGTACGGTCACTCTTTCAGCACCCATTCTGCCCGGCATTTTCTTTCCTCGGAGAACTCTTTCGGGAAAAGAACTGCCTACTGAACCCAACGTTCGATGTTCATGTTTTACTCCATGGGTGGCACTCTTTCCAGAAAAACCCCATCTTTTAACAGCCCCCTGGAATCCCTTGCCCTTACTAATACCAGAAATTTTCACTTTGTCTCCTTCTTTAAAAATTGAAACATCAATCTTTTGACCAATCTTGTATTCTTCAAGCTTGTCTCCAAATTCTCTCAAATAACGGTAAGGTTTACCCTGCTGGGGCTTTTTTACTTTCTTCTCTTTCAATTTCTCAAAGCCAATTTGCAGGGTACGGTAACCGTCTTTCTCTTTGGTTTTTATCTGGGTAATAAAACAAGGCCCTGCTTCAATTAGGGTAACAGGTAAAACTTTATCGTCCTTAAAAATCTGTGACATTTCCAATTTTTTACCTAAAATGAATTTGGTCATATTTCCTAAAAGAAATACCGGGCAACTAACCCGGTATTTCAATGGATAGTCGCTCAAAACTAAAAAATTATTTTTTAAAACAAGTTGTCATATGATGCTTCAAATTTAAGTGGTCTTAACCTCAATTTCCACTCCAGTGGGTAAGGTCAAATCTCTCAAAGCACCGATAAATCTCTGATTAGAAGTTAAAATCTCAATCAATCTTTTGTGGATTCTCATCTCAAACTGCTCTCTGGAATCTTTGTGGATGAAACTTGAGCGATTGACCGTATATTTGTGAATTTCGGTTGGTAAAGGAATGGGTCCCGCCACCTCAACTCCGGCTCTAAGGGCTATCTCAATAATCTGACGACAACTGGCATCAATAACTTTATGGTCGTAGGCTTTTAATTTAATCTTAAGAGAAACGCCAGACGAGGAAACTTCCTCCTTGGCTGTCTTTTTCTCCTTTATTTCAGAAACTCTGGCGGAAGTTTTAGTTTTGGGCATTTTTCACTTAATTATCTTGATAACCACTCCTGCCCCAACCGTCTTGCCTCCTTCTCTAAGGGCAAATCTTTGTTTTTCTTCAAGCGCCACCGGAGCTATCAATTTAATCTTCAAGTTCACGGTGTCACCTGGCATAACCATTTCCGTACCCTTAGGTAAAGTAACTTCCCCGGTTACATCACAAGTTCTGATGTAAAATTGGGGTTTGTATCCAGCAAAGAAGGGAGTGTGACGACCACCTTCCTCTTTGGACAGAATGTAAACTTCTGCTTCGTATTCAGTATGGGGGGTAACTGAGCCGGGTTTCGCTAAAACTTGGCCTCTTTCAATATCCTCTTTTTTCAGACCTCTGAGTAAAATTCCCACATTATCTCCAGCTCTTCCCTCATCCAAAATTTTATTGAACATCTCAATGGAAACAACGGTTGTTTTCTGGGTTGCCCTCAATCCTACTACCTCTACTGCTTCTCCCGACTTAATCACTCCCCTCTCAACTCTTCCGGTAGGTACGGTTCCTCTCCCGGCAATCGAGAAAACGTCCTCTATGGCCATCAAAAATGGTTGGTCTAGGGCTCTCGTGGGTTCTGGAATGCTTTCATCTATCTTACTGAGCAACTCCCCCACAGGCTTCATTGCTTCATCATCTAGAGAACTTGCCTCCAGAGCCTTAATGGCTGAACCCCTGATAATAGGAATCTTATCGCCTGGAAATTCATACTTTTTCAAAAGTTCTCTTGTCTCTGATTCCACCAGGTCAATCATTTCCGGGTCATCCACCTGATCGGTTTTGTTTAAAAAGACTATCAAAGAGTTCAAGCCAACCTGCCTGGCTAACAAAACGTGCTCTCTGGTTTGAGGCATAGGTCCGTCAGTTGCTGAAACCACCAAGATTGCTCCGTCCATTTGGGCGGCGCCAGTAATCATATTCTTGATGTAGTCAGCGTGCCCCGGGCAGTCAATTAGAGCATAATGACGTTTGTCGGTCTCAAACTCGGTATGGCAAATATTAATGGTCAAACCTCGAGCTTTCTCTTCGGGGGCTGAGTCAATTTGCTCAACTGTTTTCTCGGTACAGAGAAGACCTTTCAGCTTGGTGTATTTCAGAATAGCTGCTGTTAAAGTGGTTTTACCATGGTCGACATGGCCAATAGTCCCAATATTCAAATGGGGCTTTTTTCTTTCGAACTTTGCTTTTTCTGCCATAAAATTTTTTGAAACATGCAACCTGTAGAATGAAACCTCATGGGAGGTTTCAAATTTCAAGTTTCACATTTCAGATTACTATTATTATTTTAGACAATTAAAAATAAAAGTCAAGGAAATCCCCCCGTGGTGGAAAAACAGCGAGCGAAGCGAGTGTTAGAAACCGAAGGTGTCTAAAATTGGGGGGTCGGGGGAGATTTCTTAAAAGGGTAAATCTTCTAAAGTTAAATCATTTGTTACCTGGGGGGTTCTCTGCGGTATTAAGGGAAGAGTTTTTTCCCTTTCGGTTTCTTTCTCTTCCCTGGAATTAAATCTTTTCTGGTAATCCTCAAAAGACAGCAAAACTAGAACCGGCTTGCCATTTTCAATAAAAATATATCTCTCACCATTACCAGGAACAATTTTTTTGATTTCATTTAAGTCCATGGTTTTCATTTCAAGATTGTGTGATTATTCCTTAGCGAATCAAGGTTCTGCCCACAGGCAGGTTCTTACTTTCTTTTGCCTTCAATTATCTCTTGAGTTATGTTGTCGGGAATCTTATCGTAGTGGTCAAATTCCATTGTAAAGGTTCCTCGCCCCTGAGTCAAGGAGCGCAACGAGGTCGCATAACCGAACATTTCGCCAAGCGGAACCTTGCTCTCAATTACTTTCAATTTTGCCCTATCTTTGGTCTCTTCAATCACTCCCCTTCTCCTGTTTAAATCACCAATGGTGTCTCCAAAAAACTCTTCGGGAATAACCACCTCAATTTTCATAACTGGCTCCAATAAAATGGTTTTGGCTTTTTTAGAGCCTGCCTGCATGGCCTGGATGGCAGCAATCTTAAAGGCAACCTCCGAAGAATCAACTTCGTGAAAAGAACCATCAAACAAGGTAACCTCCATATCAACCATTGGGAAACCAGCCAAAACTCCCTTGTCCATAGCTTCTCGAACTCCTTTCTTAACAGCCGGAATAAATTCCTGGGGAATGGTTCCTCCCTTGATAGCATCTATAAATTCATAGCCCTCTCCTCTCTCTTTGGGTTTTATTCTTAAGAAGACGTGCCCATATTGTCCCCTCCCGCCGGACTGGCGAATATATTTCCCTTCAGCTTCGGCTTCCTGTAAAATGGTCTCTTTGTAAGCTACCTGGGGGCGACCGACGTTGGCCGCCACCTTAAACTCCCTTTTCATTCTGTCGCAAAGAACCTCTAAATGGAGTTCTCCCATGCCAGAAATAATGGTCTCCCCTGTCTCCAGGTCTTGTTTCCGCTTGAAGGTAGGGTCCTCTTCCGCTAATTTCTTCAAGGCCTGTCCTAATTTTTCCTGGTCATCTTTGGTTTCTGGAGTGATTCGGATGGAAATGACGGGTTCTGGAAAACTAATCTTCTCCAGCAAAATTGGACTTTCAGCATCACAGAGAGTGTGGCCGGTGGTAGTATTTTTTAAGCCAACAGTGGCGGCGATGTCTCCGGCAAACAACTCGTCTAAATCATTTCTCGAGGCAGCGTGCATCCTCAAAATTCTACCAATTCTTTCTTTTTCTAAAGTTACTGAATTGAAAACATAAGAACCCTTTTTCAAATGACCCGAATAAACCCGGAAATAGCTCAGGCTACCCACGAAGGGGTCTGAAGCCACCTTAAAAACCAAAGCGGCAAATGGCTCTGAATCTTCAGGTTTTCTTGAAATGTTCTTACCGGTCTTGGGGTCAGAACCCTGAACGGGTGGAAGGTCTTTGGGACTTGGCAGATAGAAGCAAACACCATCAAGCAAGAGCTGAATCCCCTTGTTTCTTAAAGAAGCCCCACAAAAAACAGGGATAAGTTTATAGGCTAAAGTTGCCTTTCTCAGGACTTCCTGAAGTTCTCCAGAAGAGATTTCTTTTTTCTCCAGGAATTTTTCCAACAAAACCTCGTCTTCAGCAACAATTTTCTCTAACATTTTCTGCCGTATCTCTTCCGCTTTTTCTTTCAAGTCCTGAGGGATTTCTTTGACAACCACCTTTTCGCCAAAATCACCCTCAAAATATAAAGCTTTTTGGCGGATCAGGTCAACAATACCTTCAAATTCATCGGCTTCCCCGATGGGAATTTGCAGGGGAACCGCCTTGGGAGAGAGTTTTTGATGAATACTTTCTAAACTTTTTTCAAAATCTGCTCCAACTTTATCCATTTTGTTCAAAAAGCAGATTCTGGGAACATTGTATAAATCCGCTTGACGCCAAACAGTTTCTGATTGCGCCTCGACTCCCGCCGTTCCATCAAAAACCACCACCGCTCCATCCAGCACTCTTAAGGACCTTTGAACTTCAGCGGTGAAATCAATGTGTCCCGGCGTATCAATGATGTTAATGCGATAGTCCAGCCAATGACAGGTGGTGGCAGCTGAGGTTATGGTAATCCCCCTTTCTCTCTCTTGAGCCATCCAATCCATAATGGCTTCACCATCATGAACCTCTCCGAGCTTATGGCTGATGCCGGTATAAAAAAGAATCCGTTCGGTCACGGTTGTTTTTCCTGCATCAATGTGAGCAATAATTCCAATATCTCTTGTTTTCTCTATAGAGTATTCTCTCATATAGTTACGAAATACGAATTCATTACGAATATACCAATAAGGGCGAGCTGGCCAACATTTTTTCAGCATGGCGCGTGGGAGGGTGGGGGCGCTGAAAAAATGTTCGGTTAGCGAGCGCTTACCTCGCCAAATAAGCAAAAGCTTTGTTGGCTTGGGCCATGCGGTGAATATTTATTTTTTTGCGAACTGCCTCTCCTTTTTCTTGAGAAGCTTCAAGCAACTCTTGAGCCAAATTTTGAGCCATCCCCTTGCCTTTCTTAGCCCTGGCTGCCCCAATAATCCACCTCATAGCCAAGCTCATTCTTCTCTTCTCTCCCACCTCTCTGGGCACCTGATAGGTAGCTCCCCCTATTCTTCGAGGTCGAACCTCCAATAAAGGGGAGGCGTTTCTCAATCCTTGATTGAAAACCTCTAAAGGTTCTTTTTTTGTCTGATTTTTTATGATGTCTAATGCTTGATAGACAATTTTTCTGGCCAGACTTCTCTTTCCCTTTCTCATCACCTGATTGACAAATTTGGTAACCAAAACATCGTTATAAACTGGGTCTGGCAAGATGGGTTGTGCTTTAAATTTTTTGGACATATTTATTCTTTAGGTTTCTCTTCGGTCTTCTCTTCGGTTTTTTCTTCGGTTTTTTCTTCGGTTTTTTCCTTAGCCTTTCCTTTTTTTGTCCCATATCTTGATCTCTTTTGCTTTCTTCCCTCAACTCCTCCCGCATCCAAAACTCCCCTTACTATATGGTATCTCACTCCCGGCAAATCCTTAACCCTTCCTCCCCTGATTAAAACCAAGGAGTGCTCCTGTAAATTATGGCCCTCCCCGGGGATATAAGCAGTAATTTCTCGCCCATTACTTAACCTGATTCTAGCCACTTTTCTCAGCGCCGAATTGGGTTTTTTGGGAGTAACCGTAAAAACCTTAAGGCAAATGCCCCTCTTAAAAGAAGAAGGGTAAAAAGAAGGTCGGTTCTTGATAGTATTGAAACCAAAAGTTAGGACCTTCATTTTAGAGGCCTTTTTTTGTTTCTTTCTTGGCTTCTTAATAAGTTGATGTAAAGTTGGCATAAAATGACAATTTAACAGAAAAATAATTTAATGTCAATGGATAATTAGATTGAGAAGGGCATTCCGGTGATTAAATAAAAGAGGGGGCGGCAGATAAAGGGAATTCCAATATAGAGCATAAATAAAATTACCAAAAAAACCAAGATAAAACTGCTTCCCAGAAGAGACATCTTCATTCGATTCAAAGAAGCGGGTAGAATTGAAAAAAGAATATGAGAGCCATCTAGGGGAGGAACGGGCATTAGATTAAATACCCCCAGTAAAACATTCAGCCAAACGAAAATAACAAGAAAAGAAATCAGTCCTTGGTTGACAAGAGGAAAAAATCTCAAGACGAAACCAACTATCAAAGCCATTGAAAAATTAGAGGCGGGTCCGGCTATGGCAATCAGGGCTGGACCAAATCTTTTGTTACGTAAATTTAAGAAATTAAAAGGAACTGGTTTCCCCCAGCCAATACCAAAGAGAAACAGAAAAAAAGTGCCAAAGGGATCTAAGTGCTTGAGAGGATTTATAGTCAAACGACCCAAATCTTTGGCAGTGGAATCACCCAAAAAATAAGCCATTTGGGCATGGGAATATTCATGAACAGTCAAGGCTAACAGAATGGAAACTGCTATCATTAAATAAAGTATGGGATTTAAAAATAAAATTTGGATAAGCATGCAACTTCAATATACTATAAAAGTTTGCAAATTTCAAAAGATTTAGTAGAATGAAAATGATAATAACTATTATGGCAAAAAAGTGTGCAATATGCAAAAAAGGGTCTCGGGTTTTTGGCCAAAGAAAAAAGCTCCGAGGAAAATACAACCCCACCACCAAGCGGAGAAAATACCCCAATTTACAATGGGTTAGAATTCCTTTGAATATAAATCTCAAAAAATACAAAAGATTTGCCGGACAGCGAATCTTAGCTTGCACCAAATGCATCAAGAGAATTTCTAAATCCTAAACAAATTGCGGGGTGTAGTATAATGGTATTATGCAGGCTCGGGGAGCCTGTGACCCGAGTTCAATTCTCGGCACCCCGAAAGAAAACCACCTCTCTCCGAGGTGGTTTTTGAATTTGAGAGTTTTCAGAGACCCGACCTCTGGAAGTTATCTTACTTGGCAAGTTTCGAAAAAGGGTGAAACTGCTTGGCAGCACTCGGATAAATAATCATCCGAATAAGGTTTTATCTTCTCAAGTTCCGGGTCAATTGTTTTTTCAGACCGGAAATTTTGTAAGAAGTATTTTTTGGCCGGGGAGAGCCACTTAGCAATTTTTACAATATCCTCTTTTTCTAAGAGAGTCGGGGTTATCGTGGTTCGGAACTCATGGTCAATTTTATTTTGTTTTAAAATCTCTATACTCTTTTCAATGTCTTTGATATCTATTAATCCCCCTGTCAATTTTCGATAGCTTCCCTTGGGGGCTTTGATGTCCATGGCTACATAATCTACCAATTTTTTATCAATCAGCTTTTTTAACATTTTGGGATTAGAACCATTGGTGTCAAGCTTCACTAAAAAGCCCAGTTTCTTTATTTTTTTCGTAAAAGCCGGTAAGTCTTCGTTCACTGTTGGCTCCCCGCCCCCAACACAAACTCCCTCTAAAAGTTCCTTTCTCTCTTTCAAAAAATCAAAAAAATCTCTCTCGGCAATCTGGGGCTGTTTTTCCATTTTCTCGGGCAAAACCAGCTCTGGGTTGTAGCAGAAAGGGCAGCGGAAAGAACAGCCAAGACAAAAAACCGTACAAGATATTCTGCCGGGAAAATCAATTAAAGTTAATTTTTGGAGACCGCCAATTTTCATTATTTTACATTAGATTTTATTTTAAATTCTTTTCTCTCTCGGTACTCTTGCTGTTTCCCTTTATGCCATTGGGATAACGGACGGAGATACCCCACTATCCTTGAGTAAACCTCGCAGGGCTGTTTAATGGTGCATTTGGGACAGGTCCAATGTTCCCCTGTTAAATAACCGTGAACCGGGCAAATTGAGAAAGTCGGGGTAAAAGTAATGTAAGGTAAATGAAATTTCTCAAAGATTCTCTTGGTCAATCTTTTAACGGTAGCAATATCAGAGATTCTCTCACCCAAGAAGAGATGTAAAACCGTGCCACCAGTATACTTACATTGTAAGTCGTCCTGGATCTCTAAGGCCTCGAAAATATCATCGGTATAGTTGACCGGAAGCATTGTCGAATTCGTATAATACGGGGTTTCTTTGGTTCCAGCAGTGATGATATCTGGATATTTTTCTTTATCAATTTTTGCCTGACGATAACTCGTCCCTTCCCCGGGAGTAGCTTCAAGATTGTATAAGTTTCCGGTTTCCTCTTGATACTTAATTAATCTTTCTCGCATAAAATCTAAAATCTCAAGGGCAAATCTTCTTCCCTGTGGAGAACCAATATCTTCGTCAATAAAATTCAAAAGAGCTTCATTTACTCCTATTAAACCAATGGTTGCAAAGTGATTGCCAAAATAAGAGTGCCTCATTTTCTCTACTCCTTGCAAATAATATTTTGAGTAAGGATAAAGGCCTTTTTCCATAAAGTTATCTAAGGCCTTTCTTTTAATTTCCAGGGACTCTTTGGCTAAATCCATCATCTCAGCTAACCTTCTAAAGAAATCTTTTTTGGTTTTAGAAAGATAACCGATTCTGGACATATTGATCGTTACCACCCCAATACTTCCGGTTAGGGGCTGCGAACCAAAGAGTCCTCCTCCTCTTTTATAAAGTTCCTTATTTGAGAGCCTCAACCTACAGCACATGCTTCTAAAGTCATCCGGTTTCATATCTGATTGGACAAAGTTTGAAAAATAGTTCACGCCATATTTAGCCGTGGCTTCCCACATCGGGTCTAAAGCCGGGTTGTCCCAATCAAAATCTTTGGTAATAGAAACCGTAGGAATGGGAAAGGTAAACGGTTTTCCCTTAGCGTCACCCTCCATTAATACTTCATAAAAAGCCCGATTAAACATATCCATTTCTTCCTGAAATTCGCCATAAATTTCTTTTTGGGGCTTGCCTCCGATAATCACCGGTTGTTTGGCTAAAAATCCTGGCGGTTTAATGTCAATGGAAACATTTAAAAATGGTGTTTGAAATCCTACCCGAGTTGGCACCATACAGTTATACAAAAACTCTTGCATTGCCTGTTTTGCCTGCTGATAACTCAGATTATCGTATCTTATAAAAGGAGCTAATAAAGTATCGAGATTTGAAACAGCTTGCGCGCCAGCCGACTCGCCTTGAAGTGTAAAGAAGAAGTTAACCAACTGACCAAGAGCCGTTCTAAAATGTTTAGCCGGTCTTGCCTCTATTTTTCCTATCACTCCCCTAAACCCTCGCAATAACAAATCGTAAAGGTCCCACCCACAACAGTAGGTACTGATACTCTCTAAATCATGAATATGAAAGTCTTCATTAACGGCAGCTTCTCTGATTTCTTTTGGATAGATTTTATTTAACCAGTATTTTTTAGCAACTGCTGAAATGGCATACTGATTCAATCCCTGTAAAGAATAAGTCATGTTGGCATTTTCGTGAACTTGCCAGTCAAGGTCTCGAAGGTATCTATCAACCGTCTCGGTTGATTCATCAACGACCAAAACCGCCTCTCTTATCTTTCTTCTCTGCTCTCTATATAAAATATAGGACTTGGCAGTTTCAACCAAGTCCTCTAAAATTAAAACCTCTTCAACAATATCTTGGATTTGTTCAACCGTGGGAATCTCTTCCTTCTTGAATCTTCGATTTAACAACTTGAGGACTCTGTCAGAAACCTTCTTTGACTTTTTGCCATCCCCCTGCCCGGTAGCAGTTAAAGCTTTAAAAACAGCTTCGGTAATCTTCTCTTGGTCAAAGTCAACAATCCTGCCGTCTCTTTTTTTAACTTTTTGGAAATGTGGCTTAACCATAAATATTAAATATTACTCAATCCTAACTCGGGACCAAAATAATTTCAATAGTGGCAGATGAGGTTTTTTCCACAATTATCGTCCCATAAAAAAAGCCCCAGCTCTTCCCAAGATTTGTCGGAAAAATTGCAGGTGGGTGCTCTCACGTTAAACCAGTAAATGATTTAACAGATTTTGAACTCCCAATTTAGAATCTTTGTCCGGAAATCTAAACGGAAGGGACAGGGCTACTTTCATTGTATCACTTCCCAAACAGACTTGTCAACCTTAAAGCCCCAGCACCTTTACCATTTGTTTAATCAAAGAAACGACTACCGGTGGAGCCAGCAAGCTATAGGAAGGAATCCTTTGGTCATCAAGAATTTGCCATGGCTTTTCAATTATTTTCACTTTTCTCTCTTTCTCTGACCACTGATAGCTGTATTCCGGGGTAATCTCATAGTCGTCAAGAAATTCTTTTGCTTTCTTTACCGGAATAGCATTTCTTAAAAGAATTTTGGGGATACCATAAAGAGAAAAAGCTTTTTTTATTAATTGTTCATCTATTTCTAATCTCTCCTTAATTGGCTCTATGCCAAATTCATCGCCCTCTTTGCTGACCATCCTCGTCCCCCGGCATTCTGAATTGTCGCAGATAAGATGGAATTTTTTCTCCCTTTGGTCATATTCTACTTTTTTTGTAGCAAGTACTTTAAGGTTTCTTGAGGTCTGACAGAGAGGACAAACCCTTCTACATTTCATTCTCTCATCAATGACGGCTTTTGGAACGTCAATCAGCACAAAAATATCAGGGTCATCCCGGTAGCCAACCAGGTCGCGGAAGAACAGGGAATAAGAAATCTGGTCCAAGTCCCTGGGAAAACCATCAATAAAAAGGGCTTTTTTACTCTTTTTGGCTATCTCCATTTTCACCAAAGCTAAAATCAATTCGGAGGACAGAAGAGTTTTGGTGCTTCTTTTTTCCAGGGCAGAAATTATATCTCGGAGAGATGAATAGCCGCGGTAATTTTTTTCCAAGAAAGAAATCAACTCTTTTCTTCTCTTCTTGTTTCGGACAACCTCATCAAGTTTTCTGACCATATCGCCAATGGAAAAATGCTCCACTCGAGCTTTGTCTACCACCTCCTGGAACATCTTAGCATAAGTGCCCTTGCCAGAATTCTTTTTACCTAAAAGATAGGCAATGAAACTGTTCTCTTTTAAATATTCCCTTAACTTGTTAATTTCCCGCCCTGCCTTCAACTCAAAATAGGCCTTTCTTTGATTAAAATCAGTTAAATCAAATTTTTGAGAAACGCCTTTAATTTTTGTTTTAAAAATTGGAAATTGGATGTCCTCCATAGAACTTTATGCTTTTGCCGTCGCTAATTATTTTAATATCACCGTGTTGGTCGGTTCTTAGCACCTTTATAGCAAGATTCTCAAGATTTCGCAAGACCTGTTCGTGCGGATGGCCATAAGGATTGTTTCTGCCGCAAGAAATTACGGCAATCTTAGGTGAAACGTTTTCTAAAAATTCTCCAGAACTTGAGGTTTTGCTGCCGTGATGGCCAACTTTTAATACATCGGAATTAAGATTAAATTCCTGAGCTAAAAGTTCTTTTTCCGTTTTTTTCGTTGCATCACCGGCAAAAAGAAAAGAGTTTTTCTCAAAGATTAATCGGGCAATTATTGAAGTATCGTTGCTGTTCTTATACTCTTTCTTAGCCAAATTCTCAAGGGGGTAGAAAATAGAAATTTGCACCTCGCCTGCTTTAATTCTCTGCCCCTCTTCAGCTATTATTTCATTTGCTTTTTCATTGGCTAAATTTTCCTGCCAATATTCAAAGGTTTTAGTATCCCGTAGAACTCCGGTCCATAAAATATTTTCCACTTTATATCTCCTTAAAACATAATTAAGGCCTCCGACATGGTCTTTTTCAGGATGAGTTAGAATTACCAAATCCAATGAATTGTCCCAGAAAGGCATTTCTTCTGATAATTTCTCCAAAATTTTCTTGTTTGGCCCCCCGTCAATGAGAATTTGATGTCCTTGGGGCGTTTCAATAAAGATAGCGTCTCCCTGGCCAACATCAAAAAAGACCACCTCCAGTTTGGGGTTGGTCAAGTCAAAAGTTTTCTGCCAGACAAAGATATTGGTTAGAAATAAAAGGGCGAGAATCAGCCAAAGAAACTTCCCCTGCTTTATCATTTACAATTCAATTTCATATTTCTTCCATCCAATTTTAAGATGGTGGGTTTTTGACTTGACCACTGGTTTTAATACAAATCTTCTTTTTCTTTATTTTGGCAAAACAAATTCAGAGGCAATCCACCCTGATTCACCAAGATAATCTCCTTCAAGAATCCTCACCTTCGTCTTGCCCAGAAACTTTAAATCAATTACCTTTACTGCTGTTCCGTTTTTAACAGTAAAAAGTTTTCCTTCGCTAACCATTTTACGAAACCCAATCTCATCTCTTGCTATTGAAAGCTGGGTGAATTCGTCAAAGTAAAATTCACTTACAGCTAAAATGGCAATCCCAGAAGTGTCATTTTTATCAGAATTATTATTAACGATACCATCTTCACCTACTCCGAGAGTTTGGGAACGAGTGGCGGGTTGGGTGGTTGGTGATGAATTTCTACTATCACCGGAAATGGCGATAAGAACAATAATGAAGATAAAAATAACCAAAAAAACCACTAAGCAACCTACAGCTTTTTTTGATTGCTTCCGTTTTTCTTCCTTTTCTCTTAATTTTGCTCTTAGCTTTGCTTCTTCTTCAATTTTTCGTCTTTCTTGGTCGCTTAAAGATGTGGTTTGTGGTGATTCTCCTCTCGCCTTTTTTTCTTTTGATTTAAATAATTTCATTTTTGCTTTGTCTTTGTTTCTCTGATTTTTTTATTTCAAACATTTTGGTTTATTTTTCTTAATTTTTTCTTTCATAGTTTTTCATTCTAAAATACCCTTAATCCAAAATTTTCGTATTGTTTAATAGCATTTTCCCAAGTTAACCCGTTATCTTCCATTTCATCACCGTGTGTTAAATAAGATAAAAGAACTTCATCGGTTATTAAATCAATAACAAATATAAAATATTCATCACCCTCGCCAGTATTCATATACTCATCATAAATATTACCAGCTAAACAAGTATTTAAATTTTTATTCCAAATTACTCTATAATTTCCGATTTCGTAGCCAAACAACCTATCTTTTTTCTTTTCCCATAACTCAATACATTTTAGTGTTTCATCCGCTACACTCAAGCGATTATTATTCAATGAAAAATTGAAATATACTGATATACCAAGCAATATCACAAGTAAAATTATAATGATATTTTTATTGTTTTTCATAGATTTATTTCTTAAAATCTTTTTCAGTTTTTTTATAACTTAATCAGTTTTTGGTGGTGGTAATTGTGGAAGATTACAAATAACATCTTTTATATCATTAGCCGCTTCTTGTAGCCAACTTCTGGTTTCTCCTTTGTTGACCTCAACTAGACCACTTCTATTAGCCGCTTCAAGAGTACTTATAAACGAATTAACATAATTTATATTAGATATAAGACCAAAAACAGTTTTAGCGATTGGGTCCCCAAATTTTAATCTGATGAAACTGAAATTTTCTTTGTAAAAAGTTGAGTCAAGATATGTTACTGGATATTTTCCGGATGATATACCTTTACTGTAACCTTCCGTTGTTATACAGTTATAGGTATTAACAAATTTAAAATCGTCAAATTTTTTATTGTTTTTATCAAATTCTTGGATGAAGAAAAACAAAACAAGAAAAACAATGCCTAGGGAAGCAATGATTATCCCTTTCTTGTCTGCTTTCCACACCACCGCAGTAAAGGCGATGAGAAACGGAAGGAGCATCAATCCGACTTCCTTATTTACATTTAGAATGTTCCAGTACTTCTCTATTTGAAAAAGAAAAAGCACGAAAGCCAATAATAACAATAGCAATGTCATCCGCCACTCTCTTTTGTACCATACCCCAAGCAGGAAATTAGGGATTTTTGACAAATTATTCCAACTCATAATTATTTCGTCTTATGCTTTTTAAGAAATTGATTTATCTACTTTCAAGATAGCTCTACCTTAAAACAAAATCAAGAGAAAAAAGCCCATCTGCTGGGCAATTTTTTATTTTAATTAATTATAAAAATAACTTAGGATGCAGGATTGGTGGATATTTTTTTAAACTCGATTTTATATTTTCTTCCTCTTCCCTTCTCTTCTACCTCTTCGCTTTCTGTGTTAAGTTGAATACCAGAATTTTCCCAGTCTGGTATTTCTTTCCTAAAACTAATTAGATTATCACAATCAAAAAATACAATTGCAAGATTGTCTTCTCCATTTGAAAACTCAATATTTCTACACCCCATTTGTTCAAGTTCTTTTATGATATATTCTTTTAGTTCTTCTTTAAGCATTCTTATTTTTTTCATTTTTAACTACTATATAGGGAATTTCTATTCTATCTGTTAGATGTGGTGGAATTTCTAAATGCCCAATTGATTTAACTATACCATATCCTAATGCCTCTTGTGCAGATTTGCTACCTCTTCCTTCCATAATTTTGGAGACATCATCAATAGAAAGGCCTGTGTTGTCGGCTATATATTGAGCTATGCGTTCATTTTCAACTTTTAGTGAATTAACCCCTTCTTCAAAGTCTTTTTTGTATCCCTCTATAATAGTGGCAGATGCTCCGTGTAAATAGAATCTTGCATATGCCTCTGCAGTCCTTTCTTTAGCAGACAAATAAATGATATTGGCAATAGAATCTATACGATTATTTGCGTGAATCCTTATAGGAATTTTAAAATTTTGGATTACATTTGCCAAGAAAAATCCTAAATATATATTACCACCACTAGAAGAAAAAATTAAGTTTATTCTCTTATGTTTTTGAGGGTCGACAGATGAAAGAGAATTATATAATTTTTTAGCAGAATCTAAATCAATACTACCCTCAAAAATAATATATAACTCATTCATCTTTAAGTTATATCATACATCTATTAAAAAGTAAATTGGAAAGTACACGCTAACCTCCTCCGATATTGTTGCATGAGGAATAGTCAACCAAAGGTCTATCGCTGGTTTCTTTTATTTATGCTTTTATTGAATTTTTAATCCTTAACCCTTATTACCTCCTCAAATTCTATGCGGTAAGAAGGGACATTCAATGAAAATAGCATCTCCCTGGCCAACATCAAAAAAGACCACCTCCAGTTTGGGATTGGTCAAGTCAAAAGTTTTCTGCCAGACAAAGATATTGGTTAGAAATAAAAGGGCGAGAATTAGCCAAAGAAACTTCCCCTGCTTTATCATCATTAGAGGTCAAAACTTATTAATAGGGCACTACCTCTCTCCATTTGGGCAAACCTGCTTGCCCTTTACAGCATTTCCTGAAAGGGTCTCCAGGGTAAGCATCTCCTGACTCAAGACCTTGACATTCAGCGCCAGCGCCACAAATCGTATCACACACTGGTGATATAACATTACAACCTCCTGCTCCATCACAAATTTTTGTTTTTGTTCCCTCGTCCTCATTACACTCACAAATAAGTCCGGAGGCCTCATAGCCGCATGTTTGTAATGGATAACCACACGCCTTTTCCCCGGATGGACAGATATAAGTTTTCTTTTCACAGCTCAAATTTGACGGAGGATTACGGATTGAAAAACAACTTACCTGGCAGTCCTGCTTGAGCTCCTCCAGGTTGCCGCAGGAATCATACCAATAAACATCATTGTTGTAACATTTATAATCAGCGTGGGGGATGGGAGTGCAACAATCATTGGTACCAGTAATAGTTGAGGGCTCCAGACCCATGTTGCCAGCCACATCAAGCACATGGAGACCATATTGATAAGTGTGTCCGCAAGAAACTGAGTTAGCCCAAGAACCGGAGCTGGAACTGCCAGCAGCGTCTTCTGTATGGACTTTTGTCCAACTCCCACCATCTGTCTTACGCCAGACTTCCACCCGGGAAAGGTTGGAACCGCCGCTGTCAGAGATTGCCCAACTGATGGTGAAACTGGTGTCATTAATGACAGTGAAGTCAGAGGTATGTCCGTCAACCTTAAAGGAGGTGACAGTGGGGATAGTTTTATCTATCTGGTATCGCCCGGAGCAGTTAGTGGTTTCATTGTTAGCATTATCTCTGGCTTTGATGCAGAGATTCCAGCTGCCATTAGAGGATTGCGTCAGGGTGGCTCCGTTGCTAAAGGAAGCGCTTGGTGAACAACTGCTGCCAGTGGTCCAGCAGTAGTAGGTGACAGAGATTCCCGAAGGGTCAGAAGCGGTAACAATAACGTTGGCGCTGGTGTTGGACCAGGAACGGGAGGTGGGATTGAAGGTAATGGTCGGAGGAGAAGTATCGCAATCACTGGGACAGGTAGACACTGTTTCGCCACAGTTGCAGGCACCGTCTCCGCAATGGTTTATCCAGCTGCTCCCGGAGCATATTTTACTTCCGTTGCAGGTTCCGGCTGATTTACAACTGCCATTTAAACAACATTGGGGATAAGAACAGTCGCTGTAGCAGGTTTTAGTGGAGACGCCACAAGAGGTTCCCGAGCAATAATAATCTTTCCAGGTTCCTTGTCGGGTATTGTCGTCTGAACAGGAGGTATATGAGCAGGAGGTGTCGGTGCCGCAGCTGTCGCAATAGGGGCCGTCGGTGTAATCATTCCAATAGCAATAGCCGCTGGTTGAGCATTTTTCATCGTGACAGGTTTTTTTTCTGCATCTGGTGCTGCTGTTTTTACAATAATACTGCCAGGAGTCGCAATAATCGTCATCACAGTATTCTTTGTTTTGAAAATATGAGCTCCATTTGCATTCGCCCGCTCCCTGACACCACCAATCTACGTACTTCTCTTTTAACCAGCCCCCTTCACAGACATATTCCCCAATCGGGCCTTCGGCCGGAACTCCGTACCAGCCATCAGGACAATAATGCTCATTTCTCCAGTCAGGTGTTTCGTAACAATTGTTTCCTGAACAGCCTCTACTCACATATTTTCTTTGCCTCCAATCACCTGAACATCTGTATTCACCTGTCCAGCCATCAGAACCACAGTGATCAACCGTTCTGGAACAATTGAAGTCCCAACAAAAAAACCACCAGGCTTGAGCGTAACAATGACCTATACGATCATTCCCAGAACAAGAATACGTGCAACCAGGCGGGTTGCACCAATTATCAGTGCAAGCATACCATCTCCCAAGAGACCCTGAAATTGAACAACACCATCCGCTTGGAGAATCCAGACAAACACCTCCTGCATTTACAGGTCTTGCCTCAAATAAAAAACTCGCAAGAAAAATTGCTGTGAATATTACGATTATGAGAATTAATTTCTTATTTTCCATTTTGCCATTCTTTAACTAATAAACGGCACTGTTCTTTATGTCCTTCATCGGTAATATTGTCGCATACGGAAATATCTTTTAGCATCGGGGCAATGGTTAAATAACACCCATCTTTTTCTTCTAAATCCTCACATAATAGAGGGTTTTTTGAAGCAAGAGCATTACAGATGATTGAAGGATTATCTTCAGAAAATTTACTACAGACCGAAGGATCTTCAGAAAAAAAAGCTAAGCCCATATAACAGGTGCTCTTCAACGCATTGTCTACAATCTTGTCGCATAAACTAACATCTCTCAAAGTAACAGCATTACATATATCTAATATCTCTTTTTCTGAAATTTTTTCGCAGAGCAAGGAATCATTCAGAGTCATAGCAACAACAGCATGGCATTGGTCTTTATTTATAGTATTATTGATTTTATCACAAATTAGGGTGTCGTTTGTTTTAATAGCTAATTTTACATAACAAATGTCTCTTTCTTCTTGATTTTCAATTAGTTGGCATTTCTCTTCTTCTGAAAGTTCGGGCACAACCGGAGCTTCACCCGCCCAAAAAGGAGGTATCAATCCAATAAGATAAAGAATAATCGGGATTGAAATTGCCAAGATTATGACTATGCCTATAATGGATGAGATATTTTTTTTCATAGGTTTATTAAAAGCACTTATAATATTATAGCAAATATGTATGTCAAATAAAAAAGACCCATTGGCGCAGTATTCGTACTGCACCAATGGGCATTTAAAACTTGCAAATCTTCGCCTTCTAGAGATTAAAGATTATCCCGCCACCTATCGTCCACCCACTTGTGTTGACGTTAAACGGACCTGGTTTAAAGGGTGAGGTAGCGAATCCGTTGTTCTCTAGATGTCCGAATTTACCTTCAACTGACCCAACTTGATGATACTTCGCCTCCAATCTAACTCTGCTTTTCTCCCCCGAGGACTCAATTCCTATCATTATCACATGTCCCAAAGCGAGACCTGATGCTGAGAAGCTTCCAGAGAAAGATCTATTCAATGCCGGAGTGTACTCTTCAACTAAGTATTCGCCAAAGAGCACCGTCGCATACCATCCCAGTCCAGTTCCAATATAGGGAACCAGCCCTGACTTAGAAGAAACAAACCTGTAATAAAGCGACAAGTCTCCAGATACCCCTCCGTTAAAGGAATATGTCTTAACTCTGACCAGTTTCTCAGTTCCTTCAACACCAACGGTCATTAATTTCTCTCTGTAGCTTTCTTTTCCTGCTCGATAGCCAAGGTTGACTCCCACTTTCAGCCCATTCGGGAATTCTACTCCCGTACTAAGAGAGTAAAGGGTAGTACTTTCTGGTATCTCTTCTGCTTCAAACCCAGTTATCCCGCAGGTATCTCCGAGCCAGTCATTGAAACTTTTGATTAACCCATTTGGTCCGGCCAAAGAAAGATTATGCCCTCCAATCCCTATCTCTGTGTACCATTTTCCTGCTCCCCATAATGCTGGACTTGCTGCCAAAAATAAGCCCGCCATCAACATTACTACTATCAATCTTTTCTTCATCTCCTATACCTCCTTTTCTAATTAATCTTATTTTTTTCTCGTCCTGAATTATCTCATTTCATTCCTTTTAAAATTATCAAAGAATATTTTTTATCTTATTAAACTAACCTTACCATATCTAAAAAATTTGTCAATGTTCCTTATGAGAAAGAAGCCATCAAGCCCACCAGGTAAAGAATAATCAAAGAGGAAAAGACAACGACAATAAGTATCCCCCATAGAGGAGGAATTTGTTTTTTCATGTTCTCTTTTTGATTATGAAGTTATTTTCTGTTTAGTTCCCTGAGCAATTTCTCAGTATCAATTCCGTACATTTTACAAACTTGACCGATCTTTAAATTTTGAATTTCAAATTTCGCCATCGGACAAGTCAAGCATGGCAAATTATATTTTGCTAAAATTTTCTCTCTGTCCTTGGATTTTAAAATTTCAGCTAAATTTGAATTTTTGGTAAATTTTTTGGGCATCCCATTATCCGGCCAGCCAACCGCCGTCAATTACTACAGCTGAGCCTGTCATGTAAGATGAAGCATCAGAAGCTAAAAATAAAACCAGACTGGAAACCTCTTCCGGTTTGCCGACTCTTTTGAGGGGAACCCGAGCCATTAATCCCTCCATCGCCTTGGAGTCTTGCTTGATTGGGTCAATCATTGGAGTTTCAATCATTCCCGGAGCAACAACGTTAACCCTTATGCCAAGAGGAGCTAATTCCAAAGCCAAGACCTCAGTCATCGCTGTAATCCCTCCCTTGGAAGCACAATAATGGGCTAAATTAGGAAATCCAACACCCTGCTGACCCATGGCCACCGAAGCAATGTTAACTATCACTCCCGATTTTTGTTTAGCCATCTCTTTGGCGGCGGCTTGGGCGCACAAAAAGTATCCCTTAAGATTTATGTCTAAAGTTCTGTCCCATTCTTCTTCGGTTAATTCCAAAAAAGGTTTAAATTGAGCAATTCCAGCATTATTGACTAAGATATCAACTTTACCGAATTTCTTGACGACCCGGACAAACATTTTATCAACCTCTTCTTTTTTGGCAACATCACATTTCAAAGCTAATCCCTCTCCACCCTCTTTTTCAATTTCGTCAACCACTTTCTGGCAATCTTCTTGAGAAACATCAGAAACCACCACTTTCACTCCCTCTTGAGCCAACTTCAAGGCATGGGTTCTGCCCATACCCCTGCGAGCTCCGGTGATAATAGCGACTTTCCCCTTTAGGTCTTCAAACATATCGATGATTCACGATTTATGATTTATGATTTATGATTCTCACGACCTTTGTCTTTTTTATGGCTTCTTCAATAAGTTTTCCAATATTGAGTTTATTCTCTTCTCTTTTAACCTCTGCTAAATTTGCCCTGGTCTCTGGGTGTTTGGGCAAAAAGCGAGAACAGCAATCCTCCCCTGGCAAAATAGAAACATCAAAAGTGCCAATCTCTCCTGCTTCATTTATTATATCTTTTTTATCAAGTCCAATCAATGGCCTTAAAACCGGCAATTTTACTGCCTCTTCAATTGCTCCGATATTCTCTAGGGTCTGAGAAGCAACCTGTCCCACGCTCTCCCCGGTAATGAGAGCCCTGGCTCTGACTTTTTCAGCTAAAACTTCGGCAATTCTGAACATAAACCTCCGGTACAAAATAACTCTTAATTTGGCTTTCGTTTTTAATAAAATTTCTTTTTGAATTTCCGTAAAAGGAACTAAATAGAGTTTTGCTTGAAACTGAAACCTATTTAAAATCTCAACAATCTTTTTAACTTTTTCCACCGAACTTTGTTTAGTAAAAGGGAAACTGGTAAAATGTAAAAAGATTATTTCAATTCCTCGCCTCTGTCCATAAAAACTTGCCACCGGCGAATCAATTCCTCCCGACAATAAAGAAATTGCCTTCCCGCTTACGCTAACCGGCAGGCCTCCGGGACCCGGAATTTTTCTTAGATACAAAAAAGCGTATTTTTCAACTATCTCAATAAAACAAGTTATCTTAGGTTTTTTCAAATTCACTTTAAGTTTTGGGTTCCGGGTTTTAAGTTTTCTTAATACATACTCGCCAACCCTCTCATTGATTTGCTGGGAATCCAAAGGAAAATCTTTTTTCCCTCGTTGAGTTTCAATGCGGAAACTTTTAAATTTTTTATCTTTAAGAATTTCAGCTGCTTTTTCCTTTATTGATTCAATCTTCTGCTCACAGCCTACAGCAAAGGAAAAATGGGCTATTCCAAAAACATCTTTTAAAGAGTTTTTAATCTGAGTTTCATTTACCTTCTCTTCTATTAATTCAATTAAAATTCTCCCGGAAATCCTTCTAACTCTTTGAAAAGAATTTCCAGGCAAAGCTTTTTTAATATTCTCCACCAACTTTTCTTCAAAAAACTTCCTATTCTTCCCCTTCAATCCAATTTCTGCATAATGGCAGATAACATATTCATATTTCATAGTTTTAGCCGAACATTAAAAGCTCCGGTTTAAAGATAAGTAATATTCCTAAAATAAGTATCAATAATCCTCCAATTAAAGTGGCCCAGTAATTATATTTTTCAGTCAGGGCAATCTTACTTAAAGTAATAGCTGCCACCGAAAAGATAATTAAATCGTCCAGCATAAAAACAAACGAATAAAGAATAAGATAACTGTAATGACTCAAACTAGTTAAAGGATTAAGAGCTAAAATCCGGGTATAAATAGCCGGTAAGCCGGCCGAACAGAAAAACTCAACCAAATTTACAGCCAGAGCCAAACCAATCAAACCTACTATCATCCCCCAAGTAAAGGGAGAATTAACAATTTTCTCAGCTCGGTTTTTCATCTTTAGGTGAAGTTTTGATTTCATCCCTAACACCTTACAAACTCCTGGATGATAGCTAAGAAAATTTCTAATCTGCCAAATTCCCATCCCCAAAGCAAAACCTCCGATCAAAATTCTGGTTAAGTTAACATAACCTATTGCTAAAAACAGATTTAACCAAGCACTTAAAATTAAAAAGTAAATAATTCCAGAAGATAGAATAAAAATTCCTCCAATCAACCACATTCTTTTTCGAGAACGAGTGTTCAATAAAAGAGCAATCAAGAAAAAGAGAACCCACATGGCACAAGGATTCAACCCATCCAAAGCTCCCAAAATTATGGTTAAAGCAGGCAAAGATAATTTGGAAAGATCAATTTCACCGAAAACAGGGATTTTAATTATATGAGGGGCTTCTTCATCTTCCTCCAACAAACATTCTCTCAAGCAACTTTCAATATTTCTGGCAACTTGTTCATTAAAGCCAATGAAATATTTTTCCGGGGTGAAAGTTATTGGAATCCATCCCTTATCTTTTTCTAATACTTTATGCTCTCTGTAAAACTTTTTTAAAAGTTCCTGATTCTCTGGATATTGAGTAACTTCGTACTGATTTATTTCAATCTCCGGATATTCTGTTTTTAGTTCTTCCAAAAACTCTTTCTCTTGGGCACAATGAGGACAAATGACACTGTAAAAGAAATTAATCTCAACCTTATTTTGTTGAGCTAAACTAAAATCAGCTTTTATTAAAAAGCTTAAAAAAATAACTATTAATAATATCCAGAAAATCTTCCTCATTTCTCTTTCTATCTTAATATAATTCTAAAAATAAACCACAATAGCACCGACCTTGCTCTTGAATTTCTTTTGGGGCATAAACACAGGGACAAACAATTTTTTCATCTTCTTCTGGGTTTCCGGTAATTCTTCTGCAAACACAGTATCTTTTTCCAAATCGCTTCTCTCTTTCCAACATTCCTCTGATTAATCTCTCTACCACTTCCTTGTTTGGATTTAATCTCCACTTATTCTTTCTTCCATGTTCTTCGTATTCTTTGATTATCTCTTTAATTTCTTCTTTTCCTCCACCTCTTACCAACTCTCCCAGCATTTTTCCCAACCATTCTCTTATGACGGGCTCCGGTCTCACTCCGACAAAACCACTAACCGGTTTCCCGTCTTTGAACAAAACAACGGTTGGAATTCTGTTAATTCCAAATTTCTGAGCAGTTATTGAGGCAGCGTCTAAATTCACTTTAGCAAAAGTAATTTTATCCTTGTATTCCTCGGCTAACCTTTCCAAAATCGGCGACAATATAGCGCAAGGTTCACACCAGGTTGACCAAAAATCAACCAAAACCGGTTTATCAGCTTTTTTAATTTCTTTCTCAAAATTTTCGTCAGTTAAAATAAGTATCATGATAATCCGATAAATTTAACAGATTATTCCCCCGCCCAAAACCTCTTGGTCCTGGTAAAAAACTATTGACTGGCCGGGGGTGACAGCTCTTTGAGGTCTCCCGAATACTAACTCTATCTGGGTGGAGGGTGGGTGGCGTCCACCCTTCAGCTTTTTAGTTATGGTTGCTGCAACCGCCCCATGACCATATCTAATTTGAGCTTTTACCCTTAAGGGAAGTTTTGGTTGTTTGCCAGAGAACCAATTAACATTTTCCGCCATTAAACTTTTACTGAAAAGAACTTTATCATTAGAAAAAGGAGTAACCATTAAAGCGTTTCTTTTAAAATCTTTTTTGACCACATAAAAAGGCCCTCCCGGAAGTTCTATGCCCTTTCTTTGACCAATGGTATAAAAAAACAGGCCTTGGTGCTCCCCTATTATTTCTCCTTGACTATCAATAATCTTACCTGGTTTTGGTTTGAGATAACGTGAAAGAAAATCATTGACGGTCGTTCTGATAAAACAAATTTCCTGGGATTCTGGTACATCTAAAACAGGTAACTTAAACTTCTTTGCCAAGGTTCTGGCTTGCTTTTTAGTATAATCCCCGATTGGAAACAAAATATGTTTCAATTGCTTCTGATTCAACTGCCACAAAAAATATGACTGGTCCTTAGTTTTATCTTTTCCCCTCAACAACTTATATTTTGAAAATTCCCGGCGCAACCGGGCGTAGTGTCCCGTAGCCACAAAATCTCTCTTTAATCCCAGAGCTTTTTCCAACAAAAGTCCGAACTTAATTTGTTTGTTGCAAACAACACAAGGATTGGGAGTTCTGCCTCTTTTGTATTCTCTCAGAAAATAGTCAACCACTCTCTTTTTGAATTCCTTCTCAAAATTTAAAACATAAAAAGGAATGTTTAAAATACCAGCAACTTTGCGGGCTCTCTTTTCAAAACCCCCGGGAGAAGGATAAAGTTTCATAAAAACTCCTTTCAAATCAAAGCCAGCCCTCTTAAGAAGGGCTGCCGCTACCGAAGAATCAAGACCTCCCGACATCGCCACTATTACCTTACTTTTTCTTTTTTCTCTCATATTCCTTGATAGCCATTTTCAGAGCGGTTTCGGCTAAACGAGCACAGTGGATTTTTTGAACAGGCAGCGAACCTAATTCACCAGCAATGTCTTTGAAGCTAATTTTTTTGGCTTCTTTTATGGTTTTGCCTTTGGCTAAATCGCAAATCATATCAGAGGTAGCAATGGCGGCTCCGCAACCAAGAGTTTCAAAGGAAATTTTTTCAATATATTCTTTCTTTTTCTTTTTGCCCACTTTAATATAAATTTTCATTATATCGCCACAGCGTAAATTTAAGGTATCGCCAATGCTGTCGGGGTTTTTAATCTTGCCCCAATGCTTGGGGTGTAAAAAATGCTCAATTACTTTTTTTGAATATTTAAATGTCATAGATAATTTTCTATTTAATACCAGATATTTGCCGGAGCCGATTGACAATTGATGGCAAAACTTTTAAAACCTGGTTTATTTCATCTTCGGTGGTGTATCTTCCTAAGGTTAATCTTAAAGAGCAATGGGCTTCTTCTTTACTTAATCCCAAAGCTAAGAGGACATGGGAGGGTTCTAAACTCCTTGAAGAACAAGCCGAACCGGTTGAAGCGGCAATTCCTTCTCCATCCAAAGCAATAACCATGCTCTCCCCTTCGGCTCCCCGAACGGTAAAGTTGGTGTTGTTGGGAAGCCGATGTTCCTGCGAACCATTTAATTTTACATCAGGGATATTTTTTAAAATTCCGTCAATTAACTCGTTTCTCAACTTTTCCAAATCCTTGACTTCAGCTTGTCGAAGTTTGACTTCGACAAGCGCTGCTCCCAGGCCGACAATTCCAGCCACATTCTCTGTTCCCGACCTTATCCCTTCTTCCTGTCCTCCGCCATAAATTATCGGTAGAATTTCCGTCCCTTTCTTAACATATAAAGCACCAATCCCCTTGGGTCCGTAAATCTTGTGGCCCGAAATAGTAAATAAATCAACTCCTAACTTTTGAACATCGCAGTTGAGATAATTTACTGCCTGGACAGCGTCGGTGTGGAAAAGAATCTTGAATTTTTTGAGCAGTTTGCCGATTTCAGCAATGGGCTGGATAGTGCCAATTTCATTGTTGGCATACATTATTGAGACCAGAACCGTATTCTCTTTAATGGCTCCCTTGAGGTCAGAAACGCTAATTAGCCCCTCTTTGTTTACCGGCAAGTAACTAACCTCCACTCCCTCCTTTTCCAATGTTTTACAGGGTTCAAGTACGGCGTGATGCTCAATTTGAGAAATAATAATATGAGGCTTCTTTCCCCTTTTTTGCCAGGCACGAACCGTGCCAAAGATAGCTAAATTATTTGCTTCAGTGGCTGACCCGGTAAAAATAATTTCTGAAGGAGAACAATTTAAGAAATCCCCCACGTTTCCGCGAGCTTTATCAATTGCTTCTTGGGCTTTTTGACCGTAATTGTAAATTGAGGAGGGGTTGCCATATTCTTGTTTCAAATATGGCAGTATTTCCTTCAGTACCTTGGAATCAATCGGGGTGGTAGCCGCATAATCAAGGTAAATTATTTTTTTATTTTTTGCCATAATTTTTGCCAGAAACTCATTCTATCCAAAATTGACAAGCCATTCAAGTGGTCTATTTCTTGCTGTAAGCAAAAGGATGGAAGACCGCTGGCTTGGAGCTCAAACTCCTGACTTCTTTCATCTTTGGCTCTGACTTTTATTTCTTTCCATCTTTTAATCTTTAAAAAAACTCCGGACACACTCAAACATCCTTCCTCTGAAATTTCTTTGCCTCCTTTTCTTTCTAAAATCTCTGGATTGATAAAAACCTGGGGACCTTTGCCAACATCAACCACAATGATTCTTTTCAAAATCCCTACCTGGTTAGCCGCCAAGCCAACTCCCTTATTGCGGTACATGGTCTGGAGCATATTCTTTATCAATTCTCTTTCTTCATCTCCTATTTCTTTAACTCTTTCTGCTTTCAGCTTCAAAAAGGGGTCTGGGTATTTTTTGATGGGTAAAATCATGATTAATATAACTCTTCTTCGTCCACTTTAATGAAACCTGGAGGGTCTTTTTGATTTTGAAAAGAAGTTTCCAGCCAGGCCAAGGACCTGGCAACCTGAGAAATCCGAAATTCATCTAAAATCCCGGAAAAAGCATAGCTTTTCCAAACTTTGTCCTGATAGATTGAGAGTCCTCGGTAATATCTTCCGATTTCAGCAAACTCCACCTTTTCCCTTGAAAATTTTCCTCCGTATCTCACTTTCTGTGATGTTTCCTCTCCATTAATAAATAAGGTCATCTGGTCTTCTCCAAACACCCCAGCCACAAAATTCCATTGATTCAATTTCAGGGGCTCATCGGAAACAACTTCTTGAAAGCCCCTCCCAAAGAAAGTTTCAGAGAGAGAGGTTACCACCTGCCAGGGCCCACGTTGAGTCCCCTGCCAACCGAAAATTCCCCTTTCTTGATATTCTGCTCCTTCAAGCCCTAAAATCTTATTCTCCTGTTCTTCCCCTTCAGGATAAACCCAAACCTGAAAGGTTAAAGTCCCGGTGGCCCAAAAACTCTCCTTATTGCCCAGATTGATGAAGCCGTCTCTGCCCCCAAAACTGATTCCCTTAAATATCTTTCCTTCAACTCCTTGAGTCAATTCCCCTTCGGGGATTCCCTCATTGTTTTTTGAAGTAGCATCTCTCGTACTTGAAGCAGCTTCCTTAAAATGATGAACCAACAAGAAATTCTCATCCCAGACCTCTTTTTCATTGACCTGAGCTCTCTTTTTAGAGCCATAATAGAGATAGATCTCTGTATCCCTTGCACTAAAGAGAGAAGGAACTTTAACCCAGGCGATAAGTTCACCGGTTTCAGAGTCATATTTCTCTATTTCACTTTCCAATAAAGTTTCTCCATCAGAACCGGTAAACAAAATATCTACTCCGGCTGCTTTTGCTCTTTCTTTAAGGTCTTTATCTTTTAGATGAATCAGTACCGGAAAATTTTCTAAAATACCGGCCACCTTCTTGCTGAGAATTGTTATTTTCTTCCTGAATTTCCAATCCGAGTTGTACCAGGAACCCTCTCCTGATTCTCCAGTGAAAATCCCCTCTCCCCCTTCAGAGAAAACTTGATAAATTTTCTTTTCTTTCTCCAACGTTGCGTAAAGCTTATATTCTCTTCCTTGCTTAGCACTTTTGTAATGGTAGCAAAAAATAGGATTGGCTGGATCGTAAAAAGGGTCTTTGGGAATTTCAGGAAAATAACTTTTGTCTTCCAAACACTCCCACTCCTCAGCTATGGGATATTTCCCGTTTTCTTCATAATAATCTTTGAGAGCTTCTTGTAAAATTCCGATTTCCTCCGTTCGCTCCCGATCTCTTGTTTCGGCCCTGATTCCTCTGATAAAAAGAAAGATAGCCAAAAACAAAAGAGCAAAAATAGATATGTAAGCCAGAATTTCTATGGGAGAGAAACGGCTTTTTCCTTCAATTATTTCAACCATAAATATTTTATATATTTTAACATTTTTAGCTTAGAGCCCTAAATTACCTGAGATTTTTTAAAATTTGGAAATCTTTTTTTAAGATTTCTTTCATATTTGAGTTGTAAGTTACCACCGCCGGGTGGTAAAGGGGAATAATTTTTACTGAACCAAAAAGATTTTTAACCTCAAAAACCTTGCCGTGGATTTTGCCAATGGGTTGAGTCTCATCTTTTAATCCGAATTTCTCCATTAAAAATTGCATTGAATATCTGCCCAAAGGACAAATAACTTTTGGCTTGATAATTTTGATTTGCCGCTCAAGATAAGAAGTACAAGCTTCAATTTCTTCTTGGTTAGGATCGCGGTTCTGAGGTGGGCGACATTTTAAGATATTACAAATGTAAACATCTTCTCTTTTTATGCCAACTGATACTAAAAGTTCATCTAAAATTTTCCCCGCTGCTCCGCAAAACGGACGGCCGGTTCTGTCTTCCTGGGCTCCTGGCCCCTCTCCGCAAAATATTATTTTTGCCCTATGACTCCCCTCTCCGATAACTGGATAAATCCTATCTTTATGCAAAGAGCATTTCTTACAATTTAAAACTTCAGCTTTTATTTTCTCCAAGTTTTTCTCTTTTTCTTCAGCTTCATCCATGGTTTTATGCTTAAATTTTAGCATTTTTCTTGCTTTTTTCAAACTTAAAGGACAGGTCTCATCTTGACAACCTGCCCTACTTTTTATTTTTCACCGAACATCAACTCATAAACTCTTCTATTCTCTGTTGTAAGCTACATCAACAATTCAATTAGACCTAATGCCAATTCGCCAAACCACTCCCTTACACGAGTCATCAAATTCTCTTCACTAACTTTTTTACCAGTAAGGAAGGCCTGCCAAATAAGCATAACAAACCAGAATGATAGAAAAATAACCATTCCAGAGCCTGCCGCTATTGCTAAAATATACCAATTCATTTTTTCTCTCCAATCATTTTCTATTTTTTTTTAATTTCCCAAATAAAACTTTTAAAGAGCTACTTTTAATCCAGTTTAGTAAAAATATAAGTCAAATGTCAAGTTAAAAGACGCGAGAAGTTGTCATAACTTCCCGCGCCTTCTTTGGCTTTCTCCTTAGAGAATACAAATAGAAATGGTCTAAATGTCTGAATTGTGGGCAGGTAATATCCAGATTGTCTTTTCAAAAATTTTTTCAATAGCTTTCGTCCTCTTCTCTCCTTTCATTCTTTAAGTCTTTTGATGAGACATTCAACAAACTCCCGGTCTTGAGGATTTAATCTCTTCACTTTCCCGAGAAAAGCTAATTTTTCAATGAGCCCCCTAATAGCTTCGCTGTCTTCAGAATTTAACTCCTCGAATTTTTCAAGAAGGGCTAATCCTTCTTTTACCTTTTCGATTTCTACTGCTCCTTTTCCGTCTACAAAGAAATATTCCATGTCTATGGAAAATGCATCTGCTAATTCCTTTAAGTATTTCAGTGAGGGATACTGTTTTCCTCTTTCTATCTTACCTATATAACTATAATCGGTTTTTTTTCCCCTTTTTCCACTCACCAACTTAGCTAATTCTGTCTGTTTCAAACTGAGCTTTTCTCTTTGTTCTTTCACTCTCCTTCCTATTCTTTTTATCAAACCTTCATTATTCATTATTCTCCTCCCTGGATATATAGCTATTTTAGACAGCAATGATTTTTTATCATACAAAATAAAAGATGATTTGTCAAATCTCAATTTATTTGAGGAAAATTATTTTAGAAAATAGGGTAAAAAAATCAAGAGGCCGATAATGGCAGCGCCCAGGGACACAATTAAAACGGCCGAGGCGGAAAGGTCTTTGATTCTTTCAATTTTGGGGTCGTGGTTGGGCTGGAGAAAATCCAAAATTCTTTCAATTTGAGAATTAATTAGTTCCAAACTCAAAACCAAGATGACAGTTAAAACTAAAACCGCTCTTTCAAGGGCAGTTAAAGGAAACCGGAACATCAAAAAGAAAACTAAAATCCCTGCGATAGTCTGGATTCTGAAGGTTTGCTCCTCCCTGATGGCAACTTTAAATCCCTTAAAAGCTTTTTTAAAACTAAAACCAAGTTTTCTGAAATTAATCATTATCTTAAGTGATTAAATAATTTTAGTATAAAAAAGAGCAAGATTCAACCTCACCTCAAGTCATTTTTCTCTCCTTGATTTATTTAAATAAAGAAGGGGGTGTTGGCATCTCGACATATTTTGTCAAGACTATATTTTCTGACCCTTTTTGTTGAGTCAAAAACCAACACCCCACTTTACTTCCTCAGCCAAATTGGCTGGGAAAGTAGCCAGTATGCTCCGCGGAGAAGCATCGCTGAATAGCTTGATAAGCTCTTCTTTTCATCCTTCAACTTTTCCATCGATAACTACAACCCTTGTGTACTCATCAAAATGCCACCTGAAAGAAACTCGCCCTGGATAATCCTTTCTTCTTAGATTTTTTTGAGTACTATCCTCTTCTGTTGTTTCCACCTCTACCATTTTGTTCACTCCCTTGAACTCAATTCTCCTTTATGGGCTTTTAATCATGAGCTTTCAATCCTGAAAACGAATGAAATTAACTTCACCTCCTTTTCTTTGTATTCAATTTGAGTTTTTCCCCTATTTTTTCTGATGCGGACAAAAATCGTCTTTGGATTATCATCCTTCCTATAAAAGCCGGGAGGAAATACATCCAACCCAAAGACTTTACAGCAATGAAAATTTCTGACTCTCGGGGATCCTCTCCTATATAGATTAACCCGATCCAGTGTATCAAAAGGCTAACAATAAATCCTGCCACGTAGATGGTCAGCGCAATCTGATACCATTCCATCTGATACCACATTATATCTCACCGCCTTTCAATTCTTTCAATCCGACCAAATTTTTAAAGATTTTTTTATCTTACTATAAACCTGAGAAAGTTCAAACTCAACATCCCGAAAATGATGAGCCCACCCAGAACTTTCCTTCCCCAAGAAACCCCTTTCATCTCTCCAGCACAACAGACAACCACCACTGAAATAAAAACTATCATTCCAATGAGGAAGCCGGGCTGACGGAAATAATCAAGTAGTAATCTCGGTGTCATCTTCCTATCCTCCTCTTATTTAATTTTGATGCTTAAATTATAACAAAATTTTTAAAAAAGTCAAGATTATTTTCCAGGGGTGTATCCCTTGACAACAGGTATTGGTAGGAGTATAATGGAGATAGAAAGGTCAATTATTTAAGCCGATTTGCTATGAAATATACTCACAAACAATTTACAAGGGACTTTCCTAATGATAATGCCTGTTTGGACTATATCTTTAACAGGCGGTATGGTGCGACTTTTGCTTGCCCTCAATGCGGTAAAAAGGGTTTCCACCGCATTAAGAAGCGTAAATGTTATAGTTGTGCTTGGTGCGGTTATCAACTTCACCCCACTTCTGGCACTATCTTTCACAAATCATCTACTAAGCTAACCGATTGGTTCTTTGCCATTTACTTGATGAGTGCCTCAAAAAACGGGGTTTCAGCCAAAGAGCTTCAAAGACATCTCGGAACTACCTACAAAACAGCGTGGCGGATAGCCCATCAAATCAGAAGTTTAATGAAACAGGACACTTCCTCATTAAGAGGCAGGGTTGAGGTTGATGAGGCATATGTTGGCGGTAGGACAAGAAAATATGGTGGTAGAAGTACTGGCAATAAAACTATTGTTCTCGGTATGGTTGAAAGAAAAGGTGAAATAAGGGCTGGTGTTATTGAAGATGTTGGACGACTTACTTTGCGAAATGTTATCAAAGATAGGGTAATTACTGGTTCAGAAATAATAACTGACAATTACACAAGCTATCATAAGATAGAAAAGTTAGGATATAAACATAAAATCATTAACCACAGCAAAGACAAGTTTGTTAAGGGTGATATTCACACTAACACTATTGAAAACTTCTGGTCGCAAATGAAAAGAAGTATGGACGGCACATTTCACTCTATCAGCCCTAAGCACCTCCAATCCTACGTGGACGAGTTCGCTTTCCGCTATAACCACCGCTTTTCCGACGTGTGCTTGTTTTACGCCTTGCTGGCTCACATTTGCGAACCGCTTGGTGTAGAAGTTTATGGAAGCGTTCCTTATTGGAGTCAACGGGTTTCTTCATAGGTTTATTATATCAGAATACTCAATAAAGTCGTGTGGAGAAGAAAAACTACTTTACTCTTGACGATAGGTATGGGGGAGTGTAAAATATAGATTGGGTATTCCGCCCTGTTGTTAATTTGGTAACATACTTAGCTGTCAACTAAGAGTTGTGTGTTCGAGGTACACGGGCGGAGTATCTTTTTTCAGTTATCCACTTGACAAGGGTGTCAGAACATACTAAATTATAAGTAGTTGACAGCGAGATACCAAATTGAACATACATCTCGCAAATATAGGCAATCCTGTCTGACTGTCAATTCAGTTTTACAGAAAACCTGTTACCAAAAAGCCCTAACGCATGGGGCTTTTTGGTTTTAATAAGCCCCTTTTTGGGTGTATAATAGGTGTAAAAGGTCAAATAATTAAATGTAATCTTTTAACAATATGCCAGAAGAAAAAATTTTATACATTAATTTTTTTGCTGGAATTAATGGAGTTTCTGTTACAAAACTTATACGGGCTATTCACAAGGGAATGCAAAAGAACATAAATAAGATTTATCTTGTAATCAGTTCTCCTGGTGGAGATGTAGCGGCTGGAGTAAGTGCTTATAATTTTCTTAAAGGACTTTCTGGGGTTAAAATTATTACTCACAATTATGGGGTTGGGCATTCTATGGCAGTGGTTCTTTTTTGTGCTGGAGAAGAGAGATATTCTGCTCAAAATTCTCAATTTCTTCTCCATAGTATTAATTCGGGGGTTCAAGGAGACGAAAGGGCTATTAAAGCTCAATTACAAGCAACAGAAAATTATCGAGATATTATAGCTTCAATAATTGCTGAAAACTGCCGAACGGCAAAAGAAAGGGTTAAAGAGATTATGTTTGAGGGAACTACTTGGAATGCTCAACAAGCTAAAGATTACGGATTAGTCCACGAAATTAAAGAGGAATTACCAGCTTCCCCAAATATGGTTTTAATAACCGACGATTTACCGAAATCTTCTGCTCCACAAATGCAGGGATGACTCCAACATTTTTTACAACCACCTGCATACCCAAAAGGCACAAATGTATAATAATTTGTGTATAATTTCGCTTTTTTTACCCCGCCGACCCATTTTACCTGTTGTAATGGCATAGTCGCCATTTTCCATAAACATAGATTCCGTTTTCTTTGGTTTCGGGCTGCCAGTTGGGAAAGGAAAATATGAAAGAGACAACTTTTGCGCCGGGTTTTAATTCTTTTTGGAGTTTCTTTTCAAGCTTTTTCATGATATGAGTAATCCCGTAAATAAAAACAACATCAAAAGAAGAAAGATCTTGATTCCAGAAACTTTTCCATTGACAAACCGCCAAATCCCCAAGTCCCGCTTTTTTAACATTTAACTTAGCTTTCCAAACTAAAAATGGGTTTATCTCAAACCCATAAGTTTTAGCTCCTTTTTTAGCGCAAGCAATTAAGATTCTGCCGTCTCCGGCCCCCAGGTCAGCGATTTTTTGGTCGGGTCGGATTCTTGCTAATTTTAGGGCTCTTCTTATTCTTGCTCTATGAGTAGGTAAAAAGGGCGCTCCCCCAAAAATAGGAAAAAGAATAAAAGACAAGAAAAGGGAAAGTAGGAGACCCAGAACAGTAAATAAAAATATAATTAAAACTATCAACCAAAACTCCATATTTTTTTACTCTACCAAAAAACTTGTTTCACTTCAAACAATATTATACCGTCAAATCTGGTATTCCCGGAATTATCAAGATAATAATCCAGAAAATCTACCTTGATTACTTCTCCCTGAGCTGAACTGGCATGGATAAAATCCTCTCCTTCAAATAAAAATCCTTCATGAGCTACATCCAATCCTATTTCAGCGTCTCCTTCTCTGATAAAAGCAACGCCTAGGGCTTCAGGCAAACTACCGAGAAGCTCCTCAGTGACATATTCATTAGGAATATATTTTATAACTATTTCTTTTTCCCAATTGATGTCTATCAAGCGCTTGCCATCTGCTTTAATTTTATTTAAAATCACTTTCTTCTCTTTTATTTTGCTGGAACCAGCAACCTGTTCAGTAATATCTTGAAAAGAGGAAGACGTCATATTGCGGTCAGTGGAGAAATGAAGTCGGTTTTCAAAAGTTATCTCTTTTCCTGGTCGGTAGTTTAAAAATTTCATCATTTCTCTTGCTTCTTCTAAGTTTTGAGAATAAAGCAAAGCAACATTGGTTAAGATAAAAGCAGTGCAGTCCGTCACATCCAGCCGAAAAATAGGGTCTTTGTCTCTGCCCGATTCTTCACCCAAGCAACCGAGTTGATAAGGAGTACTAGGACGTAAAATAGCCAGAACTTTTAATCTTTCAACTTTATCGGGAAATCTCTTTTGGATTTCTTTCAGGATTAAATCAATTTTTGCCGGAGTGAGTTCGTATAGTTTTTTCTGGTTATCAACCCATTGCCAGTTTGATTCGTCATGGCCCTCAATAGCTTCTTTCGTTTCCTCCTGGTTTACTTCTTCTTTGGGTAAAATTATTATCGCCGAAACAACGATTAAAGAAACTATAATTATTATCAATATCGCAATTGGAGTAAATCCTTTTGGCTTTACCATATTTCTATTTTATATCTTCCTTTCACCAAAACAAAACCCCCTTTGAGGGGTTTTGTTTTTATCTATCCTGAATTTTGCTATCTCAAATAATTATTCGCCGTATAGCGCCTGAATTCCCGTGATGTCTCCGACATTTAGGTCTCTCTTCTTTACTTCTCCGTAATTAGAGTAGCCGTACATAGTTTCTTCGGCACAGACTGTATCGTATAAATCTGCTAAGCCGGCTCCGTGACCAATTTCATGAGTGGCAATGTTTTGTAGATCCATTACTGCCGGGTCAACGGTTGCGTCACCCCAGGTAAAGTCGGTATCAAACAGAATATCAAATTCAACTATTCTTCTATTGCTTGGCCTCCCTCCGAAATATCCCCATATTATGGCTACTGCGATCACCCCGTCCTCTGGATAATCTCCGAACAACAATTCATTTCTACCATCGGGAGCATCGCTATCCCAAGTTGAATTATAATCTACCGTATAGCTTCCAAAAAGGTCCGCGCTTGTATGCTTGTCCCACTCTTCTGCCCCTAAGAAGATGGCATTGATCACAAACTCTTCTTCTAAGCCGTCTAGATTGTCCGGGTCTACAACATAATCCACCGGCAACTCTTTCCATTCAACCCCTCTCCCCAAAAAGGCATAGCAAGAGCTTGTGTCCGGCTCTTCTTTGTCTTTCTTACAATCTGCACAGCTTGGATTCTCCCCAAGCTCTGGCTCGCAAACTCCGTCATAGTCACAGACTCTTCCGTATCCTTTCTTGTAATGAATAAAGACAACTTTTTCTAAACCGGACGGCGCCAAAGCTAAATCACCGTCACCTGTTTTTTCTATTATTGGTGAATTATCTGCTTTTGCTTTTTCTCTTGCCTGATCTGCCATCGGAATTAACTTTCCTGCCCCGGCCACGCCGGAAAGACCCAAAACTACTATCCCAATTAAAATTCCTAAAACTATTTTTTTCATTTTTTATTTTTATGGCAATTTAATTTTCCGACCTTTCTTTAAAATTTCTACTTCTAAATTAATTATAATAAGGGTAATTTAGTTGTCAATCTCTAATCTTTTTGAAATTTACTCAGTTAACTTTACTGCCGTGCCGTAAACCAAAAGTTCAGCTGCTCCTCCCATAATCTGGGAGGTAGTGAAACGAATACCTACAATTGCCTCAGCCCCTAATTTTTCAGCATCTTCAATCATTCTCTTGAGAGCCACTTCTCTTGCCTCACTCAAGGCCTCAGTATATTCTTTAATCTCACCCCCAACAATATTTCTCAAGCCAGCCAAAATATCTTTACCAATATGCTTGGCTCTGATAGTGTTGCCTTTTACCAAGCCGAGGGTTTCTCTAATTTCGCGACCCGGGATTTGATCTGTAGTAATAAGAATCATAGTTTTATTGTTCCTTTCTTCTATCTTTCAACCTTTCTTTAATAAGGGAGATTAAAATAATGATAACTCCCAAAATTAAACTGACCAACCCCCACTTAACTATCGCAGAAATATTGGTATCCTTTAACAGAGTACTGAAAAGTTTGTATAAACCAAATCCGATTAAGATTAGGGCACCAATAGAAAAAATTGTAAGACCCAAAATGTTAAATGGTTTCATTTTTCTATTGTAGCATTTTAATAGACGAACGAAAATCCATCTTCCAAATCATTGATTATGCCAAGGTAAGCATTTAGACCGTGGCAAACCGAGTCAGTGCGAACATATTTATCGTCGTAATCCCAGAAAAGACCGTCGATTGCTCTCTCGGGATTGGGGAAAGAGAAGGTATTGTCTTGAGAATAGGTATTTTGAACCAGCCACCTTATTACTTTTATTACGGCCTCTTTGTATTGGTCACAGTCAGTCCGGTTTTGTTCTTGGCAGAAGTGATACAGCTCCATCATCACCTCAGCCAGCCAGCCGTTGCCACTGGTTGAATAAGCCATCTGCCAACGGCCATAATAGAGGGGGTCAGTTGAGTCATCTATTTGTCTTTTTAAAAGTCCTTCGCTGCAGCCAAAAATTATGCTCAGGTACGTCTCTTTCGGGTTCACCTTATAAAAATCAAGGAGAGACATCACCACCCAGGCGCTTGAGATAGGATTTTTGTTGCGGTAGTCATCACTTAGATAACAACCGTCTTTTGCTACCCTGTCAACAAAATGTTCAGCAATTTTTTCCGCCACCTCATAGTATCTTTTATCCCCGGTAACTTTATAAAGTCGCGAAAGGGCGCTGAGAACCTGGCCATTGTAAAGAAGAGATTCTTTCTGACCATAAACCCATTTCTCACCTGTGTATCTTTTATAGGGTTTCATTATTCCATCTGGCTTTTGCATTGTTATTAACCAATCACCGGCTAATTTGGCAGCTTCCAAATATTTTGGCTCACTGGTTCTTTGATATAAATCCAAGAGGGTGAATATGCTCAAAGCTGCTGTTCCCACCACAAACCTCAATTCTTTATCCTTGTCTTCAAAATAATAGGAGTAATGGAAGGCGCCGTATGTCTTTTCATCTTCCGACTGCATGGAAAGAAGAAAATCTGCCCATCTTGGTATACCCTCTAAAATTCTTTCGTCGTTGTTGAAATCATAAATTTTTAAGAAGGTGTAAATAATTGAAGCAGAATAGACCGTATGTAATCTGTTTTCAAAAGTATCATTGACCGCATCATATTTTTTATAAAAACCGTGCTCTTCTTCGTGCTCCATCCTGAACAAAAATTCTTTTCCCTGTTCAATTTTCTCTAAAATTAAATCTTTGTCCAAATTCCGAATTATCACCACACCATCTATAACTTCTTTCTCATTCTCTTTCTCTTTCTCTTTCTCATCCTCATCCTTATCCTCCTCTTTATCCCCTACCTCCGTATTTTTTATTTCAAGTAAGCCAAGGGGACGAATTTCCTGATTCTGAGACAACCACCAAGTTCCCCCGCCAACCACACCAGCCAAAATAACCACCATCAAAAGATATTTCCAATTAGTTTTGCCTTCTTTAATAAGCATATTATTTTATCCTACCCCTTCAATAAACTCAGGACAAGCAAAAACCGCCTTCCTGGCGATTAAAAATAGCCCAGTCATGGGCTTTTTTGTTGTTTCCCTAAACGGTTTAAAAAGTATAGAGACGTCCATAAAGAACGCCTCTATTCTCTATATATGAAATTATTAAGTTACAACTTTCCGCAACCGATGAAGAGCAAGAAAAGTGATGGTTATTGTTTTTGAATCACGGATCTCGCCGCGATCGATCATTTTGAGCCATTCTGTTGATTCAATCAGCAACGGTGGCTTAATTTCTGTTTTTTCGGTTTCCTCCAATTCTTGCTTTTGAATCTTTTGGCAATTAAGAGCTAACAGCGGCACAAAAGGAGTGAAACAACTAGCTGGATCAAACCAGAGAACTGGTCCAAGATTAACAATTTCGTCAGCAACATAACCGGTTTCGTCAAGAAGCTCTCGGCGACCACATACTTCAATGCCTTCTCCTTTCTTCGGATTGCCCCCAGGAATCTCTATAAGATATTTATTTGCCGCACGGCGAAATACCTCGATGGCGATGATTTTTTTGTCGCTGGTAACTGGCAAAATAATTACCGGCGTAACCTTGCCTCCCCAAAGTATAAATTCCCGTTTCTTTCCGTCAGGATCGTTGAAATACCTTTTGATTATTCTCTTGCCATAGGATCTTATCAGGACCTCATCTTTCACTGCTTGAGGCGTTTTCCTCGCTTCATTCATTGTGTTACCTCCCTTCTTTTCTTATCTGGTTTGGAGAAAATTAAATAGTTTTTGGTGTAATTCAGAATTGGCTGCCAAAATTGATTTGTCCCCCAGCTGCCACTCTTTACTCTCTAAATTGGTTACTTTGCCGCCAGCCTCACGGATGAGACAGACAACTGCTGCCATGTCTTCAGGTTCCAGACTGGTGGCAAGATAAGCATGCAGTATACCACTGGCAATAAGACATAGAGGAATTGAAGCACAGCCGGTTGAAAGAGAGCAATTGATTCCTTCTGGTCCAAGAAGCTTTTCAAGGTATGGGAGGTGTTTCGTTCTCTCCTGCTTTCCAGAATCTACCCCCATGAGCACCTGATTTATGTTTGTAATCTCTTCTGCAACCCGGATTGGTGAACCATTACAGAAAGCTCCCTTTCCTATTTCAGCCGTGTAAAGCTCTTTCCGCTTTACCGCATTAATAACTCCGACAATCGGTGTCTTGCCCTTACAAAGGGCAATAGAGACCCCAAAATGATCGGTAATGCCTGTTCTTAAACCAATTGTCCCATCCACAGCATCAATGACCCAAGTGAATTCCGATTCCTTTTCCCGCGAAGCGGTTTCCTCTGACCAAATATTATGGTCAGGAAAACGTTTAACTATAGCAATCCGGATTAAATTATCACTGGCATCATCAGCTGCAGTTTTAAAATGAGTTGCTGAAGTCCAAATCGGCTCAAGCCTTTGAGTATGGAAGTCCATAACCACCCGTCCAGCTTGTTTTGCAATTTCAATTGCAAATGCAAGATAACCATTATTTTTCTTGTTCATTTTCTTTCTCTCCTTTTTTCCCTTGCCTGCTAAGATAGTCAGGACTTATTATAGGGAATTTTTTAATTTGCAAAGTTAATTATAAGATAATATTTTTAATTTGTCAAGGATAAAATTGCCCGGGCTTTTTCTTAAAAACAAAAAACCCCTCAGGGGCTTTTTGTTTATTAGCGCTTAGAAAGTCTCTTAAAACCTTTCTTTCATTGGCCTTGCTTCGTTTACTACAATATTTCTTCCATCTAATTCTTTTCCATCAAACATTTCTATTGCCTTTTTCGCTTCATCGTCTGAAGACATTTCTACAAAACCAAATCCTTTTGACCTTCCCGAAACCCTGTCTTTGATGATGGTTGCTGATTCTACCTTGCCAGCTCCAGAAAATAAATCTTGGAGAGAATCCTCTGTAGTGTCATAAGAAAGACTTCCTATGTAAAGTTTCTTACTCATTTTTAGAAAATTTATTAATTAAATTTTAACGACCTTACTCTCATTTAGAGATTACGTTTCAAATATACAGGAAATATTTTTCTCTGTCAAGTTGAAAAACAGAAATTGCCCGGCCATGGGCTTTTCGGTTTTATGATATAATAATTTTGTATGCCAACGAATTTACCTCCCCAATTTTATACTATCTCTGAGAAACTAAAGGAAGCCAAAACTTTGGAAGAAAAAATCTCTATTTTAGAAACGCTTTTGGCTATCACTCCAAAACATAAAGGAACGCAAAAACTTCAAAGAGATATAAAAACGAAGCTCGCTAAATTGAAAGGAAGGAAACCGAAGAAGACCAAAAGAGAAACTTTATATTCCATTCAAAGAGAGGGAGCCAGACAGATAGTCATTATTGGACGTGCCAATTCGGGCAAATCAACTTTATTAAATGCCCTAACCAGAGCCAAGACAAAGGTTGCCTCCTATCCCTTCACCACCCAAATCCCCAAGCCCGCCATGATGCCCTATGAGGACATCTTGATTCAATTAGTGGATACTCCACCTTTAACTGAAAAATCCCCTCCTTGGTTAAAGGGAATCATGAAAGAGTCTGATGGGCTCTTGGCTATTTTCGATTTATCAAAAGACAGCGTTGGCGGAGACATTAAAAATCTAAAAGAAATATTGAATAATTGGAGGATAACCAATAAAAAAATTCTTTTTCTTGGCAACAAAATTGACTTGGAAAAATCTGCGATAAATTTACAAAAAATTGGAGCTCAATATAAAATAAAGGCTGTTTCTTGCTTGAAAAAAATTGGCATTGAAGAACTAAAAAAAGAAATTTTTGACTTACTTGAGATAATCAGAGTTTACACAAAATCTCCCAACAAACCTTCGCCTGATTTTGAACATCCTTTTGTGCTTAAAAAGAACAGTCAATTGATTACTCTGGCAAACCAGATTCATCAGGATTTCACTTCCGCTTTTAAATTCGCTAAATTGTTCAAGCTTAACTCAAAAAAACCGCGGATTGTCGGAAAAGATTACATCTTTCAAGATAAAGATATTATCGAGATTCACACCCGGTAAAATTTCAATTAGCGGTTGGGTCTATGATTATTTCTAACCTTCCGCAATTCACTTTTATATCATTTATGTCAGGTTCTTGCGAAGTAGACCCTCCAGAAACAGTACAAACAATCTGATCTCTTTTATATCCTTTCAATCCAGTAAAGAGACCATCGGTCATATTGTAAAGGTCCTTTTCAAAATCTCTATCTATAAGGAAAGATTCAACGCTGTCATATTGCTCACTTGAAATACGTTCAGCCTCAAATCCCTTACCTGTTATGTCCACCTCTTCTACTTTTGGAGTTACTTTAATCACCCACTTAAACTCAACGTCTTCTATCTCTGAAAAATCTATCCCGGTTTCTTGCTTAAGATTTTCAAAAAGAGATAAAATCTCATCTGAAAATACACACTCGCTTCCGTTAAAGCATTTGTCTTCTCCGCAATCGCAAATCTTTACCTGGTGACTATTATCTGGAGAACAGGTACAAGGACCAATAAGGCACAGGTTAGGAAAATCACCGATTGCTTTACAGCACGATGAAGTTGATACTTCTCCTCCAGAATCTATACATGCCTGTTCTTCTTCGCTTAACTCTTCGGGTGGTATGTTTGACTGATAAAACCAATAACCCAATCCTACAACCACTATTAAAATAACAATGGCAATTATTGTTTTGGACATATTATTTTTTAATTAGTTTCATCTTTCACTCGACCTTTCATTTTTATTCTCTTCTGGTAATTTTTTTCCAAAGCTTTCAAAGGCCCTCAAAACTTCCAGAGGCACGGCAAAAATAATCGTATTTGATTTATCAGAGCTAATATCATTGATTGACTGAAGAGTTCTTAAATGAAGAGCTCCCCTGGATTCTGCCAGGGTTCTGGCAGCTTTGGCCATATTATCGGAGGCGATTACCTCTCCCTCAGCTTTAATAATTATTGCCCTTTTTTCTCTTTCTGCTTCGGCCTGCTTGCCAATCACTCTCTTCATTTCTTCCGGTAATGTTATGTCTTTTAATTCCACGTTATTGACTTTAATTCCCCAGGGGTCGGTGGCCTTATCAATAATGCTTCTTATGTTTTCTGAAACCCTGTCTCTTTGGCTGAGAAGCTCGTCTAAATCCACCTGGCCCACGGCATTTCGCATGGTTGTTTGGGCTAATTGTGAAATAGCATAGAAAAAATTCTCTACCTCCAAAACCGCCTTACTGGCTTCCTGAACTTTATAATAAATGACCGCGTTAACGCTAACTGAGATATTATCTTTAGTAATTGCCTCTTGATTTGGTACGTCTACCGCCTTTACTCTTAAATCTATCTTTCTATAAGAATAGAAAATCGGCCAGATCAATCTCCAGCCAGGCTTCATTAGGCCAATGTACTTTCCCAGCCTAAATTTAACTCCATTTTGATACTGATTAATCTGTCTGACAGAGATTAAAACTATAAAGCCAATTACCCCTAAAATTATCCAGATTGTATTTGACATATTTTTTATTAATAATTAACCTTTTTGACCTTTATTAATTTTACCATAATAAAAAACCAAGGCAACCGCCTCCCTGGCAATAAAAATTACCCAGCGATGGACTTTTTGGTTTGTTAATTTTTCTTTGGCGGATTCTTTTAGATTATTAAAATCTCCAATAAAGTAATCAAGGCGCTAAAAAGAAGAAAAATTAAAAGTGCCATCCACCACTTTATTCTTATATTAAGAAAAGACCATATTTTTCCTTTCATAGATATTAGTTCATTTTACCAAAAAACCGCCCAAAGGGCGATTTTTCGGACGATATTAGAATCTTTTTAGTCTATTACCCCCATACATCTCCAGTTTATTGCGGCTGTTTTTGTTGCAATATTAACAACACAGGCAGGACTACATCCCTCTTTTTCAACGTCAAGATCAATCCACCATGTCCCTGTGTCTGCATTACACATAGAAAATTCTAAGTAGTCTTTTAGCTGGTCGCCACATTCACTTGCTATAGCAACCTGCATAGCTTCAAATAAACTCATGCTTTCGCCAGTCGGCGCAATACAATGTTCTTCTCCCTCTGCAAACGTTCTCCCATCTGGTGTTTTGCATTGACGTGGATAACTTTCCATCACTGAATAACCAGCCTTAATACAATCATTAAAGCTGTATACTTCTGGTACGCATGTATTACCGTCAAAACATTTACCTTCTTCACAATCACAAATTTTCACCTGATGACTATTATCTGGCGAACAACCACAAGGACCAATAAGGCACAGGTTAGGAAAATCACCAGTTGCTTTACAGCACGATGAAGTTGATACTCGCCCTCCAGAGTTTACGCAAGCTTGCTCTTTTTCGGTTAGTTCTTCAGGTGTTATCGTTAACTGATAAATCCAGTAACCTAATCCCACCATAACGATTATAATAATGATGGCAATTATTGTTTTTGACATACGAATTTTTTATTAAAATCATATTGCGACCTTTCGTTTCTATTGTACCAAAAAACCGCCAAAAAGGCGATTTTTCGGACAATGCTAGAAGCTTGATTTTTATCTGTCTGATTTTACTAAATCAATTCTTACTGAATTCTTAGATGCGAGCTACATTTGTTGCGTTTGGTCCTTTCTCAGAATCAGCCTTCTCAAAAGACACTCTGTCGCCTATTTTCAGCTCTTCGTATTCTACGCCCTTAAGCTCATTCTTGTGAAAAAACAAATCTTTCTCTTCACCATCAACAGTAATAAATCCAAATCCTTTATCTGAAATAAGGGTTTTAATTGTTCCTTCCATAGTTAGATACAAGTTAAATTAATTAATGTTTTAAGGTTTTACCCTAAAGTTTAGTTCCCCGAATAAACTCGACTAAATTTTTTCTTGGCAACTATCTTACATGGATAAGATTAACATTTAAAAAACAATTAGTCAACCCAAAACAACTGAGGTTTGAAATTTGCTCCGGGGGACGGACGACGTTAGAACCTTTTTACTTCCAGCGTGGCCTCGGGGAAATTGGTCCCTTCCCTTTTCCTCTACCTAATCCCCTTCCCCTGCCCTTTGACCTAATCTTAGAACCAGGGCAAGGTTTCTTTCTTTTTTTCTTTGCCATTTTATTTTTCAAATTATTTTTTAATTTTCCGGCCTTTTTTTATTATTTTAATCGCCTTTCCTTCAATTAGAGCTTCAGCAATTTTTTTATGGGCTGAAGTTAAAATTCTCTGAAGAGTGCTTTGGGAAATCTTCATTTTCTTAGCAGCCTCTACCTGGTCCAACTTTTTCAAATCACAAAGTCTGATAGCTTCTAATTCATCTACATCTAAATCTACCTCCTCCAGTATTGAAAGAGGAATTGCTCTTGGTTTAAAATAGGTGACGCTTGGGTCGAAAATGATTCTTCTTGGTTTGATTGGTCTTACCATATTCTTCTATTTTAGTACATAATTAGGAAAGGAGGTAACGCCCCGCCCCTGAGTTTCATTCCAGAAGCGGGGCTTCCTTCTTATTCTCGTTAAGAGAACAAGGTTCTGCCCGCAGGCAGGTTCTTATTTTTGACTCTTTAGTTCGGTTAAGCGTTCTTTAACGGTTTTTAACTCCTGTCCTAAATCTTCGGCTTCTTCTTTTAATATCTCTGTTTCTTCTTTTTGGGTATAGAATCTTCTCCAACCAAAGCCACGCCCCGGACCTCTTCGCCATCCCATTCCAGCACCACAGGGACCCATTCCCCAACCGGTGCCCGGACCATATCCCGAAGGACCGGTTCCATCAAATCTTGGCATATTTTTATTTCTAATGATTTAATGATTAATTGACAGCCCGACCTTTATGTTGACCATCTATTATGAGTATATACCCATAACTATCCTTTGTCAAGCCCTAGTTGTCCACAAACCAAAAACCCGAGCCAAAGGCTCGGGCTACTAGCTCCGGGGGACGGACGATGTTAGAACCTGTTTGGGGAAATAACGGGATTACTGGCAACCAAGTAAATCTTTTATTTGCTCAAAGGTTTTGTATCCAGTATATACTTTTTCATCAATGACAAATGCTGGAATTCCTGAAAGTTGATGCTGACCTGGCTTAGTCGTAATATCAACCTGATTCACTTCCACTCCCAATTCTTCAATTCCCTCAATCGTTCCATCGTCTTTAACCTTTTGGCACGGACCACATGCATCAGAATAATAATAAATCATCTCATTAAATTCACATTCTAACTTTTCCCTGGGCATTTCTGTAGTTCCTTCTCCTGTCTGGGGCTTTATTGCTCCACTCTCCTCCTGTCTTTGCCTCCTCTCTTCCATTTCTTCTTCTGATAAAGTAGGCGCGGCAGAGCTCGATACCGTAGCAGTTAAAAGAACGAGAAAACACTCGTCTGGTGTTGTTACTCCCACTTCCCTACATTTACTTTCAACCGATGAACATATCTCTGGCGTTCCTCCTACCTCCATACAGAAAGCCTCAAGCGATTCAAACGAAAAACCCTGGGGAGGAATTTTCTCACATATCTCTGGTGGTAGCATTCCCTTTTCTGTACAGAAAGCTTTAAGCGATCCAGCGCTCTGAAGTTCATTCACAAGTGATGCACACGTCTCTGGTGGTGCTCCCTGTTCTATACAGAAAGCTCCAAACGACTCAAAGCTCTGAAAATCATTCTCTTCTGCCCGCTCAGCTTTCTCTTCCTCTAATTCCTGCTGAACCCTCCTTTGAATTCTCTCTCTGACCTCTGCTGGAACCCCTACCGGTAAAGAAACTGCTTCTGGAACATCGCCCAAAGCATCATGTGCTTTTAATGCCTCAATTGCTTTTTCATGTCCCTTTAATGAAACTTTCATTGCATTTTCAATAGCTGGTTTTGCCTGCTCGGGAACTTTCTCATAAACTTCAGCTAAAACCTCCAAATGTTTAGAGGTTGCCTTACCGACCCTAGTCATAACTTGTTCGGTGTTCTTACCCTTAGCTTGTGCTTTTTCTGCTCTGGCTATACTTTTTTCTAATTGCATTTCATATCTTACCAAAGTTTTTTCTGCAAATTCTGGTTTGCCTTTCTCTACCACAGCTTGAGCCTCAGCTAGTCTTTCAGCAGCTAAGGTGGCATATCTTTCAGCTTTCTTGAGGTCACCAAAAGTAAAGAAAGTGACGAGCCCCTCTGCAATTGTCTCCAGAAAGTAAAATGGGCTGTCGGGAGTGAGGCCCGGGTCTGGAAGTTCTGTTTCTTGGGCCAAAACTCCTGTCCCGAGAGAGAACAGAAACATTGAAATTATTAGTAAAGATATTGCTTTCATAATTTAGTTTATTACTTCTTAGGTTTCGCCGACCTTTTATTTTTCGTCTCTCTCTTAATAATTCGCCAATGGTAAAAGTATAAAGGCAAGCCAATTAAAATCAGGGCTAAATTCATTGAAGCATCTCTATGTCTTCTAGTGGTAACTGGATCAATTTTTGATCTTCTTTCTTTCCAATCATTGTAATCAGCTATCCATTGGTCAATCCTAGCTTTTTCTTCTTGAGATAAAGTAATTTCTCCTTCTTTCTTCTCTATCTCTTTATCCTCAACCGCAGCAATTTTTTCAAGGGATAGTGATGGATATGGCGGTGTTTGATAAAGAATCCTTTGTTCCTGTTCAGCTTTGGTAAAAACAAAAGCTTTAAGTACCATGTCAACAAAACGAACTCCACCAATAATCAAAAGAGTTAATCCAACCAAAGTAAAAAGATAAAGATAAATTGTTCTAATGAGCGGGTAATGGTTCATAGTTTAATTATAACTGTTTCTTAAACAAAAAACCAACTCGTTATGAATTGATTTCTTGTTCTAAATAAGTGTTTGGATTATTTTTCAACAAAATGTCCACTATCAATTTTTTGACATTTGTCCCATTCGTAAACTCTCCCATTCATAACAATATAAACACCCTTATCTAAAACATTAAGAGCACCGATAGCAACCCCAATATTGAACTCAGCATCAGATTCTCGGAATTTATACGGTTGAGAAGCTCCGGTTAAGATAATAACCTTATCTGGAATTTCGCTTAATACTTTTGCTGTTTCAATCATTGTATCTGTTCCGTGAGTAATCAAAATTTTATTGGCTATTGCTTCTTCGCAAGCTTTTTTAATTAACTGCCTATCTTCTTCGGTCATCTCAAGACTATCCTTTGCAAGGAGACGTTCTACATCATGTTCAAAATTTAATTTAACTTTCTCTTCAACAATTTCTCTAATAGCTGGCTTTCCAAAGGAAAAATTATAAGTTCCCTTCTCTTCTGAATAAATTTTATCTATGGTTCCTCCAGCCGTAAAAACTTTAATTTTCATACAATTTATTTATATCAACTCTTAATAAAAATTGCAACTCCCTTACCAAAAACCGTCTTCTTGAGGAGGCGGCCGAAATTAGCTCCCAGGGTAGGATGATTTTTAGATTATATAATAGAAAGATCTATTACTTGCGTATCTTTACTCGTTCCTTTTCGGTAGTTCTTGGTTTTTTTTCAGCCTCTTTTCTTGAAATAAATTTACCAGTTATTGAACTTCTATGTATTGTCTTTGTTTTTATTTTACTTTTTCCCATAATTTAGAGAGTTTTCAGAGTTTGACCTTTTTATTATATTTTAACACATTAAAAACCTGAGATAATAACTCCCGGACGTCTACTAAAAATCAGCCTCCTTGGCGATTTTTCGGACAATGTTAGAACCTGTTTTAGTCTAATTTAATGTTGTTTTTATTTAAATCAGACAAAAATTGCTGAGAATCTTTAAAAAGTATCGTTTTAAATCCAAGTTTCTTAGCAGAATCAATATGGGGTTCCCTATCATCAATAAAAATACATTGTTCTGGCTTTAAATTTAGTCTATCCAGCATCAAGTTATATATTTCTTTCTCGGGTTTTATTAGCCCTAAATCACAAGAATTTAGAGCTGGTTCAAAATAAGAAAAAACACCTCTCTTTCTGTTTATTTCAGCGTGTAATTTAGAAGTGTTTGAAAGGCTCGATATTATATAGTTTTTTTTAAGTCTATTTATTATATTAATAACCTCATTATTTATCAGCATAGAATCTACATAAACCTTCTTCCATCTCTCTATAATATTAACCTCTAAAGAAAATTTTTTCTTAATATCTTTTAAAAATTTCTCTATAGAATCTTCTCCCTTTAAAATTCCTGAAAAATCATAATTTTTTCTGAAATCTTCAAAAGAATCACAATCTATTCCTAAATCATTTATTAGCTTAAGATATACTTCCTCAATTCTCTTAGAAAGAACTACACCTCCAATATCAAAAATTATTGCTTTTATCATATTTCTCATTCTACCAAAAAACCGCCTGTTTGGCGATTTTTCGGACAATGTCAGAACCTGTTTGATTCAGGATAATACTATTTAAAGAATTGAGTTTCTTTATTTCTATCAACAAGCTCGTGGGCTTTTTTCATCTCTTCTGGAGTATAAATATAAATAAGCCTGAATTTACCTGAAGTAGTGTTAGCCCTATAGTCATGACATACTTCAAGAACGTGAATGAGTCCCCAATAAATCCATTTTTTATTTCTATTTTCTACAAGGAAATTCCTTACTGGTGGTATTTTGTAAAATCTTATTCCTGGTTTGTTTTTGAATTCAAAAATCCTGTCTTTGAAATCTTTTACATTTAAGGGTTTCTTTAAATGGACTTCGAGACTAAGTTCTTCTGGAAATCCTTGCTCTTTATTTATTTGTAGAGTATCGTTTATTTCTATTATACTTCCCATATTTTTATTATCTCATCTTATTTTATTCTACCCCCTCAATAAATTCAGGGCAAGCAAAAAATCGCCTGTTTGGCGATTTCTTAAATTCATATTAAACTCTCTATTTCCAAATCTGGTTTGTATATTTAAGACCAACTCTCCCCATCCCCAAAAAGTATTCATTTTCAGGAGACTTATTTCCGTTTGCTATTTTCTCATAATTTGATAAAAGGATGTGCATAGTATGAGCTAACTTTACGTAATTGGGGAGTTTTTCAAGTTCCTCAGTTGTGAGAGCAATATAATTTTGGTATTCATTTAGGGCTAAATCGTAATTTTGGGGGAACTCACTGGTATTTTTATCATCAAAAAATAAATCACAAAGAATAACCGCTAATTCTTGAATCCGAGGATAATAGTTAGCAACGGCAAAGTCCAAAATATAAATATCGCCATTCGCACTCTTCATCGTATTGGTTTTAGTAATATCTCCGTGGACAAAACAATGAGGTAAGCCATCAATAGATAAAGAATTATATAACTCAACCATTGGCTCAACAAGCTTTTTGTCTTCTTTATTGAGATATTTACTTTTCTTTTCATATTCTTTTAAGAAATTTGTTATCGCCCACTGGTCATATACCATAGGGGGTTTAATGTTGATTTTATTTATTAACGCAGCTTGCTTTATAATAAAGCGTTTTTCTTCTGTGGTAGGGGTTGCTTGAAGTTCATAAAAAATCTTTCCATCAATATATCGCATTACGCAAAGCCTGTCTGTTTGGTTATTATTTGATAATTCATATAAATACCCTTGGTTTGATTTAAATAGTGGTGGGTGCGATACGCCCACCCTTAAAACGCTTTCCATTATTCCAACATATCTACTACACTCATCTTTACTACGAAAAGAACCAAAGATTTTAACAAAATACTTACCTTTATCTGTAATAACTGCTAAATTAAAATCTTCGTAACCAATGGGAATTATTTCGTAGTTTTCATATTCACCAATACTAAAGTCTTTACAAACTTGTTGTAAAAATGGTTTGAGATCGCCTTGATAATTTATCCTTTTTTGAAAATTATTCATTCTTCAATATTACCAAAAAACCGTCTGTTTGGCGATAAAAATTGCCCAGCGATGGGCTTTTTGGTTTTGGTTAAAATTCAGAACCGTCCCCAATTTTCTTTTCTACAATAGTCTTTTCTCTTTAAACCTATCTATGTCTCTAGGCAATAAAAGTATAGAAAAATCAGCGTATTTTTGCATTCCCAAAGACGGAGCATGAGCGAACCCTACGTATTCAAGTTTTTTCTTCTTGTACTTAATATAATGAATAGCAGGTATTAAATCTGTATCAGAACTTACTAAAATGGCTGTATCATATAAATTATCTACTGCTCCTATTATTAAATCTACAGCAATTTTCACATCAGTGCCCTTTTCTTTATATACGCCCTCAATCGGCATAATTTTACCTCTTTTAACTACGAAACCGTCTCTTTTGATATTTGTAAAAAACTTTTGTTGTCCTCTTACTAACTCTTCGCTCTTTTGGGTTCTATCAATATTTCTAAAAACACCTGTGTAGTATCTTTTAGAAACGCACTCTCTATCTCCGACCAAATAATTAACAAAGTTTTTAAAATCAAATTTAGTTCCTTTAGGAAAATTTATTTCTTTGTCTTTTAAATAATTATAGAAATTACTTCCATCTATATAAACAGCAACTCTTTCTTTTAGTTTAGAATTACCCATATTAAGATAATTATACTATTGGTTAATATAAAAAACTACCCTTGCCGAAGCAGGGGTAGTGTTCATAGTACTTGTATTGTATACCCCCCACATTTTTTGTCAAGTCCTTTCTTGTGGATAAAAAATTGCCCAGCGACGGGCCTTTTGGTTTGACTCCGGGGACGGACGATGCCTGCCCCGTAGTGAAACGAAGCTTCTATTACTTGGGGTTAGAACCTGGTTTATAAAATTAATTCTTAAACCCTCTTTTTACTTTCATTGCAAAAAATGTCCCCGTAGCAACTCCTAAGGAATAAACAATTATTGCAGCCATGCTCTTTTGGGTTTCTAACTTAGTAAGAATATTATAAATTACAAGTAAACCTATTAACATAGTAATAAAAGAAAGAACAACAGCAGGAACAGTCTTTCCTCTAGAAATAAATCGTAGCAACAAGACTGATAAAAAATCTTGTAATAAGCCAATTAAATAAAAAATAAGTAGATAATAATACATATTCCCCTATTCTACCAAAAAACCGCCTTCTTGGCGATTTTTCTGACGATATTAGAACTTATTTAATATAGATTTATTTAGATTTACGTCGCAATAAAAAATTCCAAATACTTTTAGTAAGTTCTATTTTCCAAAGTATTATAGAGCTGATAATTTTCAATATTTTCTTCATAGATTTTTTAATCTTTCTTTATTCTACCCCTTCGACAAACTCAGGGCAAGCACTTCGACGAACTCAGTGTAAACAAAAAAACCGCCTGTTTGGCGACTTTTCGGACGATGCTAGAACCTGTTTTAAGGACTGGTAGTATCTCTACATTTTTCTATATACTCTATAGCCTTCTTTTCATCTAAGAAATTTCCTACTTTAACTTTTTTATCTGGCAAATGGTCAAAAACATGTGAAACAAATTCAGATAGTTTATCCTTTGATGTGTCGTCTATTTCAAAACTTTCACTTTCTAAAACAGCTAAGATATTATGATCTTCTTCCTCTACTCCTGACTCTGTCCAAGAGGACTCTATTTGTTCCATCAGGGCAATAGGTTTGCACTCAACAATTTCACCAGTTTTAAGTTTTTTGTCGGTTAAAACAAAACAATCTAAGTTATCGCCGTCCCCGCTTGTGGTATTCAAAATGAAACCATAGGGATATGGATATTCTCTTGAAACTGTTACGGTCTTCTTGTGTCGCAAGGTTTTCTCGTCATACATATTTTTCTGATTAGATCCTGTTTCATTCTCAATAAAAACTTTGATTTTCATATTTCTCCTTTAATTTCTTTTTTAAGTCTACTGAAGAATAATTTCATATAAGCCAATCTTTCTTTAGCCATTTTCTTTGCCTTTTGGGTATGTAATCTATTGGGAATGTGTTTTAATTTTATCTCAAATTCAATAAACGGACTGTGTTTTGTTTTATCTTTAATCCTGCCATTTATTTTTCCACCTGCCAGATTCTCTTTGATATATTCTTTTAGAGAAAGTCTGGTATAGATTTTTGCTTTATGTCTCTCAACCCAAATAAAAGCTCGAGTAATTCCAATGGCACCAAGAGCATCTAACTTATCAGCATCAAAAAGGATTTTTGCTTCTTTCGTCTTTGGTTTAACTCCCTTTCGGTACCTATGAGTTAAAATACAATGAACTACTTTATCTGTTCTATCTTGAGAGTAGTTAAGTTTGTCAAGAATTTTTTGAGCCATTTTGGCTGACAACTCAGCATGACAGGTTCTTTCTGATTCTTTAACTTCAGCAATATCATGAAGTAAAACAGCCATTTTAAGAATATCCAAATCAATGTTTTTTACGCCCTTGGTTAACTCAAGACACAAATCATAAACCCTCATTACGTGATTGATGTCGTGACCAGTATCAGCCCTAACTAATTCTTTTTCGACAATCTTTTTTATTTTTTGATACTTTCCTTTCATATATCTCATTCTATCAAAAAACCGCCTTCTTGGCGATAAAGTTAACTCTAGGATGGTACAATATTAGAACTTGGTTTATGGCTAACTGTGAAACTAGTTTGTCTTTAATGGTTTCCTTAAAAGAAATCTAAGCCAAACTGAGGATGTGCCATGTTTGATAGTTTCACTTTCTTTTAAAAATGTAAGGTTGTATTTATTAAAAATCTCTTTTATTTCTTCAGGTTGCCAGAAAGAAAAGAGTCTTTCATACTTATATCCATAATCATCTTCCTGAACTTCTCGTTCCCCTGTTCCCTTTTTAACTGCTATATGCAATATACCGTTTTTCTTTAGGACCCTTATCGTTTCTTTTAATACTTGTTCAATTTTATCTTTAGGAATATGTACAAAGGAAGCTTTTGCAAATACACCATCAAAAAAATCATCTCCGTAAGGAAACCTTTCTAACATGTCTCCTTGTGTAAAAGCTCCTTCTGGTAATTGTTTAGATGCAATCTTTAAAAACTCTTCAGATAAATCAAGGCCATATACTTTAAGTCCTCTCTTTGCGAGTTTTACGGCATCTATTCCTGGACCGCATCCTAAATCTAATATTCTTGCTCCTGAAAAAAGTTCTTTTGAAAAATAATCTATAAAGTCATCATCCCAAGTATCTTTGGCATGGTCTTCAGTATAATCTTCAGCGATTCTATTATAAGTATCTCTGAGTTTTTTAACATCCATATTCTATATTCTACCAAAAAACCGCCTTCTTGGCGATTTTCTGGCATCTCGGTCGCTTAAACCAAGCACAAGCCTGCTCACGTAGTCGGTCTGGAACCTTGAAAATTCAAACCCCATAAGAGTTTTTTGGATGGTTTTTATAGTGATATTTAACGCGTCTCGGTCGGGGTTTTTCAGGTTAGAATAGAAAAGGACGCCTCGCACTCAACGAAAACGTCCTTATTTAGAAAGAAAATAAATACCTTTTGTTCCTTTTATTTTCTTTTCCTCAAGCTCTAATCCCGCAAGAGCAAGCATGAAAGCGTCTGACTTCCAAACGTCCGCCCAATCCCTAATATTAATACTTTCCAGCCCTTTTTTAACAAGCAACTCCAGGTCATCGTACGATAAACCAAAAGTATTTTTCTTTAACAAATTGGTAATAATTTCTTTAGCCTTATTAACTCCCTTTTCCATGAAATCTTTGAAAAATTCTTCAGGGCCTATAGCAGTACGAATGACCATCAATCTGGTTTTGTATTCCATTTCATCCATCTAAATCCTCCTTTTTTTGTTCTATTAGCAGTTTACAAAATTTCAATAAAAAATCAAGCCCGAGACGGACTAAAATAAAAATTGCCCAGCGACGGGCTTTTTGGTTTGTCAATTTTTTCTTTGGCGGATTCTTTTAGACTATTAAAATCTCTAATAACATAATAAAGGCACCGAAAAGAAGGAAAATTAGAAGTGCCATCCACCACTTTATTCTTTTAGTAAGGAAAGACCATATTTTTTCTTTCATAGATTTATCTATTTTATCTCATACCCTGCTGCTCACTATTTCTTGTCCAATCTAAAATGAATATTATTCTTCCCAAGGAAAAGTAGCGACCTGCCAGCTTTCATCGCTTAATATTACTTTGGTAACTGCTATTTTGGTGCCAGAATTATCCCAAACAGCGTCATCATAAATAGCTGTAGGAATGCCACCTTCTTCGGGATCAAGTATGCATTGAGGATTAGTTCCGTCAGAATTTATAACCCAAATTTGAGGAGCCTTGCGGATTAGGTGTCTTACAAATAAGATTTTATTGTCTTTATTCCAGGCGCGTTCACGTATTAACTGCATACCATTTCCCGGTGCATAAATCATGTACTTGTTCGAACCGTCGCTATTCATAATCCAAATCTCATTTATTGCTTCCTCGGGCTTGTCTCCGGGCATGGTAGTGGTAAACCCTTTGAGATAAACAATTTTTGAGCCGTCGTAACTGAAAGATGGACCGGTGCAAAAACCATCTTCATCAGTAGTTAATCGAGTTTTCCCGCTCCCGTCAGCATTCATCACCCATATTGATGAAAAAGACTTATCTTCATTGTAAACATTATAGGCAATCTTTTTTCCGTCAGGACTCCAACTGGCATGTTCTACTTTCTGTACAGTCAACTGAATTCTTTGCGCCCAATCCTCATCTAAATCAATTAAAAAGAGCCCAGAATTTTCTCTTTCTCCATAAGCTATTGCTTTATTACCAACTGGACTCCAGGAAGGATTAAAGAGATGGTCTCGTTCCCAAGGACCAATTGAAGTAAGTCCGGTTCCGTCACTATTAATCACATAGAGACCGCCTTTCATCTGGTCTTTCTCTAAGCTTAAAAAAACTATTTTGCTTCCATCAAGACTCCAGCTTGGATCGGCAGCAAGATTTTCTAAAAAAGTGATCTGAGTAGGAATCGGGGTTGGTTTTTCTTCCTCTTTGGGTACTTCCTCATCTTCCTCTTCTTGAATTATTTCTTCCTTTTCTTCAAAAACTACCCCATCCTTCTCCTCTTCTTCTTTGGGTATTTCTTCATCTTCCTCTTCGGGTAAAACCGCTCGTTCTTCTGGAACCTCTTTCTCCTCCTCGATTTTTTCTTTTTCAGCTTCGGGGAGGGAAAGATTTTTCCAAGCAAAAAATCCTCCCGCACCTAAACCAACTGAAATTATTAAAATAATTAAAACTTTAGTTTTCATCACTTCCATTCTATCAAAAAATCGCCTTCTTGGCGATTTAAAAATTGCCCAGCGACGGGCTTTTTGGTTTTAGGGACACTGCTTAAGAATATAATTTTGGTGTCTAATCTTTCGTTATACTTTCTTAGTGAAACGGCAGTTGGGGTAATTTGAACAACCATAAAATTTTCCAAATTTACTTTTTCTTTCAATAAGATTCCCACCGCATTTTGGACATTTTCCTAATGACGACGATTTTAATACGCTAGTTTCTTTTTCAGCAAGACGGATATATTCAATAAGTCTCTGTCCATCAATTAATTCAATTGGTTTGTCTTCGGTAAATTTTTCCGCTTCTAAGGTAAATTTATTTGTGGTTATGAAATATCCTTTACCGTTAGCCAAATGATCAGTGATAGCCCCATAAAAATCTCTCATTGCTCCAACGGTAACTTTTTGGGTAATGAATTTCTTACATTGGATATAATGTTTTATGCCGTCTTTTTCAGCTATTACATCAATTCCCCTATCATAAGAACCGCCTACTGTTTGTGTTTTATATCCTAATTTTAAAAATAAATCTGCAATATATTCTTCAAATTCTGTTGGGCGCATTTTTTTTAGTTTCAATAATAGTTCCCTATCTGAAAGAAAACCTTGGACGCGTTTAAATCTTGCTTTCCTTCTCCAAATATCAAACACAGCAGCTGCCATAACAAAAACAATTCCATAAAAAAACCATTTCCAAAAAATAGTTTTATTAAAAAACCACCCGTATAACATTACTAGTAAATAAAGAGGCAGTAAGACTTTTAGTAGAATATCAGATAAAAGATCGAAAATTTTGTCTGAAGAAATTTCTCTTTTGGGCATATTAAATTTATAAATTTATTAAAATGAGACAAATGAGACACTCCTTGGAAGTATGTTTTTGGTGTCTTATCTTATCTAAATCTAAAAAAATCAGCGAGTTCTTTTTCGTCTTCAGCGTTAAGACTGGCAGGAGAAACACTTTATTTTTTTCCATTTGTGTAAAAAAGCATCTGATTCAACTAAGCATATTTCCTTAATTTTAATTTTTTCTAGAAGCGGACCTTCATTTGTATGCCTTTCATTAATTTTACCTACAAGATTAATTATTTTTTGGCGGTTGACTATGTCTTCTATTCTTGGTTTTTGTTTGCTGGAATTTGCTAAAAAACGAAGAATATTTATAGCAAAAGCTCTTTTGTCTTGTTTTGGATATGCCTTTATTCCCTTGGTTAAGCAGAAATTTGGGTTGAATAGGTTGAACTTGTCTAATATTTCCTGTTTTATATTTTCCATTATTTCTTCCATTTTTTGTATAAATCCTTTTTCTCGTGGAAATGCCTGTAAGGTAAAAGAATCTATTCCATCGTCACAGTCAGAAAATATCCACCTTACATCAACTTCTATTTTTGATGGCAATTCTTGCTTAATTTTCTTAATAATTTCATCTTGTATCCCCTCATATCTTTTCTTCTTGTTGGAAATTAATTCGCCAAAATCGCTAAAATCACATTTACACTTAAAAAAATTAATAAGCGTGAAATGCAAATTATCCTTAGGATATTTATATAACCCATTTTTCAGAGTGTAAGGACAGAATAAAATTTTTTTCTTAAGCTTAGGTCCTCTTATTATCTCGTCTTGAAGTTCCTCTATTGTTTTGGAGTGTTTTTTATCTTGACAATCTATTATGACAGAAAGCGCAAGATTAAATTCTTTTTGCCCTTCCCAAAACCTAATTTTTGATGGTCTATCGGGAAAATATTTTTGATTGTCAGAAGGGTTTTTTGAAATCATTTTTTATTAATTTTAACGCAGAATGAGACAAAATGAGACAGTGTAAAAAATTAATTTGATTGTAAAATTTTTTTTAGACCATCTGAGATCTCTCTTTGTCTTTCTTTAATTTCTGGTGAAGGTTTAGATTTAAGAATATTATCACCTACTCTTTCCCAAAATCTAATATTTTTAATTTTATCTATAAACGCAACTTCGATAAGGCTATTTAATATTTCTGTTGTGGTTAAAAGCATAGATAAAATCATTGGTTTATATTTCTGCGTCTCTAGGTCATACAATCCACCCACAGGAAGTGGTGCCTCTTTTGATCCACTGGGCACGATATGAAGTGTGCTGATATGGACAACTGCTTGACTAAGCATTCCATACATCGGACCAATTATTGGCTGTATTTTTTTAGCTCCTGAAATATTTTTTGTCGAACTAACGCTTTTACCTTCTAATAAATCTTTGGCTATTTCAGGATTTTCGTGTGCACAATAACCTGTACTCATAATCTCTAAAGAATGTCTTAAAATTACTAATGGTTCTCTAGGATAACCACGTCTAAAAAGCTCTAATGATCCAATTATCGCATTTGCACTAGACCAAAATAATAAAGTGGCTTGGAAATCGTTATCTGAAATTTCTTCTTGTTTTTCGTGATTAATAATCGCAAGTAAATTATTAAAACATATTGATAGCTCTTCAGCAATTTCCTCAATCTTATCGAAATAAAGGTTATCAAATTTTTGGGCTATTTCATTACTAGTAGTCTTAAGCTGTTTTATAATAGTTTCCTTGGTCGTCATAAGCGAACTAATTTTAATAAATCTTCTTCTTTTTTGATTTATATCTTTGAGGATTTACCCTCCTATCAATTTTATTCTACCAAAAAACCGCCTGTTTGGCGATAAAAATTGCCCAGCGACGGGCTTTTTGGTTTAAGCTAAAATGAGACAAATGAGACACTCTGGAAAGATTACTAACTACCTTATTTTATTCCTATAATTACGGTTTATTCACACTACTTTCCTTTTGGAGCACATTCATCTAGTAAACGAAGTAATAGACTTGCAAGAGAAAGATATTCAATGGTTTTTAATGGATCCTTTTGGATAAAATTGAGATGTGCTTTCTTGTCTCTAATCCCAACAATACCCTTAAATAAATTCATTAAACCTCTCTGCTCCGCTTTATCCAAACCATTTTTAAGTCTATTGAATTTGATTAACGGTGTTTGATTATCGCAACCAAAAACGTGATTCATTAAATCGTCTCCATCTCGCTCGTATGACCTACCATTTTTTACAATCTTTGGATAGTTTGTTCTAATTTTCACCTGATCGATAACTTCAACAAAGGCATTCTGAATAGCCTCCTTGTAATAACCATCTTCAAATTGACTAAAAGAAACGTCTTTTATCCGTGGATGAAAATCATACCGCGTAAAAAGTTCTGTTCTCTTCCCCGATGGTGAAGTAACTGGGTGTTTCTGAAGGTACTTCCACTTTCCGCCTTTCACCATCCTAATTAAAAATTCTGCCTGTACAGCACGAATCAAAGCAACTGCCAAACTCGAAGAACGAAAATGAAAACCGCGTCTTGCGAGTTCCTTGTTAACTTCTGTTAAATCTTTACCTTCTGCAAAAAATCTTTCTTGCCAAAGATTTTTCAAAAGTTGAGGTAATGAAGTTTGTGTTTTATTTTTTGCTTTCATAATCAACGAACGGAGTATTTTTTGTGTATTATGTTGAATCCTCTCTTCACCACACTTTCGCTGGACCGACAAATTTTTTGATGATGGCTATTATTTAATAACCAATAATCTTTATTGGCTAGCTCATTTTGCTTTCGACCATAAAGTTTGGAAAAACTTTGCCAACACAGATGAATCTTTTTTGCTCAGCGTGACTACCAATGCCGGACTATTTGACGCAGCATCCTTAATCGATGGGCCAAGGATATATCCAATATCATCGATAACCAGGAAGCGATCGTGTAAATCGCTATACTTTTTATTGATAAATTTCGAATACTCTTTCTTGAACCGGACAACACGGCTATCAAACGTTCCTCTTTTATGGCCGTAAATTAATTTTATCTCGAGTGCCTTCGGTATGCTGTCTAAGACGTTATCAAAAATTGTTTCATCAACCCATGAATCTGCGACCAAAACTTTGGATTTCGCCTTAGCGAATATACCGCGCAGAAATTTATCAAAAGAATGCGTACTTTTCTTTTCGAAAATATATAGCTGTCCACTAGTGGAAGATATGATATCTTGCCCTAAGCTAGATACATCAATTAGATGCTGTATCCCGTCTTCATCTACAAGAAAGACTCCCTGCCGAACTGGATCTACCCATCCTTCCTGCTGAGCACGATTATAAAAGACCGGATTATAAGATTTTCTCATTAATACTTTCGGCCAGCAACCGCGAACATCTAAAACATTGACTTCTCGAGATGTGTCTCCACCGGAGTAGTGAGCAGCAACTGCCAAAAACATCTGATGACCACTTAAATCTTTAAGTGGTAACGCTTTCAAAAAAGCCTTTAAGTTTTTAGAAAAATTCATAGGTAAATCAATTAAAAATTTTCTGCCAAGACACTGTGAGGTGGTAAAAACCATCTTTTGTGGCATCAAGCCATCCACCTTCCTTTGCCCTGGTTCCATACACGCCAGTCGTCAATTTTCCTCCCAATAGCTTTTTGTGTTTATTCCAACAGCTCTTCACCTCACCACTGGACACATTTGAGCCTCTTTTGCCCTTAGCGAGATAAGCCACTACCAACACAAATCTTTTAGGCCCTGACAGATTCTTTCCATACTCCTTGAAAAATGCTCTGGAATTGAGACTAAAATTTATTTTCTCTTTTCTTGTATGAACTGTCGTGGGTTTGCTTAAGGGTTGAGATATACCTCCACTCTTTTTATATTTTTGTGCGCTCAAAGCATACCGGCATTCTTCTGCCAGCGAAATAATCTGTTGAAGTTTATCTTGTAGTTTTTGAGCCTTCATATAATTTATGCTTTTATATAAAGCCATTTCTTGGATACGGTACCGCTGGGTAACTGTTTTGTTTTTTTCAACAATCCCTTTCTAACCACTTTTCTCAGCGGTAGGGTAAGATCTGAAGCTTTTAAATGATAGTCTTTTGTCTCAAGTTCAGAAATTATCTCCGTTAAATTTTTCGGTTTATTGAAAAAACCTTCGGAAATAAGTTTTACAATTTTATCTACTGTGCTTCCCGGTTTGTACCAAGACTCCTTTTTGTCCACAATCTTTTTCTTGCTCTCAAGTATAACTAGTCTGCGTTCGTGATCCTTCAATATTTTATTTATTTCTTTTGGGTCTTTCATTTTCTCCTAAATTAAATATGATACTTATATATCTTATTCTCTTTTTCCCGTTTGATTTTTTCTCTCCTCAGTAAGTACAATAAATTAATCCTAATATCCTTAGGTTTTTCGTTATATCCAAATTTGTCTTTGAGCTCTTTTTTTATTTCCTCGGCAGCCTTTGGTCGCTTTTCAATTACTTTCATAATTTTTTCGGCGACACTTATTTTTTGTTTTTTCTTTTTCATAATAGCTATCTTATATAAACCCATCTCCCATTTTTCTTAACTCTGCGTAGATATCGCCGCCGGACCATTTTGAACACAATAGATGAAAGAGTCTGGACCGGATAGATATGACCTATCTCCGCAAGCCCCGCTTTAATAGAAGCAAGATCTTTAGGAGACTTAAAAAATCCGCCATCGGCAAGAGATAGAATTAAATCCGTGGGAGAGGTCTTTATTCTCTTATCTTTTGTTCTTTTTAGCCTAGTCTCACGTTCGCCCCTTGGAGCCTCCTTGGACTTAAAATCAAGTTGGTTTACAATATTAGCAACCTCGGAAGGACTACCTTCGATAACAACTTTGGTGCCATTAGCGAGGTTTATTTTTGCTTTTGCTTTAGTCATGATTCTATCTTAGTCTATTAGACCAACCATGTCAAGTACAGGTCTAATAGACTATCTTGCCCTACCCCTATGCTTTCCCGCGCACAGGAAGGACGTGGAAGAAAACAACACCTTTAAAATTTTTTGGCAATTTTTGTCGGAAAATAAAACGCCCATTGAGGGCGTCTTGATTTGGATGCTCCGCGGGTAGGATTCGAACCCCTCTCGGTCGCCCTAGGGCCATGGGCGGCTCGGTCACTTGAACCACCCCACTAGCCTACCCACCCTTACATCCAATTATAAATTAGTTTAGCGTAAATTAAAAAAGCCCGAGACAATCTGCCTCGGGCTTAAAACCAGTAATTCTCATTTTAGTAACTCTAATATCGCTGCGGATATGGAGGCAACTTGAGATTGAACATCTTTGAGTAGGCGTTCAATAAGAGATAATTATTGCTCCTGCTCCGAAATGGCTACTTGACATGGAGCAAATTTCTGTACGCGGTCATTGCCGATTTCCACCACATAGACATTACCACTATCATCTACGGCGATGCCGTAAGGATCAGCAAACTGTCCATCACCAGTACCTCGAGAGCCCCACTTTAAAATAAAGGTGCCATTGCTGGTAAATTTCTGGACGCGGTGATTACCAGTGTCCGTCACATAGACATTACCGCCGCTATCTATGGCGATACCTCCAGTCCACTGGAACTGTCCATCACCAGTACCAAAAGAACCCCACTTTGAAATGAAGGTACCATCGCTGGTGAATTTCTGGACATTATCAACGTTCACCACATAGACATTACCACTAGCATCTACGGTGATGTCGTAAGGATAATTGAGCTGTCCGCCACCTGTACCTCGAGAGCCCCACTTTAAAATAAAGGTGCCATCACTGGTAAATTTCTGGACGCGGTGATTATAACGTTCCGTCACATAGACATTAGAATTTCCATCTATGGCGATACCACCAGGCGTATCGAACTGTCCATCACCAGTACCAAAAGAACCCCATTTGGTGATAAATGTGCCGTCGCTGGTAAATTTCTGGATGCGGTCATTATTTTCATCCACCACATAGATATTACCGCTGGCGTCTATGGCGACGCCGTAAGGCCGGAACTGTCCGTCATCAGTACCTCGAGAGTCCCATTTGGTGATAAATGTGCCGTCGCTGGTAAATTTCTGGATGCGGTAATTGTGAATGTCCGTCACATAGACATTACCGCCGCTATCTATGGCGATATCGTAAGGCCTATGAAACTGTCCGTCGCCAGAACCATAAGAACCCCACTTCAGAAGAAACTGCGGCGCACCAGCGCAAGCAAGTATCGGGATAGCGGTAACTCCTACTCCTGAAGAATAATTCGGCACTTCATCATAAGTAAAAGCCTTGTAATAATATCTAGTTCCATTGGTTACACCGATATCAGTGTAACTAGTGCCAATGCCAGTATAAATTTGAGTACCATCGGTAACATCAATAGGGTAATCTCCTGTTTTTCTTAGTATCCTGGTTCCGGCAAAATCAGCATCAGTGGGATTTACCCAGGAAAGATTAACTTGCCCATCTCCACCAACAGCAGTGAAATTGGTTACATTGGCCGGCGGAATTGTATCTGATGTAGAAGTTAAGGTCGTAAAGGTTCTATCACTGCTTTGGGTTTGATTGCCGGCGTTATCGGTAGATTTAACTTGGTAATGATATACCGTACCATCAGTTAAATTAGAAAGATTAACTTCGTGATAAGTTACGGCTGTCTCTCCAGAAACAGTAGATCCGTAGGAAGTGGTTAATCCATAATTTACTACACTGTCCGACTCTTCATCGGTCTGCCATATTATGGTGGCTGAAGTTTCGGTAATGTTAGAAACTTGAATATTAAAAATAACAGGAGGTGTAGTGTCTGCTGTTTCTGTGGTTATGGTAAAAGTGGTGCTGGCTGAGCTAGTGTTTTTGTTGCCGACTGTGTCCTCACAGCGAGCGTAATAAGTATAGGTTTCAGCAGCCATAGTCCCCAGGGCGGCATAGTGATAAGTAGTACCTGCCCCGCTGAAAGTATTTGGCATTGCATCGAAACTTTGATCAGTGGTACTAACATATTTGCAGGTAGCATCTTCATCGGTATTTAAGGAAAGGGTGGGAGTAATATCAGTGATTGTTCCTGATGGCTGGAAGTTGGAAATAACCGGCGGAGTTGTATCGGTAGGATCTGGCTCGGGTTCGTCTTCGCAAGCGCCGATAGTATCTCCGTGTGCCAGATGCGCTTCAAGAGCTGATTCATTAATTATAATTGTATGTCTGGCATCAGGATTGCCCGGCGGATAATGACAAATTGTAATCTTTCTTTCACTTTCTGTTGTTGTGGCAAGTTTTTTCTGAATGCCAGGTGCAGTTATCAAACCTGGTGGAATCACTCCTGAAACACCAGCGCCTTCGGCCAAAATTTCATTTATCTTAGCAATGGTTTTCTCGCCGACAAAACCGGTGCCTTTATTTAATCCGTAAGGCTTTAGAATATCATCAGAGTGTTTTTCTTGAAACTTTTTGACAGCCCCTTCTGTCAATGGTCCAAAATATCCGGTTACTAAACCCTCAGGATAAATTTCGGGATACTTGCTTAAAAATTCTTGAAGACGTTCTACTTCTTTGTCTCTTAATCCTTTATGCAAATTCTGGGTAAATTTAACAACTTTCTCTGCTTCTTTTAACTCTGTGGTTATTTCTTTAAGTTGTTCTTGTAATTGGAGGATTCTTTCTCTTAGGTCTTCGATTTGCTGATGAAGGGCCTGAACCAAAGCTTCAAGGTCTGGCGTTGTAGTCGTAATTTGGGCTTGGGCAAAATTAAAAGAGATTAAAAGAGATAAGCCGATGAAAAAAACTAAAAATTTTGCTTTCATATTTATTTTTAAGTTAATTTTTATATTCCTCCTACTTCATATTATACCATAAGAGCCTCTGCCAATAAATTGGTAAATCTGTAGATATTCTCTCTATTATCATTATATAAAAAAATTGCCTTCTTGGCGATT
>JAUVXX010000004.1 GCA_030603395.1 bacterium | reverse complement strand
TCCTGCCTCTTCTTTTTTGACATTCTCTTTAATCATCTGGGCTTCTTTTTCAGCCGCATCAACTAAATCCTTTGACTCTTTAAGGCCCTTTTGAGTAATGTCTCTAACCACTTTTATCACATCAATCTTTTTTGAACCAACTTCTTTAAGCTCAATGTTAAAGACAGCTTTTTCTTCTTCAGCAGGAGCTCCTCCTTCAGCGGCAGTCGCACCAGCGGGCGCTTGAGCTACCACTTGAGGAGTAGCCGAAACCCCAAATTTTTTCTCTAAAATCTTAACCAATTCAGCCAAATCAGCCACTGCCATTTTCTCAATTTCTTCAACTAATTTTTTGAACTTCTCCGGAACTTCAATTTTCTCTTCTTTTTTCTTTGTCTCAGGTTTTTCCTTTACCTCAGGTTTTTCCTCTTTTGATGTCTCTTCTTTTTTTTCAGGGGCCCGCTCGCCTTTAGGCGAGTGGGAGGACGTGGTGGGCGGGTTGTAGTCTGCCATGTTATTTTGCTTCTTTTATTGCACTAAGTGTATAAATTAGACCTTTAAGATTGCCCTTCAAGGTGTTAACAAAACCAGAAATAGGGCTGGCTAAACTTCCCATAAATCTTGCCAGCAATTCCCCTCTTGAAGGAAGTTGAGCTAAATCAATTATCTTCTCTTTTTCTAAAAAATCTTTTCCCAAAATACCACCTAAGATTATTAGATTTTCATTTTCTTTTGAAAATTGATAACAAATTTTTGCTGGAATTACCTCATCTCCAAATCCAAAAACCAAAGCTAATTGAAGCTTTATCTCGTCAATTTTCTCAGAAATATCTTTCATGGTCAAAGTTTCTAAGGTTTTCTTGAGTAGTGTTTTCTTGACAACTTTCAAAAGACAATTTGATTTTTCAAGTTCATCTCTCAGTTTAAAAAGGAATTTGGAATCGCAACCGCTAAAATCAACCAAAACTGTTGATTTTTGTTTTTGAAAGTTTTCTGTCAAATCTTCAATTATTTTTTGCTTTTGTGATTTTGTTTTTGGCATGCTTGTATATATAAATAAAAACTGTGGTTTCCCACAGACAAAAATGATTAATAACTATTTATTAATCCTCGGCAGGACTTAAATACCTGCTGTCTGTGGATACATTTAAAGTTTAATCTATTTCAGAGGTTTGTCAAGACCCAATCAACATCCTGACAATCATTTCTCCAAACTTCCTGGCTGATTGAGGACCATTAGCCGTGATAATCTTCCCGTCAATAACTATTGGCTCCGATTGATAATCTGCTCCTTCTTCTTCTAAAATTTTAACTACTGATTTATCCAGGGAGCTCCGCCAGACCGTAGCTTTTTTGTCTTTCAAAACTCCGGCTCTCGCCAAAATTGCGGGAGCTATGCAGATTGCTCCCAAAATCTTATCTTGAGAGACGGCCTCTTGAGCTATCTGATGACATTTCTCATCTGCGATATATTGGGCTGCTCCGCTTCCCCCCACAAAGATAATCCCATCAAAGTCGGAAACTTTCAAATCCTCTAAAGTTAAATCAATCTCTATTACTCCTCCATAACTCCCAACTGCCTTGCCCTTTTTACTGCTTATTGTTTTGACTTCTAATCCTTCTCCGAAAAATATATTCTTGGGAATAAAATATTCCTCGTCCCGAAAATCCTGGAAAGCAATAATCATGGCAATCTTTTTGTTTTTGGAAGTTTTCTCTATCATTGTTTTAAATAATTAAATCTTGCTATATTGTGTTCCTCCAACGTCTCACTGAAGATAGTTTCGCCCTCAGGCGTGGTTAAATAAAACCAATAGGAATTTTCTTCATAATAAATCACAGCTCCGATACTTTCAAGTCCGGGGTTGCAAATAGGCCCCAGCGGCAAACCATAGTATTTGTAAGTATTATAAGGAGAGTCAATTTTCAGGTCGTCTTTGGTTAAATTCAAACTTCCTTTACCAGTAAGATAGGTCAACGTAGCGTCTGCCTGAAGAGGCCATCCCATTCTCAATCTTTTCCATAAAATGCCTGCGGTAATTTGGCGGTCCTCATTGGTCTTCACTTCCTTCTCCAAGATAGAAGCCATTGTTATCACTTCAAACAAAGTTTTCCCTTTTCTCTCAATCTCTTCTCTTAATTCCGGGGTTATTTTCTCATCAAAGTTTTGAAGCATCTTTCTTAAGACATCTTCTATGGTAGCTTCGGGAGTAATTTCGTAAGTATCTGGAAAAAGATACCCTTCCAAGCCCACCTTTTCTGATTTTTCCCTTAAAAATTCAAATTCATCAGAAAAATCCCTTGGCTGTGGCAGCTCAAAAGTTTTTGAATAATCAATGGCCGGGAAACCGGCAACCTCAAAAAGCTCTTCGGCCGCGAACATTCCCTTATTCTCAAAATACCAAGCAATATCTCTTAAAGTCCAACCCTCAATGATGGTAATTTCTTCTTTAACAGTATCGCCGGTGCTTAATTTGTTTATTATTTCAGGAATATTCATTGAGGTAGTCAAAATATATTTGCCAGCTTGCAATTTACCTTGAACTCCCCGCACTAAAACAAAAAGGTTAGCTAAGACTTCGGATTTAATTATCCCTGCCTTTTTTAAATTTGCTGAAATCTCTCGCAGGCCCTGTCCTTTTTCAATATTAAAAACAATCTGTTCTTCAGAATAAAGCCGAGGAGGCAAGTAAATCCCCTGTCCTATCCAAACTCCAATTAAAATCAAAATTCCAACTATAAATAAAACTATTGATTTTTTCTTGGAAAATCTTCTCATAAGTTTACCGTTCGACGAGTGGGACGAAAGCAAATCCTGGGTATTCTTTTGATTTGAATCTATCTCTTCCATCGTCTTGAGGATTTTTCTCAAAAAGCCAAATTGATGAACCAATTGGAGTAACAATTCTGCCGCCGACCCTTAATTGCTTTTTCCAGGGCTCTGGTAATTCTTTCTGTACGGCAGCAGAACATAAAATTTTATCAAACCCTTCTCGGAGCTCAGGGCGAGAGGAAATATTAGGATAGCCCTTTGAGCCGTCAGCACACAAGAACTCAACAATTCCTTTGTCTACGAAATTATACCTTAAAACATTCTTTTGGGCAAATTCTACCAGTTCCGGAACAATGTCTATGGCTATAATTTTTCCTTTTTCGCCAACAATCTCAGCCAACAAAGCGCTTGTCCAGCCGCTTCCAGCTCCTACATCCAGAATTTTTTCTCCCTCCTTAGGATCCAAAAGCTCCAGCATAAAAGCCACCACCAAGGGCTGAGAGATTGTCTGACCAAACCCAATCGGCAGGGCCTCGTTGAGTTCTGCTAAACCCTTTGAATCTGGAGGCATAAAATCAACTCTTTTAATCTTCCTGAATGCCTCAATAATCCTTGGTGTCTTCAACCAACCTTCTTCAATTAAAGAATCTATCAAAGTCATTAAGTTATTATACTATAATTTGACAAAAATTTGACAAAGAAAAAGGATGAAGTAATATTAAAGTGTTATTTAGAAGCTATTTGAAAACAAGAATAATTGGGTTTGTCCTAACTGCATAAAATCAAGTAAAGGGAGGCGAAGATGGAACTAAGTTCAAGAGAGAAAGATTTTTTAGCTCGAGAAATAGGGATGTTTGAAAAATTTTCCTGGAAAGGGAAAGAGGTAATAGTAGAAATAAAGCCAGTTAGTTCAACAAAGAAAGAGTAGGATTCTGTAGGGGCAAACCCATCTATATTTTGTCGGAAAAAAATAGGGTGCCGACGGTTGAATGTCGGCACCCTATTAGTTTTTGTAGTTTTTGCTCTGTCAATTAAAGGGAGGATTTTTTGACAATAATTTTGTAAACGTTTTCAACCAAATCGCCACCAGCATACCCGATAATAAAACCTAAGGCCGGCGTGAAAAAGCCCTGATAATTAAAACCAATTTCTCGAAGGGCAGCCACCACCACCAAACCAATCATGCCGGATAAAAAACTCATCCCTAAAAAATAAGTGAGGTTAAAGGGAACGTTCTTATAAGAATACTGATGTTTGATAAAACCAACCAAGCCCCTAATTACTCCCCCGAAAAACCCCGCCAATAAAACTAAAAAATACATAAATAAATATAATCTGTTGCGAGCCACGGGTTATAAGAACCTGCCTTTGGCAGAACCTTGATTCCTTCGGAATTAAGAACCCGGGCGAGCAACACCTATTGATTCTTTGGCGGTTGGACACCTTTCTTTTAAAGAAAGGGGCCCACCTCTAAAAACCCCCAATAAAGGCTCCTATTGTCTCAGGATAACCTTTAATTAAAAACCAAGCAGCGATTATAAAAAAAGCGACTATTACTATAATGTCAATTGTTCTTATCATATTTTTACCTCAACTACATCACCATCTTCTAAAATATAATCTTTACCGACTGTTTTCAAGAGCCCGAGCTCTGAGCCCTTCTTCCAGTTGCCAATTTCAAGCAATCTCTGCCAATTAATAACTTCGGCCCTGACAAACTTTTCCTGGAAGTCACTGTGAACCTTACCAGCTCCTTCTAAAATCGTGCTTCCTTTCTCTATGGGCCAGGCGCGAGTCTCCTCTGTGCCGACAATGGTAAAGAAAGTGATTAAGTTTAATACTTCATAGCATTTTTTAATTAGAGTGTCAAGTTTTGACTCTCCCAAACCAAGCTCTTTCCTTTCTTCCTGATTAAGCTCTGATTTATCCAGTTCTTCCCTTAAATCCAAATGAAGCCAGCTACTTCCCTCTCCGGCCAGTTCTCTTTTTAAATCTTCTGGAATTTCTTTTTCAGGACAATTCAAAAGATAGATTTGGGGTTTGGCAGTCAATAAAAAAAGAGAGTCAACTGCTCCCTTTTTCTCTGGCTCAAGGTTCTTAAAAAAAGAGATTGCTGTTTCTTCCTGCCTCAATTTTTCTTTCAAAGAGTTTAGAACTTCAAATTCAACCCCTACCTCTTTTTTGTTGGCTTTCAAATCTTTTTCAACTTTCTCCAACCTTTTCTCAACTGTTTCTAAATCCTTTAAAATTAATTCGCTTTTTATCGTCTCGATGTCCCTTAGAGGATTTATTTCACCATCCACGTGGGCAATATTTTCATTCTGGAAACACCTGACAATATGCAATAAAGCGTCAGTTTCTCTCAAATGGGCTAAAAATTGATTACCCAAACCTTCTCCCTTGTGGGCTCCTCTGACCAAACCAGCCACATCAACAAACTTAATAATTGAGGGTAATACTTTCTTGGGTTTGGTAATTTCAGCTAACTTTTCCAACCTCTCATCGGGAACTTGAACTACACCTATATTCGGCTCAACCGTACAAAAAGGATAGTTTGAGATATTAACTTGCTTTTTGGTCAGGGCCTGAAAAAGAGTTGATTTGCCGACATTGGGCAAACCCAAAATACCAACCGAGAGTGACATATTTAATATTATAAACCCTTGATAATTTTTATCAAGCGAAAAGCCCTCAAGCGTTCAAAAGCGAGAGGGCTTTCTACATTCTGTCCGACAAGGTTCCTGTCTATTTAAGCTTCTTTTATTCTGGCAACCCCAACAATTATTCCCCAAGCCACCCTTTTTCCATTCTGATGAACTTCAGCCTCGAATTTACCATCAAAACCCTTATTTCCTCTTAGTATTTTTAGTTGTCTAGGTTTTGGTTTTTTTGCTGAGACTGTTATCATCTCTCCCGGGCGAACCTCTCCCCAGAACCTTATCACTTTGTAACCCCTTAATCTGAATTCCAGAGAGGATAATTCATTAGGAAACACTCTTCTAGACCCTAATATGGCAACCGCTTGACTCATCGCCTCAGCTAAAAGAGAACCCGGTACAATAGGATTACCTGGAAAATGTCCTTGACACATCTCTTCGGGAATGCTTGCCTCTGTCACAATTCCCTCTTTAGTCAGCATCAATACTCTGTCAATCAATAGCCAATTTTCCCGATGAGGCAGAATCTTTTCTATCTGCCTTTTGGTCAAAACGGGCTGTTGCTGTTCTAATCTTACACTCATGGCTTTCTTCCTCCCTTAGAGCTTTCGTAGCTCCTGTCATAATTTCTACCAAGAAACAAAAAGCTCCACCACATCCCTTATTTTTGCTCTTTATCTTAATTTCTTTCATTTCTCTATTCCCTCCAAAAAAGATATTTAAAAAACTATTTTTAGTATAATAGATTTTGTTAAATTGTCAAATTAATTTTAGTTTGTTTAATCTTAAGCTTGTTTCCATTTTCTCTCAAGCTCTCTTACTTTGGCTTCCGAAAAACCGAAGTGGTGGGCAATTTCGTGCCAGACCACCATTCTAACCAATTCTTCAACTTCTTTCTCTGAACCAGTTAAGTTTTCAATTGGTCTTTGGAAAATGGTAATTTTATCTGGGATTCTACCAGGAGAACTTTCCCTGCCCCAAGCTGTTTTGGGTATTCCCTGATAGAGGCCTAAAAGAAAATTTGAAATCCTGGTACCGGATTTTCTAAATTGCTCAGCCGATGGCTCTCGCTCAATACAAATAGCAACATTTTCCATTTTCTGACGGATATATTCTGGCAAGGTCAAAAGAGCTTTTTGGACTAATTTTTCAAAGGCAGCTTGTTGCATTTAGAGGAGTTTCTTTTGTCCCAGAACCTTGGCAATGTCTTTCGCTTCTCTCTTGCCCTGGGGTGTTAAGGTAAAGAAAGTTTTGGGGTCGCCCTTAATTAGCTTTTTCTTTCTCAACATTCTTAAAGGTCGATCAAGTTTTCTAGTGTCGGGCCATTGAGGATAACCTTTGAGGGAGGAAATTTCAGGGAAAGCATCAAAAAACTCCTTGACCAACTTCTGAAATGAACATTTCCCATCCTTGGTTGAGGAGAAAAGAATAAAAAGAAGTAAATCGTTTATGGAATTTGATTTTTTCCCTGGCATGCGGGGGTACCAGGATTCGAACCCGGAAGTCGGCTTTTGGAGAGCCGCAGTTTACCATTAAGCTTATACCCCCAATGATTCACTTTTTCATCTCTTTGTGTAAGGTATGCTTTCTACAAAATTTACAGAACTTTTTCAATTCTAACTTACCCTCAGCTTGCCTTGATTTGCTGGTGAAATAATTGATTCTTTTACATTCAGAACACTGAAGTTTTATAAATGGTTTCTTCTTTTTTGCCATAGAAATATGAGCCAGGAGGCGGAGTTGAACCGCCGACCTCGTCATTACCAATGACGTGCTCTAACCGTCTGAGCTATCCTGGCAAATTGTGGGCAGGGAGGGATTCGAACCCCCGAAGGCCGAAGCCAGCTGATTTACAGTCAGCCCCCTTTGACCACTTAGGTACCTACCCTTCTTGAGATTCTACCAAAAAATTTCGTTTTATTCAATGATTTTGCCCTGTTTCTTCCGCCATTCCTCAATCTTTTTATGGTTGCCGGACAAAAGAATTTTGGGCACCCGCCATTTTACTTTTGGTTTAGATTCAAATACCTCTGGTCTGGTATATTGGGGATATTCTATAAATCCTTTCTGTTTGGTAATTCTCTCCTTTAACAGTTCAGATTTGCCAATCACCCCGGGAATTAATCTGGCCACCGTTTCAATTAATGTTAAAGCCGGTAAATCCCCACCCATTAAAACGTAATCCCCCATGGAAATTTTTTCATCGCAGAGATGCTTGGCTACCCTTTCGTCCACCCCTTCATATCTGCCAGAAATTAGAATAATCTGGTCAAGTTTTGCCAAGCGAGTAGCCATTTTCTGATTAAATTTCTTCCCTCTCGGGGTAAAAAGAATCACTTTCATTTTCTTCTTCAACTTTTTGGGATTTAGGATTTGGGATTTGGGATTTTTCAAGCTGGAAACCGCCTTAAATATTGGTTCCAGCTTGAGTACCATGCCTCTGCCACCACCGAAGGGTTTGTCATCAACGGTTTTGTGTCTGTCCCCCGTGAAATCTCTAAGATTGTGAACTTGAATCTTTATTACTCCTTTTTCTTGAGCTTTTTTAATAATGGAATGCTTGAAGTAAAAATCAAAAATCTCCGGAAAGATTGTAATAATGTCAAACTTCATGGAAACGAAAACGGCGCTACCTTTCTATAGTAGCACCGTTTCCGGAAAATTCAACTGGAAGATTTCTTTTAGAGTTTCAAATCCTCCAAATCTCCTTTCTTTTCTGCAGCTTTTTCTCTTGTTCCGCCTCTTCCACCAACGGGCTCTTCAATCTTCAAGTTAACTCTTGCGTGATTTTTGAGTCCCACAATCCGGACAAGATTTCGGATTGCTCTGGCAGTTGCTCCATCCTTTCCAATGATTTGACCCATGTCTTCAGGATTAACTTTCAAAGAAAGCAAAACCCCCATCTCGTCAACTTTTCGGTCAAGTTTTACATCGTCAGGATTGTCAACTAGAGCTTTGATTACATACTCCAGAAATTCTTTATCGGAATCTTTAGTTGCCATAATTCTTTTCGTTTGAATTCAATTATCCGATCAGTAGCCCGACCTTTCAAGCGATTCTCTCTTTCAGCAATTCAGAGAATCGGCAAATAATCTTGAAAAGCTACTCTTCTATTGAATATCTTACTCTGCTGAAGAAAAATGTCAAGTTTTCCCCAGAAAGCTGCCAGCAAATATAGAATTATTCGAACATCAGTTTTGAAGAATGAGGAGAGAGATTTTGGCGAAAATCGCCAAAACTTCCTAACTAATGTCCGATCTATCTCACTGGCAACTCTCCGAAGAAAAACTAGAGAGGCAGAGAAATAAGTAACCCCTACCTCTCTCATTTTTTCTCATCTATTTATCACCATTCATCCGGAAGATTTTGCAAAAAGAGTCCGCGTTCAATGGCATCTTTTTGCATTCCCTCTAAATCTCGATTTTTCTCCTCTGGCATTAAACGTAGTACTCCACCAGGCCTCAATACCCAAATATTTCTATTCTTCTTCCCATCCGGAAGTCTTAGTCCATTATGCCGACCCATTATTTTAACTACCCTGCTAACTTGTCTTTTAGAAATTGATACCCAAGGATAAGAGAGAGCACGAGACAGATGACCTTCACATGACTGCCTTGTTTTTATCCCCCATCTTCGCAAGCCAATCACCAATGGCTTTATCTTTCCCTCAACAGGTTTTCCAAAGTTATCTCTTATTTTTTCAACTTCCTTTCTCACCTCTTCAAGATTTCTTGGTGTCATTATAACTTCTCCTTATTTATTTTTTTGAATAAAATGTACTTTCCCCACTTTCTCAATCCCCTACCTGGTAAGGAACTGGGAAAGTGGGTGGAGAGAGGAGTATACCTCACTCTCTCCACATAGAATTTCGACCCTTCTGTTTTGCAGCCGGCCAGGGCACTCCGGCTATGGTGAAAAAAGAAGAATGCCTTAAAAAGGCAGGGACGCTTCATACACTATATCCACCTCTTGGGAATCACGATATAGTGCGGGCGTTTTCTCCCATACAACCAGACTATACCTGCATATCTGGAGGGTGCAATATTTCAATATTAGCCTTGCACTGACCGATGGTCCTATTTTACAGCTAGTCAGAGTGCTCCGGCTTACTGATACTTCTTCCTATATCGCCGCAGTTGGGACAAATGTATTTATTTACAGTGTCCCAAATATCCTCTTCTGTTTCATCATGAAAAGTGAAATGGTGGTGTTTTTTACTTCCACACCAGCAAATACCATTCACTTCCCCTCCTAAGATTATATCTCCTAAGAAAATCCCTATTAAACGTATAATGCTTAGGAAATTAGCATGCCTCCGGAAAAAAACATAGTTGGGACGATCTTCTACAGAAAGATGAAGCTCATCTTTTCTAAAACACCTTATCTCGTATCCCTCTGGATAGTCGTCAATGACTACCCTTCGCCTTAGATAATTCACTCCATTCCAACTAGTTTTTCCCTGAATTTCTTGCCTTTTCTTTTCTTTCATTTTCTTTCCTCCTGCCCACCTACGGCGGCGAGCTTTTTCCTTATTTTTTATTTTTTAATCTACATCCAATCTCCTAAATCCAGAATTGAGCTTACGGAGGACTGTCCTCTGCAAATTCTGAACTTGGGAGACCAGGGAAGGAGAAATAATAACGAGCAAAAGCTCTTTCCTCCTTCCCTTATTTTTTCTGAAAAGTGCAAGTCCTTCTGTTTTCAGGCGCGGCTCTTCGGGGCCCCACCTGACAGATCCTAATTCTTTACTCGCCACGAAGTCCGCTCTTGTAGACGATCTTCAAGTTCTCGGGGAGGGAGAACTTGACCCGTCCGGGTATCCACCGCCCATCTGACATCTCTGTTGGAAGGACTGTGGTGATTGTGGTCGACTACCGTCATTTTTATCACCTTTCTGATATCTTTGATATCTTTTTTTTAAAAAATATGCTGTTCAAGAGAAGGATGGAGAAGAACATTTTTATTTGCTTGATTTAGGTATTCGTCTGATCGGCTGGCGAACAGCCGAGACGGCCTAATTCGAGCTTTTCTCTCTCCCCTCCATCCTTCTCCCCAGAAACCTTAAATAGGGCTTCTGAGAAGAGTTTGATACATATTTTTACAAAGCAACAGGCGACTCTCCAGAGAGAGTCGCCTGTTGCGAATAAATTTCTAATCAGTAGATATCTATCGATTAAATTTGACTAAATCCTCTCTCCAAAATTTAGTCATTCTATTTTTCTTCTTGTGCTTGTATTATAGCATAGCTATATTATTTGTCAAGGGGTTGAGGGGGTCTTTCTGGTTTTTCCTCTTCCCTGGGTTTTTCTTTTGGCTTTTCTTCAGATGGCTTTTCCTCTTTTGATTTCTCTTCTTCTTTTGGCTTCTCTTCCTTTTTCTCTTCTTTCATCTCTTCCTTTGGTTTCTCTGCTGGTTTTTCTTCTTCCGGTTTCTCCTTTTTCTTGGGCTTTTTGTGGACGTCTATTTTTTTACCCTCAATAATTTTCTCCCCTACCAATAAATTATGGACAGTGTCGGAAGGTTGAGCGCCAACGCTGAGCCAATATTTAATTCGCTCTTTCTTCAACTTCTTTTCTTTGGTTAAGGGATTAAAAAAGCCAACCACTTCTAAAAACCTGCCGCCTCTGGGTGGATTCTTTTTGTCGGTAACGACAATCCTGAAAAATGGTTGATTTTTTTTGCCTGCTCTTAAAAAACGAATAACTAACATATTTTTTTACCAGTTTTTGGCTCTTAAGGCTGCTTGGGCGGCTTTCTCTTCGGCTTCTTGTTTGGAAGAACCCTCTCCTTCAGCCACCAATTCTTTTCCCAGGAACACTCCGATCACAAAATGTTTGGCATGGTCTGGTCCCCATTCTTTTAAAACTTTATAATTGGGGGTAATTCTTGCTCTCTCCTGGCCCTCTTCTTGAAAACTTGATTTAGCGTCTCGCCAAAGTCCTTCTTTTAAAATTTTGGCTAATTCTTTAATTAAATGAGTTTTGACAAACTGCCGAACTTTTTCCAATCCCTGGTCAAGATAAAAAGCCCCCAAAAATGCTTCAAAAGTGTTGGCTAAAATATATTGGCGAGCTTTGCCAGTGTCTTTGGTCTCTCCCCGGGAAAGCAAAAGATATTCTCCAAACCCAAGGTTTTTGGCAATCTTTGATAAACTTTGGGCATTGACCAAAGCCGCCCTCCAATTGGTAAGTTCTCCTTCGGATTTTTTAGGATATTTCTGATAAAGATATTTGGTAACGACTATTTCCAAGACGGCATCCCCTAAAAACTCTAATCTTTCGTTATGGTCTAAATAAAATTTGGGGTTCTCGTTCAGGTAGGAACGGTGAATAAAAGCTTGAATTAAAAGATCTTTATTCTTGAATTTTAAACCCAACTTTTTTTCTAATTGAGAAAAATCTTTCATGTTGTCTCCTTTTCTATTTCTTTGTAGACGGTGCCCAAAACTCCGTTGACAAATCTTCCCGAACTCTCTCCTCCAAAATTCTTGGCTAATTCAATTGCTTCGTTAATGGCAACTTTTGGTGGAACCTCTTTTTTGTTGCCGTACAAAAGCTCAAAAAGTCCAATCCTTAAAACATTTCTATCAACAGTGCTCAATTGCTCAATGGGACGCTCGGTGGCCGAATTCTTAATAACTTTGTCTATTTTGGCAAAATTTTTCATCACCCCTTCGGCTAAATTCTGGGTAAATTGCTTTTCATCAAAATTTCCACCAAATTTTTTAATGTTTCTCTTGATAATTTTATCCAAATCAAACTTCCCCTGGTAAAAATCCCATTCAAACAATGATTGGAGAACTATGGAACGAGCAAGATGACGTGAGGCCATAAATTAAAATTTCTTTTTGGAAAGTTCTTCCAGAGTTAATGGTTTTTCTCTTCCTTTCTCGGTTTTTTCTTTCTCTTTTATTTCTTTTTCCTTCTTTTTTCGCTCTTTCTTTTCAAGTTTCTTTAAAACATCAATAAACTCCGTTCCCTTGTAGAAGCCGCAGTTTTGACAAACGGTGTGGGGACGAGTCGGCTTTCCGCATTTGGGACAGACAACCAAAGAAGGGGCTTGCAAAAAAATATGCATCCTTCTTTTATTCCTTCGAGATTTTGTATGTCTTTGCTTTGGAACGGCCATATAGAATAACTTATCATATAAAATTAAATTTTACAATAGTTTTTTATTGGTGAAAAACTTCGGCGGTGCAACCTGCATGGTCCATGCTCCTTTAGCATCGCCATATGCAACTTCGTGCCATAGCCCTTGTGTTTGTCAAATCGGTATTGGGGATATTGACGATGATATCTCAACATGGCCCTATCCCTGGTTACCTTGGCCGCAATGGAGGCAACTTTTATTAAGAAAATTTTCTCATCTCCCCGAATGACTGATTTTTGAGGAATATCTGAAGCTATCCCAAAATTACCGTCAATCAGCAAAAAATCTGTTTTCTTCTTAACTTTCTTTTCCAAATTTCTGACCGCTCTCTCCATAGCCAATTTGGTAGCCTGGAGAATATTTATTTTATCAATGACTCTCTCTGAAACCCTTCCTGTCCCCCATTCAACCTCTGGATGATTTTTTAAAATTTCAAAAATCTCTTCCCTTTTTTTAGGACTTAATTTTTTTGAATCTTTTAGGTTTTGAATCTTGAATTTCGGATTTTTTATTACTACCGCAGCCGCCACCACCGGTCCAGCCAAGGGTCCTCGCCCAGCTTCGTCTATTCCTGCTATAACTTTAAATTTTCTTGTAGTCATATTTGCAATACATTTTGAAAAAGGGGTATAATGGAGTAATTTAAATTTATTTTACCTTAAATAATGCCAGATAAAAATATACTTTCTCAGACTGACATAGAAGAGGAAGTGAGAAGGGCTGAAATTGAGAAGAGAGAAATCGATTTCAGAGGAAAGATTCTCTCGGGACTTTTTCTTTCTGAGAGAACAATTGAAACCGGTTTAGACCTTACCGCCTCCATTATTTTGGGTCCGATTTCTTTTGAAGGAACAACCATCAATGGCAACTTAAACCTCGGGCAGACCATTATGAGAAAATCATTTTATTTTGGCTCTGGCATACTTAATGGAGATTTAAGTTTAAATGGAGCCACGGCCAAAGGGGTGGTAAACTTGGTAGGAGCTAAAATAAGGGGTAGCTTAAATTTTGAAGGATTAAGCATAACGGGTTTTCTGAGTTTAGCTAAAACCCAGGTTGAAAGAGACGTTGACCTCCGAGGAATAAAAGTTAATGACTCCTACCATGCTGGATTAATTATTAAAGGAGATGTCTATTTAAGAGAGGCGGTGATTGCGGGCTCTCTTCTGATAACCGATTCTTTCGTTGAGGGCTCCCTGGATATGCTCAAAGCTTTTATCGGAAGAGAGGTTGATTTAAAAGGGGTTAATGTTCAGGAGTTTTTGATTTTAAAAGAAGCTAAAATCAAAGGCGAGATAGCTTTGGAGGGAGCCAAATATAAAGAGATAATAAAGTAAAATGAATTTTACCCATTTACACGTACATAGCCACTATTCCTTACTTGACGGTTTGCCGAAAATTGATGAACTTTTGGATTATGTCAAGGAACAGGGTATGGATTCGGTGGCTTTGACTGACCACGGAGTTCTATACGGGGCAGTTGAATTTTACAAAAAAGCCATCAAAAAAGGAATAAAGCCCATTCTTGGAGCAGAAGTTTACCTGGCTCAAGAAAGCATGACGCAGAAGAGACCGAACATAGATGATAAAAGATATCATCTGGTTCTTTTGGTAAAGGATGAGAAGGGCTATAAGAATTTAGTCAAACTTTCCACTCAAGCCCATCTGGAGGGTTTTTATTACAAACCAAGAATTGATGAAGAACTTTTGGCCGAATATTCTTCGGGACTTATTGGATTGTCCGGTTGTTTGCAGGGGAAAATTCCTCAATTAATCATGAGGGGTAAAATTGAGGAAGCCCAAAAGGTTGCCGCAAAATATCAAGAGATTTTCGGCAAAGACAATTTTTATCTGGAAATTCAAGACCACCCCAATCTCCGAGAGCAAAAGAAAGTAAATCAAGTTTTAATGGGGTTTTCCAAGGAGTTGAATATCCCGCTGGTCGCCACCAATGATGTCCACTACTTGAAGCCGGAGGATGCCAAGGCCCAAGATATTCTGATGTTAATAAACACCGGAGCCAAAGAAGACGACCCCGAAAGACTAACCATGAAAGCTGATGATTTTTCCATGCGCACTCCCCAAAAAATGATAGAGAGCTTCCGAGAAGTCCCGGGAGCCATAGCAAACACCCAAAAGATCGCCGAGCTTTGTAATTTCAATTTTAAGTTAGGCGAAATAAAACTCCCCCATTTTGAGGTTCCCGGTGGCAAAACTCCTAATCAATACTTAAAAGACCTTTGCTACCAAGGTTTAAAAAGTCATAAATCACAAATCAAAGACGAAAAAAAGGCAATTGATAGATTAGAGTATGAACTTTCAGTTATCAGCCAGACCGGTTTTGCTCCCTATTTCCTGATTGTTCAGGACTTTGTCAATTGGGCAAAACAGAGCAGGATTGTCGTAGGACCGGGTCGAGGCTCTGATGCCAGTTCGTTAGCATGTTATCTTTTGAATATTACTGATATCGATCCAATGAAATATGGATTAATATTTGAGCGTTTTCTGAATCCAGAGCGCGTCTCTATGCCAGATTTTGATATTGATTTTACTGACCGAAGACGAGACGAAGTAATAGATTATGTGGCTGAAAAATACGGCAGAGACAGGGTGGCCCAGATTATCACCTTTGGGACAATGGCTGCCCGTGCTGTGATCAGAGATGTAGGAAGGAGTACGAAATTAAGTTATGACTATTGCGATAGAATTGCCAAAATGATTCCTTTTGGTTTCACTTTGCAGGACTGTCTGGATAAAGTTGCTGAGTTCCGCCAGCTCTACGACACCGACAAAACTGCCCGAGAACTGATTGATTTTTCAAAAAAACTTGAGGGAGTCGCCCGTCATGCCTCAACTCACGCCTGCGGAGTAGTCATTTCTGCTGAACCTCTCTCGGACATTGTTCCTTTGCAATATCCAACCCAAAACGACCAAACTATTGTCACCCAATATGAAATGCACTCCATTGAAGACCTGGGAATCTTAAAAATGGACTTTTTGGGGTTAAAAAATTTAACCATCATTGAAGATACCCTGGCTCGAATCTATAAAGTTCAAAATAAAAAAATAGACATGGAGCAAATTCCCTTTGATGATAAAAAAACTTACAAACTTTTACAGGAAGGCAAAAGTACAGGTGTATTTCAATTAGAGAGCGAAGGGATGAAGAGATATCTAAAAGAATTAAAGCCAACAGAATTTGAAGATATTGTGGCTATGGTTGCCCTTTACCGGCCAGGCCCCATACAGTTTATCCCCGAATATATTGCCAGAGCCCACAAAAGGAAAAAAGTGGAATATTTACACCCAAAACTCAAACCGATTTTAGAAAAAACCCATGGAATTTGTATTTTTCAGGAACAATTAATGCAAATTGCTCAGAGGTTGGCCGGTTTCACTTTATCTGAAGCTGATGTTTTGAGAAAAGCAGTTGGTAAAAAAATAGAAAGTCTACTTATCAGCCAAAGAGAGAGATTTATCCAGGGTATGATAAAAAATGAAATAAAAAAAGAAATTGCTCAGAGAATTTGGGACTGGATTTTACCCTTCGCCAGCTACGGGTTCAATAAAAGTCACAGCGTGGCTTACGGAATGATCGCCTATCAAACAGCTTACTTAAAAGCCCATTTCCCAGTTGAATTTATGGCTGCCCTTTTAACTTCAGAGAAGGCCGATATTGAGAGGATTGCCTTTTTTATAGAAGAATGCAAAAGCATGGGAATTGAGGTTTTACCGCCCGATGTTAACGAGAGCTTCCGAAACTTTTCGGTGGTGCCCAAGCAAAAGAAAATAAGGTTTGGGCTCTTAGCCATTAAAAACGTGGGACATAATGTGGTTGAGGCAATTATCCAGGAAAGAAAAGAGAAGGGACCCTATAAGTCATTTGCTGGTTTTATCTCAAGGATTAATTCCAAAGATTTAAACAAAAAATCTTTGGAAAGCTTAATCAAGACAGGGGTTTTTGACAAATTTGAGGGAAGAAATAAATTATTGGCTAACCTTGAAGATATTTTGGATTTCAACCGAGAGATGCAAAAAGTTCAACTCAATGGCCAAAAAAGCTTATTTGGTAAAATCTCAAATATCATTCCCTCTTTCAAATTAAAGGCGACGGCTCCCTCCGATTCTGAGCAGAATCTCTTATGGGAAAAAGAACTTTTGGGACTTTACATCTCCTCTCATCCCCTGGAGAGATTTAAAAATATCTTGGAAAAGAAAACTCTTCCTCTGAAAGAAATCAGAAATGGCATTTTTGACCAGCAAATAAGAGTAGGCGGGATAATTTCCAGTATCAAAAAAATCTTAACCAAAAAAGGCCAACCTATGCTTTTTATGAAACTGGAAGATTTAACTGATAAGGTGGAAGTGGTGGTTTTCCCGGGAGTCATTGAAAGAAACCCCTCTTTGTTTCAGGAAAACAAAATTGTTTTTGTTACCGGCAAGGCAGAACACTGGCACGACCCTCCAAAACTAATCTGCGAAGACATTGAGGAAATCGTAGAAAAGTAATTTTCAATTATCAATTTTCAATTTTCAAACTTAAAATATGCTAACAAAAATTGATACCATTAGACACTCCTTATCTCATATACTAGCTGCTGCGGTTCAGGAAATGTACCCTAAAGTTAAGTTTGGTATTGGTCCCGCCATTGAGAATGGCTTTTATTATGATTTTGACTTCCCCTCCCCTATTTCACCAGAGGACCTTCCCAAAATTGAAAAGAAAATGAAAGAGATTATTAAGATGAATTTGAAATTCGAAAAAAAGAAATGGTCTCGTAGACAAGCAATTACATTTTTTAAAATAAAAGAGAATCAAAAATATAAAATTGAACTCATAAAAGAACTTACAGAGGACAGTCCTCTGTCAATCTCTACATATCGGGTTGGCGATTTTGTTGATTTGTGCAAGGGACCGCATATTAAATCAACCAAGGAGATAGATCCTAAGGCATTTAAACTTACTAAAACTGCCGGGGCTTATTGGCGAGGCAGTGAAAAAAATCCCATGCTCACCCGGATTTATGGAATAGCATTTAAAACCAAGAAAGAGTTAGACAATTATTTTAAAATGATGAAAGAAGCCGAAGAACGTGACCACAGAAAATTAGGCAAGAAATTAGAACTATTTTTCCTCCATGAGACCGCCCCCGGCATGCCCTATTGGCTGCCTAAAGGAGTAATTATTTACAACGAATTAATAAATTTCTGGCGAGAGGAACACAAAAAAAGAGGTTATCAGGAAATCGTTACCCCCTTACTCAACAAAAAAGAACTCTATGAAACTTCGGGACACTGGGAACATTATAAAGAAGAGATGTTTACCGTAAAAACCGAGGAGGAGGAGACATACGGAATAAAAGCAATGAACTGCCCCAATGCCATGATAGTTTATAGCCAGAGGTCAAGGTCTTACAAAGAACTGCCCTTGAGATTTAGTGATATTGACACCATACATCGGTCTGAACGTTCAGGCACTCTTTATGGACTTTTTCGGGTGCGAGAATTCCGTCAAGACGACGCTCATATCTTCCTTACTGAAGAGCAAATTAAAAGCGAATACAAAGAAATATTGGAGATAGTTAAGCGATTCTATTCCGTATTTAATCTGAGATATTCTTTCCGTTTGGGCACTCGCCCAGAAAAATTCATGGGAGATAAAAAGTCGTGGGATAAGGCAGAGAAGGCATTAAAAGAAATTCTCAAAGAGAGTGGTGAAGAATACACAATTTTGGAGGGTGATGGTGCTTTTTATGGTCCTAAAATTGATATTTTAATGAAAGACTCCATTGGTCGAGAATGGCAAACAGGCACTATCCAATTGGACTTTCAAATACCAAAGAATTTTGACCTCAAGTATACTGATACCAAGGGAAGAAAGAAAACTCCAGTAGTTATTCATAGAGTTATTTACGGCTCTCTGGAAAGATTTATTGGCATCTTGATAGAACATTTTGCTGGAGCTTTGCCTTTATGGTTATCTCCGGAACAGGTTTGGGTGATTCCGGTGGGTTCCAATCATCGAAAATATGCGGGTGAGATTGCTGAAAAGTTAGAATCGGAGGGTTTCCGCGTTGAAGCAAAAACCGAAGCTGAAACGGTTTCCAAAAAAATAAGAGAGGGAGAAATCCAGAAAATCCCCTATCTTCTGGTGGTCGGCGATAGAGAAATGAAAAAGAAAAACGTTCGGGTGAGGGAAAGAGGAAAAGGAGATATTGGCGAGACATCCTTGACAAAGTTTTTAAGAGAGGTGAGAATAGAAATTGAGTACAAAAAATAAATTTGAACTCTTTTCAAAAGGGTTTTGGGTGATTCCATAAAAGAAGCCCAAAACCCTTTTAAATTAAAGAAAAATAGTGTAAGATATTAGGTTATGGAATATTCTATTATTACCTATGGTTGTCAGATGAATAAAAGCGATTCGGAACGAATTGCCCAAGTTTTAGAGAAAATTGGCTACAAAAAAGCCCCTCGGATAGAGAGGGCGGATTTGATGGTAGTCAATATGTGTTCGGTCAGGCAATCAGCCGTTGATAGAGTCTATGGACTTCAATCAAAATTTAAAAAACTAAAAACCAACAACCACAAACTAAAAACTGTCCTGACCGGTTGTATTCTTAAAAAAGACAGGAGAAAATTCGCTGAATCTTTTGACTATATTTTAGACGTAAAAGACCTCCCAAGCTGGCAGAAATACCTTAAACCCAAATCCAAAGAAGTTGAAGCTTGCCTGGATTATTTAAAAATTCCACCCAAATGCTCTTCTTTTCCGATGGGCTTCGTGCCTATTTCTACTGGCTGTAATAATTTTTGTTCTTACTGCGTTGTTCCGTATGTCAGAGGTCGAGAAATCTGTCGGCCAAAGGAAGAAATTGCAGCTGAGGTAAAAAGTTTGGTTGAGCAGAATTATAAAGAGCTCTGGCTGCTGGGCCAAAACGTCAATTCCTACGTTTCAGAAAGGATGAACTTCCCGAAACTCTTAAGGATGGCCAATGACATCCCGGGAGAGTTTTGGCTTCGCTTCACCTCTTCTCATCCTAAAGATTTTTCTGATGAATTAATTGAGGCAATGTCCCGCTGTAAAAAAGTGACTCCCTACTTGAATTTGCCGGTTCAATCGGGAGATGATGAAATTTTAAGAAAGATGAATCGCCCTTACAAAGCTGAGGATTACCGAAAACTTGTTGAAGAAATACGAAAAAAAATCCCAGAGATTACTCTATCCACTGATGTTATTGTTGGCTTTCCTGGTGAAACCAAAAAGCAGTTTCAAAACACTGCTAAATTATTCGAGGAAATTAAATTTGACATGGCTTATCTTGCCCAGTATTCTTCGAGACCAGGCACGGTGGCAGCAAAACTGAAAGACAATGTTTCTCAAGAAGAAAAGAAACAAAGAGAAAAAATGCTAACTGAAATTTTAAAGAAAAGCGCTGAAGCCAAAAACAAAAAATATCTTGGAAAAACCGTGGAAGTTCTTCCCATGGCATATAAAGATGGCTTTTTAACTGGTAAATCTTTTCATTACAAAACCGTAAAATTTAAAGGAGGGAAGAATTTAATCGGCAAATTTGTTAAAGTAGAAATTATTGATGCCCAGCCCTGGGGATTAAAGGGAAAGAAAATGGAAAGGACTGCCTTAAATTACTTGGCCGCCCTTAAAAGCTTTTTTCTGTCTTCTTCTGAAAGCTCTTTTTCTCTCCGTTCCAATTCCGCTACCAGTTCTGGTATTTTCTTGGGAGATAAGATACCAGCCGAAGTATAGGTATTCAGCACTTCGTGAGCCGGTAAATCAACGTATACTACATCTTTCTCCTGCACCAGGTCTGGAGCAGGACCAGTTACTGGAATAGGAACGCTCGCTTGGAAAATTTTTAGCACCCTCCCTCCTATCAGATGTTCAGTCCCCTGCAGATGACCGACAACGATTCCTACTTTCCAAAAGCCCTTTCTATAGGGTTCATATATTACCGTAGCTTTACCTTTTTTCTTCACCCTTCCCCACAAAAGCTTTTGGATTAATTTTCCGATCCAGGAGTACATCTTCTTACTGAGTACGGGAGATAAACCTCCTATTCCGACAATAATCAGAAATAGAGTTAGCACGACTATCCATCCAGGTACCTTTATTCCCGGAAAAATCATTCCTAAAATCGTTTCTAAAATCCACCTCAGATCAACTACCTCTCCTCCTAAAAACATATTGAAAAGCCAGAAGACAAACAGTATAGGAATTAAGGTAATTGCTCCATAAAAGAAGGTCTTTAACGTTGAAACCAGGAAACCCTTTAAAAAACCAAGAACATCTTTAATTCTTTTCTTGTGCATGTAACTCTCCTGTTAACTTTATTTTAAAGAACACAATTCAAACAGTAATCATCTTACTCTTTTTAAAATCGCATGTCAAAAAAAATATCTTTTAAAAAACTAATTGTTATTTTGGGACCAACGGCTTCAGGTAAAACTGCTTTGTCAATAAAACTTGCCCAAAAACTTGAGGGGGAAATTGTTTCAGCTGACTCAAGACAGGTTTATCAAGGAATGAATATTGGCACAGCCAAAATAATCAAAAAAGAGATGGGGAGAATCCCCCATTATCTTTTGGACGTGGCCTCACCAAAGAGAAGATTTTCAGTGGCTCAATATCAGAAATTGGCTTTCGGTGCCATTAATGGAATTCTGGCAAAAAATAAAATCCCCTTCCTGGTAGGTGGTTCTCCCTTTTATATTTATGCGGTGGTTGAGGGTTGGGTTTTCCCTCAATTAAAAGCAGACCAAAAATTAAGAAAAATATTGGAAAAAAAATCGGTTAAAGAACTTTTTAATATCTTGAAAAAACTTGACCCCAAAAGGGCAGCCCAGATAGAAAGAGAAAATAAGAGAAGATTGGTCAGGGCGATTGAGATTGCTAAAATTTTAGGGAAAGTTCCTCTCTTGAAAAAAAGTCCCCAATTTGATTGCTTGCTAATTGGGATTAGGAAACCAAAAGGAGAACTGAAAGAATTAATTAAAAAGAGGTTTTTAAAATGGCTGAAGAGAGGGTTTATTGAAGAGGTAAGAAAATTGAAAAAATCTGGACTCTCTTGGAAAAAAATAGAAGAATTTGGACTCCATTATCGCTGTGTCGCCCAGTACCTACAGGGAAAAATGAAATATAATGAAATGATAGAAAAATCTCTTAAAGAACTTGAAAATTTCTCTAAACGCCAGATGACCTGGTTCAAGAAAGACAAAAGAATTAACTGGCTAAAAAATCAAAGAGAAGCAGAAAAATTAATTAGAGAATTTCTGCCTACCGGCAGGTAGGTTTAAAATAATTTTTCAGTTAAATCCGAGGTGCCAGAAACATTTAATGCTTTGAAAAAGAAGGTAAATTTCTCTTCTAATTCTTGACAAATTTTATCAATGTTTTTCTGGGGTATCTCCCAGATTTCTTTTTTGAAGTTACCAAGTACTTTTTTGGTGACTTTTTCTTTTAATTCCTGGGGGAAATAATCGCTGTTAAAAATTATATTTTGAAATTCGGTTGCTAGATGAATTTCTAAAGTGCCTGCTCCGGGAAATTTTTTGAATTGGTCCTCTGGTAAGGTTGAAGCGCCGTGCTGAACTATCCCTGCCAGGTTATGTTCTTTGGTTTTTTCTGAAAGCTGAAGTAAAAGTTCAAAATCCATCTTTCCTCCCTTTCCATGAGAAGTGCCTGTTTGAACAGCCGCCTTTATTATTCCTTTTATATTGCCGTATCCAGAAACTTCCTTTTTATAACCTACTATAAAGTCCTCCAATTCTTCAAGTGTTGTATTCTCGCTCCCTATCTCCCCTATCTCACCACCAACTGAAATTGTCAATCCTTTTGACTCTATTTGCCTGATAAAATTAGTAAAGTATGCTGTTTGGGTAAAGTTATCCTTCATCGGAAAAGCAGAGCAATCAATATCAATGTTATAAAAGCCAGCTTCAATCACTTCCCTAATTAAATCTTCTAAACCTCTTGGATTCTTAGGGTCTGGGCGAAAATGGTCGCCTTGAAGAAAAAGAGGTCCTTTGAATTTCTCCTTGAGAGCCGCCGCTAAAACGCAACCAACATATTCTTGGGATGATTGGTCGGTATAAGCCATTTCGGAGTTGGCTAATTCAACAATAAAAGCACCTACCTTCTCTTTTTTTACTGCCCGGAAAAGGGCTCTGGCAACATCAAAGGTTAGGGTTCTAATATTAAAAGCAGGGACAGTGAATTCTCCACGGCCCCCTTCGGTCATCCTTTCGTATATTTTTTGTGTTGAAGATAAAAATATCCCTTTTTGTTGGGCTGTTTTTTTTATTTTCTCTCGAGCTTTTTCTTTATCTTTCCCAAAAACCGCCTCTTTGACTAATTCTCGCATAATTTAACTTAATAATTTTCGCAAGATTTTATTTATTTTCTCGGGATTGGCCTTCCCTTTAGTTTGAGCCATAATCTGTCCCACTAAAAATTGCAATGCCTCCTCTTTGCCTTTCTGGTAATCTCCAACCGGCTTGGGGTTCTTTTTAATCACGTCCTTAGCAATTTTCTCAAGCTCTGTTTCATCGGTAATCTGGCGCAATCCTTTCTCTTCAATAATTTGAGAAGGGTCTCCTCCTGCACCAAACATTTCTTTTAACAAAGTTTTGGCAATCTTGCTTGAAATCTCACCCAAATAAATCATACTGATAAATTCAGCAAAGTTTTCAGGAGTAATTAAAAAATCCTCTCCCCTAGCCGAAGCCCCCCTCAAAAGACCCTGGAGATCGGTTGAGATATAATTTGAAGCCAATTTAACTAATTTTTTAAATTCATTTCCGGTGATTTTCTCTTTTAATTTCTTGGCTTTGACCCAATTGTTCAATTCCGAAACCACTTTTTCAAAATATTCCCCTAAATCCTTTTGAATAACATAAAGCCCTATCTCTTTACCTGAAAGATGGTATTCTTTTTTAAACCTTTCTTCTCTTTGAGAAGGTAATTCTGGAATCTCTGACCGAATTTTTTCAATGTAGGTATCTGTAAGACGAAGCGGAAAAAGGTTGGGTTCTGGCGCATGAAAATCTTCTGTAGAAAAGGCGCCTCCTCCTTTTTCTCTCTGAGAAAATGTCAATCTTTTTTCGTCATCCCAGCCCATTGTTTCGGGAACTACTTTTTTATTTTCTTCCAATAGTTTTTTTTGTCTGGCAATTTCAAAATTTGTTGCCTCGTTTACCGCCCGGAAAGAATTTAAATTCTTAATTTCAACCTTAGTGCCTAATTTTTTGCTATGTTCGGAAGAAAGTGAAACATTGACTTCAACTCGCATTTGGCCCTTTTCCATATTAGCATCAGAAACATTCAAATACCTTAAAATCAGCTGCAACTCCTGGGCGAATCTTCTTGCTACTAACGCTGAATTAATGTCTGGCTCTGTTACCAATTCTATTAGAGGAATCCCTGCCCGATTAAAATCCACTAAAGAATAATCTTCTCCCTGGGGGTGAACTAATTTGGCCACATCTTCTTCTAAGTGAATTTCATGAACGCGTATTTTTTTACCGTCAATTTTGATAAAACCATTTTTGGCTAAAGGAGAGATGTCCTGGCTTATCTGATATCCCTTGGGCAGGTCAGGATAAAAATAAAGTTTTCGGTAAAACTCAGAACTTTTAGCAATCTCACAATTCAAAGCTAAAGCAGCTTTAACTATTTTTTTTACTGCCTCTTTATTAATTACAGGAAGAACTCCTGGATGCCCCATACAAATAGGGCAAATGTTTACATTGGGCTTCGTTTCGTCCGGATTGTTACTGCAAGCACAAAACAGCTTGGACTTTGTTTTCAGCTCAACGTGAATCTCAAGACCAATTATTGGCTTGTACATAAATTGGAAATTGGAAATTAGAAATTAGAAATTAGAAATTTACGTTTTTCTCCTCCTATATCCTTGTATAATCTTAACCGAAGAACTACTTCCTACAATATCAGCTCCCGCTTCAACCACCTTGATAACATCTTGGTAAGTTTTAATTTTACCAGAAGCTTTAATCTTCAAGCCGGGAGCTGCGGTAGCCATAATCTGAAGATGTTTGGCTTTTTCTTTCAGTTCAATGTGCTCCAAGGGGTCTTTTTCCGTGGCTGTTTTCACGCAAAAAGCCCCAGCTTTTTTAACTATTTCTGAAGCTTTACTGATTTCTTGGTCGGTTAGGTATCCTGAGCCGATAATCACCTTGGTTGGTAAAGTCCGACAAATCTCTTTTAGGTCAGCTGAGATTTCGTCATATCTTTCGTATTTCAGGTCAATAACATTCATCACAACATCCAGCTCGTCTGCCCCATCTTTTTTTGCTTCTTTGGCGACCTCAACTCTTTTGGAATGCGGACTCAGACCCATAGGCGGGTCAATTAAAACACAAATCTTAATTTTCTTTCCTTTTAATTCTCGGCTCACCAAACTCACCCACTCTGGGTTGACGCAAACTCCCCGGAAACCATATCTCTTGGCTTCCTGGCAGGTTTTTTTAATGTCTCTGGCGGTTGCAGAAAGGTCTATGTTGGTATGGTCAATGATTTTTGCTGGATTAATTTTTCTCATAACTATGTCAGATTAAATTTCTTTTTTGCCTCCTCGTACATATCCTTGTAGATTTGCATGCTTATTGAAAAATGAGTGTAAGTTCCGGTGGCCACCTTAAGTTCATCTGCCATATATTTTTGTAAGCAAGTGAAGGCATAAGCATTTTCTGGCCAAGCGTTATATAAATCATTGGTTTTCATAACCACAAACATATGTAATTTCCCGTCTACCAGTTGAGGATAAAACAAGAGAACGCAGGGCGAGGAAGTATCTTCCCTCTTGGGGCCAAACTTCATTAGGTCCCGAAAGGGAATCCAGGTATGCATAACTACGGTTCTCCTGGTTGGGTCTCTCTTCAAAATTTTAATGGCTTTCTCTACCTGGTCAATTCGTTCAACCACGCATTTTCCCTCAGGAGAAATCTTTTTCACGTGCTTTCGCAATTCCTCCTCAGAGTCAGTTACGCTTGGCAAAAAAGCCCTGACTCGGCAATCGGGATAACATCTAAGTCGGGAGTAATAAGTGTAATCAAAACTGTTCTCCTGCTCTTTTCCCGAGCCCCCGATAAACTTTTTGGCATAGTCATCGGCTTGCTCTTTATTGGTGCTGGCCTTATCGCTTAATCTTGGTTCTGAAAAGGGTTCAGCAACCTTAATCATTAAAGGTAAATCTTTGGTCTCTATCTGATACTCCGGAGCCTGGACATAACGGTTATGTCCTTCTTTGAGCATTAAGATACAGGCCTTTTCCCAGGCCTCACCTAAAGTTTTTGCCTCAATTATTTTTGTTTCGTACATGGTTTTAGTCGTGCCAGTCGTATTCACCGACTGGTTCTTCTTTTAATGTTTCTTTTTTTTCTTTACCTTTTTTCATCTTGAGCTCTCCGTCCTGCTCATAATCCGAATTGCTGCTCAGAGCAAGTTCGGCTTTTTGAAGCTCTCTGGCTAAATACATTGAGTGTTCCAAAGTCCCGCCAAAATCCCCTATCAAATTAAGGTTGGCGATTGTCTTGCAAATACCTTCTGCTGAATCCCCGATTATCTTATTTTTTAGTTTATTATCCTGGTAGTGTTCAACCAATAGCTTGTTTCTTGCTCTATCAATGGAGACAACGAAAAATCCCTTGGGGTCAGGGATCCAGTCAGGACAAGGGTGAGCTTCTATCTCCTCAACTTTTTTAATTTTAATTGCCCCGTGTTTAAATTCCTCGGGTTTCGTTGCCAAAAGTTCGTCTATCACACCCATAATTCCTTGAGAAGTGGTCTCTCCCATAAGATTTACCGGAGTAATTTGCTTTCTAAATCTCTCAATCAATTCTTTGGCAATATTTTTTAAATAAGGCATGTTGCCCTTAGCTCCAGTAATTCTTTTTTTCTCATCAACTCCGTTCTTGATTAGACTTTCAATGGCTTGAGCAACAAAATGACCCTTTGATGGCTTTCCGCAAAGAACCAGATACCTGATGTTGGGATTAGAAACAATATTTTGAATTATCTTCTCAACACCAATATTTTCGGTAGCGCATTTCCCAATAATAGCCACCTTTTTCATGTCCACTTTGATTCCTTCAACCGTGGCATTGGTACAAACAGCTATGGGAGATTTCTTATTTCCCAAGACGTATCTTCCCTCAACCGGCGGCCAGTTTTTGAGGTCTTCTGCCATGGGCTTTTATTAATTATTTTTTAAATTCTTGATTTATTCTGCTAGCTCTGGGTGATTTCTGTTTAGCGTATTTCTGGGCTTTCTTTTTTGAGTAAGGGGTCTCGCAGGGAGAAGAAAGAGTTTCGAAAGTTAGGGCACAAATCCGCATCCCAGAATATAAAACGACTGGCATAATTCCCAAATTACCAAGTTCCATGACTGCCTTTCCTTGCCAGCCCGGGTCAAAACGGGCTGCTGTTGAATGAACAACCACTCCCAATCTGCCAATGGAACTTCTACCATCAAGTCGAGCCATCAAATCATTACTCAAAGCAATCTCTTCTTTGGTGATGGCCAAAACAAACTCTTTGGGCTGTAAGATAAAAGGAGCATCGTCCTGTATCTTCACTTCCTCCATAAACTTCTCGAAATTGACCATCCTTTTGAGGTCTAAATAGGGATATTGAGAGGGCTTGAAAGTTTTAAAAATATTACCCAAATGCAAATCCAGAGAGCAAGGCCCTAATTGTTCTTTGAAATTGGGCTTAGGTGTAATTTTAATCTTTCCCTCTTTGATATATTTTTTTATGTCTTTGTCGGAAAGTATCATATTTAAAAGTGTGAATTACTCGACCGTAACTCCCATATTCTTGGCGGTGCCTTCTATTATTTTCATGGCTTTGTCAATATTTTCAGTATTTAAATCAGGTATCTTTTTTTGAGCAATCTCTCTTAACTGAGCTTTGGTAATTTTACCAACCTTGGTTTTATTGGGTTCACCAGAACCTTTTTCAATGCCAGCCGCTTTCTTTATTAGTTCTGAGGCCAAAGGGGTCTTCAATTTAAAATCAAAAGTTCTATCTTGGTAAATGCTAACCTCTACCGGAAGAGTAAAACCCTCCTGTCCTTTACTGGCCTCATTAAATTTCTGACAAAAATCCCCGATATTTACGCCATGCTGAGCCAAAGCAGGCCCGATAGGTGGGGCTGGCGTCGCTTTACCAGCCGGAATATGAAGTTTTACTGTTGCTGCTACTTTTTTAGCCATATTAAGATAAGGTAATTAAGGGCGAGGGTAGTTGCCGAGGAGAGCATGGAGGGCGGGTGGGGATGACCGAACATGAGAACTTTTATGTACTTGGCGTTCAAGGAAACTATTCTGTCAAACACCCAAATGACCGTTTGCTCCCCGAGGCAAGCTACCCGAGCGCTTATAACTTTTTGACTTGCAGAGAGTCAACCTCCACCGGAGTATCTCTGCCAAAAATATTTACCAAAACTTTAATTTTTCCTCTCTCCTCATCAATCTCTGAAACCTTTCCCTCAAAATCTTTAAACGAACCATCGGTAATCCTGATTAAACTTCCGGGAGTAACATCAATCTTGTATTGAGGAGCTTCAACCCCCATTCTCTTCTTAAGAATATCTATTTCTTGGGAAGAAACGGGAACGGGAGTGGTCCCTGCCCCAATAAATCCGGTCACTCGAGGGGTATTCCTGACCACATACCAAGAGTCGTCAGTAACCACCATCTCAACCAAGATATACCCCGGATAAATCTTTTCCTCAACTACTTTCCTTTTGCCGTTTTTAATCTTAATCTTTTTTTCTTTGGGTACCAAAACATTGAAGATTTTATCTTCCATGCTCAAACTTTCAATACGTTGTTTTAAATTCCGAGCCACCGCATCCTCTTCTCCGGGATAGGTATGGAGAACATACCAATTTTTACCTTGTTGTATTTTTTGCTTTGGCATAATGGTGCCAGGGAGTAAGTCGCGGCACGCACCCCCGCTGTGGCGGGGCGCTAACACCGCTCTTTAAAAACCCTCGGTTTTTAATCTTTTCCTACACGGGAGAACCTGCGGTTCTCCCGACCCCTCTCCTATCTAATAGACTACTCAAATCTAACGGACTCTTCAAAAGATGATTCTGTTTAAAATCTTAAGAAATCCGAAGTCCAAAATTCCTAAAAAGGCAGCCACGGCCGCCGAAATCCCAATAATAATCAAGGTGTATCTGAAAGTTTGCTGACGAGTTGGCCAGTCAACCTTCTTGCCTTCAATCCAAACTTCTTTAAAGAAAGTTTTAATTTTAGTTAAAAAATTCATCAATGTTTTTTAAAAAAAGCCCTCTCGGGCTCTAAATCAATATTAAAGCCCTTCTCTAAACTTGTCAACCCCTCCTTTGGAATTTAGCCATCTCTAGATGTCTAAATTCTTTACTTTTTTGGCATGTATCTGGATGAATTTTTTCCGGGGAAAAACTTCCTTGCCCATTAAAATATCGAAAGTGTGGTCAGCGGCTTTGGCATCCCCAACGGTGACTTTTAATAATGTCCGATTCTCCGGATTCATGGTAGTTTCCCATAATTCTTCGGAATTCATCTCTCCTAATCCCTTATAGCGCTGGATATTAACGGTGCCACTCTTCTCTTTTTTAAAAGAAGATAAAATTTCTTTCTGGTCAGCCTCAGTATAAGCGTATTCTGTCCTCTTGCCAGCTTGAATTTTATAAAGAGGAGGTTGAGCAATATAAAGATAACCTTTTTCAATGATCTCTCGGAAATATCTAAAAAATAAAGTTAAAAGCAAGGTTCGGATGTGAGCACCGTCAACATCTGCATCAGTCATAATGATAACTCGGTGATACCTCAACTTTTGGATGTCAAAATCCTGGGCAATGGATGTTCCTAAAGCAACAATTAAAGATCTAATTTCGTCAAAAGCTAAAATTTTATCAAGCCGAGCTCTCTCAACATTCAAAACTTTTCCTTTTAAGGGCAAGATAGCTTGAAAATGTCTATCTCTTCCCTGTTTAGCTGAACCGCCGGCTGAGGGTCCCTCCACAATATAAAGTTCGGACTCTTCGGGAACCCTTGAAGAGCAATCGGCTAATTTTCCCGGCAAGGTTAAACCATCCAAAACCCCTTTTCTCAAGACGGTGGTCCTGGCGGCTCTGGCCGCCTTTCTGGCCCTGGAAGCCAAAAGACAATTCTCAATAATATTTCTGGCATCTTGAGGGTTTTTCTCTAAAAAGTCACTTAAACCTTCGGACAGCACACCCTCTACGGCTGTTTTTGCCTCAGGGTTTCCCAATCTTGCTTTGGTTTGACCTTCAAATTGAGGTTCTCTCAATTTCACCGAAATGGCTGCCACCAAGCCTTCCCTAACGTCATTACCAGTGAGGTTTTCCTCTTTTTCTTTTAAAAAGCCATTTTTCCTGGCATAGTCATTCAAGGTTCTGGTCAAAGCGGTCCTGAAACCAGTCAGATGAGTTCCTCCCTCTCCGGTAAAGATGTTATTGGCAAAACTCTCCTCAAAAGCTTCCATTTCTCCGGCGTATTGGAGGCTAACCTCCACCAAAATTCCCTCTTTTTCTCCTTTGGTGTAAAAAATCCTATCGTGACGAGGTTCAGCGTCTGCCACTAAGTGTTTGACGTAGGAACGTAATCCTCCCTCAAAATAAAAGTTGTAGCGGAACGAAGGAGAAGCTCGCTCGTCTTGAACGCTTATTCTGACTCCGGAAGTAAGATAGGCCTGTTGACGAAGGTGATTCAAAATTCTTTTAATCTCGAAGTTAATGGTTTTGAAAATTTCTGGGTCAGGTTCAAAAATTATGGTGGTGCCTGATTTCTTACATTTGCCCACCCTTTTAACTTTGGTCTTGGCTTTTCCCTGAGAATATTCTTGAGCATACTTACTTCCGCCCCTGCAAATCTCTGCTTTCAGATTTTTAGATAAAGCGCAAACTACCGAGACCCCAACCCCATGCAAGCCTCCTGCCACCTGATAGGCCTTGCCGCCAAATTTAGCTCCAGCATGCAAAGTCGTCATCACTGTTTCAAGCGCCGACTTCTTGGTCTGAGGATGCTTCTCAACCGGAATTCCCCTGCCGTTATCTTCACATCTAACTTTATTACCTCGGAGAAGAGCAATAGTTATTTTATCAGCGTATCCCGCCATACATTCGTCAATCCCATTATCCAATACTTCCCAGATTAAGTGATGCAAACCCTCAGTCCCGGTTGAGCCAATATACATGCCCGGTCTTTTGCGAATCGGTTCAAGACCCTTCAACACATAAATGTCTTTAGCGGTATAGCTTTCTTCTTTTTTCTGGGTTTTTCTTTGTTTTTGAATGGGTTTTCGTGGCATAATTTTAAAGTTAAGAATTAGAAATTAGAAATTTTTATCTTCTTACTTCCCAGGCCGGATTCTCCTCCAGAGTTTCAGTTATTCTTTGGTGAACTTTATCAATTTCTTTAGAAGATAAAGTTCTATCTCGAGCTTGGTAAATAATGTGAAAAGCAAAATTTTCTTTACCCTGAGGAATTCCCTCGCCACTGTAAACATCAAAAAGGTCAATATCTCGAACCAATTTCCCTCCCCCGATATTCATTTTGTTTAAAATCTCAACCACTTTCGTTCCTTGGGGAACCAAAATAGCTAAGTCACGAATGGCCGCTGGGTAAGCAGAAATAGGTTGATATACCTGCTCTTCTGAGGCAAGTTTCAGTAATTTCTCAAAGCTGACATCAAAAACAAACACTCTTTCTTTGATGTCCAGGATTTCTGTGACCTTAGGGTGAATTTCTCCCAAAAAGCCAATTTCCTCTCCGTTGCTTTTAATCTCGGCTGATTTTTGAGGATGCCAGATTTCTGCTTCTGAGTACTCGGGGGTCTGGCGGTAATCATCATACCAGACATCAGCTATGCCCAATTTAGCCAGTAAAGAATCAACTATCCCTTTCAATTCATAAAAACCCTCATCTTTGATGCCCTCTCTTGTTAAAATCCCTGTCAACATTTTCCTTTCCCATAAGTTTTGTTTTTTGATAAAAACTTTTCCAAGTTCAAAAAGTTTTATCTGGTCAAAATATTTTAAGTTGTCTTTAATATTTCTTAACAAATTGGAAATCAAGCTTGGCCTCAAATACTTATTAAAGGAACTCATCGGATTGGCCAATTCTATCAGGTTATGCTTTCTCCGGCCGAAAATCCCCTTTTCCTTATCTCCCATAAAAGAGTAATTATAAACTTCGGAGAAGCCTGCTTCTTTTAAAATGTTTTTGATATTTCTTTGCCAAAAAAGCTCTTCATTTTTCTTGGGAGAAATTAAAGCGGCTTGAGGAAAAATTGAGGGAATGTTTTGAAAGCCAATAATCCTCCCTATCTCCTCAATTAAATCTTCTTGGATTGAAATGTCCAATCTCCTGGTCGGCACCTCCACTTTCAGTTGAGGAGGTCGGGTCTCTGTCACTTTAAATCCTAATTTTTGAAGGATATTCTTTACTTTATTTTTTGAAACTTTAATTCCCAGTAATCTCTCAACATAATTTAAATCAAGGTTTATTTTCTTGGGAAGAATCTTTTTTGGGTAAAAATCAACCAATCCTTGAGCTACTTTCCCTTCGGCTATCTTTTGAATCAAAAAGGCAACTCTCTCCTGGGCGAGGTCAACCAGTTCGGGTGTGAGGCCATTTTCAAATCGCCAAGAAGCATCAGTTCTTAGTTTTAATTTCTTGGAACCCTGACGAACCACTTTCTGGTTGAAATTGGCGGCTTCAACAACAATCTTCTTTGTTTTAGAATCAATGCCGGTTCTCTCCCCCCCTTTGATGCCAGCAATAGCTATGGGTCTTTTTGAGTCAGCTATCACCAAGATATCTCCATCTAAGTTATAAGTTTTATCGTCCAAAGCTTTTATTCTCTCTCCCTTCCTGGCTCTTCTGACCACAATTTTCTTGCCAACTTTATCAAGGTCAAAAGCATGGATTGGCTGGCCGGTTTCCAACATTACGTAATTGGTGATGTCAACGATATTATTAATCGGCTGAAGCCCGCAAGCCCTCAATCTTTCTTGAATCCATCCGGGCGCGGATTTCACTCTCACTCCTGAAATTACTTTGGCGCTGTAACGGGGACAATCAGCTTTGTTTTTAACTTCTATGCTAACAAAATTTCTGGCTTTTAATTTTTTGTCTTCTTTGAACTTAGAATCTGGAGATTGGAGTTCGGAGTTAAGAATAGCTGCTATTTCCCGAGCAATTCCCAAATGCGATAGGCAATCGGGTGCCCGGTTGGACAGAACATCAATATCCAAGACAAAATCATTGCCTTTTTTAACAACGCTCTCCACCTCAAAGCTGTGCCTGGTCAAAATCTCTGCCAATTTTTGAGGAGTTGGCGTTTTGCCTTTTAGATAATCCTTCAACCAATTGTAAGAAAACAACATAAATTAGAATTGTTTTAGAAAGCGCAGGTCGCCGCTGTAAAATAAGCGAATGTCTTCAATCTTATACCTGACCATAGCCAATCTATCTAAGCCCACCCCAAAGGCAAACCCCTGCCAGTTTTTGGGATTGATTTTGGCTGCTTTTAAAACATTGGGATGAACCATACCAGCCCCCATCATCTCAACCCATTTCCCTTTTCCCTTCCTGACATCTATCTCAAAGCTTGGTTCAGTGAAAGGGAAATAACTCGGTCTTAATTGAATCTCAACTTTTGCTTTATAGAATCTTTTTAAAAATTCCTCAATGACGGCCTTAAAATTGGCGACGGAAATGTTTTTATCCACCATTAGTCCCTCAAGCTGATAGAATTGAACGCCATGTGAGGCATCGGTTGCTTCGTGCCGGAAACATCTTCCCGGTACAATAATTCTCAAGGGCGGGTGGTGTTTTTCCATATAATGAATTTGAACCGGTGAGGTATGGGTGCGCAGCAAAAGCCTCTGGTTTTTGAGCCAAAAAGTGTCCCAGATATCTCTGGCTGGATGGTCTTTAGGAATGTTTAAAGCGTCAAAATTGTACCACTCTGTTTCAACTTCAGGACCCTGAATAACCGAAAATCCCATCGATTCAAATATCTCTTCAACCTCTCTTTGAACCAAAGTTAAGGGGTGTAAGTGCCCTACCTCTATTTTTTTGCCAGGTCTCGTTACGTCAATCCTTTCTTTTTTGAGTTTAAGTTTCCTTGTCTCTTCCTTGAGTTTCTTGGATTTCTCTTTGATTATTCTCTCAATGCCAATTTTGGCCAGATTGGCCTCCTTGCCCTTTTTCTTTTTCTCGTTCTTTGAAAGTTTTTTCAAGGAATTAAAAACTCGGGCAATCTCACCTTTTTTACCCAAATATTTCTTAAAAATCTTGTCCAATTCTTTCAAATTTGATGCCTTTTTTACTCCTTTTTCTGCCTCAATTTTCAGCTTTTTCAGATCCATATTATTCCTTTATTTTACCTAAAATTCAGCCCAAATTCAAGCCCGATTTATCCACAAATCCAACAAAAAGGACCTATCGCGAGAATGTTCTCGCGATAGGCCATGATACTCTTTTGGAATCTACTTTTCCCAACCTGTAGTTCAGATAGTCAGCAGCTCTGGCACTTTAAGGTCGAGTAGCCGCTCTAAACCAGTATAGAGATTATCAATCTGGTGAGACTCGACGTCAATCTCTTCTAATGATTTAAGTAGTTCTTCTATCTCTCTTATTTTCTCTCCCTTCTCACAGCTGCAGTCCCCCATTGATTCATGCTTATCAATTATTTTAGGCACTGTTCCAGTCAAGAAACTTTCCTTCACCATTCTTGCCCAGTAAGGTCCGTCTGTTCTGAGTGAAGCATCAATACTGATTGCTTCCTCAGCTGCTTCTACCCGTAGCTCATTCCAGACCTTACTCGCCCCACAAAGATGTGTGACTTTGGGTTGAATGTATCTCACCTCATAAGTCTCTGGCCATTTATTAAGTCTCTCCAAATCAAAAAGCTTAGCTCTCTTTTCTTGGGGAAGGCAGTTTTGACCATTGTTGGTTTCATCAACAAAGACAAGGAGCTTACCTTCTCTTTCAATACAGATTGCCTCTCTCTTACTCTCTGCTTTAACCGCCCCCATTCGTTCCCATATGCTTCTTATCCTCTTTGCTTCCTCGGGAGAAATGACACGATGAATTATTAACATTTTAACGAGCACCTCCTCTTTTAGTTTGATTCTTCTTTTTACCACGTTAAAACAAGGAAGTCAACCCCGTTAAAAGTAAGTCGCCTGAGGCGACTGCCGAATCTTTGATTCGGACTTCTAACGGGGTCAAGTAAAAACATTTTAATAAAAATGTCCCGCTGGGATCTCATATGAGATTCTCCAGCGGGTCATGACTGTACATTTTACTTCTTATTTCTGTTTGTCTTTTCAAGTAGATATTTGAGGTGCAACCATTGGGCATCACTGAATATATACCGAATCTTCGTGAAATTGGCGAGTGAGTTTCCACGGAAATATTTCTCTCTCCCGCATCACCTACCAGCGTCTTAGACAACATGGTTCACACTGAAGTCACACGGATTGAAATAGAGACAGGTCCAAATGTACGGGTTGGTTCGAATCATTTCAAGAAATGAGTCCCTCCTTTTGTCTTCATCCATCTCATTGATAGAATACCTGCTGGTGCAGGGGTCATGTAGATCACAGCAAAAAATCATCTGACCTTCCGACCCAATTTTCATTTGTGGAAACTGATTTTGTTTGAGAAGCTTGATACATCCGAAACCACGATTACCAATTTCGTAAATGAAATCATCACTCGGAAGTATCTTCTCTTTCAACTTGTTTTTGAGGGCAAGGATATCACGCCGTAGCTTTGCAAGTTGTATGATGGAAATTCTACCCTCGCTACGGTCGTTGCCACGGAATGCGTTGAACGGACTTTGTTCAATCACGTTGCCGCTTGTGTTTTTCTTATCTTCCAGTTCGTTGTCTGCTACAACCTTGTGAGTATCCGCAATAATCTGGTCAACTTCGGAAGTGCTCAGAAGACCAGAGGAGTGCAAGTAGTTACGGAAGCCCTGTTCGAGCTTTGGCGTAAGCCCCTTACGCGAAAGTTCATCGAACTTCGCGTCGGTGTTTTGTACAAAACAAAACGATGCGGCGAAACCCATTTCTGTTGCTCGGCACATGATTGTCACTACTTCATCAATATTGTATCGACTAATGACAACGTTGATGCGCACAGGGATCTGCTCCATCTGGAGTAGAGGGGCTAACTCCCAAAATGTATTCGCCTTGAAAGCATACGACGTATTCTCGTCCGTGCCTCCTTTAGTCAGGATCTTTTTGGCAGTCTCCTCAGTGAGATCTACCGAAAATACAAAAGCACCTCTTTCTCGATTAATCTTTCTCATTACGCGAAAGAAACGTTCCCTTACACTTGAATCCCTTGAATCTCTCGGGCTGGCACCGACGGTTAGGATCGCGTAGCCAAGTCCGCTTTTATTAAGCACCTCGACTTGCTCCTCAATTTCGGGGTGCAAGAGCGGATCATTCGCGAACAGCTCTATGCGCCGAGCACCATTTACTTCTACGTCTTTCACTACGTGCTTGAATGTCGCTAGTATCATGTCTGGTATCATCTGTAATCTTGAACTGCAATGTGGACAGTTCATTTTACACAGACTAGTGGTATACAACTGCACTGTTTTGCCTAAAAACTTCTTAGACATTGATCTCGCCTTCTTTGTAGTCATTTCATTCCCCCTCCTTTTTTGGCCGACATTTTGGATCTAGGCAAAAGACATTTGGTAAATCTCCAAATTTCTCCCAGATATCTAAGGGTATGGGATTGTTGCTGTTAGGGATGATAATTTCTTCGGGCTTGAGCCATTCATTTTCAAATTCTACCCTCTGACAGACTACACATCTTGCCCGTACCTCATGCATTAATCTATTCCCTAATATCCGGTACTTTGTACACCTAGAAGAAACATTGTCATCATGATTGCAAACTTTCACCCTAATTTCGCAAGAAAATGATCCTTCTTCTATGCCAAAAAACGGACATGGTCCACGTTTTGGCTGCTTGTCTTCGCTATCTAACCCGATGTCTAATCCCATTTAATTCACCTCCGTATTTAATATTAATCATTTCTTCTCTTTCTTTATCTTCACTTTCCCTATTTAAATCTTAATGAACTCACTTAGGTTCTAACTTTCTTTTTATCAGTCCCAAACAAAAAAGTCAACCCCAAAATGAGCTTGAAAACTTTTGCGGTCGCGACGGGATTTGAACCCGTGATCTTCTCCGTGACAAGGAGATGTGTTTGACCGGGCTACACTACGCGACCATGTGCCGGTGGTGGGATTTGAACCCAACGACCTTAGCCTTATGAAGACTCTGCTCTACCACTGAGCTACACCGGCGTCGCGGCACGCGACACTCGCCTTGAGCGAGTGCGCTAACACCGCTCCTTAGACACCCTCGGTTTCTAACGTTTTCGCCTTCGGCGAAAGCCTGTTTTCCTACACGGGAGGATACCCAATCCTCCCGACCCCTCCTGTGCATTTTTCGCTATACGAAAAATGTTTCCTGTTGCGGGGGCCAGAATTGCACTGACGTCTCGAGGTTATGGGCCTCGCAAGATACTACTTCTCCACCCCGCGAGTCTATCCTATACTAAACTCTGAGGAAATTCAACCCCTAAAATACCTCTAAGTCAGTGAAGGCTTTCTCAAAAATATTCAAAATCTCCTCAGCTCTTTCTCGAGACAATCGGTAATCAGGATCGCGGGCAATATCTTGGCAGGTCTGGAGAGCCCCTCGTACTGATTCAAGATTAGTCATATCTTTTTCAGTCAGTTTTTCCAATCTCTCATCTAAATTTTCCCCTCCGTATCCTGCTCTGACCAAGACCCCATCAAACATTTGCAACGCTTCAATTAAACTAAGTTTTTGTTGGGCCCCAGAACCTCTTTCCAAACGCTTTTTAATTTTGGTCCATCTCTTAACTATTTTTTTCTGGCCAAACTCACGAAAAGCCGAGAGGTCTCCCATGTCATCAAAGTAGGCATCTGCGAGATAACTGCTTTTTGAAAGAAGATACAAAAGAGCCAAAAAAAACAAAACAGAAACGACCATAAAAATTATTTTAAGAATAAGAATCCTCTCTTGAAATTGAGAAGAAATTAGAAACTGGAAAGCTTCTTTAACTTCCTGGATAAGTTGTCTGATATCAATTGTCCCTGAGGGAGCTTCTGGGGGCATGTTATTAGTTGCTTAAACTATTTTTTCGACGAATTTGCCAACCTGGAAAATTTCTGATTCTCGGAACGGTCTGCCAATTATTTGAAGCCCTACCGGCAATTTGCGAACCTTGCCGCAAGGCAGAGAAAGGGCTGGCAGGCCTGCCAAATTTACCGAGGCAGTAAAAACATCTGAAAGATACATGGCCAGAGGGTCTTTAACTTTCTCGCCGATTTTGAAAGCAGCAAAAGGAGAGACCGGGGTGAAGATAACATCCACTTTTTGAAAAGCTTTCTCAAAATCCTGCTTGATTAAAGTTCTCACTTTTTGAGCTCTCAGATAATAGGCCTCGTAATAGCCAGCCGATAAGGTGTAGGTGCCAAGCATTATTCTTCTTTTAACTTCCGGGCCAAATCCCTCTTCTCTTGTTTTAAGATAAACATCTAAAAGGTCTGATTTTTGCTCATCATCCTTTGACAACCCATATTTTATTCCGTCGTACCTTGCCAAATTGGCGCTTGCTTCGGAAGTGGCGATGATATAATAGCAAGCTAAAGCATATTTGGTGTGAGGCAGAGAAATTTCTTCAATTTTAGCACCTTCTTTTTCTACTTTTTTAATGGTTTCTTTGATAATTTTCTCTACGCCCGGCTCAATCCCCTCTCCGAAATATTCTTTAGGAACCCCTATTTTTGGGTTTGAAAATTGAAAATGGGAAATTGAAAATTTTGATTCAACCGAAGTTGAATCAAGAGGGTCTTTTCCTTTAATAGCATTAAAAACAATCTCACAATCTTCCACATTCTTTGCTATCGGACCTATTTGGTCGAGGGAAGAAGCGAAAGCTATTAAACCGTAGCGAGAAACAGCTCCGTAGGTTGGTTTCAGTCCAACTACTCCACAAAAGGCAGCTGGCTGACGGACCGAACCACCAGTATCAGAACCCAAAGCACAGCAAGACTCGTCAGCCGCCACCGCCACCGCCGAGCCCCCCGAGGAGCCGCCGGGCACTCGAGATGGGTCGTGAGGATTGCGCGTCTTTTTGAAGGCTGAATTTTCGGTTGAGGCTCCCATGCCAAACTCATCCAGATTGGTTTTACCCAAAAAAACAGCACCCTCTCCTCTTAACTTCTTAACCGAAGTTGCCTCATAGGGAGCCAGATATTCCTCAAGGATTTTTGAGGCGGCTGTGCATTTTACATCCTTGACCAAAATATTATCTTTAATAGCCATGGGTATTCCAGTCATCAAAGAAACTTTTTTTCCTTGAGAAATTAATTCATCCACTCTTTTAGCTTGTGACAATGCCTCGTTTTGGGTAATTTCCAAAAAAGCCCCCAATTTTTCATCCAGGGAATTTATTTTTTTAAAATAACTCTGGGCTAATTCCTGGGCTGAAAATTCTTTCTTTCGCAAACCCTGATGAATGTCAGAAATTGTAAGACCCTTGACCATTTGAAAATTGATAATTAAAAATTGAGAATTACTTTAGTATTCCTTTAACCCTAACGTGTCCTTTTTCTCTGGCTGGAGCCCCGTCTAGAATTTTATTAACTGTCTCTAAGCTTTCTTTTTTGACAATATCCTCTCGGTCTACGTTCTCCAATAAAATTGAGTGAGAGGTTGGTTGAACCTGAGAAACGTCAACCTCTTTTAGTAAATCAAAATAATCTAAGATTAAAGTCAATTCCTTTTGCATTTTCTCAATTTCTTTCCAGGTCAAGCCAAGCCGAGCCAGCTTAGCCACATGTTCTACTTCTTTTTTAGAAATCATAAATTATTTTATCAGTCCTTCCGATTCTGTTTCAGTTAATATTTCTCTTAGTTCGTCAAGGTTTTCCAAAACTATCCCACCACCCCGAACCACGGCTGTTAAAGGATCTTCAATAATTTTAACTGGCATTTTGGTGGTGGTGCTTATCAACTTATCCAATCCCCTTAATAAAGAACCTCCCCCAACCAGATAAATGCCGTCGGTCATCACATCAGATAGTAACTCGGGAGGAGTTTGTTCAATGGTTAGTTTAATTGCTTCAACAATTTGATTGATTGATTTCTCCAAGGCCTTTCTAATGTCTTCTGAATTGATGATAATCTCCTCAGGAAGCCCGGTGACCAAATTCCTGCCCCGAAGCGGCGCCTCTTTCTTCTCTCTCAAGGGAAGAGCCGAACCAATACTGATTTTGATGTCTTCGGCGGTTCTGGTCCCAACCAGAATCTTGTATTTCTGTCCTACATACTCAATAATGTCTTCGTCCAGCTTGTCTCCAGCAATTTTTAAGCTTTTGGAGGTAACTATGCCTCCCAGAGAAATTATAGCTACCTCAGTTGTTCCTCCTCCAATGTCAACCAAAAAATTTCCTTTGGGCTCCTGAATGGGGAGTCGCGCTCCGATGGCAGCCGCCACTGGTTCTTCAATTAAATAAACTTCTCTGGCTCCCGCTGACTTAGCTGCGTCTTCCACCGCTTTCTTTTCAACCTCGGTTACCCCGCAGGGAATACCAATAATCACCCTAGGCCAAGAAAGAGGAAAAACTCTTTTTCGGTGAGCCCTGTCAATAAAATATTTAAGCATCTGTTCGGTAACCTCAAAGTCAGAAATTACCCCTCGCTGTAAGGGTCGGATAGCTTGAACGTAAGAGGGAGTTCTGCCAACCATCTTTTTTGCTTCCTCTCCGATAGCTAAAATCTGTCCGGTTTTTTTGTTGAGAGCGACCACCGATGGTTCGTTAATAACAATTCCCCTTCCCCGAACATAAACCAAAGAGTAGGCCGTACCCAAATCAATGGCAATATCTTCGCTGAAATATGACAGAAGTTTAGAAAACATGATTGATTTATGACTTAAGATTTATGATTTAAGATTTAAAAAAAGTTTGCAGTTCTTTCGTTTTTACTAATTTTATTTCCTCTTTATCTCTTCTCTTTAATTCCACCGAATCTTTCTCTAAGGTTCTCTCGCTAACCACAATTCTCCAGGGTATGCCTATTAAATCAGCATCGGCAAACTTCTCTCCTGGCGATTTACCATCTCTGTCATCATATAATACTTCAATCCCTGTTTTAAGTAAAGTATCGTAGATTTCCCTGCTCTTTTTCTTGATCTCAGGATTCTCTTGTAATTGAATTAAATGAACCTGGAAAGGAGCTATCTCTCCGGGCCAGATAATTCCCTTTGAATCATGGTGAATCTCAACAGCGGCTCCCATAATCCTAGAAGGACCCAATCCATAGCATCCCATGGTAATTGGTTTTTTCTTTCCATCCTTATCAGTAAAGTAAGCTCCCAGGGCCTCTGAATACTTAATTCCCAGGGGGAAGATATTGCCAACCTCAATTGACTTTTCCTCAATTAAAGTTTTTTGGCAAATTGGACATTTGTCTCCAGCTTTTACTTTAGCAACTTCTTTGTTTTGAGAAAAATCTCCTCCGAGGCAGTAGAAAATTGTATCCTCTCCTGCAGGAGCAATAACCTGAAACTCATGAGGAGTGCTTGAGGTAAATCCTTTTCCTGAGGCCTCGGTTAAGATGGCTCGAAGTCCACATCTTCCTAAAACTTTATGATAAGATTTTATAACAATTTTATAGTATTTTTCAAAATCCTCTTCAGAGCTATGGAAGCTATAAAGGTCTTTCATATCAAATTCTCTGCCTCGGAGTAATCCTGATTTTGCTCGTAATTCTTTTCTAAACTTGGTTTGGATTTGAAAAACAGACTTAGGCAAATCTCGGTAAGAACTAAGATAACTTTTCAAAATGCGAGTCACTATCTCCTCATGTGTCGGACCTAAGCCAACTTCACTTCCGTTCAGCTTACATTTAAACATATCTTTTCCAATTCCCTTTGACCAGCGATCGGTCTTCAACCAAAGATCTTTCGGTTGAAAAACTGACATTAAAATCTCCTGACCACCGATCTTCTCCATCTCTTCCCTGATAATATCTTGAATCTTTCTTAAAACCAGCAAGCCCAAAGGCAAATAAGAATAGACTCCGGCCATTTCTTTGTGGACAAATCCAGCTCTAATTAATAACTTGGCATTCAAACTTTTTTCATCCCGCGGGGCCTCTTTAGTTGTTTCGGTAAAAAGTTGTGATTGTAACATGTTGTTAAAATAATCTAACGATATCTTTGACGGTGATAAAGACCATCAGACCGACCAAAATGGCGAAAAATAAGGCGGTGATGTTTCTCTCAATACTGGGATTGACGGGACGCCCCCTAACCTTCTCGATACCCAGGAACAGAAGCCGTCCCCCATCAACAGCCGGAATGGGTAAAAGGTTAAAGAGAGCCAGCCAAATTGAAATCATAGCCACCAGAAGTAAAAAACTATCAAAGCCAATTTTCAAACTCCGACCCATCATTTCCCCTATGCCAATGGGTCCGACAAACTTCACCCCCTCAACTTTTTCTCCCTGAATTGCCTTCACTATTACCCGGCCTAAAATCATTGGCATAGCCACCGTCTGTTGGGCAGTCACCAGAACCCCTTGCAAGGGAGCCCCGTACCAGGGATACCTGAATTTGGCAACCCTGGCTAAAGCTATGCCCATAGCTCCCTCTCCTTCGGGTGGAGAAGTCCGGGGAATTACCGAAATCTCAGAAATATCCTCTCCTTTTTTAATGGTCAAAACAACTTCCTGACCCAAATGTTCTTGAGTAAATTCTTGAATCTGTCCAACTTTATCAATTTTTTTGACATTTGATATTTGAGCTTCGACACTCATTATGATGTCCCCTACCAAGAGTCCCGCTAATTCAGCTGGTGAACCTGAACTTACACCAATAATCTGTACCAGAGGTCCCTCAACTATTTGAATATTCTGTTTTAAATCTTCGGGCTGAAAATCTTCAGCAACTGAGACTGGCAACCCCCAGGATGCTGCAATAACAGTGAAAATCAAAAATCCGATTAACCAAAAAGTAACCACTCCTCCAATTAAAATCAAGGCTCTCTGCCAAATGGGTTTACCGGAAAAACTTCTGGCATCTTCAACTCCGAGCTTTCCTTCCTCTCCCCTGATTCTAACAAAGGCGCCAAAAGGCAGAAGGTTCAAAGAATAAATGGTTTTCCCAATCTTTTTACCAAAAATCCTTGGCGGGTAACCAACCCCGAACTCTTCAACTTCAACTCCAAACTTCTTGGCTAATAAAAAATGTCCCAGTTCATGCAAAACCAACAAGCCAATCAAGGTGAAAAAAACAATTAAAATAGTTATTATCATAGTGAAAAAATTTAAGCAGGGCGAGCTAATCAACATTTTTTCAGCATGGCGCGTGGGAGGGTGGGGGCGCTGAAAAAATGTTTGAGTTAGCGAGCACTCATCCCTCTATTTCTTTTATCTTTCTTTCGACTATCTCTTCTATCTCATCTTTGTATTCTTTAACAACCTCCTCTAACTTATCTTTACCTCGAAACTTATCATCTTCCCTAATCTCTCCTTTCTGAAATCCCTCTTGAATTTCCTTCCAAGTTTTGTCTCTCAGATGCCGGATATCTTGAAAGGTCTCTTCTTTTTTCTGGTTCAAAATTCGGACTAAGTTTTTCTTGGTCTCTTCAGTCAAGGAAGGACTGACTAAACGGATGGTATCTTTGTCCACCACCGGAGTCAGGCCAACTCCTGCCCTCTCAATTGAGCTTATGATGGGTTCAATGTATGACTTATCCCAGGGCTGCACGGTAAGTTCTCTGGCTGAAAGAGAAGAGATTGCCCCCAAACCTTTCAGGGGTACGGAACTTCCCTCAATCTCTACCTCAATATCTTCAATTAAGGCGGCAGAGACGCGGGAAGCCCGGATTTTCATTAGTTCTTCCTTTAATAATTCAACAAGATTTCTCAGTTCGGGTTTAATTTTATCAATAATTTCTTGATAGCTCATAGGTAAAGAATTAGGTTCTCTAAAGCTAACTTTGGATTGATATTGGTCTGGAAAATTGCAGAGCTTAAATCCTGGACGGCCTTAATCATTTTTTCTAGGTTGAGGAGCGAATAATCCCGACTAGTTCTCTGGAAAGAAGTTAATTGGTTTTTTTTAACTCCCAATTTTTCAAGTAAAAGTCTCCTTAAATGTCTTAGTAAAATCTCCAGGAAAGCTCCTAAATTTTGAGGAAACTCTTGTTTTTTGCTAAAAAGTTGGTTGAGATAATAAAATCTCTGTCCCAGACTTGAGTCCAAAATTTTCTGCCAAAATTGGTATCTTCCGAGCTCTATCTCTAACTTTTCAGGGTTCTTAAAAAACTCCATTGCTTTTCCGGGGAGTCCTTCTGCAAGCCAAACCAATTTTTTCAAGGAATCCTGAGACACCTTTCCCTTAAAATATTCCTCTATTTCTGAGGGCCTCAGAGGATAAAATTTTAACAGCTGGGTTCTTGAAATGATGGTGGGGGCTAACATAGCTGGCTGAGAAGAAATAAGAATTAAAAGGGTTTTTCCTTTGGGTTCTTCTAAGGTTTTTAAAAGACAATTTTGAGCAGCAATATTCATGGTTTCCGCACTATCAATAATCACTGATTTGATAGAGGAAATTTGAGCTCCAAGATTTAAAGTACTTTGCAGGTCTCTAATCTGGGAAATCTGAATCATTTTTTTTTGGGGCAGCACCATGCTCAAATCCGGGTATCTCTCTTTGTTAATGCTCTGACAAGAAAAACATTTCTGACAGGGTCTTTCAAAATCTTGACGAGAGATTTGAGAACAATTCAAAAGTTTTATAAACTCCAAAGCCACTTTCTTTTTACCCAAATGGCAAGAGCCTGCAAAAAGTAGAGCTTGAGGAATCCTGTCAGCTCTGGCTATTCTCTGTAAAAATTCCCATTGAGATTGATGACCAAGTATCATATTACTTTTTTGACATTAAACTTTTTTTATAGGTTTCCAAATTTTCAAGAACAACGCCCGTTCCCTTAACTACCGAAAGGAGCGGTTCTTCTCCGCGAAAACATGGCACGCCGGTAACCCTGGCTACGAGAGTATCAATATCTCTCAATAAAGCTCCTCCACCGGTCAAAACCATGCCCTTATTCATAATATCGGCTGAAAGTTCTGGAGGGGTATCACGGAGAACCAGCTTGACCGCCGTAATTATCTCATTTAGAACATCCTTGATGGCTCCCGCCACCTCATTTGAAGAAACTTTGATATTGCGGGGAAGCCCGGAAACCAAATCTCTACCTCTGATTTCAAAGAAATCCTCCTTTTTCCGCGGAAAAGCCCGGCCAATTCTTATTTTTATCTCCTCTGCCGACTGGCTCCCCACCGCCAAATTATGTTCTCTCTTGATATATTCAGCGATGGCTTCATCCATTCTATCTCCCCCCACCCTAACCGAATGTGAAGTAACAATGCCACCAAGAGAAATCACAGCAATTTCTGAAGTTCCTCCTCCAATATCAATAATCATATTGCCCTGGCAAGAATTAATAGGAATACCGGCTCCAATGGCAGCCAAAATTGGCTCTTTAGCCACAAAAGCAACCTTGGCTCCCGAAGAGATGGCAGCTTCAATGACCGCCCTTCTTTCGGTGGAGGTACTCCCCGCAGGAACTGAAATGACGAGCTCCGGCCGGAAAAGGGAAAAAGTTCCCTGGGCTTTCCGGATGAAATGTCGAAGCATGGCCTGGGTTGCCCGATAATCAGCAATAACCCCGTCTTTCAAGGGTCGATAAACCCTGATGGAGTCGGGAGTTCGACCAATCATCAGCTTAGCCTCCTGTCCCACGGCCAGAATCCTGTTCTCTGGTTGGGTAACAGCCACCACCGAGGGCTCTTGCAAAACAACCCCCCTTTTAGGGACAAAAACCAAACAATTACAAGTTCCTAAATCTACGGCTATTTTAGTAACAAACATATCTTTATACTCGCTTAATGTTAGCTCCGATTTGCTGTAATCTCTCTTCTATTTTTTCATATCCTCTATCTATTTGCTCCACGTTCTCAATAATGGTTTGACCTTGAGCCATCAGACCGGCCACCACTAAGCTGGCTCCCGCTCTGATGTCCCAGGATTCAATAGTTACCCCGGAGAGCGGCGTTGGTCCAAAGACAATAGCTCGATGAGGGTCAACTATCTCAATGTCAGCTCCCATCTTTCTCAACTCTTGGATGTAATTGAAGCGGTAATCGTATAAAGGGTCGTGAATTAAACTTTTCCCTTTAGCCTGGGTTAACAGGGGCACTACCAGAGGAAGCAAATCGGTTGGGAAGCCGGGATAAGGAAGAGCCTGGACTTTGCCAGGTTTTAAATTGGTGGCTCCAAAGATTTCGATGGAATTATTGTCTTTTTTAAACTCCACTCCGAGCTCCTGAAGTTTGGCTAAAAAGGAATCTAAATGGTCAGGAATAAGGTTTTTTACCTTAACTTTCGTGCCTGTGCCAGCACCAATGGCCAAAAATGTTCCCGCTTCAATCAAGTCAGGCATAATCCTGTGGTGACATCCCTTCAATGTTTTCACTCCTTGAATTTTTAGGGTGTGGGTTCCTGTTCCTTCAATTTTGGCTCCCATCTCCTGCAACATTTTACAGAGGTCCTGAACCTGGGGCTCTTGAGCCGCTCCCTTGATAATAGTTTCTCCTTCAGTTAACACAGAACTCATCATTAAATTCTCGGTGGCGGTTACGCTGAATTCTGGCAAAATAATTTCTTTGGCACGGAGTCCCTGAGATTTGATATAATAAAAATCGCCTTTCTCCTCAATATCAACTCCTAATCCTTTCAGGGCTTGCAAGTGAGTAGTGATGGGTCGAACTCCAATTCTGTCTCCCCCCGGCCTGGAAATCTTAAATTCTTTGAATCGAGGCAAAAGCCCGCCCATTAAAAGCACTGAGACCCTTGATTTGGAAACTTTTTCAAAATCCATCTTTTCGGGGCTAACGTCCTTGCCGGCTCTGATTTTAACTTGCCTGTCACTTGTCCACTCAACCTCTGCTCCCATTTCTTTCAAGATATCAATGAGATTTAAAATATCAGAAATCAAAGGAAGATTATCAATGAGACATTCTTTATCGGTAAGTAGGGTGGCCGCCAATATGGCGCCTGCCGCATTTTTTGAACCCCTCACCTCAATCTCACCCTCAAGTTTCTTGCCACCTTCAATGACAAATTTCTCAGCCATATTTATACTTTACTTTATCCTAAAACCCAAAATTTATCAAGAGAAATTAATCGCACGAGGTCAAACCTCGTGCGGTTGGCAAAGGGGGAATTTTAGCTTAGAATAAGAAAATAGCATGGAAAAGAAAACCAGAAAGATTATTTTTATTTTGGGTTTGCTGCTGTTTTTTATTATCGCTCCCCTGCTTTTGCTTTATTCCCAGGGAATAAGAATTAGATTTGGCGAACAGAGGATTTTAAGAACCGGTGGCTTCTATTTTAATGTCCTGCAAAACTCAGCTGGAATTTATCTCAATGGCTCTTTGCAGGAAAAAACGGGTATTTGGGGTAATTCAGTTCTGATTAGAAACCTCTCTCCCCAAAAATATGACATAGAGATTAAAAAGACGGGCTATTTTCCCTGGCAGAAAACCCTGGAGATAAAGGAGGGAGAGGTAGTGCAGGCAAAAAATATCCTCTTGATAGAAGAGGAGGTTCAGTTCAAGGTTTTGAGAAGAAACGTTGAAGATTTTTTGGTCTCAGAAGATGGCGAAGATTTACTATTAAAAGAAAGTAATGAGGAGGGCTGGAGATTTCTACTTTTAAATCTTTTAACTTCAAGAGAAAGAGAAATTTTTTCTGAAAGAGAGTTTGAGGGAAAGGTAGGGATAACACCCGTCGCCTGGCACGAGCAAGAAAAAGAGATTTTATTGGAAAGCGACAATACTGAAATTCAGAAATTTTTCATCTTAAATTACGATTTTTTACCAGAGAAACAACTTTTCAATTTAACCTTACTGGGAGATATCAAAAAAATCTCGTTCACACCAGCAGTTAAGGGAGAGGTTTTGTGTTTGCGAGGAAATAATTTAATCAGGAAAAACTTTGATGGAAACCAAAGAGAGGAAATCTTTCTGCCGGGCGTGGCCTGGTTTGAAATCGAGAATGGAAATTTGTTTTGGCTATCTGATTCTGGGTTTCTTTTAAAATCCGGTTTTAATGGAGAAAGGAAAGAAATTTTAAACAAAGAGCCGCTCTCTTTAAGGCAAGGAGAAAATTATGACATAAGGGCCTGGAAGGAAGAGGTGCTTGTTTCAACCCCAGAAGGCCTCTATCTTCTCAGGGAGGACGGTAAACTCAATAAGATTTTTGAGGAGGTGAGGGGTCTTGAAATTTCTCCCAACTTGGCACAGGCAACTTTTTGGCAAGAAAATGAAATTTGGCTTCTGAAAGAATCTAAGGGAGAAAAGGTGACTTTATTCCTCAACCGCTTCTCAAAAAGTCCCCAATCAATCTCCTGGCTCACTCCCCATTATCTGTTATTTAAGCTTGGAGATGAAATAAAAATAACTGAAATTGATAATCGGGATTACCTTAATATGGTCAATCTGGGAGAATTTAAAAACCCCGAGATATTCTTTAATCAAGGGGATAAAAAATTGTATATCCTTTCGGAAAACATTCTCTACGTTTCAGAAAAATTAGTACCTTAGTCTTCTCTTACCGGATTTCTTCAGCTTCAATTTGCTTTTTAAACTCTCCCCAGCTAAGTTCTTTTTCGCCAACCTTAGCACAGACGTCGGCAAACTGGCAATACTTACACTGCCAATTGTCAGGCCTTTCAGGAAGTGGCTGGGGAATGGTATCTGTCTCAATCTTTGTTTTAAGGTCCTGGAGGTTCTTGAGGAGTTTTTCAGCTACCTTGGCGTCATAAGGAACTAGAAATTCTTTGAGGTCTTGAGTGTCTTTACTAACATAAAGTATGATTCCCTTGGGTATATTAAAAAAGTGTAAATAAAGTTGGAGTTGGTTGTTGTGGTCTTCTTTGGGGGCTTCTAATTTACCAAAAATCATGCTGTTAATGCTTTTGATGTCAAGAATATAAAGTTCGTTATCTAAACTTAAAATAGCATCGGCTCTTCCTGAAATTATCTCTTGGGGAGGTATGTTGATTTCAGCAGCCACTACGTGAATCCTTCTTACCGCAGACAAGGCCTTCATAATAAGCTGGTGAATGTGGTTACCATGGTCAAACATTCTCAAAACTCTGGCCTCTAATTCTTTTCGGGGGGCTTTTTTAAATTTAAAGAAAATTGACCGTGCGCACTTGCCAGCATCGGTGATATAAAAGTGGTCCTGACCTCTATCATGTTCTCTGTCCAAATAAAATTTGTCAATTAATTCTTTTAACATATTGGTTAAGGGAGTTTATCAGTCGAACTTTATCTCTTTGACCACTGTGGAAGGTTGCTTTACCTCTTGCTCCATTGTGGCGCTCTTTAGTAATTCCCCAGCCAGAATCTAAATGAGTTTATACTTTAATTATAATCTAATTTTTAAGAAACATCAATTAACCTTTTCCATTTTAGTCAAAATCCTCCATGCCTCCCTAATGTAGGCCTTGACTCTCATTATTTGTTGTTCTCTCCTCATCATCTTTCTATATTTTGCCTGCTCTACCCCAATCTTTATTTTCTTTTTAGTTGTTTTTGTTTTTGGCATATCTATCTTACATCTTCCATTTTAAGCTGCCTAAGACACTTTGTCAAGCACCTTTGACAAGAGTTATCCACAGCCCTATTTCCTGTCCAAAATCCTCTGATGGACTTCCTTTGCCCTCCTTTTATTTACCTTTGTATAGAATCTTAGAGTGGTCCTCTCTGATTTATGGCGCATTAGATACTGAACTTCTTTTATCGTTGCTCCATTCTCCAATAACAATGTCGCCAAGCTTCTTCTGAAAGCGTGGTGGGTAATTCTTTTCTTGACCTCCAACTTTCTCCTGTAAGCTGCCAGGTGTTTTCTTGACATCATCCCAGACAACGGAGTGATCCCCTGGAAGCCGTAGGTGATAAATAGAGCAGGGCAATTATCCGCCCGGGTGTCTAAGTATCTTTTCAACCACCTTAAGCTTCTTTCTGAAAAATAAATCATTCCCTCGTCTCCGCTCTTCGCATTCTTTATCTTGGCTTCCCTGTTTTCCCAATCAATAATATCTCTCTTGAGTGATACGATCTCTCCAATTCTTGCCCCGGTAGAGAACAGAACCTCATACAAGGCCCGGTTTCTTAATCCATATAGGGTATTTAGAGGTATCTTTTCAACAAAGCCATCAAACTCTCCTTCGGTTAAATAGGGCTGTTCTTTTTCTGGAACCATTGGAATTTTAATCTCTTGCCAGTCAAAGGGCAATCTGATACCGCTATCGTATAAGAACTTCAGAAATCTTCGCAGGGTAACTACTGACCTTTGTGGACCATATTCGCCGTGAAGCCTGCCGGCCTCTATTACATCTGCCACATCAATCAATCTCAAGTCCTTTGCTCTTTTGTCTTTAAGTGGGCAATGCCCCAACGCTCCATAAAGAAATCTTTTATGCTCTCCGATGGTATGCTCTGTCAGACCTTTTTTCCGCATATACTCCAAAAAATCTGGAAAGTAATCTTTTAATCTCATAAAAAGAATCCCCACTCGTGCTGGCGAGCAGGGATTCCTCCTATTATAAAATAATAGGAATCCTTGTCAAGATTGATTCGCCCAGCACGAATGAGCTTTAAAAAGCTACGAATCGACCTTTTAATAATCAAATCCTACTCAAGCCCAAAATATTGTCAAGTAAAAACCCGCCAGAATAGCCCTAACTAAAAACTGGCGGGCCGCTCAAACTTTAAAACCAAGTCTTTCTCAAGACAATTCACCAATAAAGAAATGCGGTGGCGCTCCCTAAATAAATCAGACATCTAAAAAAGACACTAAGAATTTTATCCTTCATTCTCTAATCCACTTACCAACAGCTTGAAGCCCTCCAGTCATAAAGGCGCCTATCAAGGCGAGAATCCAGAACCTCAAATCTGTCAAACTTAAACCTGCCAAGGGAGCCACCAATACCATCGCTGCTAAGCCGCCTGCGACAAAACCTCGAACAAATCTCAAGAGAACCCGGTATGCTAAACTCTTTGGATTCTCAATAGTAATTGTAATTGGTTCAGCCATAATTTTATATTATTTTATTTTGCGACCTTTGAAAAACTTATTTAATCTAATCATTATTTTAAGTATTATCTCTCTTACCCTATCAAGCTTCCTTTTCATATCTGCGATCTTTTCTTCCGCTTCTCTTTCGTAGGCAAGTTTCTCTTTCGGTTTCACCAGTAAATAAGCCCAATCATCTGAGAGCATTTTTCCATAGCAGGTTTTCCATTTTGTCCATAGTCGGTGAGGACCAACATAGATATTGGTCAGAGGAATATTATACTTCTCAACCAGTTTCTTAATTCTTATTCTCATATTCTCCGTTTGTTTCGGAGTGGGTGTTTCGTTATCCCCGTCTCCGCCCCAACATAATGAAATGCTCTGGAAATTCATACTGACTCCATTGACTTTGCTATTACAATGAGCTCCCACTTCCCAATCCCTCTTGTATCTCAATTCAGTTCCGTTTGGTTCGTAAAAGAAATGATAACCCCCGAAGTAGCCCATTGAACTCATCGGAAATCCTCTTTCTACTCCGTGATAGCGATTAATAGCCCAGAATTGCGTTGGGGCTTTTTTGCGGCTTACTGCCGAGCAGTGAACAAGTATGTATTTTGGATTGTTTATTGACATGGTAAAATCGGCCGCCGACTTTTTTTTCCTCTAATAGCTTCAAAATTCCCCCTACAATCGATTTATTTGGTCGGGGGGTAGGCAAGGTCGCTTTCGGGCTCTCTCTTGCCTACACCCCCCGTTATTACGTTGGAGGCATCTTTTTCTGCCACATCCTGATAGTCAACCTTATGGTGCGTTTGCTCTTTAGAGCTATCAACAATCTCCGCCTCAAATCAATCAAATCCATATTGCTTTTAATCTCCATCCTTACGACCATCATTTTTCGCCTCCTTGGCGATTTTTGTATGGCTGGAACGAACCGCCGAGGTGAACCTTCCAATGCTCATCTCTGGGGACTGTCCGCATCAAGATTGCTTGCCCGTCAACCCTAATTTCAAATTTCATTCCTGAGTCCAGTCGGAAGTCCGAATGTAGATGCCACTCTCTGTCGTGAAACCACCATTCAACGTGCTTCCACCATTTCATTGTATTACTCCTTTTAAGTTATATTTCTTGCCGCATTTCTTGCAGAGATGAAGTTCCCAGGTTCGCCCCTTATGCTTGACCGTGATGTGCCACGCCTTTCTAATGGGTCTTTGGCAGTCTCCGCACCTGAAACCACGATACTCCAATTCTCCGCCACTTTTCCAGCTTTGAATAATCTCTAAAAAACTTCTCATCTCGCGCCTCCTCTAATTGTTAAAAAAACTTTGATTTGTTAAACTAAAATCGGGCATCCAAAAAGCGTTAACTTTTTGTCGGGTTTTCGCTGGCGGGTGCCCTTTCTTATTTTCCGTTCTTCATTAGCCATTGACGAAGAAGTTCTATTGTATTTGATAATATTAGGTGGGATTTCTCTAAAGTATGCTTGGCCTTAGTGTCTTCGTGTAGATGATTCTTGACGAGGTTGTCAAAATTATCTTCTTGTTTTGTAATAAATCCTATAAATTGCTCGTCTCTCTTTTTCTGGGAGTCCAGAAATCTGTTCACTATCTTGTAGAGAATAACCGCCATCAGGATCACTCCGCCTAATTGTGCGTAATCTATTATTGACATACTTGACAATTAGTTTTGATTGTTTTAATGTTGAAAAATGAAGGAGAAAATTAAAGTAATTTTTTTTATCGCTGCCTGCGTCTTTGCCGTAATCATCATGAGTGTTTGGATGTGGCCTGACTGGAAAGCAGATTATGATCAACCTTGGATTGACAGATTTGGCAGCCAGATGAAATAAGTTATCTCAGTGTCGGGGATTCCAAAATTCTTTTTGTTGGCTTGAATATCCCTCCCATTGTTTTTCCTCCTATCGGTTTTACCTCGATAGGCTTCTTCTCCTTCTTCTTTTTCTTGTAGAAGAAATACTCCTCAAAAGATTTCTCTCCGCTCCATAAGCCCATGAAGTCTTTCCAGGCCAGGTAGCCGGGGATGAAGGTCTTGATTGAGTAGTACATTTGGTTCTTGGCCTGGGCGTTCTTTCTCTTTGCCCAGTCTTCGTCTAAGTTGGGAAGAGTCGTCAGGTACGTATACAAACCTGTTACGAACTGGGCGGTCGGAGGAACTCCTGTCGGGGCCGCTCCCCATAGGTAGCTCCTTTCGTAGCCCAGGGTGTTTAAGATGATTCCCCCTATAATCAAATATCTGAACCATCCTAATCTTCTTGACCAAGGCAGCTTTGCTCCGTACCCGGTCTCTCCCTTGATTCCTCTCATGATCGCTTCCCGGTTGAACTTGAAGAAGTAATTCATCCACCAGCTTTGCAGTCTTGTCACAGGGACAAGGGCCTTGTGGCGGAAGACCTCGGGCATCCCCATTGCGATGTAATGGTACTGAGTAGCGCTGGCCCCAAACTCCATCTCTTTTATGAGCTTTTCTTTTTCGCTCGGGTACAGTTTTCCCTCTGGGACATCGTAGTTTAGTTTGATCCTCTCTGGGTCAGCCCAGCCGAAGTCTTTGTACTTTGGATCCGTGATCAACTCCAGCGTGTCCCAATAGGACACCTTCATTCCCTGGGCAACATTAGATTTCGCTGACCATTGAAATCCAGCAAGGTTTGCTTTTTCTAATCTTCCCATAATGTCTATGGGTAATTCCTCCATCCCGGTATAGGTTTGCAGAAACAAGCTCTCTCTCATTAGTTTTTCTAAATTCTTGTCGACCGAGACAGGGTAGAATCCTTTCAGGTTGGCTTTTAAAGTGTATAGGGCAAGGTTCTGAGTCAACTGGAATTTGTTTCTGATAATCTGTTTTGGTCTTAGGGGTCCCATCACTCCATGAATCATTATCCTTCCTGCCGTCTGGAAGACTTTGGTGATCGGCTTCCTTCCCACCGATCTGCCGAACGGAGCCAGCACCTTATTGAGTAATCCTTTTAATCCTGTTTTGGTTACGACATTATTTACGTGGGTGTCAAGCCAGGTTTCCTGCCCCTTGATCACCTGGTTCACATAATCAACAAGCCACTTTTTAGTGGAGGCCGGCATGGTCCTAATCTGGCTGTAAATATCCTGCTCCTCTGGGGTCAGGTTTTTGTAGATCAGGGAGTCCTTCGAAACCGCTCCCAGTTGCTCGTTGAAGAATTTCAATGGCTGCGATAAATGTATTTCTTTCAAAGCAGTCCAGAGCATTGATTTCGTGGCGAGAGCCAAATCCTCAGTCCATAGCTTCTCCAAGTCCTCTGCCAGCTTTCTACGAAGTTCCATGGGGTTGAATATCTTTTTTCCCACAATCTTCTGAGACCAGAATTTCAGTCCTTCGGGGAATGGATATCTTCCTTGCAGCATTTCCTGAGCCAAAGCATCAGCGGTGTGTTTCACGTATGCTCTGCGATATTCGATAAGTGGCAGATCTAATTTGGCCCGCATCTTGTTTTCGGCCCTCCATGTTTCCTGGGTCAAGTTTCTAAACCAGTTGAAGATTTCTTTTTTGGCCGGGAGCAGGTCTGCCGGGGCCTCTTCGTATTCGTTCAGCAAGTTCCTCGTCTCTTTAACTGCCTCCGTAGGGATGTTCTTTATTTTTGCTTTTATCTTTTCTTTGGCAGTTGTCCCCCCAATTTCATCTATCGCCTTAATCATTTTGTCTACTCCGTTGGCCATGTCCCGGTAGACCAAATCGAACCTCTGCTTGGCCAGCTCCAGGGGCTCGACCAAAGGCTTCACTCCTAATATCTGGGAGTAATAAGTCTGGGGGGTTAGGTATCTCACTATCGTTGGCTCTTTGAATTTCATTCCCTCGAAGAACCCTTTGGGGACTAACGCTGTGACTTTGGAGATCGAGGGTGGGATTAACCTGCCCTTTACGTAGTACGGCTCGGGGAGTTTTTTAAGGGCATCAATGAACTCGCTTGCTTCTTTTTCTGTCATTGACTTCATTGATGTTTCGCCGGTTATTGCTTTTGCCAGCGCTCTGTATTGTGGTTTCATTTTTCCCTTCGCTCCGATCATTGCTTTGCTCTTGGCCAGAACGTGGGCCAACTTTACCTGCTTGGTGGTTGCTGGCGCTGGTGGTTCTGGCGCTGCCTCTACGGTCTCCCCTACCATTACAAAACCCTTGCCCTTCCTCACTATGAGTTCTGCGGGGATCTCTTTTATCACTCCCTTCTCGACAGCTCTTCTGGCCGCTTTTAGGGTCGCTGGGACTTTTGGATATTTTATTCGGTAGAGTTTTCTCAATAGGCGGGCCGACACTTTGGGCTTGATGACCTTCGGCATCTTAGAACTTATCGCTCCGACAAACTCAATGTTCTTTTCCAGCGTGGTCTTGCCTGCCTGGTATTTGGTCGGCATGGTCCTGATGCTCTTTATCATTTCTATCAGGTCATCCCCGCTTTTGAAGTTGTAGCCCATCTCATTCAGCTCTGATATGATTTCGTCTGGAGTAAATCCATCCACTCTCCTGATATCAATAGGAACTTCTGACATTTCTTCCTCCAATCCCTTCGGAGTTTTCAGACCGCCAAGGTCTTTTACGTCTCTAAATAATTGCTTCTCTCCCTCTACCTTGAACTCTGACAATTCCTTGTTGTAAATTCTCTTTAATTCTGCGTCTTCCTTAGCCGTCAATGCTACCGGCTCTGGCTTTGGTTTAAATACCTCGGCCATGGTCACAGCGGGCTTGACTTCTTCTACCGGTTTAGTAGCTTTAAGAAATTTTGGGTTGATAACAATTACTTCTTTTTCTTCGGCAAGTTGTCCAAATTTTCTTAAATCTATAACATCATGTCCGTGTTTTTTACCATAATTATATAAAATAGAATCTATGTTATTCGGTAAAACAGCATCTGGGTCAGCATATTTTTTTAATTCTGGTGGAACATCTTTCAATATATTAGCATTTTTATCTATTTGAAATTCCTCAATTATTCCTCCCTCTCCCTTTGAACTAATTTCGGCATATCTTTCAGCAACTTCTTTATTGGTGCTAAAAAATACTGCTCCCTTAATCTTTCCCATATCAAGTTTTACATCTGATCCCCTGTATATTACTAATGATTCTAATTCCTTGGTGACTGGTTTGACTTTTGGCTTAACCGCCTTTATTCGAAACCCTACCGGCATCTCCTCGACAATCATCAGAGCCATTTTCTTTCCCTCTGGTGAACGAAGGTATTTGTAAAAGTCCCTGATCTCGGTGAAGATGTCTTTTTGGAATTGGCGGGGCGTTGTGTCTAAGATTTTATAAGCATCAGCGATTACTTTGAATTTTGATAAGTCCCCTCCCGGCCTATCGGGGTGGTATTTGTGAGCCAAAACACGATAGGCTTTCTTGATTTCATCTGCTGTTGCCTTTGGTTTCAGATTCAGTTTTTTAAATGCCTGTTCCCTCAGCATCTGTTGAGGACTTTTTGGCAGATCCGCTATTTTAAATAATGAAAAAATGGCAGTCATAGTCAATGCGTCCTTGAACGCATCCTCATTCGACTGCCCCTCCAGTTTTGCCGAAGCATATTGAGTACCAAAAATCGTTGGCAGCCAAGCATAAACCTTGGCTGGTGCGATCATGCCAGCGACTCCCCATCCTGCCCAGCGAGGCAGGCCGGTGGTGAATATCTTCTTTCGCTCCTCAAAGGTGGATTCTAAGGGTGCGTGGGCCTGATCTAATGTCAAACCCGCCCCGGCTATCTGGACTGCTCGGGATATCCGTGGTGCGTGGCTGATAAGCGTCTGGCCTATCTTGCTCGTGGTCATCAGTTTTCCAAGAGCTCCCGCCACCTTTCCAAAGGCTGTCATCCATCCTGCTATCTTTCCTGCGGCCGGCACGATCCTTCCCTTCGGATCTCTCATGGCCTCTGGCACTACCGGTTCAAGAATTCTCTTGTAGATGGGCTCTCCCAAAAATCCCTTTGCGGCCGGTATGGCAAATTCCCTGGGAGCCGTCACTAACTTTTCAGCAATTGGCTTGCCTATTTTTTCTGTGATCTCTTCTCTGGCTGCCGCCTGAGCTTTGGCCACTCTTTCCAAGGCGCTCCCGGGCCTGATCATCTGTATTTCCTCTCCCCTGAATAGCTTCCCCAACGTCGTTGTGATCGGTGGCGCTGCCTCGCGAGGCATTATCTTGATCGGCTTTGCTATCTCTGGTCTTTCCGTGGGGCTCACGTATCCTGGCGGCTTCCATCGCACTCCTTTCTTCAGCCATTCACCAAGAGTTCTACCAGCTGAAACCACTGGTTTCTTAAATTGTTCCCAAAAAGAAGGCATATTTTATTTGAATATTTCCCCTATCTTTCTCGCTACTGTTTTTGGCGGAGTCCAGAACTTTTCCCAAAAGCCTGCTTCCTCTGGCAATATCTCGTTGAGTATTAAGTTGAATCTCTCCCTGTCGGGATCGGTTAAGTCCGATCTTGTAATTGAATCAACGAGTGCTGCCTTGATCTCTTCATCGGTTGCCTCTTCGTATTTTGCTTTTGTCTCCGCTATCCGAGTTCTGATATCTGCTTTTATTTGCTCATCGGTATAAACCCTTTCTGTTTTCTTCAGCTCCTCCAGCCTCGATATCACCTGTGGCTCTATGCTGTCAGGAACGCTTGTCAGGCTCTTTTCTCCCCGAAGGACTGCCCAAGCATAGGTATCAACGTTCTCTCCTACCTCTGCTATTTTTGCCTCATAGCCATCGGGAGCCCGGGCATAAACGTCTCCTGACACATCTGTGTCTGGGAATTCTCTCTTGAGTATTTCAATTACTTTCTCTCTCGAGAACTCCTTGCCGTACACTCCAGAGTACATATTATTTATTTCTTCCTCTAGCCTGTCCCGGTATCTGCCATAAACTGGACTCACTCCCGCTTCTCCACCTGTGGCTAACCAATCCTCAAAAGTCCCTGGCTTGCCAGCCAGCTCCCATTCCTTATATGAAGCAGGTGGTGCGTACTCTGTTGGTTTTTCCGCCTCTGTCTTTCTCAATTCGTACAGCTTTTCTTCAAGTCCGAAGGCCCTGGTGGTCTCTAATTGCCTCCGCATCTCTTGCTGATAGCTTATGTTATAGCTGACCTTCCTGGTCACTTCTTCTATGCCTGTGTTGTACTGGCCGGCCAGAGTGTTTCTCTCGTCTATCAGCCGGTTGAGATCCCCGGTCGCTGCATCTATCTCCAATTTCTTTCTGCCGGTAATCATCCATTGGGGAATCGGCTTGCCTTTTTCCGTGAGCAATGCCTTATCTCTTGTCGCTTTTCTGGTTGATATATCCGTGTCAATCCCAGCGATCTTGGTCTTAACATCTTCCAGCCCTGCTTTTCCATACTCAGTTGTCCATATGGCTGAGTAGTCTTGTGGCGTTCCTTCCCCAGCTCCAACCCCAGCTCCTAAGGTTGGGGTGGTTGGTGTGGCCGGTAATGTTTTTATCCCCGCCTGAACATCTAATGCCTTTTGCCGGGCCTTTTCCAGAGTTATTCTAATGTCTTCGATTGTTGCCATGTTATTTTTGTGGTTCTTTAGCTAACTCAACCTTGCCCGATTCTAAATCAATCTCGTAGTTCTGGTTCATGTCTAATCCGTATTTCGGGAGAAGATTTTTGATGTAAATCCGCTTTTGCATTTCCAAAGCCTGGCTAATCAAAATATGCTGATTAATCAGTTCGGTTCTCTTCCTCAATTCTTCCAGATCCTCTTGTTTCAATTTTTTATTAAACATTATTGTCTTTAAATAGTTTTTGGCTCGACCTTTTTATTTGATCGCTAAAGAAAATCCCCGCATAACCCAATGCTATAAATTCGTAGATAAATTTTAGGATTTTTTTAATTGTTGCTCTTGACATGGTGTTTTGCGAAGAGTTATTATTAAATTGTATGAAGGCAAAATCTCTTTTAATTGGTGTTCTGATCGGTGCTGTAGCTCTTCCTACTATCTCTCTTGGCGGGACTTTTGTCTCTTCTCTTGTCGCTGGCAAAACTCCTTCTGAAGCCGTAGAAATTCTTGCTACCCAAATTGATAATCTCTTTGGCAGGGTTGGAATCGTTGAGACAAGGCAGGCAGAACAGGAGGAAATAATTTCTGGGCTTCGAGCAACTACCACGCAACAAGAACAAACCATTTCTGAGTTAGAGGATAAACTGGCTAAAGAAGAAGCGTGCCGGGAAGCGGATCGACTCCTAATCGAGATTAAGGAAACCTGCGGAATAATGCCATTTCCTGGGATTGATGAATGTATCCATTATAGAGAAGAAGAATTAAGAGATTATGATCGCCCTGCCGATTGGCGATATCATCCAGATAAACTTAAATCTTTGAAGTCTCAATACTCAATTTTTAACAACCAATGTGGACTCTAATTCTTTCACTTTTTTTCCCAAGTCTTTAGTGGCTGCTATGTTCGCCATCACTAAATGAGTCAATTCTAATCTTCCGTTAACTTTTATCCTCTTATCTACATTGACGGCATCTAATCTGCCGTTTTTTGTTTTTAATGAATTTAGAATTTCAAACCCTATTTTATCAGCAATAATTTTTGGCGTATGGGGATGTAAGGATTGATAATGAACCTCATTCCAGTATTCTCCAGCGCTTCCAAGATTTAAAGTTGTGACGTTGGTGACAAGGTTTCTGTGGCATTTAACATTAGCCGCCTCAAATTCTAATTCTATAGAAGCTCCTCTGTATATTTTGGGGTCATAGGTATCTGTAAAATAAAGACTTTTCCAACCATAAGTAGAAGTGCCAATAAAATCGGAGTTATCAACAGCCGGCTTTAAGGGACCTGAGATGGAACCACTAATAAGGAGATCACCTGCAATAAAAAGATTTTTCCATCTATAAGAGAGAGAACCTAAATCTCTTTGATTATTTGCATCAGGCAGCACATCTTTGTAAAACCGACATTCCAAGGTTTTGAAAGTGGCAACTGTTTGAAGGCTCCCACCAGCTGTTCTGGCAAAAAACATTAGAGATTTCGCAGCGATGTTACTGACTACCCTGAGTCCTTCGGTGGACATATCTAAAATTCCCTGCAAAGCTCCAGCTGTATCATAAAATTCAATTTGGTGATAAGTAGCATCGAGTTGGACTCTTTCTCCAGAAGTTGCTGTTCTCACCGTTTTCCCTGTCAGATAAGTTCCTATTAATTTTTCTACGGTCAAATTCACTATATCTGCATCTACAATTGCCACGTTCAGAATCTTTGCCCAACCTATGTTTGCTATCTGTGCATCCACTATCTGAGAGGTTATTTTTTGGGCGGCCAAGCTATCAACATGAGCATTCAAAATTATGGCATCTTTGATCTGGGCTGATAAAGTAATCACATTGCCACCCTTCCAGATCTTATCGGCATTAACTGCTTCGTCTGCTAATTTTGCTAAAGCAACGGCAGCATCCCTTAACTTCCCCTCGCTAACAGCAAGGTCTGCTAATTGAGCTTCTTTAATGGCGGCATTAACAATCTGAGCCGTGTTTACTTGGTCAAGTGTTGCCAGGTCTCCTTGGTCAACAATTGATGCTGCCTGATGGGTTGCGGTTATATCTGCTCCTGCTTCAATCCCTGTCAGCTTCACTCCTTCTGTTTCATTAATATCTTTCAATTCGCTGGGCTTCTCCACTAGGAGCTTGTAGCTCATCAGTTCTGGGAATGGCAAGTCTTCCATCTCTGGATTATAATAAACCTTCATCTTTCTCTCTTTAAATTTTGTTTTTCCTGGCATTTTTTTTAATAAATACTCTCGGCTTGAAAATAGGAATTGATTGACAGGATTTCTGGAGTGTCGTTTACGCTCGGGTATAATTCTACTCTCACCTCATAAACCTCGCCTTCCCCCTCTATTTGGAATACAACCTTGGTCTCTCCGAGAATCGTATAATCCTTTCCGCTTCCCGTTGTTCCCTGATAAGGCCTTGATAAAGTGAGAGATGTCGCAGAGCCGACTGCCTCGATTTTGTAAAGATCGCCATCGGTATCTACCCTGAATTTCCTTCCCACCATTGACGAATCCCATCCTGTTCCTGTTCCTGCCACTGTCTTTGAGTTTTGAGTAACTGCCACTGATCCTGTTTTATGGTCGTCTTTATCAAAGGCCTCTGATTCATCCGCCTGGTATGCTTTTACCCATTCTCCAGCTTCATTCATCCTGTATTTAGCTTTGATCGAGCAGCCGCCAGGCAATGGCTTTGTTACGATTTTAATGTATCTAAATAGCTTATCCTGGAATGGTTTTTTTGCATCAAACACTAATCCCTCATAGACCGCCTGGGCCTTGTTGCTGGTATCAATGTTATCCAGCCCGTAAGTCGCGCCGTCTTTCCACGAGACAAGCAAGTCATCCCCTCTTCCCAGGACTGCCCCTATCTCTATGCTCTTTGAGTCAAAGTTCGCTATGGTAATCGGAGAAGGAGTGTACTCGAGGTTAAGAGCCAGCGGATAGTTCTTGTTTTTTTTGTGATAAGAATAGACTCCGTTTGTTGCCCCGAAAAGCACTTTGCCTTTCCAAATATCAGACGCTCCATGATTGATTTCTGATGGCAGCTCTTTTGCCCGATCCGATAATCCTTCATTGAACCAGTAAAGAAGGTCTGGTGTAAAAATATAGGTTGTGCCGATTGTTTTTAGGAATGCATTAATATCTCTCTCCTCCCAGCCCTCTATTGGATCATAAGATTCAGAAGTTAAGTCCCAGTCAAACAATTCTGCTATTTTATTATTAATTGCTCCGATTAAAAGTTTGGGTTTAATCAGAGTTAAACATTTTGCTATCCAGCCATAGAATAAATCTAATGCCTGATTATTGAATACCCAACTGGAACTTACCGTTGCTATATATCTCTTGTTTCCTACACACATCAAATCGCTTTTTGGCACTATAAAAATTGGGTGGTAGCTACAGGAAGTAAGTGTTCCTACATCTGTTGGGGGCGTGGCATTCCAATCAGCCACGGTCTCATCTTGTTTTCTTAATTTTGTAGCGGTAGTCCAAACAAGATAACCGTAGAAATAATCGGCATCCAAGATTGCTCCCGAATCAGTATAAATCTTGGTAACTGTACTATTAACTATCTTATAGACATTGCCGGCATCTCCAAACCCATAGGATTTAGTGGCTGTCACCGGGACAAGTTTGATAACCTTATCCACTACTTGGTGATCTCCTGAATCTGGTGAAATCTTTTTTAACTTCTGATTACAAGATAGGGTGTTCTTTCCCTTTTTGTGAATGTTCAGGTTGAATCCATTTCTAAAAGCTCCCGGCACTCCCCTTTTCCCTTCATCTGCTAATCCCCCCGCGAAGTTTTCAATTGTATATGAATCTAAGACTGGCATATTACATCATGAACCTTGTGCTTTTTGCCTTGCCTATGTATCCCTTTGGTCCTTCATCTTCTTCTCTGGCGGCCAGTTTTGCCAATATCCCTCCTGATCCTTCAATTCTTGGGTTAGCTGGCCTCTCTACTTCGTTTCTTTCCGCTGTTGCTTCTGCCTTTCGCCTTTCTTTATCAAGGCAGGTTGCTAAGGCCATTTTAATTATTGCTTCGTCAAATTCTTCTGCAAGCACCGAATCATTATCGGCTGCTTTCCATGTTGCTAAAGCCACTGGTTTTTTAATCCCCCAGATGTCTATGGTTAGACCCTCAGTGGCCGGCGTTGGATTGATAAAGTAAAATCCATTATGCGAGCTGAATATCTTGTCAGTGCTTCCCGCCGCTCTGAAGGCCTGGTAATCATCCCAGGTCTTTTCAATGTATTCTTTTCCGTCCACTTCCATGTAATAAATGCTGTTTGCCTTGAACTCTGCCGGGTAATCATAGTATTCCTGGTTTGCCTTGGTCGTGGTGCTTTTTGCCAGCTCCAAATTTTTCCATCTTTGCCAATTACAAACCCTCACTACTGATTCGTAGATCCATTGTTCTTTCTGGGCATCAGTCCAAAACCCGCTCACCTTTGCAGCTGCTATTCTATTATTTAATGCTGTTAAAAATTCACTTAATTTCATAAAAATTTATTTTGGTATTTAGTTTTTTGTTTTGGATATTTGTTAGTATAGCCATCTTCTTGTTCTGGGAATTTATCAGTATAAGCGTCGCCCTGTGGCGTGAATTTGCCGATATAGAACGGTGGCACCTTCACCCTCTCTGATCCTACTCCCAACTCCTGAATTAAAATCTTTGCTAAAATACTTGCCAGGTCTGCTCCTACTCCACTATCTTGGATAAACTCTATACCTACTACTTTTAATGTATCAGCTCCCAATCCCAAGTCTTGAATCAGTAATTTCGCTAAAATAGTTTTAATAATATCGTTTCCAATTCCCGAATCACTTATGTTCACCATTTCCAGCATTTGAGCTATATCTTGCCCCAACCCGCTATCCTGAATTAAGATTTTTGACAAAATACTGATTACATCTGCTCCTGAGCCAGATTCTTGTAAAGTCAGTTTGGCTTTAATGGCTAAAATCAAATCTTGTCCTGCTCCTGAATCAGTAATCGCTTTTACTAATTTTATTTTTAATGTCTCACTTCCCGTTCCGCTTTCTAAAATTTCCCTGAATTGTTTAATGGCAGCAATATCTACTCCACTTCCTTGGTCTGTTACGGGTATTTTTCCTGTAATTGCTGCTATAATATCTGACCCTACTCCGCTTTCCGCCAAACTAATTTGCTCTTTTATTCCTGGAGTTTCTGCTCCTTGTCCTGAATCACTAATTCCTACTTTTGATTTCACTCCAACTATTTCTACTCCTGAGCCAGCATCTGAAACTGATTTTTGGGTTATTGATGTTTCCTCTTCTCCATAAGTCAGCAAGCTATCATTCCCAGCATTGTAAGTTCCTTTTATCCAGGCGGCACTTCTTGCTGAAGCTGAGATGCGAATTTCATCGTATTTAGCTTCTGCTCCTACTTCAATCCCAGGACGATTACCGAAATTCAAATCGTCATCTGAAGCCACACCATCTCTTCTGGAGGTGGTTCCTACCAAGTCACCATCCTCATAGAAAAGAGTATTAATTCCATTATCTACGGCTACTGCGTGAAACCAAGTTTCTATCGGAGATTGGTGAGTTATCTGTCCAACAAGACTGTTTCGGTAGAAACGCCATTGATAGCCAGAGGCCTTAATGCGTAAGCTAAACTCATATTCAGCTGAATAGTTCTTACTGGCAAGGTAGGGTTGCATTTCTGGTTCACTCCGCAACCACCCCTCAACAGTAATGTGTCCCGTTATCTTCAGACTGACAGCTTCTCCATCCACAGTCACCCTTTCGTTAACGGCATCGGATTCAATTCCCTTGCCGATTTTCGCAACTACCTCGTGGATAACATTATCTGAAATGGAAGGGTTGGTAAAAGGAGTAGAATCTTTTAATACTCCTGCTTCCTTCAAGTGCCAAACTCCCCTAAAATTACCATCCCAAACATCCGAAGCAGGAGAAGAACCTGGAACAGTTCCTATGTTGGCATTGTCAGCGTGGTCATTATCGTAATAAAGATAGATAGAAGTATCTTCATCAATAGTCCAGCCATCTATGCTTGCGTGAATAATTGCTGTGCTATTGGCAGGAGTTCCAGCGTCATAATTCCATTCATCTATCTCTCCCTTTAATTCAGTTTCTCCGTCAGCTTTCGTGATGGCTATCTTTCTGGAATTTGCTCCAACTTCTAAAAAAACTTTAGTGCTATCCCCATTCGCATCTTTTAAATGAATAGTTACAGGAAACCAAGTAACAGAAGCACCAATTTTGTTGGTATAGTCAATATCAAGCTTTATTCTTTTTTTCCAACCCGCTAACCAAGGCATATTATCTACTTGCTATTTTCTGTAAAAGATAAATAGCATAAATTATTATCGGTAAAGCTATTCAAAACTCAGGATAAATTCTTTCAACCATTCCTTCATAAACAAAAACCTAAAGCAAAAACTTTAGGTTAATGTTATCTCAAGAGTCAATTCCCAAGTCTGTCCAGCTGCCTTTGTTCCTTGCGCTGATACCTTCCTGTTTGCTAACTTTCCTGTAGTGGCGTGGTTCAGCAATCCAAACTCAGCCCAAACCTGATTGGCTTCAGCAGAACCGTAGCTGGATTTCCAGGTGCATTTGTGGTCGGCTGCCGCCGCAACCTGCGGATAGGTAGCTTCCATTACCTTAGTCACTCCAGAAGTAAAGGTGGCCTGGTTATCAGTTGGGTCTGCCGCACCCGAGCCGGTCCCGACAATCAGATAAGCGCCTGCATTGTTATACTGAACCGCACCAGTTGTGGCAATCAACTTAAACCACTCTTCTATCCCTTCATTACAAAGACAATTTCCTTTGATTTCTGTAAATTGGGGTACTCCAAATAACCTCAGAGCTTCTTTCTTTGAGTAGATTCTCCCTACTTTCTTATCAGCTTTTGAAGCCCATCTACCTATTTTCCAAACCGCATTCTCAAGTGCTCTTTCTAAGATTCCTTTTGCCTGGACTGTTCCAATATTCTCTTTTCCTTTTGCGTTTTCTTCTAAATTGTTCATATTTTTCCTTCTTCTTTAAGTCGTGCCTCTAACTTTTTTGCTTCTTTAATCCACTTCAAAGCGGATGATAACTTTACATCGTAGGAGGTATCTTTTCCTGGGTCATAAATCAAAACCATCTCTTCTTTTTCTTGAGTTTTTTCTTTTTCTTTTCGAGGCATAATTACGTAATTCTATTAATTAATTTTGTTCGACCTTTTATAATAAAAACCCGCCCTTAAAAAGCAGGATTCTCTTTTTTCGATGTTTTACCTTTGCCTCTCTTCTTGGGAAGTCCTTCTCCCTCTCCTAATGTCTTCTCTTTCTCTGATAGCTTTTCTTTCTCGGCCTTCTCTTCCTGTTGTCTTTCTGTCAGGGGCTTAAACTTTTCTTCCCGGGCTTTCTGCAAATCCTGATCCTTCACTCTGATAAAAACAGACCCCAAGTTTGGATTGTTCTCCAAGAATTCAATCTCTCTCGGGTCAGAGGTCTCGAACAATCCGTTGTGGAATTGAATTGAACTCCCTTCCACGACCACAACCTTTCCCTCAACCTCTTTGGTGTAAGAGGACTTGTTGATCAACTTCAATTCTGCGTACTGGGAGATGTATTTTGCTTTCTTCACTTTCTTCTCTCTCGGGGCCCCTTCGGGTCCTTTCTCTTTTGGTTTCTCCTCTTTTGCCTTCGCTTTATTTGCTTTCTTTAGAAGTTTAGCGAGGTTTTTGGCAGAATCTTCCTCATTGAACTCAACCTTGAGTTCTTTTAATTTTGGGACGATATCTTTTTTTGCTAATGACATAATCTTGTTTGGTTTATTGTTCGACCTTTATTTTTGGTTGACTGTCTCTTTGATTCGGGGAGTCCGAAAGAGACGAAACTCCCCGAAGCCAACCGCAAGTGTTAGATCCTACTTTCGTTTAGGTTTAGAGAGCTGCGGCCTTAGTCATCTTGGCGTGTCGGCTGTCCTGCTCCATCATCAATCCACATTCGGTCAAGAACTCATCCACTCTTTCGTCATCTCCTGGATTCTGTCGATTGGTTAAGAGCTTGGTGTCTCGGTTAATCAGGTAGCGGTAAGTCAAGGATTCCATGTCAATCATGATGGCGTAGTTCCCGAAGACGGTTCCTGTCAGCAATGAGTGCTTGATGATGTTGACCGTGCCATGGGGTGAGATGTATCTGAGGATTGTCAGTCCGTAGGTCTTGGCTTTGTCTAAAACTTCCAGCTTGCCTTTTGCCCAGCCATTAATCATTGAGATCACTGGTGCGGAAGCGAAGAGATACTTCTCAACGTTTCCGTAGGCAAAAGCGCTTTCCAACCAGGTTTCAAACTCTGCTTCCGTGTCAACGCTGGCTGTCGCATAGACGGTGATCCTGCTCAACACCCCGGCAGTAGCTCTTTTCGGATGGGTTACTCCAGTGCCTAAGTCTGCGCTGGCTATGCCATAGATGAAGGCCCTCTCAATATCCACTGCGTGCTCGATTCCTTTCTTTTTCCTCTGGTAGTCAAAATCGTTTTCCTTAATAAGACCTTGGGTGTTCTTGGCGGTTTCAGTGACACCGAATGGAGTTCTGAAAATCTGGCAATAGCCATTCTTCTCGACTGGGGTTGTCCCCTTAATATCCCTCAGTCCAACTCCTTCCTCGTTGGCGTTTCCGATAATCCAAACGTCTCCAACTGCTGAAGCAGCTGCTCCAGTTGTTCCGCCCAGTTCTGCTCCTACCGTAACCTCAGTGGCGCTCACGTATGCTATAACTTCAAACACCCATTTCTGAAGTGCTACCAAAACGATGTCTCCTGCTTGTATGGCATCGCCACCAGGGGTTGCCAGAGTAAGAGCTCCGCCATCAGGGTCAACCGTTCCTTCTCCAGTCACCTTTCTCGTTCCAAGGGTATCCTCATGCCACTTAAAGTGAGGGTCAGTAGTTTCTTTCTTTTTCATCGCCTTGCCTTGCTTGGTTACCGGGTCTTTCCCAGCGTTGGTCAGAATAGCCAACAGCGGATAGCGGTTCACATCCAATAGCGAAATAACGTCGGCCATATCATACTTTCTTGCCGAAATTGAGGCTGTGCCTCGTGTGCCTTCTGCGGACATATTTTGGTTGATTCTTACTTACTCCGAGAAGTTCGACTAATCTTCTCGTGGGCAATTTGGATTGTCGGTAAGTTGTCCCGTTAAGGGCTTCACGGTCGGGGGTGCTTCCTCCCCCAATTTTTGATCTCTAATTTTTAAACTTAGAGTCCTCCCAGATCGCCTGCGCTGCCTCCCTCTTCCAACATTCTCTTCTTGATCTTCTCTGCCTCGGTATCCTTTCCTCCGCCTGCCGGTGCTCCTCCTTCTGTTTCCACCTCAGCATTTGCTGCCTTTATTTTCTTCTCTTGATCCTTGCTGATCTCTTCCGCTCCCTTCTTTTCCCCAACAAGTTTATCAACCTTGGTGCAGGCTTCTTTCAAGGTAATCTCCTTGCCCGAAGACGATGCAGCTACAATAAGTGATAGCGCTAACTCTCGGTACTCTGCGCTGGTTTTGAGGAGAGGATGGTCTTTCTGAGCTTCTATGATATCAGATTTTACTGCATCTCTGGCCTTGGAGCTGTCTGAGTAAATCCTCTTTGAAATTTCCTCAGCCTTTTCCGCTGCCTTCTCTTCAATTCTTTTGTCAACAGCTTCAGCAAATTTCTTTGGAGTCATCTTGTCCCAGTCTACCTTCGACCAGTCTACCTTCTCTTCTTCCTTTGGCTTTTCTGGCTTCTCTGGCTTTTTTGGTTTGCCTTCTTCTTCCTTTTTCTTCTCTTCCACTATCTCCAGAGCTCTTGCCGTTGCTTTCTTCTCAATCATTTTTTCTAACTCCCCATAGGATTTTGCTATCTCCTCTGGACTCTTATCCTTGAACTTGTCGGGCATCTTGAATTCTTCGCCTCCCTCCTCAGCCCCCTCTTCTTTCTTCTTATAAGGAATTGGCTCTTCGTGTTCATCCAACAATGCTTCCCCGGGGTTCTCGGGATCCTCCTCAAACTTTTCCCCGTCTATCACGACAACGCCTTCCTCTTCCTTTTCTTCGTCATCATTTCCTTCTCCATCGCCCTCCTCGGGAGGGTTGCTGAGTTGGTTTTTGAGTTCTTCCTTGTTATCCGACTTATCCATAATTGTAAAAATATTATTTTATTGATCGACCTTTATGTCAATTGTCTTTTAAATTCTTCTGCCTTGGTAATGCTTGATTTGCAAACCGCAATGGCTGATTCTTTCTTGGTCCTTCCTTTCTGTGGTTTGAATTTTGGATCAGCCATTAAACTATTGACGCATTTCTCAATTCGCCCGCTCACCTCTTGGCCGACTTTGGTCTCCTTCTCCCATTTTTTAGTTTTGCCTTTGATTCCAAATGGCATGATTGCTACTTTCTTAATTTATCTTCGGCCTCTTTTTTGGCTGTCAGGAAATCTTTGATGAACTCAAACACTTTCTCGTAAGCGTTGAGGTTTGCCCGGTGATCTAAATACTCTGCCGCTATTTCCTGGAGAGCTCTTTCCTCTATCGGAAAGTTCCTGATCAGTCCATTCTCATCTTTAATCGCCTGTCTTATTCTCTGCTCTAAAATCTGCCAGCCCCCGCTTCGAACCATGTCCTGGATTTTCTTTCCGTCTTCTAAATCTTTTTCAAAATCCTTAGCCATAAGATTTAGGCTTCTTTAGGAGTTTCTAATCCCTCTGAATTGAGTCCGCCCAGCTTGAGTTCGCCAGTCTTGATTTTCTGGAGGACCTCAATCAAATCTCCCAGCGCCTTCTCGAAGCTCACTGTCTCTATTTTTTCTAAACCGGTCTCTCCGTATCCGCCTGTATAGGCATCACGGGCTGCTCGAACAGCATCGCTTACTTTATTCCATTTCTTGTCTTTGTTTTCTTTGGCTTGATCTCTTTTAAACTTTTTCAGCACAACATTTTCTGTTGTTTCTTTTTTTTCTTCTGCCATGATTTTAATTAATTATTTATCGACCTTTTAGGCCCTCAATTCTACGCCGTGAACAATAAGCGTAGCATCATCAGTTGCTGTGGCATCTGTAATCACCATTTCTATTTTCTCTCCTCCGCTTAAAAAGATATTTCCCAGATTTGATATTCTCTCTGTTTGCCCACTCGTGGGGTCGGCAATGGTCTTAAAAATCCTTTTTCCTCCTGCTTTGATTTCTATTCTGACACTGGTTACGGTGCCGGTGTAAGAGAAAGCGAGATCGGTTATCTTGTTGATCTTGGCCTGCAAAGTCACTGTAGAAGAAAGCGTGTTTGTTCCCGCACTTAAATCCGCGTCTGTGATTTCTTCGTGGATTGATTTCATGTTATTTGATCACTTATTTTATTACCCGACCTTTTTAGGAATTATCTATGTCGATTGCGCTTAGTCTCGGGAATGGTATCTGGGCATTCCATAGAAGGAATACCACACAGCATTCAACCGTTGGGGTTGTTCCACCAGCCGTTGTCACTACTGCCCTCAGATATCTTTTCGTTCTTTTAATCTCCATTGTGTAGCTGTGATCCTGGACTACGGTCACTTCGGCTCCTCCATCTGCTACGGCAGCTGCTCCGAATGCTGGGTCGTCATCCTCTTCTATTTTTACTTTGACTGAGGTTGGAGTTCCTGTGATGTTTCCGATCTCGATCAAGGCCAATGCTGAATCAAATGATTCTGACTCGCTCTGCTTGTGGAGAGTGAAAGGCTCGTTGCCGCCAGGGAAGGCATCTCTATCCAGGATCAGCTGGTCGTCACTGGCTTTGGAGATAACTTTGGCGTAGAGGTGGCCTGACGTGTTGTAGGCTATCAATCCAACATAATGATCCGCATCCTCAGTAAACACTCCTGTGTCGTTAAGTGCGTTTTCTACGTCTGAGTCTGCCGTTCCAGCAAGGATTGAAGTTCCGAGGTGTCTGGTCTCAACCGCATCTCCATTCAGGGACCCGGTGCTGGGAATTATCTGGATTGGAATGCTAATTGCTTTTAAGAAGTTTTGTCTCAATTCTTTTAACATTTTTTAATTGGTTACTAATTAACGAATCGACCTTTTATTTTACGATTCTATTTAATAGGGGTATCTTCTGCATAAGTCCCTTAATCGCTCCTGGAGGGGCACCTGATGCTCCTGGTGATGCTCCTGGTGGTGTTCCCGGGACTCCTGGGGGTGTTGGAACTTTGGGTGCTTTCGGAGGTTTCGGTTTTTCTTCGGGTGCTTCTTCTTCCGCTTCCTCTTCCTTCTCTAATCCCAAAATCAAATCCTCGTATTGCTCTTTGCCGAATTCTTCCAGTATCATCTTTTGCAGGGTTCTCTTTCTTTTCTTCCATTGCTTCACTTCTTCTGGGGCCCCTTGGTCAGGTTTGTCTTCTCCCACGAATATTTTATAAAGCGCCAGGATTTCTCTCTTCCTTTGGTCTGGAGTCGAGTCTCTTTTGGGTTCGATCTCCACCCTGGCATCTACCCTTACTTCTGTGTCTGATGATTTGAATTTTTTAAATTCTACCTCCTTGCCGATCAATCTGAGTTCCCTGTCTTTAGTTAGGAACACTCCGTTCATCTCAATCAGGTTGTTCACTAACTGGGTTACTGAGATTTCAAACTGGCGAAGCAGTAAGCTAAATCTAATATTGGTTTGCAGCAAGAGGAGTTCTACTTTGCCCATTGGTTCTTGCTTCCCCTTTGGCAGCCCCATGGCATACTCGGAGATGGCCAGGCTCATTTGGATTTCCTTTCTTAGTAAAGCATCTTTCTCTAACCATTGCCTTTCAACTGGAGGAGGCCTGTCGAATATCACGTCATCTGCTTTTTCTAATTGCCAGACTGCCCCGGGCTCGTGGATAAGGTCATCGGCCGTTAAGTGGGCGCTCTTCCTCACCTTCCTGATCGGATCAAGATTGAAGACTATGTCATCCATTGCTTGGTTCCTGGAGTCTGCGATTTCGGTGATGGTAGTCTCCACCGGTTCGATGTGCCCGATTGACCATAGCTCCCAAAGCACAGCGTGGTCTTTAAGATCGATGAATATCCTTCCATTGTTCACTTCCATGTAGGGATTCTTTTCGTACCTGATCAACTCCTTCTGGTTGGCGATTGTTAAGAGCATATCTTCCTCGTGATCCCAGATCTGTAAAAGTTCCACTTTGCTCTCGGTTATTTTTTCTTCTGATGTTTCTCCTGACTCCTCCCCTGCCTTGCCAGTGACTATCTTCCCCATCATCTTGGTGAGTATCTCATATCTCTCTTTGCGGGGATCCTCAATCTTTTCGTCTTCTATATCTTCTAAGTTCCTATAAATCTTTTTCTCTCCCCTTGCGTCTTCCTCATCCTTCAGTTTCTTTTTTGTTTTAAATATTTGGACAAACTCATGCCTGCTATCTTCCTGGAGACTGGTTGCCTCGGGGTCTGGATAGAAAA
>JAUVXX010000005.1 GCA_030603395.1 bacterium | reverse complement strand
GCGATAAAAATTGCCCAGCGATGGGCTTTTTGGTTAGATTTATTTTATTAAAAAAATAGAGTTGACCCCATTTTTAAGAAAAAAGGGTTGTTTTGTTAACGTCTAAGATAAAAATAAATATAAAAATGGCCTACTTCAAATAAGAAGACAAAATATCTAACATTAATTTCGACCCTGTTTTCTTTTCAATATTATCGATAATCCGTGCCTGCTCTTTTTTCTCGTCCGTACTAACGGGGAGGAATTCTTTTTCTACTTCTGTAACAGAATGAAATTCTTCCTTCTGTTTCTTTTTACCTATTTTTTTATCTTTAGTCTTCATATTAATTTTGAATATTTCTATTAAAATATTCTTTTCTTTTAATCCAAACGAAGCCATCTTCCTTGGAGATAACAACTACATCAACCGGTCCTCCTACTGTTTCATCTTCCATAGACACCCTTCGCTTAAATGAAGTAAGCGTGATTAATGTTTCTGCCATTAGGGCAAGCTCATCTTTGGGAAGTATCCCTACAACTTGAAGGATGGGATCAACAAAATACTCACGCCTTATTTTCTTAAACCTCTGTAAAAATTTATCAGTAGTTGTTTTGATTTGTTTTGAAATATTTTGCGTAAGTTTATCTTTTGATTTCTTATCTAATTTAAATTTCTCAACTATAAACTTTGGATATTTTGCAGCTAATTCATACAATCCTTCCGCAATAAACTGTAAAAAAGATGGATCTATCCCTTCTATAAATCTTACCACCATTTCTTTCTGAGCGAAAGGGACTATTACAGATTCCGTTCCAAAATCTATTTTAAAACTTACATCTTTTTTAAACTTCAAAAAATCGTCAGCGATTCCTTCTATTGTATAAGAGTTAAGACAAGGAAATATATCTTTTTCTCCGAAGCCAGCGACAACAATGCCCGAAACCCCAATATTCGCAACCCCACTCTCGTTGAATTTAAAAAATAACCATACAGCAATTTCGTTAAGCTTTTTGGAAAGAGTTTGAGTAATAGGTAGTTTTTCAAAAGTTTTCTTTCGTATTTTTTGAATATGTGTATTATATTTTTTCTTGAAGTCACTTATTTTCTTTTTTGTGGCTTTTGGAAGTAATTTACTTTTTTGCCATCCCTTGTATTCTTCCTCAATCTTTTGAGAAACTATTTTACTTATTTCTTTCCGATTAATTTTTTCTTGTTTCTCAAGCTTCTCTTTTATCTCGTCCAAAATTTTCTTACGGAGATATTGAAAATATCCTCCAATATTTCCTTGAATATGTTTTTCTTGTTCCTTTTTAGAAAAGAGTAATCGGTTCTTCTCTATAAACCTGAGAAAGTCATCACAATATTCCTGTAGAGAATTAAATTTTTTTGCTCCAATCTTTTCACTATACAGTTTGGCAATAGTTTCCCACGGAACTTGAAGTAACGAAGCATTACCGTAAACCATTATACCGACAGGGTGTTGATTAGATAAACAAAAAATTTTATGCGCAGATGTAAAAATTTTTTGCCCCTTTTCGGTACGAAAAGTAACAGCACTATCTGCTGCTAAAGCTATTGCTTGTCTATTCATTACTGCTATTTCTGCTGTCATATCATTTACGACTCTATAGATTAAACGATGTTTAATAAAATGGCTCCGCGGGAGGGACTCGGACCCCCAACAAACGCCTTAACAGGGCGCCGTTCTACCATTGAACTACCGCGGAATATGTTCAGTTTATAGTTTATAGTGAATAGTTTGTAGAAAAGTTTATAGTTTTTTCTTTAATGTACTAATCAGTCCATTTAACATTTTCATTACCTCTTCTAAGGGTTTATCAACTTTACTATAATCTAAATTTCTAAGTTTATCAAGATTTTTACATATTTCGATCTGGGTTTCTAATTCTGCACCAGAGCCATAACTTATATAAAGAAATCGTAAAAACTCCTTTGAATGTCCTCTCTTCTGTCCCTCTGCTATGTTAGAAGGAATAGCTACTGCAGCTCTTCTCATTTGGGAACTCAATCCATATGTTTCAGATTTGGGAAATTTCTCAGTTAAACGGTAAATCTCTGTCACCAACTCCATCGCCTTTTTCCATACCTTTAAATCTTTATAAGAATTTACTGTTTCCATAATTAAACTACTCACTACTCACTATTCACTACTCACTGACTTAATAATCTTTCAATTTTTTGAGGGCGCGGAGCTGGCGGATTCTCTCTAAGGCCTTGGCTTGGATTTGACGGATTCTTTCTCTGGTTACCTCAAAAACCTTTCCTACCTCCTCCAAGGTGTGGCTGATGCCGTCTTCCAAACCAAATCTCATGGCTAAAATCTTTCTTTCCCGGGGGGTTAATTCAGAAGAAATTTCGTCCAATCTTCTTTTCAAAAGATTGCGGGCTGCTGTCAAATTGGGAGGGGGAGTTTTTTCATCTTCAATAAATTCTGCCAGGATGCTGTCTTTTTCATCATCGCCAACCGGAGTTTCCAGAGAGATAATCCTTTGTTTTATTTTCATAATGTGGTGAATCTTATCCACCTCAAGTCCCATTTCAGCCGCAATTTCTTCGGGTAAGGGATTTCTGCCCAGGGTTTGTAAGAGTCGTTTTCTTGTTTTTTCGTATTTGGTGATGGTCTCCACCATATGAACCGGGATACGGATGGTCCTTGACTGGTCAGCTAAGGCACGGGTTACCGCCTGCCTTATCCACCAGGTAGCGTAGGTAGAAAATTTATAACCCCTTCGCCAGTCAAACTTTTCCACGGCCCGGAATAACCCCAAATTTCCCTCCTGGATTAAATCAAGCAGGGTTAAATTGGAAGAGCGGCCAATGTATCTTTTAGCAATGGAGACTACCAATCTTAAATTGGCCTGAGCCAATTCTTTCTTGGCTTCCAGATCGCCTTTCTCAATTAGTTTGGCTAATTCTTTCTCTTCCTTGGCTGTAATCATGGAAATTCTGCCGATTTCTTTCAGGTACATCTGGATAGAATCAATTTTTGCCTGAGTAATTTTCTGTTTTGATTTCGGTTCCGGGACATCTTCTGTTAAAAATTCTCTTCTGGCCAAAATCTCAATTCCCTCTTTCCCCAGGGTTTCGTGGAGTTCTTCCAAGCCGCGAATATCCTTTTCAATATCCGGGAAAAAATACAAGACCTCCCCGGAACTGACAAAACCGCGGCTCCGTCCCCTTTTCAAAAGTTCCTCAACTTTTTCTGTTGGGAAAATCTTCTTTCTCTTTTTTCTCTTGGGAGTTTTTTTAACTCTTTTTTTGGGTTTTGCTTTCCTCATTTAGTTTTTTGGTTGTCTGGTTGAATTCTTGCATTAAATTTTTGAGCTTCTTTTCGTCCTTCTTTTCCTCAGCTGCTTGAATTTTTTGGGAAATCCCATCTAACCTTTTTCTAACTACAATCCCTTCTATCTCTTTTTGGCAAAGCTGAATCTCTTTTTGGGGCTCTGGCGCTTCCTCAATTTCAGCCCTCAAGCTGCAGCTATCTAAAATCTCTTTTATCTTCCCTCCTCCTTTTTCTAACCTTTTAAGAACCTTTTCCAGCTTCTGTGCATCATCAACTTCTCCTTTTTTTAAGCTGGTTAAAATCACTTTCATCTGGGGAGAAAAAGTGGGAAGGAAATCCTCTCTGAGAACGTTTACGTTTTGAGGGAACCTTAAAATCAAGGAGAGGATTCTTTCTTCCAAAATCTCCTTTCTTGACTTTTCTTTCGGCACAGGAGGTGGCGCTGTTTCAGCTTCAAGAACGTCGCTGGCTCTTTCTTTCTTTAAAATTTTCTTCAGTTCTTCAACAATAGCTTCCTCCGGAACAATAAGTGCCCTGGATAATTTTTGAATCCAATGTGCCTGTAAAATTTTATTGGGAATTTGTTTGATTTTGGGCAGAAGAATTTTTGAGATCTGTTTTTTCCCCTGGCTAGTAGTTTTATCAAATTTACTGACGGCGCTTTCAAAATAGAAACTGACTATTTCCTTGGCTTTGGTAACCAGATTCTTCCAGCTCTCAATGTTTTTGGAGATAATGTCTGCCGGGTCAGCATCCTCAGGCATACTGATTACCTTAACTTCAAAATCCTGACTTTGAGCCAGGTCAATTCCTCTTTTGGTAGCTAAATCTCCAGCCACATCCATATCAAAGGCAGTTAAGAGATTTGAGGTATAGCGTTTCAAAATCTTCAATTGCTGCCAGGTTAATGCGGTCCCGCTGGTAGCAATAGTGTTGCTAAAGCCCGCCTGATGAGCCATAATAACATCAGTAAAACCTTCAGTTAAGATACAGTTATCTTTTTTCCTGACTGCCATTTTGGCAAAGTTCAAGCCGTACAAAATGCGGCTTTTATCATAGATTAAGGTATTGGGGATATTAATGTATTTGGCGGGGTCTGAGGGAGTAAGTTCTCGGCCAAAAATTCTTCCTCCAAAGCCAACAACCTGAGAGTTTAAATCAAAGATGGGAAATATTATTCTGCCGCGGAATCTATCATAAGGAGTTTTAGACTTTTCTGATTCAACGGCCAAGCCCGCTCGGACTATCTCTTCTCTCTGGTATCCTTTGCCGACCAAGAAATCAGAGAGTCCTTGCCAGCTGTCTGGAGAATAACCCAGCCGCCATTTTTTAAGGGATTTTTCGGTTAGTCCCCTTTCCAAAAGATATTCTTTTACTCTCTTTCCGGTTGAGCTCCCTGCCAGTTGTTTTTCAAAAAAACAACAGGACAATTCACAGATTTCATAAAGGCGCTGTCTCTGGGTTTTAAGTTCCGGCCGGTAAGTTTTTAGTTCAACTCCAGCTCGGCGAGCCAAAATTCTCAAGGCATCTCCGAACTCAACCCCTTCAATTTCCATGATAAACCTAAAGATATCCCCAACTTTTCCACAACCGAAACATTTGAATATCTGGCGGACCGGTGAAACAAAAAAAGACGGCTTTTTTTCCGAGTGAAAAGGACATAAAGCCCGGTAATTTGCTCCGGTCTTTTGAAGCTTGAGGTAACCCTGGATAACCTCAACAATGTCCAACCTGTCTTTTATTTGTTGAACTGGAGAGTCCGCCATAGTATCAAGATGCTTGTATTTTAACACTTTTTTCGCAGAGTGCAACTTAACCATTGACATTACCTCTTCACTCTTGACATTGCCTCTCCTAGGAGTACAATAGGAATATTCGCCCGTTGAATAAACGGGTTTTAAAATAGTTTTATTATGGCTAAAAAGCCGAAAATAAATAAAGTTCTGTTTCTGCAATGTTTTCCTTTGTGGGGATGTGGTTCTGGAGCTTATACCAGAGAATTAGCCGCTGAAATTAACAAAGCCAAAAAGATAAAAACAGCCATTGTTTGCCCGGAAAGTAAAGAAAAAATTGCCGGATTGAAAATTTATCCCTTGGAACTACCTTTTCCCGTTGCTTTCACCGGCCACCCGGAATGGCCGGTCTGTAAGCTTTATCAAGACCTCACCCCGAAAGAGGTATCTCAGGTTTTTAATTTCTTTTTAAGAAGCGTGGTTCGGGCAGTAGATGATTTTAAGCCAGACCTGATTCATGTCCAGCATATTTCTTTGCTTAGCTGGGTGACAAATTTTATAAAAACATTATACGGTATAAACTTTATCGTCACCTCCCACGGAACAGGCATTTTAGCCGCTTCCCAGAATAAAGTTTTTGTTCCCTCATCTCAAGATGCTCTAGGAAGAGCAAAAAAAATATTGGCGGTAAGCGGAGACACCAAGCGGTGGTTGTTAGAAACTTTTGGCAAAGAATTTTCTCATAAGATGGGGATTATTCCGGGCGGTATTGATATTGAAAGATTTCCTCCGGAGAAAAAAATAAAGATTATCAATAAAAAATACAAATTAAAAAACAAAAAAGTCATTCTTTTTTCCGGAAAACTCACTCCCCAAAAGGGGGTTCAATATCTCCTAAAAGCGGCTAAAGACATCAAGGGACACATTTATATTATTGGAGACGGCCCAGAAATGAAAAACCTGGAGGACTTAAGCTATAAACTCAACGCAGGAAATGTTCATTTTCTCGGCTATATGGGAGATGACAAGAAAGAGGAATTTAAAGAATTTTATTACCGAGCTGATGTTCTTGTTACTCCTTCTGTTTGGGACGAGCCGTTAGGCCTGGTAATTTTGGAAGCTATGAGTTGTAAAACCCCGGTGGTGGCAACCAGAAAAGGGGGAATTCCTTTGGCAGTGAAAAATGGGGTAAATGGATTCCTGGTCAGACCAAGAAGCAGTCAACAAATAGCCGAAGCGGTAAATAAATTGTTGGCAAATGATGAATTGAGAAAAAAAATGGGGGAAGCTGCCAGGCAAACTGTTGAAAGAAAATTTACCTGGAAAAAAATTGCCCAAAAATACATAAGGGTTTATAAAAAAGCCTACACCAACCACCAGAATGGCAAAAATGGCAAGAATGGCAAGAACGGTAAGAACGGTAAGAACGGTAAGAATCACAGCAACGGCAAGAAGTAAAGAACTCCAGAAATCTTGGCAAAAAGAAAAAATTATTCGAAAATAATAAGCAACCAACGAAAAAGGGTCTCATTACAAGACCCTTTTTTGTTTTAGGAAATTATGATAAGATAAAATAATTGCATTGCATCAATAGACTTATGAAAATTCTTATTGTAGCTCCCTTAAAAAGAGAAATTGCTCCAAAAATTACTGCTGCCAGACCGAGAATGATTTTTGATTTGGTTTCTGGCTTAGTTAAAAGAGAACATAGAGTTTCAATCTTGGGAACCGAAAATAGTTTTGTGCCGAGAGCAAAAATTATTCCGGTAATCCCGAGAGCTTTTGTTGAAATGGGTCCCTTTGAGAATCCTTTTTATGCTCATACTTCTTTCTTGGCAAAGACAGCGAAGATACTTGAAAAAGTAGGAAATGAATTTGAGATTATCCACAATCACTGCTTTCCAGAATTTATTCCTCTTCTGGTTGAAAAAAACATTAAAACCCCGATTCTCACCACTATTCATGCCCAAATGACCAAAGAACTTGATGAAACTCTTTCCCTTTTTAAAAAAAGCTATTTTGTTTGTATCTCTAAGGCAGCAAAAAAATTAGCCGAAAAAACAAAAATTTACAAAGTAATCTATAACGGAGTAAATACAAATTTATACAAGTTCTACCTTAAAAAAGAAGATTATCTTTTATGGATTGGCAGATTAAGCAGAACGAAAGATAAATCGGGAAATTTTTTAGATCCAAAAGGAGTAAGATGGGCAATTCGATTAGCAAGAGAGACCAATTCAAAGCTTTTGTTATCAGGAAATACTGAAGACCGAGAATTTTTTGAAAGAGACGTTAAGCCCTATTTATCGAAAAAAATAAAATGGATAGGACCAATATCGGCTGAACAACCATTGACGAAAGAAGAGGTCAGCAAACTTATGCAAAGGGCAAAAGCATTTTTGATGACGGTTAATTGGCAAGAACCCTTTGGCTTGGTGATGGCAGAAGCTCAGTCCTGTGGAACGCCGGTAATCGGCTTTGATAGCGGTTCGGTTTCAGAACTTGTTCATAATGGAAAAACTGGTTTTGTTGTTAAGCCTGAAACAGGAATTAGAGGATTGAAAATGGCTCTGAAAAAAATAGATAAAATAAAGCCGAGAGATTGTCGAGAGCATGTTTTAAAAAATTTCAGCTTAGAAAAGATGGTTGAAAATTATGAAAAAACATACAAAGAAATCATAAAGAAAAAATGAAAAGAAGAAAAAAAATCGCCATCTTGGGACCAATAGGTAATGAAATTCCTCCTAAAAAACAGGGTGGAATTGAGTGGATGGTTGATTATTTAACAGAAGGTCTTATCAAAAAAGGCTATCAGGTTTTACTATTCGCACCCAGATCCACTCGCACCTCAGCAGATCTGGTTCCGGTAGGACCCAAACCCCTAGTTGAATATAAAATTCTTCCGGAATATGAAATGGCAAGAAAATTGCGAATTGAATTAAGCATGCTAACCAACATGTTGATGGAGGTCGTCAAAAAAAAGAAGGAAATCGGAATAATATTTAATCATACTGTCAGCGGTGGAATGTTTAGCTCTCTAGAAAAATTGCTTAATATCCCTGTTTTTCATATTTTACATTTACCCCTTTTCAAGGAATTAGCTAAAGTTTTCCGGGAGTCTAATGCTCGTTTAATTGCTATTTCAAATAGACAAAGAAACGTTTTTCCAAATCTTAATTATCAAACTACAATCTATAATGGAATTGATTTAAAAAAATTTCCACTTTCTAAAAAACCTAAAGATTATTTCATTTTCTCTGGAAAAATTATCCCAGCTAAAAACCCTTTAGACGCAATTAGAGCAGCGAAGATTGCTCAAAAAAAAATAATCATTATTGGAAGAATTAAGAATCAAGAGTATTTTGAAACAAAAATAAAACCCTTGCTTAATAAAAATGTCGTTTATTTAGGCGAAGTTAGTTTTTCAAAAGCAATAGAACTCTACAAGAATGCCAAAGCTTTTTTATTTCCAATCCAGTGGCCAGAACCCTTTGGTTTAGTAATGATAGAAGCGATGGCTTCAGGTACTCCGGTTATTGCCTACCCAAATGGTGCTATTCCCGAAGTAATTAAAGACAAAAAAACAGGATTTATTGTACGAAATAAAAATGAGATGGCAGAAGCAATGAAAAATATCAGCCAGATAGACAGAAGGGAGTGTAGAAAGCATGTTCAGGAGAACTTCACCGTAGAAAAAATGGTAGATGAATACGAAAAATTAATTAAAAAATTGCTATGAGGAAAAAACTTAGAATTGCTCAGATAGCCCCCCTCTGGTTTCCAATTCCTCCCGAAAAATATGGAGGTATAGAAAGAATTATTTCTTTTTTAACCGAGGAGTTGGTTAAGAGAGGGCATGAAGTAACCTTATTCGCCTCCGGAAATTCTAAAACGGAGGCTAAATTAATTCCTTTGACAAAGAAGGGTCTAATTCATTTAGAAGTTGCTTGGCAAGATTACTGGTTTAATCTTTTCAATCACTCAGTAGCTTTTGAGAAAGCCAACCAATTTGATATTATCCACTGCCACTGGGGAATAATTGGAGGATTTTTCCAAAAAATTGTCAAAACTCCTGTTTTGCAGACAATGCACAATACCCCTAACGCTATTGATCCGAGATGGAAAATTTTTAATCATTACAAGAACGATTTAAATCTCGTTTTTATCTCTAAATCCGAGAGAAAAAATGCTCCGGTAAAAATTAAAAATAGTTGGATTGTCTATAACGGCATGGATATTTCTAGGTTTAAATTTAATCCTAAATCAAAAGAGCATTTCGTTTGGATAGCCAGAATTTGTGAGGAAAAAGGAACAAAAGAAGCAATACAAATTGCTAAAAAGGCAAAAGTAAAATTATTGTTAGCCGGTCAGATTCAGCCTCACCATAGAGAATATTTTAGAAAAGAAATAAAACCAGAGCTAAATTCTCAGATTCAATATGTAGGAGAATTATCCCAAAAAGAACTCTCTGACTTTTATGGTTCAGCTAAAGGTTGCTTATACCCTATTAGATGGAAAGAACCTTTTGGTCTAGTAATGACAGAATCAATGGCTTGCGGAACTCCGGTAATAGCTTTTAACCGAGGTTCTGTTCCTGAAGTAATTAAAGATGGTAAAACTGGATTTATCGTCAAAAGTATTAATGAAGCTGTCCGAGCAATTAAAAAAATAGATCAGATAGACCGAAGAGAATGTAGAAAATGGGTGGAGGAGAATTTTAGCGTAGAAAAAATGGTAGACAATTACGAAAAAGTTTATCAGAAAATTTTAGCCAAGCAGAAAATCAAATAGAAATCCAAAATAAAACTCCGGAGTGGAAGCCCTGGAGAGAAAACAAGCGCTCAAAAAAGAGCTCTTTTTTTATTCTATTTTCATTCACTTTTTTCCCCGGGAAAGATTTGAGGCGATTTTTACCTGGCTGTTGGGAAGGTAGTGCAAAATTCCCTCGGTATCTTTGATGACCGTCCTTCTTAAATTGAAATCGGCAATTATTCCCTTTTTCCCGCCAATTTCAACCTCCTCCCCCACTCGATACTGGTCTTCCAAAAGAATAAAAAGTCCGGATAAATAATCCTGGATTAAACTCCTTGCCCCCAAGCCCAAAGCCAAACCGACAACTCCAATTCCAGCCAAAAGCGGCCCAATATTAACTCCGAGTTCCGGCAGGATGGTTAAAATGGCAACTATCCAGATGACACCCTTCAAGATTGAGAAAGAGACTTTCTCCAAGGTTTCCAATCTTTTCTCCTCTAACTGAACACTCTTGACTTTCCCTGTTCTGAAACCTTTTTGAACAAGATTTCTTAAAAATTTTGAAAGAAAAATTTTCAGCAAACGCGTTGCCACATAAGCAACGAATAAAATCCCGACAATCTTTATGCCGTGAGCAAAAAACCAGGATATTAATTTTGTAAGAAAATCTGTAACAATCATAAGTCTCTGATTATTTCTATTTTAATACTAAATGTAATATATTCAAGTTTATAAAAGCTCGTAATTAGTATTCATTTAAAAATTTTTTATAAAAGTTTATGACGAAATCAAATTCCTTTGGTTTATTTTCCTTTAACTGAGTTCCCAAGATATCAGTCATAGCCAATAAGACTAGCTCCAGAAATATATTCGGATGCTCTCTTCTCACTTCAAGGAATTGGTCATTAAGCTTATTGTTATCGGGCTTGATAATCAAATAAAGAAGCATGTGAGATTCAATCATCCGGCCGATCAAATCTCTTTCATCTTCAGATAAATCGAAACGTGGTAAAATTTCTTCCGCTTTCACTAAACTTTGTTCTGCGTGGCCTAGACAAGAAGTTAGCCCCTTATCATCTTTTACCAAAGTTTCTTTTTTGCCAATATCATGAAGTAAGGTTGCTAAAAATAGAAGTTCTTTTCGGGTATGGTTTGTAATTTTCTGGTCCAGATAATCAGAAACTTTATCTTTAACATTTTTTAATGACTCTTCTAATTTTTCTAAAACCCTTAGGGTGTGATTAAAGATGGAATCATTGTTGTGGTAATAACCATCATTCTCAATAATCTCTTTTAGTTCATAAAGTTCAGGAATCAAATCTGCAAATTCTTCACTCCTTAGTTTATCAATGTTTGTAATGGTCGACACCTCAATTTTTTCCATTTTACAAAATTATCTTTAGAACTTTTTCTGTATTTTTTAAATCTTCTAACAGGAAATCGGCACCAGCATTTTCTAATTGCTCTTTTGAATAAATTCCGGTTGTCACACCAATAGTTTTCACTCCGGCTTCTTTTCCTGCTTTCATATCTTGAGGAGCATCTCCGAAAAGAAAAACATTGTTATCAAATTTGAAGCCGAAATTCTCTTCGGCTCTCTTAATTGCTAATTTCACCAAAACAGTTCTGCTTATATCGTCACTGCCAAAGCCACCAACATCAAAATATTTCCACAAACTCAATTTTTCTAATTTCGCTTGAGCAATTGAAACTAAATTTCCCGTAACTAATCCAAGAAGCACATCCCCGGATTTTAATTTAATAATTAAGTCTTTAACCCCTTCAAATAGATGTATGGTGCTATTTACAATACTTTTATTAAAAGATTTTTTCATTTCAATCATGTATTTATCCATATTTTCTTGAATAATTTCTTTAGAAATACCTTTTTTAAGAAGACCTTCTGTTAGAATTTGCTGATCTGTCATTCCTTGGACGTCTCTCCAGTCAACTTCAAAATCAATATTATGGATTGCTTTGATAGCATCACCAAAAGATTTTGGGTGTCCATGTTTTCCACCAATAAGCGTCCCGTCAATATCAAATAAAACTAATTTGTCCATAATATTTAGAGTATTCTGGCGGTGGGGGTGGGATTCCGTCGCTTCGCTCCTTTAATTTGTAAATGCGGTGGGGGTGGGATTCGAACCCACGAGACGCCGAAACGTCACGGCTTTCCAAGCCGTTCCATTAAACCACTTTGGTACCCCACCTTATTTAATTGTGGTCTCCAAAATGTTTTTCATTTTGGAGGTTATATTTTCATGCCCCGGAGAGCTTTGGTGCGTTCTTCAACCGGAGGATGAGTCCTAAAAAGTTTGGTGAACCAGCTTTTAGATTGTTTTCCCTTGAAGGGGGAAGAAATAAAGAGGTGGGAAGTAGCACTGTTGGCTACTTTCATCAAAGTAGCATCAGCTGAAATTTTTTCCAAAGCTCGAGCCAACCCTTCTGGATATCTGGTTAAAAGAGCTCCTGAAGCGTCTGATAAAAATTCTCTTTTGCGGGAAATGGCTAAACGAATCAGGGTGGCGGCCAGAGGAGCTAAGATGGCAGCAACCAATCCCAAGATTAAAAGAATTACTCCGCTAGAATCTCGCGAACTTCTTCTGCCGCCCATTCCTCCCCAAAAACTGATTCTCAAAAACCAGTAAGAGACCAGAGCAATGATGCCAGCTAAAATGACAACTACCGTTCCCAAAAGAATATCTTTGTTTCTAATATGGCTTAGTTCGTGAGCTATGACACCCTCCAATTCCACTCTCTCCAATTTATCCAGAAGCCCTTTCGTTACCGCAACCACGGCGCGTTTTTCGTTTCTGCCGGTGGCAAAAGCATTGGGTTGTGATTCTGGTAAGATATAAATTTTGGGCATGGGGATGCCAGCAGTAATGCAAAGATTTTCAACAATCCGATAAAGTTCGGGGTTGTCTTTCTTCTCTATGGGACGGGCTTTAGTCATCCTGAGAACAATCTTGTCTGAATACCAATAGCTAAAAAAGCTCATGGAAACACTGAAAATTATGGCGATGATTAAAATTAAAGAGCTTCCTAAAAGCTCACTGAAAAGCCAGCCCAAAGCAATGATAAACACCAGAAAGACAGCTATCAGGAGCCAAGTTTTACGGATATTGGATTCAGCTTGAGAATAAAGTGTGGCCATTGTTAAATTGTTAGAACTTTACCTTGGGGGTTTCTCTGGCGGCGGCTTCCTCAATCTCAAACAGTTCCATTTTCTTAAAATTAAAGATTTTAGCCACAACGTTTGAGGGAACACTTTCAATCTTAATGTTCAAGTCCCTAACGTTACTGTTGTAAAATCTTCTGGCAGCTTGAATTTTATCTTCGGTATCGCGCAGTTCCTTTTGTAATTCAAGAAAGTTTTGCGATGCTTTGAGGTCCGGGTAGTTTTCAGCAACTGCAAACAGCGATTTCAGAGTATTAGTCAACATGTTCTCAGCTTGTGCTTTTTCTTTCATCTCTTGAGCTCCCATGGCCTTGGCTCTTGCTTCGGTAACCTTTTGGAAAAGTTCTCTTTCGTGAGTAGCGTATCCTTTAACTGTTTGCACCAAATTGGGTATCAAATTATATCTCCTTTTCAATTGAACATCAATGTCTGCCCAGGCCTCTTTGCCCCGGTTTTTCTTTTTGACCAAACTATTAAAAGTCCCTGCAAACCAGAGAACAAAAACGAGAATGACGAATAAAACTATATATAGAGTCATGGATTTTATTTTTTAATTTTTGACCTTTAATTACCTTGGTAAGTTTAAGATTATTTCAGTGATGATGGGATGCTGGGTGGCGAATTTGTAATTAAGAAGTTTTAAAATGGTTAAAAAATCTGAAAGCTCTGAGCGAAAGCTTTCGGGTCCGGTAAATACTTCCACTCCCTCGGCAATTAAATTTTTGAAATAATTTTCTAAAACCTCTTTTTTACCTTTCTCTTTCAGGTAATCAATGACTTTTTTGAACTCTCCCCTGTCCAACCAGATTCCTTGACAGACATTGCAGAGGTCAATCTCAATTTGAGAATCGCCGTAATTAACCTGGTAAAGCGGCACGGAGCAAGAGGGACAGAGTTTTTTTCCTTTTGAAATCTGAAATTTTGCCTTGTCTTGCCAGAGTGGAATATCCAGCCAGTTTAAATCTTTGTCTTTTTCGTCTTTGGCTCCGCTCAACTCGTTCTGTTCAAACCAAAGCCCCAAGCACTTGGGACAATAGTCAATCTCTACCCCATAGAAAACCGCCTTCTTTAGTTCTATTTTACAACTTGGACAATTCATCATTTTTATAATATCACAATGATGATAGATAATCAAACCTTGAACACTATTAAAGCTCATTACACGGGCTTGACCTTTTTATTGAAGTATGGCAAGATAGAAAATCTTAATAATTTCACAAGAACTTCTAGAAAGAAATGATTAAATTAAGAAGGAGGGGAGAAAATGTCTGAGGAGCAAAAAAAGAAAAGAAAACCTGTTCACGAAATGATTAAAGAGATACTCTCTACAAACCTGGGTGCTTATGGATTTGTTACCCTGGCAAGAATATACATTCATGGTGGAATAATCCCAAAAGAGGCTGTCCCAGGAATGATTGAGGCTATTCAGAAAGCGGGAGAGAAAACAGGAGAGCAAGCTATAGCAGGTATAGCTATCCAAGCCCTTAAAGAACAGGAAAAAGAGGCCAAGGAAGTTCCCAAAAGAGAAAAGGGGAAATCAAAGGGATCGTAAAACGCAAGGGGGGACAGAGAGATTTAATGGATTCTCTGTCTCCCGCGTTATTTTGACCCTTAATATTTTAGAGGGATTTTTTATTTATCGCCAAGGAGGCGATTTTTTGGTAGAATAAAGAATTCATAAATAATCGAAAAATATGCAAGAATTTTTAGTCCAATTACTCTCAGATTATAAAATAGTTGCACCTTTTATTTTTATAATTGTCAGGTCAACATCTACAATTATTCCACCGATTCCCGGAATAGTTTTTGACGTAATTGGCATTATCGCTTTTGGAAAAATCCTTGGATTTATCTATGCGGAAATTGGTGTTATGTTAGGAGCCATGGTTGCTTTTTGGATTGCCAGAACCTTCAGAGAACCGATAGTAAAGCGGATTACCTTTTTACAAAAAGTCCAAGAATGGGAAAGCACTGTCTCTGAAAAAAAGAAATTCTGGACACTGGTTGCTATTAGGTTACCAACCAGCCCAATATTTGATTATGTAAGTTATGCGGCAGGACTAACTAAAATCAGTCCTTCAAAATTTTTCTTCTCGTCATTGCTGGGTAATGCTCCGATTATGTTTTTAATCTACTATTTTGGTGGAATATCTTTTCAGAAAGGAATTTACTATGCAGTCGCATTTTTAGTGGCCCTTTTTATTCTTTTGATTATATTTGGAAGAAAGAGCTTTATTAAACGCCTCGCTAAAAGAAGTTGAGATTTTTCAAGTTCATCTTGGGCTTGCTTTTTCTTTTGGGATTTTATAGGATAAAGTAGAACTCAAAAAAGGAGGTTAACAAATGAATATTCCGTTTGCGATTTTCCTTGGATTAGCTTTGGTTGCTTCTGTTTACTGTGGAGGAAAAGAAATTCGTTCAAGACCAAAGGGGAAAAGAGGAAGTTTTTTATACTTTCTGCTCATTAGTGTGGCTCTGATAGTAATTATGTTGCTGGTATCTCTGGATATAATATCTTCCCAGCTTTTTCTGCCAGCCATATTAATCGTAGCCGCTGCAGAAATAGGTTATCTCTTTGTAAAGGAGGGGGTAAAAGAAACACTTAGGGCATTTGTGAAAGGAAAAAAATTCTTCCTTCAATCTGTTGGTCTCACACTTGGTCTGATAGGGATGATAGGAATTAGGATGCTTCCCGGCACTCTTATACCGAATTGGGCAAAGGATGTCATTTCTGGATTTGTTTTCTACATAGTTATAATAGAATTCCTGAAGATTTTACTCATCAATGAAGGGAGGGAAAAGGCCTCAGGATTGGAAAAACTGAAGAGAGAGTATGGAAATGTTAAGGGGGAGGTTTTGTTTGTCATGCTCTGGATGGCGGTTTTGCCGATAGCAATGGCATACTTTCTCTCCATCCCCTTTATAGATGCTGCCAAAAAGGTGAGAGAAAGAATATGAATTCAATAGGCGGCCCTACTCTTAAGTAGAGTCGCCTGTTCCCTTTTAGAAAAAGCCCGTCGCTGGGCATTTTTTTATTCTAACCTTATGCTTTCTTTGACAAAAACAGAGATATCTGTTAATTTACTACTAAAAGTTCTTTGAAAGGAGAATAAAAGATGAGAAGAAAAATAAAAGAAGAAACAACACGTGTCAAGATTGAAAGAGAATTGGGGCACTCCTGGTATAGTTGTGAATCCTGTGGTGCTTCGCTGAATGGAGTTGTAAAAGACCATCTCGATAAAATCATCTCAGCAAAATTGGCGGACAAGGAGGATTCTCTCGAGCTTTATTGCCCCCGATGTCGCAAAAGATTGGATTTCAGTCATTTAGGTGTTAAGGGAGAGATAGGCCTTCAAGAGGTAGAAGTAAAAGTTCAAAGGGTTAAAGGATAAGAGCGGATAAATTAACCAAAAAAAACTCTCCCGATCATCTCGGGAGAGTTTTTAGTAGAGAGAAATTTAAAATTTAGTATCCTTCGGGCATAGGCATTGGAGGAGTTTTTTCTTCTTTCTTTTCCGGGACGTCAGTCACTGTCGCTTCGGTGGTCAGGAGCATACCAGCTCCCGAAACGGCGTTTTCCAGGGCCGACCTGACTACCTTAGTCGGGTCAACAATGCCAGCTTCCATTAAATCCTCGTACTGCAAGGTTTGAGCATTAAAACCATAATTGCCTCGGTGCTTTTTGACTTCAGCAACTATCACCGAGCCCTCAACTCCGGCGTTTTGCGAAATTCTTCTCAAGGGTTCCTCCAGGGCCTTTTTTAATATTTCAAGACCGGTTTTTTCGTCTCCTTTTAAGTTTATTTTTTCCAAGGCAGTGACTACTCGAAGTAAAGCTACTCCCCCGCCCGGCACAATGCCTTCCTCAATGGCGGCCCTGGTGGCGGACAGGGCATCTTCTGCTTTGTGCTGGCGAGCTTTTTGCTCAACTTCGGTGGGAGCGCCAACTTTAATAACGGCCACCCCTCCTGATAATTTACCTAAGCGTTCTTGTAATTTTTCTTTATCAAAATCAGAAGCGGCTTCAATTTCGGTTCTAATTTGATTTATTCTTGCTTCAACATCTGACTTTTTTCCTTTGCCCCCGACAATGGTGGTTGCTTCTTTGGTTGAGATAACCTTTCTGGTCTGCCCCAGCATTTCAAGTTCAGTTGCTTCCAATTTCATCCCTTTTTCTTCAGAAATCACCTGGCCTCCGGTGACACAGGCAATGTCCTCCAACATTTCTTTGCGCCGGTCGCCAAAGCCAGGAGCTTTAATAGCCAAAGCATTGAAAACTCCTCTCAATTTATTGACCACCAGGGTGGCTAAAGCATCGCCTTCAATCTCATCAGCAATAATGACCAATTCTTTCTTGCCGGTTTTGGCTAAACTTTCCAGCATAGGCAGAATTTCCTGCAAAGAAGAAATTTTCTTGTCGGTGATTAGAATATAAGGGTCTTCTAAGACCGCTTCCATTTTTTCGGGATTGGTAATCATATAGGGAGAAACATAACCTCTGTCAAATTGCATTCCTCGGACTACCTCTTTTTGTAAACCGAAGGTTTTTGATTCCTCAACAGTCACCACGCCATCCTTGCCGGTTTCTTTGATTACTTCAGCAATTAAATTACCGAGCTCGGAATCTTCAGCAGCAATGGTGGCTACCTGGACAATTTCTCCACTCTTAGCAAGAGCTTTTGAAAAATCCTTTAAGGCCTCAACCAGCAACTTTGAGCCTTTCTCAATTCCCCTTTTCAAGGCCAAAGGATTAGCTCCGGCGGTTACGTTCTTTAACCCATTGGTAATCAGGGCCTGGACTAAAACGGCGGCGGTGGTGGTGCCATCGCCAGCCACATCATTTGTTTTTGAGGCAACCTCCTTGGCAATCTCGGCTCCCAAATTCTCAATTTTGTCTTCCAATTCAATTTCTTTGGCAATGGTTACCCCATCGTTGGTGATGGTGGGAGCGCCAAATCCCTTATCCAGAACAACGTTCCTTCCCTTGGGACCCAGGGTTACCTTGACGGCATCAACTAACTTGTCAACGCCAGCTTTTAATTTTTTCCGGGCCTCCTCGGAGTAATTAATTTGTTTTGCCATAGTTATTCTAAAATAGCTAAAATGTCCTCCTCTTTAGCAATTAAATATTCTTTATCACCAACCTTTATTTCACTTGGTCCATATTTGGTAAAAAGAACTTTATCGCCCTTTTTTACTTCCAGGGAAATTCTTTTACCAGAAGACAATCTCTTGCCAGGACCTACGGCAATTACCCTGCCCTCCTCCGGTCTTTCTTTCTCAGCGGTTCCTGGAAGAAAAATGCCCGACTTTGTTTTCTCTTCTTGAGAAACAGGCTCAACGAGTATGTGGTCAGATAATGGTTTTATATTCATATAAATCTATCTTAATCACAAGAAAATTTTTGTCAAGCAAGATATTTCTTTAGATATTGACCGGTGTAGCTTTTTTTGTTTTTAGCTATTTTTTCAGGAGTGCCCTCAGCAACGATATAGCCGCCTTGAGCCCCTCCCTCGGGACCGAGATCTAAAATCCAGTTCGTGTTCCTAATAAAATCGAGATTGTGTTCCGTGGAAAGAACCGTGTTTCCTTTATCAACTAAACTTTTTAAAACAAAAATTAATTTTTTGATGTCATGGGGATGCAAACCAGTGGTTGGCTCGTCTAAAATATATAAGGTTTTACCGGTTGATTTTCTGGAAAGTTCGGTAGCTAATTTTACTCTTTGAGCTTCCCCGCCCGACAAAGAGGGAGCGGGCTGCCCGAGTTCAATATAGCCGAGCCCTACCTCAGATAAAGTTTTTAATTTGTAGCGCAGTCCGGGGATGTTTTCAAAAAATTTCAGGGCTTCCTCAACCGTCATTTCCAAAACCTCAGCAATATTTTTCCCCTTGTACTCAATTTCTAAGGTCTCTTTGTTGTATCTCTTACCTTTACATTCCTGGCATTGGACATAAACGTCGGGCAAAAAATACATTTCAATCTTGCGGAGTCCCTGACCTTCACAGGCCTCACACCTTCCACCTTTAACATTAAAGCTGAATCTTCCGGGAAGATAACCCTTAATTCTTGCTTCTTTGGTTCTGGCAAAAAGGTCTCTGATATAACTGAAATTACCGGTATAAGTTGCCGGATTGCTTCTGGGAGTTCTGCCAATAGGCGATTGGTCCACCAGGGCTACTTTGTCCAAAAATTCAGTCCCCAAAATCTTTTGGTGTTTACCGGGTTCCTCCTTTGAGTGATAGAATTTTTGATACAAGGCTCGAGCAATGATGTCTCGGACCAAACTGCTTTTACCAGAACCTGAAACCCCGGTCACCCCAACAAATTTACCCAAAGGAATTCTAACGTCAATATTTTTTAAATTGTGCTCAGTCGCTTTTTTGATAACCAAATAGTTTTTTTGGGTTTTATTAGATCCTTCGTCGCCTCGCTCCTCAGGATGACGGTCTTCGACCGTCACCTTTCTTCTCCCTGCCAGATAATCTCCAGTTAAGGTATGCGAATGAAGAAGCTGCTTTGGTGTTCCCTCAAAAATAATCTTACCGCCATGCTTGCCAGCCCCAGGACCAATATCAATTACAAAGTCAGTTTCGCGAATAGTTTGATAATCATGCTCAGTCAAGACCACTGTATTTCCTAAATCTCTTAGCTTTTTCAAGGTTTCAATCAATCTGGCTTGGTCTCTGGCATGTAAGCCAACCGAGGGTTCATCTAAAATATATAAAACTCCGGTCAATTTTGAACCAATCTGGGTGGCTAAGCGAGTTCTCTGCTCCTCTCCCCCAGCCAGGGTTTCCGCTTCTCTTGATAAAGTTAAATAATCCAAGCCAACATCATTCAAGAATTGTAATCTTGAAATAATCTCTTTTAAAAGGTCTTGAGCAATTTTAAATTTTGATTCACCAAGTATTTGTCTGTCCAATTTTTCAAAAAATTCCTTGGCCTTGACTATCTCCATCTCGACTATTTTATCAATTGATTTCCCGGCCACCTTCACTGCCAAGGCCTCCAGTTTCAATCTTTTCCCCTGACACTTCTCGCATTTCCTCTCTCTCATATATTTTTTAATCTCCTCTCTGGTGGCGTCCGACTCCGTTTCCCAATATTTTCTCTCAAGATTGGGAATTACCCCTTCAAAATTATCATCGCCATTGAAAATAAGGTCTAAAACCTTTTGGGGTAAATTTTTAACCGGGGTGTCTAAAGAAAAGTTATGCTCGGCAGCCAAGTCCTGAAGCTGCCACCAGAAATAGCTCTGACGGCCAACCTTATGCGAAGCGTGAGCCCAGGGGAAAATTGCTCCCTCACTAATTGATAAGTTCTCGTTGGGAATGACTAACTTGGGGTCAACTTCCAATTTTTTACCCAAGCCCTGACAGCCAGAACAAGCTCCGTAGGGCGAGTTAAAGGAGAAGAGACGAGGCTCAAGTTCCGGCAAAGAAATTCCACAATATTCACAAGCAAAATGCTCACTGAAGAGCAAACCATCTACCATCATCAATCCCTTACCTAACTTCAAGGCGGTTTCCACTGAATCAACCAAGCGGGATTTTTCTAAGCCCTCTTCTATGATTAACCTGTCAACCACCACTTCAATATGGTGTTTTTTATTTCTGCTAAGAGTCCCGGTCAGCGCCTCTTCAATCCTCTGAACGTGACCATCAATTCTCACCCTGACAAAACCCGCTCTTTCAATTTCTTCCAAGATGGCCCGATGCTCCCCTTTTCTGCCCCGAACCACCGGACCCAAAATGAGCACTTCGTGCTTATCCTTTCGCATGTCTAAAATCTGCTCAACTATTTGGTCAACCGTCTGGCGAGAAACCTTTCTGCTGCATTTTGGACAATGGGGAATGCCGATTCTGGCAAAAAGCACCCTTAAGTAATCGTAAATCTCGGTCATGGTGCCAACAGTGGAACGGGGATTGTGGCTGGCTTTTCTTTGGTCAATGGAAATGGCTGGTGAGATTCCTTCAATTTTATCAACGTCTGGTTTTTGCATTACTCCCAAAAATTGCCTGGCATAGGCTGATAAGCTCTCAACATATCTTCTTTGGCCCTCAGCATACAAAGTATCAAAAGCCAGAGATGATTTACCCGAACCCGAAACGCCGGTAATAACCACCAGTTTATTCTTGGGAATATCCAGATTAATATTCTTCAAGTTGTGAACCCTGGCCCGTCGAATTTTTATGTAGTCCTTTGCCATAAATATCTATTATAGTAAAATAAAGGAGTTATGGCAAGGTTTAGGTACTTGGATAAAAAGAAAGTTTCTTCTCTGCCCAAAGCACCGGGGGTTTATCTTTTTAAAAGAGGGCGAGAAATTCTGTATATTGGTAAAGCTGGCAACATTAGAGAAAGGGTGAAAAATCATTTTCGCAAGAATGGCTTCCGAGACAAGCTTTTTATCGGAGACGTTAAAAAAATCGGCTATCTTAAAACCGACTCAGAGATTGAGGCCTTAATTTTGGAAGCAAATTTAATCAAAGAAAAGCAGCCCAAATTCAATATTTTGTGGCGAGATGACAAGAATTATTTTTTTGTGGGAATAACCAAGGAAGATTTCCCGAGGATATTTATCACCCACCAGACAAAACTATCAACTACTCACTATAAACTAAAAACTAACTACCTGGGGCCGTTTGTTGACGGTAAAGCATTGAAAGCGACCCTAAAAATTCTACGCCGAGCTTTCCCCTATCGCTCTTGCAAAAGAATTCCTAAGAGAGCTTGCCTCTGGTACCAGCTCAATCGTTGCCCGGGACCGTGCACCCTGTTGCTTAGCTTAGCCAAGCAACTCCCGGGATTGAAGGGAAAAATTAAAAGAGAGTCGCAAAGAAATACAAAGAATTTAATAAAAGTCCTTCAGGGAAAGAAAACTCAAGTCCTGATTGATTTAAAAAGAGAAATGAAAAAATCTTCTCAAAAACAGGAGTTTGAAAGAGCAGCCAGATTGCGAGACCAAATTGAGGCCCTGAACAATGTTTTTGAGCAGGCTCGAGTTTTTCAAGGTTTGGTTGAGCCAGCACCGAAAAACTGGCCAGAAATTGAGAAACTCCTTAAAAAGATTTTGGGCGTAAAAAAGAAAATCTTAAGAATTGAGGGTTATGATGTTTCCAATATTCAAGGAAAAAAGGCCACCGGGGCAATGATAGTTTTTGAAAAGGGAGAACCTGACAAAAAGGAATATCGGAAATTCAAGATAAAAATTTTAAAAGAGCCGAATGATATCGCCATGTTAAAAGAGATAATTTCCCGCCGCTTCAATCACCCGGAATGGAAATTTCCCCAGGTAATGCTTATTGATGGAGGAAAAGCTCAGTTGAACGCAGCTATAAATATTCTAAATCAGCATTATCAGCGTCTATCAGCGTCTATCAGCGTCTTAGCTTTAGCCAAAAGAAAAAATGAACTTTATATTGAAGGTCGGAAAAGACCAATTTTGTTAAAAAATCTTCCTCAGGAAATTTCCAACTTGCTTTTACACATCAGAGATGAAGCTCACCGCTTCGCCATAAAATATCATCGAAAACTACAACTTATTGACTTAAGAGATAAATCTTAGTAAGATAAACAAATGAAACGATTTCTCGGCCACATCATTGTTGGCTTTTTGGCTCTTTATCTGGCGACCTTGCTTGTTCCCGGGGTGGAAGCCCAGGGAAGTTTTGGAGAACAAATTAAAATCTTATTTTTTGCTGGAGTTTTTTTGGGGCTGGTCAATTTTTTTATTAAACCAATTGTCAACCTCATTACCTTTCCCTTAAGATTGCTCACCTTCGGACTTTTTGGTTTAGTGGTGAATATGGGTATGGTTTGGCTGGTGGATATCTTTTTTCCTAAGTTAACCATCGAAGGTTTGGGAGCGCTTTTCTGGGCAGGACTTATTGTTTGGCTCCTGAGCTTACTTGTTAGAAGAAGACGACCCAAGCTAAAGGAAATTCAATAGCTATGAAACAAATCTTATTTTTCGCTCAAATTATTATACCCGTTCTTTTGATTGTGTTAATTCTCCTTCAACAAAGAGGAACGGCTCTGGGCTCGGTCTTTGGAGGTGAGGGTGGTTTTTATCTTAAAAGAAGAGGACTTGAGAAGAAAATCTTCTGGAGTACCGTTGCTTTGGCTGTTTCGTTTTTAGTTATCTCTTTATTCAATCTCATTATCTAAATTTTTGAAATATCTCCTAAAATTTTTCAAAGGATTGAAACGATTTTTCCCTTCCCTCCGGCAATGGGAACGGTTTTTTAAGGTACTCAGCAGAAAAGAAAAAACAATCTTTTTTCTTCTCTTCTTTTTGGTTATCATCTCAGGAATCTTTCTTAATCTGAACTTTTATTTCAAAAACACCGAAGTGGCTCCCGCCTTCGGTGGCGTTTACCGAGAGGGATTGGTCGGCCAGCCAAGATTTATCAACCCCATTTACCTCTCCACTCAAGACGTGGACAGGGATTTAGTTGAAGTATTGTTCTCCGGGTTAATGAGATATAATGAGAAGGGAGAGCTCATAGAAGATTTAGCAGCCAGTTTCGAGATTAAAGAAGAGGGAAAGGTTTTTGAGGTTCTTCTCCGAGATAATATTTTCTGGCACGATGGGGAACCTTTAACGTCGGGCGATGTTATTTTTACCATTGATTTAATTCAGGATCCCCAATATCAAAGCCCTTTAAGAATTAAGTGGTTCGGAGTGAGGGTGGAAAAAATTTCAGAAAAAGGGATTCGTTTCCGTTTACCCGAAAAATATGCCGGTTTTTTGGAAAACCTTTCCCTGAAAATAGTTCCCAAGCATATTTTTGAAGACCTGGCTCCCCAAAACTTACCCTGGGAGTTGGTCTCAGAAAAATATTTAATTGGCTCTGGACCCTTTAAATTTAAAAAAATAACTCAGGACAAATCGGGCTACGTCAGGGAATTGACTTTAGAGAGAAACGAAAAGTTCTGGGGCAAAAAACCCTATTTAGAGGAAATTTCTTTTCTGTTTTTTCAAGATGCAGAAGAAGTCATCTCTCAAGCCCAGGTCGGGGAAATTCAGGGATTTTCCATCACTGACCCCAAAAATTTTGACTTAAGCACCGAAAAGAACTTTGAAGGGTACTTTCTTTCTCTGCCAAGATATTTTGCTGTTTTTTTCAATCTCAAACAAGAGGGCCTTTTTAAAGAAAAATCTCTAAGAGAGGCCTTGAGATTGGCTTTAAATAAAGATGAAATTTTGCGAGACGTTTTCTTGAGTAAAGGAGAAGTAGTTACCTCCCCTATTTTGCCAGAATTTTTTGGTTTTGCTGCTCCCAGTAAAATTTACCAATTTGACGTTGAGGAAGCCAAAGAGATTTTAGAGGAACAGGGATTTAAAATTAACCCAGAGACCGGCCAGAGGGAAAAAATTGTTATCAGGGAAATCTCTCTTCTTTTCAAAAGAAATTTGGTTCCAGGCAGTGAAGGTGAAGACGTTAGAGAACTTCAAGAATGCTTAGCCAGAGACAAAGAAGTTTATCCCGAAGGAGAAATTACCGGTTATTTTGGTAAAAAAACCAGGGCGGCGGTCATTCGCTTTCAAGAAAAATATGCCTCTGAAATTTTAACTCCCATAGGATTAAGCAAGGGCACCGGAGACGTCAAGGCAATGACCAGAAAAAAACTTAACCAAATCTGTGTTGATGAGCAAGCCGAAGAAGTTATCCCTTTAAAATTCACCTTAAGCACCAGCGATAAATTTCCTTTAGTTCAAATAGCTGAAGTTTTGAAGAGGAACTGGGAAGCTCTGGGGGCTGAAGTGGAGATTAAAAAAGTTTCTCTGGCAGAGTTTCAAACTGATGTTCTGGCTAAGAGAAACTTTGAGCTGTTGCTTTTTGGAGAGGCCTTGAGCTCCGTGCCAGACCCTTTCCCCTTTTGGCATTCAAGCCAAAAAGGACATCCTGGGTTAAACATTGCTTCGTACGAGTCCAAGGAAACTGATAAACTTTTGGAGGCAGCCCGCCAAACTTCTGATGCCAGAGAACGTAAAGAAAATTTAGAAGAATTCCAAAATATCTTGCTCGAAGATTTGCCTGCCATCTTTTTAGTGAGAACTGATTATCTCTATTTTCTTTCACCGAAAATAAAGGGCTACAGTGTAGAAAAAATAACTGAACCAGCCAAAAGATTCACCGGCATTGAGGAATGGTACATAAAAACAAAGAGGGTATGGAAATAAATTTGAAGAGTAAAAAACCCGATGTCCGCTATTTGGATGACATGAGAGAAGTTCTTTACGACAGAAAATGGGCAAAAAAAGCTCCCAATCTTGAACTCTATTACATGTATCGTGGGTTAAAGAAGAAAGATGGTTTAAGATACGACGTTACCATCATTCCCTCTCAAATGCTGGGAAAAGAATTCGTTAAAACAAAGGGACACGAGCATTTGGGAAAGTTCGGGGAAATTTATATTGTTTTGGAGGGAACGGCAATCTTTTTAATGCAAAGGAGAGAAGGAAACAAGATAAAAGATGTTTATGCGATAAGAGCAAGTAAGGGAGAGGTAGCAGTAATTCCTCCGTACTGTGGTCATCTGACCATAAATCCCTCAAAGAAAACTTTAAAGCTGGCAAATTGGGTGGCTGAAAAATGCCAATCTCGCTATGATTTATTTGAAAAATTGGGGGGAGCTTGTTATTATTTCACCAAATCCGGCTGGTTGAAGAATGGAAATTATAAAAACGTACCGAAGTTGAGATTTGAAAAACCTTTAAAGAAAATACCAAAAAATTTAGATTTTTTGAAGGGCGAGTAAAAAAAGGCGGGCATGGCGAAACAGCAGACGCGCTAGCTTCAGGAGCTAGTGGGAGAAATCCTGTGGGGGTGCAAATCCTCCTGCCCGCACCATGAAAAAAACTCAACAACCAAATCTTCGCATAATTCCCCTGGGCGGCCAGGGAGAAGTAGGACTCAACATGAAACTCCTTGAATACGAAAGGAAGATTTTAATTATTGATATGGGCCTTGGTTTTCCCGGAGAAAATATGCCCGGCATTGATTGCATCATCCCCAATATTTCCTATCTCAAAGGCAAGGAAAAAAATATCCTGGGAGTAGTGCTGACCCACGGTCATTACGACCATATTGGAGCTATCCCCTACATCATTCCCAGAATTGGTTCTGTACCCATGTATGCTTCTCTATTAACCAAAGGGATTATTTTGAAAAGACAGGAAGATTTTGCCAATCAACCCAAACTTGACATAGAAGAAGTAAAAGATGGCTCTCGTATTAAACTAGGACCATTTCAAATTGAATTTTTCAGACAAAATCATAATATTCCGGACAATCTTGGTTTGTTTATCCAAACCCCGGTTGGTAATGTTTTACACACCTCCGATTTTAAATTTGACCAATCACCAGTTAACGAATTACCTACCGATTTTGAAAAATTAAGGAAGCTCGGCCAAAGAGGTATTTTGCTTTTGATGTCTGAGTCCACCGGCGCTGAAGAAGAAGGTCATTCGCTTTCTGAAAAAACAATTTTCCAAAACCTGGATGAAATCTTCAAGAAAGTAAAAGGTAGAATTATTGCTGCCTCTTTTTCCTCTATGATTAACCGAATCCAACAGTTGATTATCCTTTCAGAAAAATATAACAGAAAGGTAGCCATTGAAGGTTACAGCATGAAAACTAACGTTGAGATTGCTCAAAACCTAAAAAAAATTAAAGTCCAAAAAGGAACTTTTATAAAAACTAAAGATATTTCTAAGTTTCCTGATTCAAAAATAACCGTTATTTGTACCGGGGCTCAGGGAGAGGGACGTGCTGTTTTTATGAGAATTGCCAATCGCGAGCATAAATTTATCCATCTTAAAAAAGAGGATACTGTTATCTTTTCCTCTTCGGTGGTTCCTGGCAACGAAAGAACGGTTCAGATTCTCAAAGACGAATTCCACCGCCAGGGAGCCAAAGTTTTTCACTACCGGATGATGGATATCCATGCTTCGGGCCACGCCAAACAAGAAGAACTGTCTCGGATGATACAAATTATGAAACCAAAATTCTTTCTGCCTATTTATGGATACTATTCAATGCTGGTCAAGCATGCCGAGTTAGCCGAAGAGGAAGGAATAAGACAAGAAAATATTTTAGTTGCTGGAAATGGCCAGGTGGTAAAGTTAACCCCCCAAAGAATTTCCCTGGAAAAGGAAAAAGTGCCTTCAAATTATGTGATGGTTGATGGTTTGGGTATTGGGGATGTCGGAGAGGTGGTCTTGCGGGACCGCCAGGTTTTATCCCAGGATGGTATGTTTGTCATTGTCGCTCTGGTTGACAGACAAACTGGAAAAGTAAGAGGTTCTCCTGATATAATATCAAGAGGGTTCGTCTATTTAAGAGAATCAAAGGAACTTTTAAAAGAAACCAGAAAACGAGTGATAGCAATAGTTAACAGAGCCGCTGGCTCAGGGGGAGCCCTTAACTGGTCTTACGTTAAAGACGAGCTCAGAAATAAGATTGGCCAATTTCTTTTCTCCAAAACAAAAAGAAGGCCGATGATTCTCCCCGTCGTTATAGAAGTTTAAAAACTATGCGAATATTTAGTGGTATTCGACCAACCGGTGAAATTCATATAGGCAATTATCTGGGAGCTATAAAAAATTGGATTGCGCTCCAGGAAAAAAATGAGTGTGTTTTTAGCATTGTCGACCTCCATGCTATGACCACTCCCTACCTGCCGCAAGAATTACAAAAAAATATAATGGAGGTCACTAAGGTTTATTTAGCCGCTGGCTTGAATCCTGAAAAATGTATTTTCTTTGTCCAATCTCAAATAAAAGAACATACCGAACTGTCTTGGCTTCTGTCAACCGTTACCCCGATTGGCGACCTCCAAAGAATGACCCAGTTTAAAGAAAAGTCAGTAAAGCACAAAAGAGATGTCAATGCCGGGCTTTTGAACTACCCAATTTTAATGGCGGCTGATATTTTACTCTACGGGACAGACCTTGTTCCGGTAGGAAAAGACCAAAAACAACATGTTGAATTAGCCAGAGAAATCGCTCGACGTTTCAATAAAAAATTTGGCAAGACCTTCAAGGAACCTGAGGTTTTGCTCCCAAAAACAGGAGCGAAAATTATGTCCCTCCAAAACCCAGAGAAAAAAATGTCAAAAACTGATAACCCCCAAGGATGTATTGAGTTGCTTGACAAACCTGATGCTATCAGAAAGAAAATAATGACAGCGGTAACCGACCCGGGAAAAGAAATTAAATATGACGTCTCTCAAAAGCCAGGTATCTCAAACCTTTTGACCATTTATAGTTTGTTCTCTGGTATTTCAACCACTGATATTGAAAAAGAATTTGAAGGTAAGGGTTATCAAACCTTCAAAGAAAAATTGTCTCAATTATTAATTGAAAAACTTGAGCCCTTCCGGAGAAAGAAAAAAGAGCTGGAACTTCGTCAAACTCTTTTGGAAAAAATCCTGGAGGAGGGCAGAAAAAGAGCCCAAATCATCGCCCAGGAAACAATGAAAAAAGTGCGAAAGAAAATGGGTTTACTAAAGTAAACCCATTTTAAATCACTAATGATTGCAGGTCGTCTAAAAAATTATGTGCGGAATAATCGGCTACATCGGCAATAAAAATAGCATTCCTACTTTAATAAAAGGACTGGAGCGGCTTGAGTATCGCGGCTATGACTCAGCTGGTATTTGCACCATTCAGAATCAGCGGCTGAAAAATCTGAAAGTAAAGGGCAGGATTTCTGGACTTAAGAAAAATCTGGAATTTAAAAACCTCGAGGGAAATATTGGCATAGCGCAAACCCGCTGGGCAACCCACGGCGCTCCCTCGAAAATAAATGCTCATCCTCATCTGGATTGCAAGGGAGAGATAGCTATAGTTCACAATGGCATAATTGAAAATTACCAAGCATTAAAAGATATTTTAGAAAAAGAGGGTCATAAAATAGTTTCAGCAACTGACTCCGAAATTATTGCCCACTTGATAGAAAAATTTTACCAAGGCGATTTAGAAAGGGCAGTTATGCGGGCTTTAAAACTTTTAGAGGGAGCTTTTGGCTTAGCGATAATTCATGCTAAGGAGCCCAAAATAGTGGTTGTCAGAAAAGGCTCGCCTTTAATAATTGGCAAAGGCAGTAATGAAATGTTTGTTGCTTCTGATGCCGCAGCCCTCTTGGACCAAACGAGAAAAGTAGTCTATCTCCAGGATAACGAGTTGGCAACGGTTACCGCCAATAGCTTTTCTGTTAAAAATTTAGACGGCAAAGAAATTGAGAAAGAAATTGAGGAGATAAAATGGACAGCCGGCCAGATAGAAAAGAAAGGATATAAGCACTTTATGCTTAAAGAGATATTTGAACAGCCGCAAGCCCTAGAAAATACTTTAAGGGGAAGGATTAAAGAAAAGAAAATAAAATTATCTCTTAACCTTGACCCAAACTCAATTAAAAGAATTGTCTTAATCGCTTGCGGTACAAGCTGGCATGCTTGTTTAGTTGGCAAGTATATAATTGAAAAACTAACCAAAATTCCGGTAGAAGTGGATTATGCTTCAGAGTTTAGATACAGAAACCCTCTCGTTGCCTCTCAAGATTTACTAATTACAATTTCCCAATCAGGAGAAACAGCTGACACTTTAGGGGCTTTAAAAGAAGCTGAGTTAAAGAGAGCTAAAACTTTGGGAATTGTAAACGTTGTTGGTTCAACCGTTTCAAGAGAAGTGGATTCTGGAATATTTTTACACGCCGGACCCGAAATAGGAGTGGCTTCAACTAAGGCGTTCACCTGCCAGCTCACCGCCTTAACTTTATTGGCTTTGTATTTTCAGCAGGAAAAGGGAATCAGTCCCGACAAAGAAATTTTAGAAGAGCTCAAAAATATTTCCAAGAAAATTCAATTGATTTTAAAAGAAGCTGATAAAATAAAGGCGGTGGCGGAGGGATTTACCGAAAACAAAAATTTTCTTTATCTTGGAAGAGGAATTAATTTCCCAGTAGCTTTAGAAGGTGCTTTAAAACTTAAAGAAATCTCTTATATTCACGCTGAGGGTTATCCGGCAGCCGAAATGAAACACGGTCCTATCGCTTTGATTGATAAAGATATGCCAGTTGTTTTTGTAGCTACCAGAGATCAAACTTACAACAAAATTTTAAGCAATATTGAGGAAGTTAAAGCAAGAAAAGGAAGGATAATTACTGTTATTTCAAAAGAAGATTCCAAAATTGAAGAGCTTAGCGATTTTATTATTAAAATTCCGGAAACGAATGAATTGTTATCTCCAATCTTGAATGTTGTTCCTTTGCAACTTTTAGCTTACTACATTGCTGACTTAAAAAATATTGATCCGGATAGACCCCGCAATTTGGCAAAATCTGTTACCGTAGAATAAATTATGAGAGAAGAGATAAAAATTAAAAAAATTTCTGGAAAAGGCTTAAAGTTTTTAATTTTGGAAAACAACCAGGAAGTGGCCAGGGCCCGACTCTATATTTTAAACAACGATTTACACAAAGAACCTTTTGGCTTGATTGAAGACGTTTTTGTTAGGGAAGAGAAGCAAGGCAAGGGTTATGGCACAAAGATTATGAAAGTTTTAATTGAAGAAGCAAAGAAAGCAAATTGTTATAAGTTAATTTGTACCAGTCGTTTTACTCGACCAGAAGTTCATAATTTTTATGAAAAATTGGGCTTTAAAAAACGTGGCTTTGAGTTCAGAATAGATTTTAAATGATTATTTCCCTTTTAAAATTTCTATTATCTCTTTTAACTTCTCTTTCATCAGAGATTTTGTTTTTGCTTCAACCACCACTCTTAAAAGGTCTTCGGTGTTTGAAGGACGGGCGTTAAACCACCAATCTTTGAAATCAATTCTCAAACCGTCCAGACGAGAAATTTTACCTCCTTGGTATTTCTTCTCGAGCAACTCAAGGACTCTTTTTTTATCTTTGATTTCAAGGTTTATTCTTCCCGAATGAAAATACTTTTGAAAAGGTTTAGTCAGATTAGAAATACCCTCTCCTCTAACTGACATTTCTTCAATGATTTTGAAAATTACAAAAAGAGGAGCTTCGCAAAAATTATGTTCCCTTAGATAATAGTGACCTGAGTATTCGCCAGCAAAAGCAGGTCTTTCTTTTAGCATTTTCTCTTTGATAAAAGTATGACCAACCTTAGTTACTATGGGAACTCCTCCCGCTTCTTTTACCACCTCTTTGATTATGTTGCTCATACAAATATCATAGAAAATTTTCTCACCTGCTCTTTCTCTTAAGATTATCTTAGCAATGAGAGCAACGATAAAACTTGAGGGAATTGCTTTACCTTTCTCATCAACAAAGAAAATTCTATCCCCATCACCATCAAAAGCTATGCCAAGGTTAAGTTTTTTCTCTTTAACAACTTTTTGGAGAGGTCTTAAATTCTTCTCTTCGGCTGGATCAAGACCGTGATTAGGAAAAGTACCGTCTAGTTTGGGAAAAAGATGATAAATTTTACAAGGTAAATATTTTTTGAGCTCCCGGACTAAAATTCCAGATACGGCATTACCGGTATCAATGGCTATTTTATGAGGTCTTAACTTTTCAAGTTTAACCCCCTTAAGATTAAATCTTATATAATCGCTTAAAATGTTTCTCTCTCTGGCTCTACCTTTCTTTAGTTCCTTCCCTGCCTCTTTCTCTCGAAGGGCTATTTCTTTAATCTCTGTCAAACCATTGCTCTCTCCAATCATTTCCGCATCCTTCCCCACAACCTTAAAACCATTGTACTTAGGAGGATTGTGAGAACCAGTCACCTGGATTCCGCCATCAAACCTGTATTTCCAGACAGCAAAATAGAACATGGGGGTAGAACTTAAACCAATATCAACTACATCCCCCCCTTCATTTAAAATCCCCTTCTTTAAAGCTTGGCAAAGAACTGGTGAAGAAAGACGATTATCTCTCCCAACAACAATCTTTAAGCTTTTAATTTTTAAACGTCTTCTTAAGAACTTAACAAAAGCTCTACCTATCATTTCGGTGTTCTCTGGGTTGATTTCTTTCGGATAAACTCCCCGGATATCGTAGGCCCTAAAAATATTTGAATTAATTTTTGACATATATTTATAAATCTCAAGGTAGTTTAATTATAAGAACCTGCCTACAGGCAGAACCTTGAAATTACTTCGCTCAGTCGAAATTCAAGAATAAATTCTTTAATTTCTTCTTCGCTTGTAATTATAGCAAAATCATTTGACTTTTGAAAAGAGACTGATAAAATCAAACATATGACTAATTACGAATTAACTTATTTAATTTCACCAGAATTGAACGAGGAAGAAATTAAAGATTTCTCTCAAAAAATTGATTCTCTAGTTTCAAAAACAAGCAAGATTACCAAACCTGAAGGTCCTCGAAAAATAACCCTGGTTTATCCTATTCAGAAAAAGGGAGAGGCATTTTTGGCAACTTTTGAGTTCCAATCCTCACCCCAGGAAGCTGAAAATCTGAAAAAGGGGCTTGAGAAAGAAAAAAATATTTTGCGATTTTTATTAATAAAAAAGAGGGGGGTGGAGAAGATTAAAAAGAGATTAAGGCCCGCCCCAACTATTGTTTCAGCGATTAAGGAAGAGAAACCAAGGCCTGGTAAAAAAGTCGAGCTAAAAGAAATTGAAAAAAAATTGGAAGAAGTGTTAAAAGAATAATCATGAATTTAAATAAAATTTTTATCGTAGGCAACCTTACTCAAAAGCCAGAAACAAGAAGTCTGCCCTCAGGCCAACCGGTTACTTCTTTTGGGGTAGCTACCAATCGCTTTTTTACCAACAAAAACCAAGAGAAGAAACAAGAAACGGAATTTCACAATGTGGTTGCCTTTGGCAGATTGGCTGAGATTGCCTCTCAGTACTTGAATAAAGGTTCTTTGGTTTTAATTGAGGGAAGGTTAAGAACAAGAAATTGGCAGGACTCTTCCGGGGTACGTCATTATCGCACTGAAATTATTACTGAAAGAATGCAGCTTGGGCCCAGGACCGGAAGTCAAACTCCCCCACAAGCTCCAAAAGCCCCACAAGCCCCACAAGCCCCACAAGCTCCAGAAGTTCCGAAAGCTCCAAAAATCTCAGCCGAAGACATTCCAATAATAGAAGAAAATTCCCCCAAGGAAAATCCTTCGGGAGACAACGGAGAAATAAACGTTAAAGAAATCCCATTTTAAAGTAAACCCATATCGGAGAGGGGTCGGGAGAACCCTACGGTTCTCCCGTGTAGGAAAATATTAAAAACCGAGGGTTTTTAAAGAGCGGTGTTAGCGCACTCGCTCAAAGCGAGTGGCGCGTGCCGCGAGCTTGCTCTCTAGTACCACTATGCATTGTTATTTTTGTCAAAGAAACGTCAAAGAGATTAATTTCCGAGATACCAGGGCTCTGGAAAAATTCATGTCGGCTCTGGGAAAAATCAGGCCCAGAAAAAAAACTGGGCTTTGCGCCTATCATCAAAGAAGGTTAGCCCAAGCAACTAAAAGAGCCAGATTTATGGCTCTCTTACCCTACACCAAAGAGTAAATTACTTCTCCTGAATTTTCTCCATTATTGCTTTCTTTATTTCTTCCTCAGCTTTTGGGTTCTCTTTTAGAAATTCTCTAACGCCAGATACACCCTGGCCGATTTTTTTTGCTCCATACTGGTACCAACTGCCGGCTTTTTTGATAACACCATAATTCAGACCAGTATTGATGAGGTCAGCTGACTTGGAAATTCCTTCATTCCAATAAATATCAAATTCAGCCGTCTTGAAGGGAGCAGCCACTTTGTTTTTAACAATCTTGGCTTTAATTCTTGAACCAACAATTTCATCTCTTTGTTTAATCTGAGCAATTCTGTTCAATTTTATGCGAACCGAAGAATAAAATTTCAAAGCCATGCCGCCCGGCGTCGTTTCAGGATTACCCCAGAGAATTCCGATTTTCATTCTGGTTTGGTTCAGGAAAATGACCGAGGTTTTAGTTTTAGCAACAACTCCAGACAACATTCTCAACGCTTGCGACATAAGACGGGCCTGACGACCTATGTGCTGGTCTCCAATCTCACCTTCAATCTCTGCTTTGGGAGTTAAGGCAGCCACCGAGTCAATGACAATAATGTCAATGGCTTTGGAGCGAATCAGAGTTTCCACAATCTGCAGGGCTTGTTCCCCAGAGTCGGGCTGAGAAATCAAAAGGTCATCAGTGTTAACTCCGATTTTTTTGGCATAGTCAGGGTCCAGAGCGTGTTCAGCATCAACAAAAGCTCCCACCCCTCCTTTTCTTTGGGCTTCAGCTAAAATATGGAGCGCCAAACTAGTTTTTCCCGAACTTTCAGGGCCAAAAATCTCAATTACTCTGCCTCTCGGCACTCCTCCAACTCCCAGAGCCAAGTCCAGAGAAATAGTTCCGGTTGGAATGACATCAACATCAACCGGCCTTACCCCGGCCAATTTCATAATGGCTCCTTCGCCAAACCTCTGCCTAATCTCTTCTATGGCCTCATCTAATCCTTTCTTCTTTTCGTCTTTCTTCTTTGTCATAAAATTATTATAACATTTTTTTTACAGTTTTTCCCAATCAGAATCTTTTTGGTCACCGGAATTTGGGTCTTGAGGATTCTCTTTCAAGTACACCTTCCGTGGTTTAGCTCCCTCCCCCGGTCCCACCACTCCTCTCTCTTCCAGTATATCCAGAAGCCGGGCTGCCCTGGCGTAGCCAATTTTTAATCTCCTTTGCAAGAGAGAAGCCGAAGCTTTACGGTACTCCACAACCACGCTTTTGGCTTCCTCGTAGAGAGGGTCCTCTTCAAAAGATACGCCCGGTAATTTTCCTCTCTCCTCCCCGGTTAACTCTCTCTCTAAACTCTCCTCCATCTCCTGTTTTTCTTCCTCCACGTTCTCTTTTTTGATAAAATTGACTACCTTTTTAATCTCCGAAGAGCTAACAAAACTCCCCTGGATTCTTTTTGGCCGGGAAAGTTCGGCAGAGATGAAAAGCATGTCTCCCCAACCTAAAAGCTTCTCCGCCCCTGCCATATCTAAGATGGTTCTTGAATCAATTTGAGAAGCAACCTGGAAAGCGACACGGGAGGAAATGTTGGCTTTAATTAAACCGGTAATTATCTCAACCGACGGCCGTTGGGTGGCTACTACCAAATGAATCCCCACGGCTCTGGCAAGCTGGCTCAATCTGACAATGCCGGCCTCCACCTCCCTGCCCCGGGAAGCCATCAGGTCAGCCAATTCATCAATAATCAAAACAATATAGGGCATAACAACAAATCCTTGTTTTGTCATCTCCGGTTTTTCTTTCAGGAGTTTGTTGTAACTTGAAATATCTCGCGTCCGACTCTCCTGTAACACTTCAAACCTCCTTTCCATTTCCCCGATTAACCAATTAATGGCATTAATCGCTTTTTGAGCATTGAGAATAACCGGGGTTAAAAGGTGGGGCAAAGCATTATAAACCGGGAATTCTACTCTTTTGGGGTCAATTAAAATTAATCTTAAAATTTTGGGAGAATTGCGGTAAATTAAACTTAAAATTAGCGAGTTCAGGCAAATTGTCTTTCCCGAACCGGTGGAGCCGGCTATCAAAAGATGGGGCATCTTGTCTAAGTCCTGATAAAAGAAGCTGCCCTTGACGTCTTTTCCCAAACAAAAAGTAAGAGGGAAAGAAGATTTTTGAAACTGCGAAGAGGCAATTAAACTGCCTGCTTTCACTTTTGCCCTGATTTTATTGGGAACTTCAATCCCCACCAAAGCCCTGCCGGGAATGGGAGCTTCAATTCTGATGGGGTGGCTGGCTAAAGCCAAGGCCAGGTCATTGCTCAAACCAATAATTTTGGAAAGCTTCACTCCTTCAGACGGCTTCAAGGTATATTGAGTAACGGTCGGGCCAACGTTTACTTCAGACATTTCAACCTCAATGCCAAAATTCTGCAATGTTTTCTTAATAATCAGAGAGCTCGTTTCAATATCACCGCTTGATGGCGTCTCTTCTCTTAAATCCAGGAGGTCAATCGGAGGAAATTTATAGTTTCTCGCCTCCCTGGGAAATTCGGGGGGCGGAATTCTTACTTGTCCGAGCGCCTCTTTTTGTTCCTCTGGAACAAGCTCTTTTTTCTTTTGAGGAATTTCAATTGGTTTAATTTCAAATTTTGGCTTGCCCATCAAGGGTTTGTCGCTCGCGGCTTTTTCTTTTTCTTCTTCCTTCTTTTTTTCTTCAACAACCTTCTCAGGTGAAATTTTCTTCTTGGGCATAAATTCCCAAAAAATCAGCCCGCCAATCAAAACTAAGGCTGAAAAAACAATAATACTTATCCAGAAACCAAAATAATTTAAAAAGGGCCAGGATAACAAATAACCAAGCCAGCCGCCTGCGTTTTCGGCTAAATTTTGAGTTCCTAAAATTCCAGAAATGCCAACAGTTAAAACTAAAATCCCGTAAAAAATCGGTGAGAAAATTCTCTTCTTCTGGGGCCTCAAAATTATCCATCCCCCCAGAATTAACAGAAGAGGAATAAAAAATATTGTTTTACCGATGAGAAAATTTAATCCTCTAAAAATTACCTGTCCCGCTTTTCCTGCTTTCTCAAAAAAAGAAAAGGCTACGACCGAGCCCAGAACAAACATCATAATCGCCCCTATCCACCTCTTCAATCTCAAAGTCAAAACAGGATACTTGAATTTCTCTTTTGACTTGATTGCTCTATTTTGAGGCCTCTTGTTCTTTTTTCTTTTCTTGAGTTTAGGCATTAGGCTTTTAAGCGCGCTCTCGCCAACATTTTTTCAGCATGGCGCGTGGGAGGGTGGGGGCGCTGAAAAAATGTTTGGATTAGCGAGCGATTAACTATTTTCTAAATCCTGTTCCTGCGGGTATCAACCTACCTATTATAACATTTTCTTTGAGTCCTCGCAATTTATCTTCCCTGCCTTCAAGAGCGGCCTCAATTAAAACCCGTGACGTCTCCTGGAAAGAGGCAGCCGACAAAAAACTATCTGAGGTCAAAGCCACCCGGGAAATACCAAGTAAAATTGGTTGGGACTTGGCTGGAGTCTTCCCTTCTTTTTTGAGAAGAGCATTCATCTCTTTTACCTCAGCCGATGTAACCGTCTGTCCCCGAACCCAAGGGCTCCCCCCACCATCAGTAATTCTTGCCCGAGAAAACATCTGTCTGACTATAATCTCAACGTGTTTATCGTGAATATCTATTCCCTCCCCGGCATAAATTCTCTGAATTTCCTTGATGATGTAGCGTTGGGTTTCGGCAACCCCTGAAAGTTTAAAAAGTTTCCTCAAATTTAAATTTCCTGAACAAAGGGGCTGCCCTACTCTTACCTTGTCACCCTTTTTAACGTAAAATTCCGAGTCAAGAGGAATGCTATATTTAACAACTTCCCTTCCCTTTTCTTTGCCCTTCAGGAAAACCTCTCTTTTCTCGGAGTCAACTTTACCAACTTGACCCTCCATGTCAGACATGGAAGCTTCTCCTTTGGGCTCCCGCAATTCAAAAACCTCCTCAACCCTCGGCAACCCCCGGGTGATATCTCCTCCTCCCGCAACCCCTCCCAGATGAAAGGTTCTCATGGTTAACTGAGTTCCCGGCTCCCCAATGGACTGAGCAGCAATAACGCCAACCGCCTCTCCGATTGAAACGAGCTCATTTTTCCCCATCCCCCAGCCATAACACTTCTGACAAATCCCCCTTGAAGACCGGCAACTTAAGGGAGAGCGAACTCTTACTTTTTCAATTTCAGCTTTATCAATCTCTCTGGCTTTCTCCCAATCTATCATTTCTCCCTTCTTGACTATAATTTTCTCTCCTTTTCCAGCCCTGACATTCCCCAGGACTATCCTTCCGGTAATCTTAAAAATAAAGTTTTGGTCAATTTCAATGGCATCCTCTCGGAAAACCTCCTTCCCCTCCCTATCTCCGCAATCTTCTGAAGTTACAATCACCTCGTGCGCCACCTCAACCAATCTTCTGGTTAGATAACCGGATTTTGAAGTTCTCAAAGCAGTGTCGGCTGTTCCTTTTCTTGCTCCATGAGTTGAAATAAAGTATTCCAAAACATCAAACCCCTCTTTGAACGAATTTTTAATGGGCAGTTCAATAATTCTCCCGGTTGGGGAAGTCACCAGACCCTTCATACCAGCCATCTGAACCGGCTGCGCCCAGGAGCCTCTGGCTCCAGAGTCAACTATGGAAAAAACAGGTCCGTCCTTGGGCAAGATTTCAGACACCAATTTTTCCACCTTTTCTTTTACTCCATGCCAGATTTCAATTACCTTGGCTGCTTTTTCTTTTCGAGATAAAAGTCCTTTCTTGTAATGGTTGTCTATCAAATCAACCTCTTTCTCAGCTTCTCTGAGTAACTCTTGTTTCTGGGGAGGAACAATTAAGTCATCCATTCCCCAGCTCATTCCAGATAAAGTGGCGTATTCAAAACCAACCTCCTTAATACTGTCTAAAACCCTCTGCACCTCCTCTGGGGAAAACTTAACAATGATGCGAGCCAGTATCCTGGAGAGTTTTTTTGAATTAATCTGTTCGTTTATTGAAGGGAATCCTTTAGGTAAACTTTGGTTAAAAATAATTCTGCCGCAGGTTGTTTCCCGGAGTTCTTTTCCTTCTAAATGAACCTTAATTTTGGCTCGAAGGTCTAACTTACCCAACTGGTAAGCCAAGATAACTTCTTCAGAACTACCGAAGGCTTTTCCTTCACCCTGAGCTCCGGGAAGCTCTCCGGTTAAATAATAACAACCTAAAATAATATCTTGGGTGGGGGTAACAACGGGCCTGCCGGTTCCCGGTTTAAGGAGGTTCTTGGTTGACAGCATCAGGTCTTGAGCTTCTTTTTGGGCTTCTGCAGAAAGTGGAAGATGAATAGCCATCTGGTCTCCGTCAAAATCAGCATTGAACGCCTCACAGACCAAAGGGTGAATCCTCAGGGCTTCTCCCTCAATCAAAACTGGCTTAAAAGCCTGGATGCCCAATCTATGCAAGGTGGGAGCTCGGTTAACCAAAACTAATTTATCTTTGATTATCTCTTCCAAAATGGCGAAGACCTCCGGTCCCCCTTCGTCAATTACCCTGGAAGCTCCTCGAATATTGAAGGCAAGTTCCTGGTCTAAAAGTTTCTTGATGACAAAGGGACGAACAAGTTCAAGAGCCATAATCTTGGGAATGCCGCACTGAGAAAGTTGGAGTTCGGGTCCTGGCGTAATAACGGACCTGCCTGAGTAATCCACTCTCTTACCCAGAAGATTTCTTCGGAATCTCCCCTCTTTGCCCCCTAAAATATCAGCCAAAGATTTTAAGAGACGCTTTCCTCCGGTGGTGGCGATGGTCATCTGGCCTTTTCTCATGCCGTTATCCAACAAACTGTCCACGGCCTCCTGTAACATTCTCTTTTCATTACGGATAATAACTTCGGGAGCCGCTATCTCAAGCAAATATTTGAGCCGATTATTTCGGTTGATGACTCTCCGATAAAGGTCGTTTAGGTCAGAGGAGGCATATCTTCCTCCGTCCAATTGAACCATTGGTCGGAGATCGGGAGCCAACACCGGCAGACGGGTCAGAAACATCCATTCTGGTCTAATCTTAGCTTTACTTAAGCCCTGGAACAATTTTAATCTACGTAAATCTTTTTTGGCTGAAGCAGCCGAGGAACCTTTGAGCTCTTTTTCTAATTTATCAATCTCTTTTTTGAGATTAATTTTTTCAAATATTTTACGTAGGGCTTCAGCCCCGGTGCCTGCCTCAAAAATCTCCCCGTATCTCAAAGAAAATTCTCGGAACTCGTCTTCCGACAAAATTTGCAGAGGTTTCAAATGGGAGACCTCTTCTTGAGTTTGGGCTAACTTTTGCTTCAATTCCTCTCTTTTTTTCTTCTTCTCTAAAGTACCTGCTTTCTCTCTGCTGAGAGCGCTGAGTTTTTCTTTACCTTCCTCTTCAATTTCTTTTAATAATCTTTTTTGTGCTTCCCTATCCACCTTCTCCACGATGTAGCTCGCAAAGTAAATCACTCTCTCTAATTTCTGCTGGGGGGTATTCAAAAGAAGTCCCATCTTTGAGGGAACTCCCCTCAAAAACCAAATGTGTGAAACGGGAGCAGCCAGAGTAATGTGACCCATTCTTTCCCTGCGAACATGGCTTTTGGTTACCTCAACTCCACATCTATCACAAACCACCCCCTTATACCTGATCCCCTTGTATTTACTGCAATAACATTCATAATCTTTGGTTGGTCCAAAGATTTTTTCGCAGAACAAGCCGTCCTTTTCTGGCCTTTGGGTGCGGTAATTGATGGTTTCGGGCCTGAGCACTTCTCCCTTAGACCAGGTCAAAATCTCCTCGGGCGAGGCCAATTTAATTCTAATTGATTGTATATCTGCTACTTTCATGATTTCTTTGTTTCGTCTTGCTGGACCAAGCCCTTTACCTCAACGCTTAGCCCCAATGACTTAAGTTCACTCACCAATAAATCAAAGGAAGCAGGGATGTTCGGCTTCCTGATGGGTTCCCCCCTCAAAATGGCTTCGTAGGCAGCGGCTCTTCCTTGCACATCGTCAGATTTAATGGTTAACATTTCCTGCAAGATATGAGCTGCTCCATATCCCTCCAAAGCCCAAACCTCCATCTCACCAAACCTTTGCCCCCCAAACTGAGCCTTGCCTCCCAGGGGCTGCTGGGTAATTAAAGAATAAGGGCCAATGCTTCTCATATGAATCTTATCCTCAACCATATGAACCAATTTCATCATGTAAATGTAACCGACAGTTATCTTTCTTGAAAAAGGTTCTCCGGTTCGGCCGTCATATAAAGTAATCTGGCCATCTTCGGGAAGTCCAGCTTTTCTTAGTTCCTCTTTAATGTCTTTTTCGGTTGCCCCAAGCAGGGCTGGAGAGATAGCCAAATATCCCAATTTCTTGGCAGCCCAGCCAAGGTGGGTCTCTAATATCTGACCAATATTCATTCTGGAAGAAACTCCTATAGGATTTAAAACCATATCAATCGTGGTGCCATCTTCCAAAAAAGGCATCTCTTCCTGGGGTAAAATTTTAGAGACAACTCCCTTGTTGCCGTGCCTTCCTGCTAACTTATCCCCATCTCTGGTTTTTCTGATTTGAGCTACCTCCACCCGAATCCTCTTAATGATGCCTGGTTCCAATTTATCTCCAGCTTCCCGGGAGAAAATTCGTACTTTTATCACCCTGCCCTTTTTGCCGTGCTCAATGGTCAGAGAACTATCTTTCACCTCCTTGGCTTTTTCACCAAAGATAGCTCGCAATAATCTTTCTTCAGCGGTTAAGGTCTTCTCTCCCTTGGGAGAAATTTTACCAACTAAGATATCATTTGGCCCAACAGAAGCCCCAACCCTGATAATCCCTTCTTCATCCAAATCTTTCAACCTCTCTTCCGAAACATTGGGAATGTCGCAGGTGGTAAGCTCCGGCCCTAATTTGGTTTCTCGGACGTTGCAGATAAAATCTTCAATATGTAAGGAGGTAAAAACGTCATCTCTGACCAATCTGTCAGAAATGACAATGGCATCTTCAAAGTTCCTCCCCCGCCAGGGCATGAAAGCCACCAGCACATTGGTACCCAAACTCAATCTTCCATCAACAACACCCGATCCATCAGCCAAAATATCTCCCTTCTTTACTTTTTGCCCCTTGTTGACTCTGGGTTTTTGATAGTAAACGGTGTATTGATTGCTCCGGGAAAAACCCTGGAGCTTGTAATTAACAGATTTTCCGTTTTTAGCCCTGAGTTTAACGTGATTGGCATCAACTTCTAAAACCTGACCGTCCTCTTTAGCAATCAGTTCTTCTCCCGAATCATAACCGACGTTTCTCTCAACCCCCGTCCCCACCAAAGGAGGCTCTGGCTTGACCAGAGGAACGGACTGACGCTGCATATTGGAGCCCATTAAAGCCCGGTTGGCATCATCATTTTGCAAAAAGGGAATGAGAGCGGTAGCTATGCTGATGGGTTGTTTGGAAGAGACATCAATAAATCCAATGTCTCGCCTCGCAACCAGAACCGGCTCCCCACCCTTTCTGGCTTCAACTTCCTCATCTAAAATTCTCCCTCCTTCCCCAATCCTCAAACCAGCGTGAGTAATATTATGTCTTTCTTCTTCGGTGGCTGAAAGATAACAGAGCTCCGAGGTCACCCTGCCGTTTTTTACTCTAAAATATGGGGCTTCCAAAAAACCAAAGGGATTAACTCTGGCAAAGCAGGCCAGGTGGTTAACCAACCCGACATTTTGCCCTTCCGGCGTCTGGATGGGACAAATCCTGCCGTAGTGGGAAGGTTGGACGTCCCTCACCTCAAAGCCAGCTCTCTCTCTGGTTAACCCGCCAGGACCGGTGGCGGTCAATCTTCTTTTGTGTTCCACCGAGGACAAGGGATTTTCTGAATCCATAAACTGAGAGAACTGTGAGGAGGCAAAAAATTCCTGAACCACAGCCATAACTGGCCTTGGGTTAATCAGCTGGGAAGGAGCTAAGGTGGCCGGGTCAAGTGTTGACATTCTGTCCTGAATGATTCTTTTCAATCTCATCAAGCCCACTCTGACCCTGGCTTGGCAAAGTTCAGACAAACTTCTGACTCTGCGATTCCCCAAATGGTCAATCTCATCTGGTTGAGCTCCCGGCTCGTTGTTTAATCTAATTATCTCCCTCAAAACGTATAAAATATCTTCTGCCTTCAAAACCCTGTCCTTCTCTGAGATTTCTTTTTCTTTGGATTTTGCCTGTTTGTCACCAAGCAGGGATTTTAGTTCCGGCAATCTCTCCAACATTTTCCATCTTCCTACCTTGCTTAAGTCATATCTTTGGAAATTAAAAAACATGTTCCAAATCAGCTCCTTGGCAGCGTCGGGGGTGGTCAAATCACCCGGCCTGAGTTTCCGGTAGATTTCAAGCAGGGCGTCGGCTTGCGAAGCGGTAGCGTCTCTATCTAAAGTTTTTTGAAGATAGTTAATTTTTCCTGCCTCTATGTCCTGAAATCTCTTCTTTATCTCCTGAGGTGACCAGCCGGTGAAGGCCTTGAGCAAGCAGGTGGCTGCTACCTTTCTTTGACGATTTATTTTAACCCCAATAAAGCCGGAGCTATCGGTTTCAAACTCAAGCCAGGCGCCCCTGGAAGGAATAATCTTTGCTCCAAAAAATCTTCTTCCCCGCAATGTTCTTGAAGTAAAGAAGGCTCCCGGAGAGCGAATAAGCTGTGAAATGACCACCCTTTCCACCCCATTAATAACAAAAGTTCCCTTATCTGTCATTAAGGGAAAATTACCAAGAAAAACTTCCTGCTGTTTAATCTCGCCGGTTCTTAAATTCTTAAGCCGAACTTTAACTCTTAAGGGCGCTTCAAAAGAATCATCATTTTCTCTGGCTTCCTCTCCAGTTTTGTATCTGGTTTCGCCCAATTTGTAATTAATAAAATCAAGCTCAAACTGCTTTTGAGTATAGTCCTGGATAGGAAAAGTTTCCTCAAACACCTCTTTCAGTCCCTCCTGCCAAAAGCGCTGGTAGCTCTCCCTTTGATAAATCAAAAGAGGCGGGAGGTGAAAAGTTATTTTAGACCTGGAGAAACTTTTTGTCTTCATAACAAGAAAAACCCCCTGTCTGAAAAAGGGTTCTTAATAGTTAATTTTTAGAGATTAGTCTTAAAAATAGAACAAGACAATTTTTAAAAAATATACCGAGAATATTCCCTATTTTATCTTTTTTCAAGAGTTTGTCAAGTTTTTTTCGCCAAACTCATTAAAATTCCCAAACCCAGATAAAAAGCTAAAAGATGGGACCCCCCATAACTCACAAAGGGCAAGGGCAAGCCGATAATAGGTAAAATTCCAAGCGCCATGCCAATGTTAATGAAAGTTTGAGAAATCAAAAGAAAGGCAAATCCAGCAGCAAACAACCGGGTAAAATTATTCAAGGTGCTGAGAGCTACCTTAATTATTCTCCAAAAAAGAAAAAGAAAGCCAAAAATCAAGATTGAGATACCCAAAAATCCTGTCTCTTCCGCCAGGGCCGAGAAAATAAAGTCGGTCTGGGGTTCTGGCAAAAAGCCGTATTGGGTTTGTGAACCCTGGCCAATTCCCTTTCCCCAGAGCCCTCCGTTACCAATGGCAATTTTTGACTGATTAACGTTCCAAGAAATTCCTTGAGGGTCAATGTTGGGATTTAAAAAACTGACAATCCTCTCCTTTTGGTATTCCTTCAACCAAAAACTCCAGGACATACTGAAGACTATTAAAAAAAGCAAAACTAAAATCAGAAAATGGCGAATCTTTATGCCAGAAAACAAGACCAGCCCGAACCAAACAGCCATCAAACTCAGCGAAGAACCAAGGTCGGGCTGCAGAACGATTAAGCCAACGGGAATAATAACATACAAGCCAGAAAAGAGAATTGGTTGGAATCTCTGGATTTCCACGTGCCGGGTGGAAAAATACTTGCTCAAGACAATGATTAAAATGATGGCTGTTACCGGCACCGGGTCAAAAGAAAAAGCCCCCACCTTATACCATCCCCTAACCCCCCTGATTTCGCTGCCCAACAAAAACAATCCTGCCAAGCTCGCCAAACTCAAAAAATACAAAGTTAAAACTAAATAGGAATTGGTTTTAAAAAATCTTAAATTAACAAAACTCAGAAAAATCACCAAAAAAATAGCCAGGGCAAAAAAGACAATCTGTTTCTTGAAATTAAAAAAATCCCCTCCAGAAACCGAAGAACTATAAATGCTCAAAAGCCCCAAACAGGTCAACAAAAACGCCGGCAGAATTAACCACCAATCAATTTTTTTAAAAAAACTAAGAGATTTCATAAAAGTTGAAGAAATTCTTTCTCGTCAATGATTTTTATTCCCAATTTTTTAGCTTTGTTTAATTTTGAACCAGGACTTTCTCCAACTATCAAATAGTCGGTTTCTTTAGAAACTGACTCCGAAGTATCTCCTCCTAAATTTCTGATTTTTTCTTTAGCTCTTGCCCTGCTTAAGGTTTTCAAGCTGCCGGTTAAGACGAAGGTTTGGCCCTGAAACTTGAAACTTGAAACTTGAAACTTTGGGGTTTGAATTTTGATGCCTGTTTTGAGGAGACGGTCGATAAAATTGAGATTTCTCTTCTCGCGGAAAAAAGAGTGAATTGAATCTGCGATTCCTGGTCCGATATCTTTTATACTTAGTAACTCCTCTATGGTTGCTTTTTTCAAATTTTCTAAATTCTTGAAATGTTCGGCTAAATCCTGGGCGGTTTCTACTCCTACGTTTCTTGTCCCTAAAGCATAGATAAATCTGGCTAAGGTGATTTCTTTTCTCTGCTGGATAGCTTTGATTAAATTCTCGGCTGATTTTTCAGCAAATCTCTCCAAGGGAATTAAATCTCCTTCTTTTAACTCAAAAAGGTCTGCTGGGTCAGTAATTAAATTCTCTGCGATTAGTTGGTCAATAATTCTTGGACCTACTCCCTTGATATCAAATACACCCCTACTGATGAAATGATAGAAATAGCGTTTCTGTTTGGCCTGGCATTTTGGATTAGGACACCTCCAAATTGCCTCCTTAGCTGGTTTAAGGAGTTTTGAGTCACAAACAGGACAGGTTTTGGGCATTTTAAATTCCTTTTCCTGTCCAGTTCTTAAATCTTTCATAACTTTGACCACTTCCGGAATCACATCCCCTGCTCTATCTACAATCACCGTATCGCCAATTTTAACCCCCAATCTTTTTATTTCATCTTCGTTGTGCAGGGTGGCTCTGGTAATGGTTACCCCTCCCACCTCAACTGGTTTTAAATGGGCTACGGGAGTCAGAGCTCCAGTCCTGCCAATCTGAATTTTTATGTCCTGGACAAAGGTGGTTGCTTGAGCTGGAGAAAATTTAAAGGCACGAGCTCCCCGAGGACTTTTGCCAACCGTGCCCAATTTTTGGAAAAGCGAGTTGTCGTCTACGTTTATGACTATCCCGTCAATCTGGAAAGGTAATCTTTCCCTTTTTTTGGTAATATCCCTCCAGAAATCAATAACTTCATTTAAATCTTTACAAACTTTCCCAGGGTCTGCTTTGAAACCCAGTTGGGACAGAACCTGATGCTCTTGAGAATGGCGGGTCTGTCCTAAATCAGTAATAAGAGCATAAGCTAAAAATTTTAAGGGGCGGGAGGCGGCTAATCTGGGGTTAAGTTGTCTAATGGAACCTGCGGCCAGATTGCGGGGATTGGCATAAGTTGACTTGAATTTTTCAAAATCTTTCTTTTCCATATAGACCTCTCCCCGAATTTCAACCCCGTTAGAAATCGTATTTCTAACGGGGTCAATTTCTCTTTTTAAATTTCTTTCAATCTCTTTTGAAGGAAGTTTACCGTGTATCTCCAATTTTAAGGGAATACTTTCTATGGTTTTTAAGTTCTGGGTGACATCCTCTCCAGTAATGCTATCGCCTCTGGTTGAACCCTGCCAGAAAACTCCATTTTGATAAATCAGGGAGATGGCAAAACCATCTATTTTCATTTCACTGAAATAATCAAATTTTTGACCGGGGATGAGCCGTTTTAAATAGTCCTGCCAAGCTTCAAGTTCCTTTTGCCCGAAGACATCCTCAAGGGAAAGCATGGGCAATTTGCGTTTTACTTTTTTAAATCCTTTCAGGGGTTTCCCGGCTACCCTTTGAGTGGGAGAGTCGAGAGTGATAAGTTCTGGAAATTGTTGCTCCAGTTGATAGAGTTCGTGTTTCAAAGAATCCAAAGCTCCCTCTGAAATCTCCTGTTTCTGGAGCACGTGATATAAATAACGGTGATAATTAATCACCTTTTTTAGTTTCTTGATTCTCTCTTGAGCTTGTTGCTTATTCATTTATTCCTCAAAGGTTATTTCAATTCTTCTCTTGATTTTTTTATAACTTCCGGTGGAGAAAATGATTGAATCTGACTCATCAGAAATACAAACCCCATAAGTTGCCTCATTTTCTAAGGTGCCGCTGTAAGGGAGAGGACACTCCCCTTTGCTTGGCATATATCCTTCCTGGAAAATGGCGTAGAGCACCCTTTCTATTCCGGTATCTGCTGCATAAAAAGCAACTATGGAACCACTCAAAGTGTGAATGACTTTTATCTGGCTAATAGCAACATTTATCATGGTTAAGATGACAGCCATGAGAACCGAAAGAATCACCATAGTTAGATAGAGAGAAACGCCTTTTTGATTTTTATGGTTATTTTTGGACATCTAATTCTCTTTGAGAGATGCTAGTTTGAATGCTCAAGGTTTGGGGTTCTGGAGTTTTATTTCTTATGTCCAGCATGAAGGTTACTTTTGGTTGGAGAGTATCTAATTGACTCTCCCCTGAAATTTCAAACCGAAGATTGTCTATCCCGATATTCTGGGGAGTAACCGGTTCGGGACTACCGAAATTTGAGGAACTTTCATCAGTTGATTTTCTAACTTTTAACGTCTCTCCCTCCAAAAAGAATTCCTGACATTTTCTATCATAATTTAAGAATCTTATACCATTTGCGATGACAGCAAAATTATGTCCGGCACTAATACAATCACCAAAAAGGTCTTTTCGAGCCATTCGCAAAGCCCGACTGATATATTCTGTGCTATAAGAGGTATTTTGCAAGAGATATTGTAAGTTCAAATTCTTTCTTTGCTCCTGGAAGGCGGAACTGAAAAGACCAAAAAATGAAGTAATCACCACCGAAAAAATGGTTACGGCTACCAAAAGTTCAATAAGGGTAAAACCATTTTTTATTGAATTATCTCCAGTCATATAAAATCTCTTGAACAGTTGAAGATGCCTGAGACCAAAAAACTTGCACCTGGACATCTAAAATATAACCTTCTGGCTGAGTAATTATAATTTTTCTTTTAAATTTTGTCTCGGGATTTATTCCAGAGACCGGATCATAATTATAGAATCCATCAGCATTAATGCGTAAATAGCGACCATCACCATAAGCAGTGAATCCCGAATCATTATAATCAATTTCACAACCCCCAGAACAATCAGTCAAACCATCATTCCAACTAACTGCTCCTTCCAAATAATTTGAATCTCTAATATTTCTGACTATTTCAATGCCCTCTCTGCCGAGCTGGCAGGCAATAAATCTGTCAACGTTAACCTGACCTATGGCAATTATTCTTGGGACCACCGCATAAACTCCGACAATGCCAATTAAAAAAATGGAGATAGCCACTATTACTTCAAGAAGAGTAAACCCTTTTTTCATAATTTATTCTATTTCGATTCTACCAGCTGTATTAACTCTTAAGACCTTTTGTTTTGAGGAATCTGATTTTAAAGAAATGGTTATCACTCCCTCTACTCCCGACTCAACCCCGCCTATAAAAGTGGCGGGCTCCGGAGGAACAAAAACAATATTCAAGGGAGAGGAAGATAAGCTTTGAATCTGGACGTCCTTCTCTAATTTGACTTCTCTCAAGATTACGTCAGAACTGTCTTTATACTGATTATTATTACAGTCAGCAAATAAAAGATAAGATTCTGGAAAAGAAACTTGATGAAAATAAATGCCAAAGCCAGTGGCTGCTCCATCCGGACAGGATTCCTCCTGAAAACCCATGGCCAATCCCTGAACCTCCCTTAGGTCCTGAGACAATTGAAAAATTGATCTACCCAGCGCCAACCTTTTCTCCTCTGCTCCTCTCCCTAAAAATAAAACTGAGGAGAGTATCCCTATAATTGTCATGGTAACCAAAAGTTCAATTAGGGTGAATCCTTTGTGCATAAAATTTTAGGTTACAAGACCTAAGTACCACTTAATTATTTCTCGTCCCCAAAAAAGAGCAATAAACGTTCCCACCACCAGAAAAGGTCCGAAAGGAACCTGGCTCTTTAGGGTTTTCTTACCAAACATTACCAATACTATTCCCATTATAGCACCGATTAAAAAAGCTGAGAACACGGCTGTTAAAATATTTGGTGAGCCCAGAAAAAGCCCCATCAGAAATGCCAATTTGGCGTCACCCAAACCCATCCACTTGCCGCGAGATACCAGCCACAACAAGAAAAAGAATAAAGCTGCCCCTCCCCCTGCTAAGAGCGAGGAGCCAAAAGTCGTTTTTTGAAAATTGAAAATTAATGCAGTGGCAATGGCCGGATAAACTATTTTATCCGGAATAATATAATGTTTTAAATCATAGACGAAAATGATGATTAAAAGACAACTGATTATTAATAAATAAAGAGTGGTAATAAAATTTTTAAAATTGAAAATTGAAAATTCATTGAAAATTGAAAACCCTTCGGCAGTGAACTCAGGGCTGAACTGTTGAAAATTGAAAATTAGGAGAAATAGCCCACCTGTTGCTATTTCGACAAGTGGGTACTGAGTAGAGATATTCTGGCCGCAATATCTACATTTTCCCTTCAAGAAGATAAAACTTAACACTGGAATTAAATCAAAGAAACCTAATTGATGAAGGCATTTGGGACAAAAAGACGTGCCGGAGAGAAAACTTTGTTTTTCTTTTAATCGGTAAATTACACAATTTAAAAAACTACCTATGCAGGCCCCGAAAACAAAAATGATGAAATAAAACATATTCGTATTTTCATTCTAACAAAAATTGCCCGGGAGAGAAATCCCGGGCAATTTTAAGTTGGAATCTTATTCGGTGATACTATTAGCTAGTAACAGATGGGCAAACAGCAGTTGTGCCATCTACACAATAGCCTGTGCCGCCCGGATCGGTGGTCGTGAAACCGGCTATTCCAGTGCTGTCACCGCAGTACCAATAAGTGCCTTTCACATTTAATGGAGAGTATATGCAAGCTGCCGTAGCACCACTTGCCGCATTCGTTGCAATAACCGGCTCCGGGATCTTGTCGTCCTTAGTATCTGTACCGTAATTGTTGTCAATCTCTTTACACAATGAATCCATCTCGGTATGATCACAATCAAAAGCATCGTAGTCTCCATCGTTAGCATTAATATAAGTCATGACGACTCGGGCTTGGCCAATAGCGCTAATAATTCTTGAGTCCCTTGCTTTCTTGGTAGCTCCCGGGAAACTCACCAAAACGATTGAAGCTAAAATTCCAATAATGGCAATAACTACCAATAATTCAATTAAGGTGAAACCTTTCGATTTTTGTAACTTCATTTTCTTGGTTTGATTATTTTTTGAGAAAAAGCGACCTTTTTTGTTTTTACTTTATACTTTATTATATACTATTTTTTATCTTTTTAAAAATACAGTCAAGTCAAGTTATTCACAACTGCAATTATTCATTATTTCACAAGAAGGAAAGCAAAAGTTAGGAAAAGTTTCGTATTCTTTGGCGTGTAATTCTCCATCTACACAAAAATATCTGCCAGAACCCCCTAAATGAACTGCCGCACAAAACCCCTGACCATCACTTTGAACATAAGTTACCAAATCATCTCCCTGGGCAATATTTTGTTCAATATCATTACAGAGATACTCAATGGTAGAATCCAAGCAATCGCATAGGGTTCCTATAACAGTACAATTAACTTGAGCATAACTTTCTTGGGTGCTATACAAAATTATGGTTTGGGTTCTAAATTGACCCATATCAGAAATAACCCGACCATCTCTGGCTCTCCTGATGGCCTCGGGAAATTGAACCAAAACAATTGAAGCTAAAATTCCAATAATAACCAGAACCACCAATAATTCAATTAAAGTGAACCCTTTGTTTTTCATGTGTTAGAAATTGTTAGCGACGAAGGAGCGTTACAAGTTCTTACACCCCGCACATAACGCTTTATGTGCGGGGTAAAGGTTTTGTTGCCAATCGCGCTACGTGCGACTTGCGCTCTTGGACAAAACGCTTCACATTGCTCCAAAGCCTCCCATTCCCATTTGAAATAAAGGGATAAAAATTGAAACTGCCATTACGGCTATGCCAATTCCCAAAATCACAATTAAAAGTGGCTCTAAAATACTGGTCAGGTTGTCAGCAGCCCTTTCTATTTCTGCTCGATAAAAACTAACCACGTTCATCAGGGTTTGTTCTAACTTCCCGGTTTCTTCTCCGGTTGAAATCATTTGAGTGGTGAAGGTGGTGACGTATTGTGGATATTGCGAGAAGACAGAACTTATCTTCTCCCCCCGAGCTACTCTTTCCTGCGCCTCAATGATAATTTTTTTGTAAACTTCGCTGCCTATGATTCCTTCGGTTATTTTCAGAGCTTGAGTTATGGGCAAGCCGGCTCTAATTAACACCGAAAGGTTTTCACAAAAGCGAACAAGATAAATTTTCTTATAAAAATCTCCCAGGATTGGTATTTTCAGAGAAATTCTATCATAAAAATTTTTACTCTTCGGAGACCCCTTGAGATACTGGGGAATAAAAAATAATGAGCCAAAAACGACAAGGATAACAACCCAACCGCCTTTCCTGACAAAGTCGGATAGAAGGATTAGCAACCTTGTGCTTAGGGGAAGTTTTCCTCCAAAGGACTCTAAAACTTCAGTCAATCGGGGAACAATGAAAAAAGTTACCAAAAAGAAGGCGGCAATAAAAATCACAATCACAAAAGCAGGATAAATCATGGCTCCCCTTATTTTCTGCGAAAGATTGTATTCTGATTCTAAATGGTTGGCTAAATAATCCAGGGAGTCGGCCACCTTACCGGTCGCCTCTCCAGATTTGACTATGTTTATAAAAAAAGGGTCAAAGATATTTGGATGGAGAGAAAAGGCCTGCGAAAGCGTGCTTCCGGTCTCCACTGTCTCTGCCATTTTTAAAATTTTCTCTCGAAAAACCGGGTTTTCCGTCTGAGCCACCTGAGCCCGCAAGGCCTCAACCGGAGGAATGGCGGATTTTAGCATCACTGAGAATTGACGGCTGAAGCTGACAATATCTTTGGCGGATGTTTTTCGCAGAGAAATCTTTCCCATCAAAAATCCTCCCTTTCCTGCCTCCCGCAAGGAAGTTACGTAAAATCCATATTTTTCCAGGATACTAAGGCAAACTTTACGAGAAGAGGCCTCAATGGTTCCTCTCTGAATTCTTCCCTCTTTGGTTCTGGCTTTGTAGGCAAATTTCATGCTTTTTCGAGTCGGGCTTCTAAATCCTTGGGGCTGAAGGAATATTGCAGGGCGGTCTCTCTTGAAATTTCTTTTTTCCTGACCAATTCGGTTAAGGACTTATTGAAGGGAATCATTCCCATCTCCCCTGAAGTTTCAATGACGGAAGGAATCTCATGGATTTTGTTCTCCCGAATTAAATTAGCCACGGCATGATTAGACAACATAATCTCACAAGCCGGCACAAACTCTTTCTTAATTGAAGGCAGCAATCTTTGAGAGACCACTCCCAACAGAGAGCCCGACAATTGAGCTCTTATCTGATTTTGTTGGTGGGGAGAAAAAACATCAATGGCTCGATGGATGGTTTGTGAGGCAGAATTGGTATGCAAGGTGGCAAAAACAAGGTGACCGGTTTCGGCTGCGGTGATGGCGGTTGAGATGGTTTCAAGGTCCCTCATCTCTCCAACCATAATGACATCCGGATCCTCCCGCAAGGTGGACCTCAGGGCTTTGGCAAAACTTGGCGTATCTACCCCAACCTCCCTTTGGTCAATTAAACATTTGTCGCCCTGAAAGACATACTCAATGGGGTCTTCAATAGTAATGATATGTTCCCTCCGCTGATGGTTTATTTCATCAATTAAGGCAGCCAAAGTGGTAGATTTTCCCTGAGAGGAAGCTCCGGTGATTAAAACAAATCCCTGGGGAGCTTCGGTAAATTTATGTAAAATAGGCGGGAGCTTTAATTCCTCAATAGTTTTGATTTTTGAAGGAATAAGCCTTAAAGCAATACTGACATATCCCCTCTGAAAAAAGGCATTTACCCTGAACCTGATTTTCTTTTCAAATTCATAAGCAAAATCTATTTCTTTTTCTTTTAAAAATTTTTCTTGCTGCGAAGGTACCATTAAGCTGAGAGCGAGTCCTTGAGAATCTTTGGGAGTGATCACCCCTTCCCCCTCAACATTAGACAAGTTGCCAATTATTCTCAAAACTGGCGGGTGACCGACCGAAAGGTGGAGGTCAGAGGCCTCTTTCTTGATAGCCAGCCCCAAAAGTCTTTTGAGTTGAGTTGGATAGTTCATTGATTTAAGAATTAGTTATGACTTTTTCTATTTCCCTGACGACCTCGCCCGGGGTATAGTGAGCCTTAATTAAATATTTGACTGCCCCCAATTTCAATCCTTTCTCCACCTCCTCTTTCTGTCCCAAATTACTCAGCACCACTACTTTTAAACCAGTTAAGCTACGGTCTTTTTTGATTTTTCTTAGAATCTCCCAGCCTTCAATCCCCGGTAAAACAATATCTAAGATTACCAGCTGGGGCTTTCTCTCTCGGAGAGATTGCAGAGCGCTTTTTCCATTTTTGGCTACCTCAACTTTGAATCCGGCTTTGGTCAATTTTTGGCTATAAATATCTATCAAAAACGGGTCATCTTCAATTAAGAGAATTTGTTTCACAAAATTACTTTTCTTCCGCAACCCTCATCACTTCCTCCAGGGAAGTAATGCCTTTTAAAACCTTTAACACCCCTTCTTCTTCCATGGTAACCATGCCCTGGGCTCTTGCCTCTTTTAGAATCTGACTTTCAGTTGGATTTTGAATGGTTATTTCAGCCAAGGCATCGGTCATTTTGATAACTTCATAAACTCCGGTTCTTCCCGAATATCCCTTGGAATTACATTTTTTGCAACCCTGGGGTTGATAGATAAAGATGGTCTTGCCAACCCTGACTTTCTCAGCTACACTGGCTGGTAAATTTTTAAGTTTGCTTAAGATATAATCTTTTGCTTCTCCCTGAGCCCTCACTCTCTTTTTACAGAAAGGGCAAAGGGCACGGACCAATCTCTGGCTTATGGCTAAACTCAAGGTGGGAGGAATAAGAAATGGCTTCACTCCCATATCAATTAACCGAGAAATAACCCCAAGGACATTGGTGGTGTGCAAAGTTGACAAAAGCAAATGGCCGGTTAAAGCAGCATGAATGGCTAAGGCGGCCGTCTCTTCGTCTCGAACCTCCCCTACCATAATAATATCAGGGTCTTGTCTGACAATCTGCCGCAAACCCTTGGCAAAGGTATATTCAATTTCTGGTCTAATCTGGGATTGGTTAACCCCGTCAATAAAATACTCTACCGGGTCTTCCAAAGTAACAATGTTCACTCCTTCTTTGTTTAAAAGCTGGAAAAGTGAATACAAGGTGGTGGTTTTTCCGGAGCCAGTGGGACCGGTAGCTAAAATCATGCCGTAGGACTTTTTGACGGCTTCTTTGACCACCTTAAAATTTCTCTCACTCAAACCCAAATCAATTAAAGATTTTAGACCCTCGGTGGGATCAAGAACTCTAATAGCTACCTTCTCCCCCAAGGTGGTGGGAAAAGTGGAAACTCGAAAGTCAATGGTTTTCTCTCCAATCTTGGCAGAGAACCTACCGTCCTGGGGAATTCTGGTTTCGTCAATTCTAAGCCGGCTTAGAATCTTAATGCGAGCCACGATGGCTGGCAAAACCTTTAAGGGCAAAATAAGGGAGGAGTGCAAAATTCCATCTAAGCGGTATCTGACTCTGACGTTCTCCCTGGTCGGCTCAATGTGAATATCAGAAGCCTTGCCTTCAATAGCTTGGCGCAAAATAACCCCTACCATTTTGATAACCGGAGCTTCCTCAACCAATTTCTCAAATTCGGCTTTCTTTATGGCTTTTCCCCCTTCCGGTCTGATTTCTTCTTCCAATCTTTCCAAAGCTTTCTCTACTTCCTTTTTGGGAGCTCGGAATTGCTCAAGATATTTTCTGAAATTAGAGAAAGTGATTAGAAAAATTTTGGGATGTAACTTTTGCTGCCTGGTTAAAAATTTTAAGGCCTCCACTGCTTTAGGGTCATCAGGGTAAACCATGCCTACCTCCAAAACCTCTTCTTTTTTTCTTAAAAGCAGGGGGACTATTTTATAATATTCCACTGACTCTCTGGGGATAATATTTAAAATCTCGGGGGGAATTTTCTCTGGCAGAGTTTCTCGCAGAGGAGTTCCGGTCAGTTTGCTTTTGAGTTGAAATAGGGCATTCTCCGATAAAATTTTCTTCTCTAAAATTAACTCCTCTTGGGTCTTTTCTTTTTCCTTGGCTTCCATCTTCAACTGAGCTCCCTCTCTTTTCTTTAATTTTCTTTGTTTAACTAATTGAGAAATAAGGTCCATAGGTACTGGAGAGTATAAATTTTTAGTAGGGTTCAAAGGGGTTTTCTCGACCAACTTCTTCTGGGAGGGAAATCTCCTCAAAGGGTAAAATATCTTTGACTTCCTGGCTCTCCAGAAATTCAAAGTCAATCTTAACGGATGGGAAAGGTTTGGGAACAGGAGGAAGAGAAAGAGGCTTGGGACGCCACCACCAGGAGTAAATTAGAATAATAATTCCTGCCAAGACCACACCCCAAATTAAATATTTAAGAGTTTTATTTTGTTCCGCAATTCCTGGCATGTTACATGTGATGAACTTTAATTAAAATGTTGTACTCTGGAAATTCTTCTCCGGCAGTATCAATAGAAATATTTTCAACTTCAATTAATCTTGAGGATTTCTCCAGGCTTTCCAGAAACCCCTTCAAGGATGGATAGGTCCCTGTAAGACTGAGATTAATGTAGGTTTCTTTAACTTTGGCTAAAATTCCTTTTGGCTCTTCTTTTCTTTTTCCTTCTGTCTGGTTGATATTTTTTAACAAAAGCCCATTTTCTGAACTTTCTTTCTGAAAGAAATTCAATAGAGAAGGCAAGGAAGAGTCCTGAGGCAAAGCCGACTCAATTTTCTTTAAAGAATCTTGATAATCATTTAGCTTTTCTGAAATTTGACTAAGCTCTGAAAGATATTCTTCAGTTTCAGAAAGTTCGGCTTGTTTTTCGTCAACTTGTTCCTTCAAATCTTTAAATTCCTGGTATTGCGGCCAGACAAGGAAAATCGCCAAAAGTAAAACTACGAATAATAAAATAGGGATGCTAAAACTTTTTTTCATTTCTTTAAAACCTCCAAGAGAAGGGAGAAAATTAAGCTAAAGTTAATCTTCCCCTCCCTATCCAAAGAGATGTTAGATAAAATAAGGTTTTCCAATTTCTCATTTTCAGAAAAAATGAGAAATTGTTCCCCCAGGGTTTGGAAGCTTTCAGTTTTTCCCTGCAAATTAACCCGACCATTTTCAGTAGCTAAATTTAAGCTGGTCAATTGAACTTTTTGGTGGCAGGAACTTTCAAGCAGGGAAAGGAAATTTGAGCTAATTTTATGGTTGGCAAAAATCTCCTTGAAAATTTTAATTTTTTCTCCAAAGGATAAAATTTCTTCTTCTAATTTTTTCTCTTCCTCTCCTTCCAATTCTACGATTTGTCTCTCCAGTTCTTCTTTCCTTTCTCTCTGGGAAGAAATCTGGCTTTCCAAAAAGAAAAACCCTCCAATTGAAATAATTACCAGCAAGATGGCAAAGTAAAAAAGAAAGCTAACAGAAAATGGTGTTTTCGGTCTGGGTTTGGGAATAATTCTGGCAAATGGTTCTTTTGGCATATAATTAAGTGGTGATACCCCTTAAAGCTACCCCCAGAGCGACCCCAAAAGAAGGTCCTAATTTCTGGAGCCGGGGTTTTAAGATGGAAGGAAAAGAAACCTTGGCAAAAGGATCGGTAATCTGGATATTTTTTTTAAGCTGGACATTCAGGTATTCCCTTAGACCAAAAAGGGAAACCATTCCCCCGGCCAGAATAACATCCTCTGCTTTTTTCCCTTCGGTTTGCTGAAAACTTTGACAAACCCCATTTATTTCTCTGGCAATTTCATTTGCCTTGGGAACTAAAGCATCAAAAATTTCTTTTTTTTCGGGATCTAAGCCGTGCTCTTTCTTGAGATTTTCAGCTTTTTCCCAGTCAATATTCAACTTTTCACAAAGAGCTCTGGTAAACTCCTTGCCCGAAATATCAAAGCTGTGACTCAACCTCAGGGTTCCTCCCTGGGCAATACTGACGGTGGTGCTCTCCCAGCCGATGTCCACCAAACAAACGGGCTTTTTATTGAGTTCCTTAGGGATGGAAGAGCGCATCAGCCCAAAAACTTCAGCTTCCATTCCTTCAACCTCAAGTTGGGATAAAGTGGCTAATTTTTGATAACTTGCCAAAACCCGATTGGGAATAGCCACCAACAATATCTTTAATTTAATTCCGGGAAGAATCTTCTCTCTTTCAATTACCTGCCAGTCAAAGGTAACTTCAGATAAAGGCAGGGGGACATGATGGCGCGCTTCAAATTCTACCGCTTGAGGGACTTCGGCTTCCGTCATCGGGGGCAAATTAAAAGTGGTAAAGAAAGTAGAGAAATCAGGAAGAGAGAGAGCAACTTTCTTTTTTTTAATCTTGGCTTTTTTGAATAAACATTCCAAAATCTCTGAAGTTTCTTCACTCAAAAGAATCAGCTCCTTTTTATGAAACAAACTTAAAGGCGGCTCTTGTAAGGGAAGCTGGAACTCAGCATAATTTTCCAATTTCTTTCTCCTGCCACCACCAGAAATCTCAACTACCTTTATGGAAGAAGCTCCGATATCTATTCCCAAACATCTTTTTGAAAAAATCCCCATTTTTTTTATTTTAGCACAAATATTGTGGTAATATTAATGATTACTATGCTGAAAAAATTTTTAGTCCACATTCTCTTTCCACAATTCTGCCTTAACTGTAAAAGGGAAGGAGCCCTTGTCTGTGAAGATTGTTTAAGCTCAATTGACCTTTCAGAATTTAACTACTGCCCTTTCTGTCAAACTCCTAAAAGAGTTTTTACAGAGGGGACCTGTCTCAGCCATCGAAAAATGAAGCTCTCTGGAATATTTTCTGCCACCTCCTATCAAAATCCTCTGGTTAAAAAATTAATCAGCAAATTCAAATATGAACCTTTTTTAAAAAATCTAACTTCTCCCCTAACTTCTTTAATCATAGCACATTTTCTTCTGTCAGAGAACAAGCTAATTTCCCAAAACAAGGAAAACTCGGTTTTTTTACCCATTCCCCTTGCCAAATTCAGGGAAAGATGGCGAGGCTTCAATCAAGCAGCTTTAATCGCTCAAGTACTTTCCAAATTCTACAAAATCCCCTTGTTAAATAATAATCTCATAAAAACTAAACAAACTCAACCACAAGTTGAGCTTAAGAAAGAAAAAAGAGAGAAAAATATTAGAGGGGTCTTTACGGTTAAGAATCCCCAGGAAATTCAGGGAAAGAGAGTATTTTTAGTTGATGACGTTTTCACCACCGGAAGTACCATGGAAGAGTGCGCCAGAATTCTTAGGAAAGCAGGGGCCAAAGAAGTCTGGGGCATTGTTGTCGCAAGAGAGTAACAAAAAAACCGGCTGGTGTCGGTTTTTTGTTATGCGGAGGGGGCGAGATTCGAACTCGCATACCCTTTCGGGTGCTAGTTTTCAAAACTAGTGGAATACCATTATCCGACCCCTCCTAAAAAAGCGGAGGAGGTGAGATTCGAACTCACAAGCCGCTTTTTACACGGCGATGGCTTAGCAAGCCACTGGAATACCGTTATCCGACTCCTCCTGTATTTCTACCTTACCATCAAAATTTTAATAAATCAACTGGAAAAATAATAATTTTTATGATATCGTCAAAGAGGAATGCCCTCGTAGTTCAATGGACAGAATGCGAACTTGCGGAGTTTGTGATAGAGGTTCGACTCCTCTCGAGGGCACAAAAAATACAGAGGACAGTCCTCTGTATTTTTGTTTTATGAGATATTACTTAATTTTAGAAAGAATTTTGTTTACCTTCTCTTTTATTTCTTTTTTCTGTTTATTATCGTAATAGCCATCTATTTTAGCCACCAATTTTCCATCTTTGAAAAATAATAAAGAAGGAAGTTTCTTTACTTTATATTTCTTAAGTAAAGATTTTTCTTTTATTTCCATTTTTTTGTATTTCATATCAACATTCTTAAATAATTCTTTTATAGGAATAGAGTAAAGCAAACACTCTATTGATTCGTTGTTAAATAGCTCCACGACAGCCGGTCTAGTTGACCTTAAAATCTGGACGTCAAACTTGCTTTGGGGAATTAAAAAAGCCGGGTGGATTGGAGTGGCTCCGTATCTGTCAATAAATAAGTCAGAAAGTTTCCTCGTGTCTTTTTCGATTTCTTTTTTTATTCTCTGGTATTCTTTCTCATCTTTGGCTACCCTGATTGCGCCAACCGGACAAGCTTCCTCACATACTCCGCAACTTGTACATTTGGAATTATCAATGGCAATGGTTTTTTTCTTTTTATCCCAATAAAAGGCACCAGTTGGGCAAACCTCTATCCCGTTACAATCTTCAGAGTTATCGCAAATTTTAAAATTTATCAAAACCGGCATGTTAAAAATATTTTGAATAAAGTTATAATCTACTAATTTCGTTTTCTTTTTTGAAAGCCGGAGAGTTTATCAAAATTGCTCAAAAACTGCTTATCCATTTTAATATAGTATCAGCAAGTTGTTGCTCGTATCCTATATAGTTGTGATTAGCATCGCCTAAAATTTTATACTCGCACCTCGGAGACGATTTTGCTTTTTCCTTAATAATCCTCATAGTATCCTCTATTGGCACGACGAAAGAATCATCTTTTTTGCCCATCACACTAAAAATCGGGTAAGAGATTCTGGAAAGCTTTTCAAATTTATCCTTGGGGTTAAAAAAATTGAAGATGGCTGTCTCAGAACTATCTCCGAAAAGATCGAGATAACTGTTGGCGGTAATAGGATATTCGTCCCAAACATCTCTAGGCATTAACTTATCACCCCTTTCTTCACTTACCATTTTCTCTGCAGTACTAATTTCTTCTTCAAACCTCTTTTTGTCCATCCTTACCAATCCCAGCATATCAATCGGAGAAAGTAAAATTAAAGATCTTACTCTTTGGTCTTGGGTCTTTGCTAAATAATAAACTACTTTACAGGTCCCCAGACTGTGACCACAAAGATGAATATTAGTAAAACCTTGCTTTTCTAAAAAATCTAAATGGGCCTTAATGTCTAAAACACAATATTCAAATTTTTCTTTAGATGTGCCAAATCTAACATATTCAACCTCTCCATTACTCTTTGGTCTCCTAAAAGTAGTTATAAGCCCAGCTCCCCGATTATTAAATGGGCAAAAGGCAATATCATTTTCTGGAAGAATTTTCGCTAAGGCATCGAAAAAACTATCCTGATAAAAATTTCCTCCCATTCCATGAACTTGAGCTAAAACTGTTGTTGTTTTTTTATCAGGCTCATAAAGAAGTCCATGTAATTCCAGTTTGTCCTCGGTATAAATTCTATGAAACGATGTTTTCATACTATTATTTTGTTTCGTCGAGGATTATTTTGTTTTTGAAACTGCCTCTTTTTTCGGCTTTCTTTTTGCGGCGAATTTCCAATTCTTGTTTGTCAATTTTCTTAAAATCACAAATAGCATAAATTATCTCTAAAATATCAGCAAGTTCCTCTTCCTTGTTATCTTTTAAAAATTCATCAACTTCTTCCTTAAGTTTTTCTTTCAATTTTTGCCAATATTCTTCATCATCAGCAATATGGGTAATTGGGACTTTCCCTTTCTGCTTAATAATCTCAGGAATTTTATCCCGAACAAGTTTGTTGTATTTCATATTTTTGGATTAGAACTTGTTTAACGTATAATTAAATTGTAAGCTGAATTGGATTAATATTCAATTTTTTCATGGACTTAGATACTTCAATTAAAGAAATTTCCAGGGTTGGACCGAGTTTTTTGAGGAAACTTGGAAAAATGGGCATAAAGACGGTGGAGAACTTACTCAGGCATTTTCCTTATCGTTATGAGGATTTTTCAGATATCATTCCCATTGCCAAGGTTAAATTAAATGAGACCTGCTGTGTTTTGGGAAAAATTTTAGAGATTAAAAGCTCAAGAACCTGGAAAAGAAGAATGATTTTGACCCAAGCCATTGTTCAAGACAACTCATCAGCCATTAAGGTTGTTTGGTTCAATCAACCCTATCTGATAAAAACCTTAAAGCAAGGTGATGTGGTCTGTCTGGCTGGCAAAGTTAGTTTTGGAGACAAGGGAATTTTCTTGTCTAACCCGGCTTATGAAAAAATATCGACATTTCGAAATATCGAAATATCGAGTTTAACTCATACTGGACGGCTTGTCCCGGTTTACCCTGAAACAGAAGGTTTGTCCTCTCGCTGGCTCCGCTATATCTTAAAACCCCTACTTTTAGAATTTAAAAACAAAATCCCGGAGATTCTGCCAGAAAAAATAATTAAAGCTGAAAACTTCTTACCAATTAAACAGGCGATTTGGCAAGTTCACTTCCCCGATTCAGTCGCTCAAGCAGAAAAAGCCAGGGCTCGTTTTTCTTTTGAGGAACTTTTTTTAATTGAGCTTTCGGTTTTAAAAGAAAGATTGAGATTGAATAAAGAAAAAGCTCCGGCCATCCCCTTAAATGTTGAGTTAACTAAAGAATTTGTCAGCTTTTTACCTTTTAAACTGACGGACGCTCAAAAAAAATGCACCTGGCAGATTTTAAAGGACCTGGAAAAACCAAGACCAATGTCGCGCCTCTTGGAAGGTGATGTTGGTTCGGGCAAGACCGTGGTGGGAGTAATAGCTGCCTTAAATGTGGTTAAGGCAGGTTTCCAGACAGCTTTTATGGCGCCAACCGAGATTTTAGCCAAACAGCACTTTCAAGAGGTAATAAAACTGTTAAAACCTTTTAAGGTAAAAATTGCTTTCTTGACCGGTAAGGAAGATAAAATTGTTGCTCAAAAACTGGAAAATGAGATTTTGGAAATTTCTCGACAAAAACTTTTGGATAAAGCAAGGAAGGGAGAAATTGACATCTTGATCGGTACCCATGCTTTAATTCAGGATAAAGTGAAGTTTAAAAATTTAGCCCTTTGTATTATTGATGAGCAACACCGCTTTGGGGTGGAGCAGCGAGCTAAACTTAGCACGAGTCGCGCCGGAGAAGAAAAACTTATTCCTCATTTGCTATCAATGACCGCCACTCCTATCCCCCGAACTTTGGCTTTAACGGTTTATGGGGATTTGGATTTATCAATTTTAGATGAAATGCCCAAGGGAAGGAAAAAAATAATTACCAAGGTCATCCCTCCCGAAGACAGAAATAAAGCTTACGATTTTATAAAAGAGCAGGTAAAACTTGGCAATCAGGTATTTGTCATTTGCCCCCGGATTGAAGCTGGAAACAATCAAGCTGAGAAAGACAAAAAAGGAGAGAAAGATATTTTGGGGTGGGCTGAAGCAAAAGCGGTTAAAGAGGAATACGAAAAATTGCGGAAAGAGATTTTTCCTGAGCTGAAAGTAGGAATGCTGCACGGCAGAATGAAAACAAAAGAAAAAGAAAAGATAATGAAAGATTTTAAAAATAAAAAGATTGACATCTTGGTTTCAACCTCGGTGGTTGAAGTTGGTATTGATATTCAGGGAGCCACCGTGATGATGATTGAAGGGGCTGAAAGATTTGGCCTGGCTCAACTATATCAATTTCGGGGAAGAGTTGGCCGAGCAAACGTGCAATCTTATTGCTTTTTGTTCACCGACTCTCCTGCCAGAAAAACTCGCCAAAGATTGGAGGCAATTGTCAAAACAGAGAATGGCTTTGAATTAGCTCAAAAAGATTTGGAAATCCGGGGTCCGGGAAGTTTGTCGGGAGTGAAACAGTGGGGAATTCCTGATTTGGCTATGGAGAATTTAAAAAACCTCCCCTTGGTTGAAAAAACCCGACAGGCAGCCCAAGAACTTTTAGCCGAGGACCCCGACCTAAAAAAATACTCCCCTTTGAAAGAGAGATTAAAAAAGTTCAAAAAAAGAATCCATCTGGAATAAATTTACAGAGGACTGTCCTCTGTTTCTTTGAGGTTTTTCCGGACTTTGGGGGTATTCCAAAATTCCATGTATTTGCCGAACATTAAGCGAACCTGGGCGTCTAATGCTGGCAGGGAGCCAAAGATTATTAAAACCGGGGGTAGAAACAGCCATTGAAAAATCATGGAAAGGTTTTTCAGGGGAGAAATTCCCTTGGGCCGAGGGGGTAAATGAAGTATGTTGAGGATGATGGCGCAAACCATACCAAACATGGCAAAGGTCATAATTCTGCCGGTTAATCTGGGAAGGTTGTAGGCAAGTATGGTGACGTTAAATTCTTCCCCGCCTAAAAGTAAAGGCAGCCAACCCAGAAACAAAATTAAAATAGAGGCACAAGCCCAAGACCAAAATCCCTCAAGGGCAATAAAAGAGTGGAAAATCCTTTTTCTCAAAGGGATTTTTTTGTTTTTCAAAAAACCAAAAAGCAAATAAGGGATTTCGGTGCAGCCCCAAGCCCATCTTCTCTGTTGTTTGTACTGATTGACAAAAGTTTTAAAAAAGCTTGAAGCGTCTACCACGTCCATAGACAACGGATAGTATAGGGGGACAACTCGGTAATCCCCATCATATTTAAAAAAGGATTTCCAGAATATTCGGGAGTCGTCAGGCACTAAATTGTGCGGATAACCCACCTCCAGAAAAGTTTTAAAGGGCATGGAATGGGAAGAGTAAGTGACCGCCTGCTCGGGTCTTTCCTGCTGCATCATTTGCCAGAAAGTATTGCTGGTAGCCACAACCCTGCTGAAAGCCGGGGCTTGCCAGATATTGTTGTGGTAGACCGGAATGGGCTGGAAGCTGCTCCTTAACCGATTTTCTGAGGTTAAGTAGTGATAAGTTAAACAAAGAAAATATTGGGGGGAAACCTTGGTGTCAATGTCAAAGTTTGAAATGATAACGTTTTGATAAGGGATTTTGAGCTCATCAATTAGTTTCTTTGCTTCTTTGCCAGCAAACGCCACATTTGACCCTTTACCGATGGCTTCCCCTTCAATGTCTTTAGGATGGCAAGTGGTTAAAAATCGGTAAAAACAATCTCCATATTCTTTGCCAGCAACTTCGGCAATCTCTCTTACTTTCTCCCCTGCTCTTTCTTCTTGAGCTAAAACTATTATCATTCTGTCTTTGGGATAAATTGAATCTTTGAGGGACTCTAAGGTTTCTTTAACCACCCCCCAATCCTCCTGGTACATGGGCAGGATAACTAATTGGTAAATATTCTGCCAATGGCGAACATCTTCAAGCTTTTTTTGCCAGTCAACCTTAAGATTTTTTTTCATTCGCCTAAAACAGGTAACTTGATACAGAGAAAGATAGATAACTTTTAAGGCCCAATAAAGACACAGGGGGATAATAAAAAAAGCCACCCAGACCGGCTTTAACCAGGAAAAAAGCAGGGCAAAACTTAGGGTAGTTAAGCTTAGAGCTCCCGGCAAAATTTCAAAAAAACGATAGAGCCACCTCTCCCTTAGTTTGGGGAGGTCGGAAGCCCGACTAATCTCGAGATAATTCTCCATATTTAAAAGTGGCCCTGACGGGAATCGAACCCGTGTTTTCGCATTGAAAGCGCGACGTCCTAAACCACTAGACGACAGGGCCGCTCAATAAATTCTAACTCAAAAATTGAAAAATTACAATACTTCGACGGACTCAGTATTGCCCTGAACTTGCTGAAGGGCAAGATTTCCCGTAAAATAAAGACATGATTATCTTAGCCATTGACACTTCGTGTGACGATACCTGCATAAGTATACTAAATGTCAAATGTCAAAGCTCAAATGTCAAAAATGCTAAATTTGAAATCCTCTCAAACGTTGTTTCCTCGCAAGTGAAAATTCACCAAAAATACGGAGGGGTCTATCCAAGTTTGGCTAAAAGAGAACACCAAAAGAATCTGCCAGTGGTGCTTAAAAAAGCTTTAAATAAAGCTAAGAAACCGAAAATTGACGCTGTGGCAGTAACGATTGGACCGGGGCTTGAACCGTGTTTATGGACCGGGATAAATTTTGCCAAAGATTTAGCTCAACAAAGGAACCTGCCGATTATTCCTGTTAATCACATGGAAGCACACATCTTTGCCAACTTTGTTGGCAAATGTCAAATGTCAAAGCTCAAATGTCAAATCTTTCCGGCTGTGTGCTTGGTGGTGAGTGGTGGGCATACTCAATTGATTTTGATGAATGATATTGGTAAATACAAAATTATTGGTGAAACCAGGGATGACGCAGCCGGAGAATGTTTTGACAAAACAGCCAGAGTTTTGGGCCTCCCCTATCCGGGAGGACCCGCCATAGCGGCTGCAGCAGCGAAATGTCGAAATGTCGAAATAGGACCCTACGGGGAGTCGCCTGAAGCGACAGCGAAATATCGAACAAAGTTGCCACGGCCGATGATAAATAGTAAAGATTACGATTTCTCTTTTTCTGGACTCAAAACTGCTGTTCTATACGAGTTTAAAAAGAGGTCAAAAAAAGTGAGAGCTTCAAAAGAATATGTTAGAGAGATGGCCAAGAAAATCCAGCAGGCGATTATTGATGTTTTAATCAAAAAAACTATCAAAGCAGCCAAGGATTGCAAGGCAAAAAGTATAGTGCTTGGTGGAGGGGTGACCGCCAACAATGAACTGCGAAAACAACTCAAAGAAAAAATTAAAAAAGAAATTCCCAATATCCAATATCTAACACCTAATATCCAATTCTGCACCGACAACGCAGTCATGATTGGCATAACAGCTTATTTCCGCAGAAAAGAAGCTTCAAAAAATTGGCAAAAAATCAAAGCTGAGGCTAATTTAAGAATATCATGAAAATTTCTAAAACTTACAATCCAAAACAGGTAGAAGATAAAATTTACCAGCTCTGGGAAAAATCAGGATTTCTAAAAGCAAGTCCAAAAAGCAAAAAACAGCCTTTTTGCATTATTATGCCCCCGCCAAATGCCAATGGAATTTTACATATTGGCCATGCTGTTTTTGTTACCTTGGAAGATATTATGACTCGTTATCAAAGAATGAAAGGGAAAGAAGTTTTGTGGCTGCCTGGAGCTGACCATGCCGGCATTATGACTCAAGTGACTTACGAAAAAAAGTTAGCTAAACAAGGTAAATCAAGATTGAAGTTGGGTAGAGAGGAATTTTATAAACAAACTTATAAATTTTCAATGGAGAACAAAAAAGTAATGGAAACCCAGTTGCGCAAGTTGGGGGCTAGCTGTGACTGGAGTCGTTCAAAATTTACCCTGGATCCAAAAATCAGTAAAGCTGTCTTTTACACCTTTAAAAAAATGTATAAAGATGGTCTTATTTATCGAGGCAAACGAATTATAAGCTGGTGTCCCAGATGCCAAACAGCCCTTTCCAATTTAGAGGTGATTTACCAAGAAAAAAAAGACCCTCTTTATTATATAAAGTATGGGCCTTTAACTTTAGCTACCGTCAGACCAGAAACAAAATTTGGCGACACAGCAGTAGCTGTTCACCCAGCTGACAAAAGGTATAAAAAATATGTTGGAAAAGAAATTGAGATCCAAACAGTTTTAGGCAAAGCTGAAGTCAAAGTTGTTGCTGATAAAGCAGTTGACCCTGAATTCGGAACAGGAGTAGTAAAAGTAACGCCAGCTCATGACCCTAATGATTTTGAGATTGGACAAAGGCACAACTTAGAAATTCGCCAGGTTATTGGCTTTGACGGTAAACTCAATAAAAAAGCCGGCAAATATGCTGGAATGAAGGTAAGGGAAGCAAGAAAGATAATTGCTAAAGACTTGGAAAAAATGGGCTTAATGGAAAAAATTGATTTTAATTACAAACATCGTATAGCGATTTGTGAACGATGCAAAACTATTATTGAACCATTAATTTCTGAACAATGGTTTATCAGGGCTAAAAAATTAGCAGCTCCTGCCATAAAAGCAGTGGAAGACAAAAAAATAGAATTTATCCCCACCCATTACAAGAAACTGTATTATCACTGGATGAAAAACATTAGAGATTGGTGTATCTCAAGACAAATCTGGTGGGGCCACAGAATACCTGTTTGGTATTGTGAATGTGGAGAAATAACAGTAGATATTGAAAAACCAAAATCCTGTCCAAAATGCAAAGGTAAAAAATTAAAACAAGATCCTGACACTCTTGACACCTGGTTCTCTTCTGGTCAATGGCCCTTCACTGTTTTTGGCTGGCCCAGACAAACTAAAGATTTTCAATATTTTTATCCCACTAGTGTGATGGAGACCGGCTGGGATATTCTATTCTTCTGGGTGGCCAGGATGATTATGTTGGGAATCTACTGTACCGGAAAAGCACCTTTTCGTTATGTTTATCTGCATGGCTTAGTCAGAGATAAAGACCGACAAAAAATGTCAAAATCAAAAGGTAATGTCATTGACCCATTAGGCGTAATTACTCTTTACGGAACAGATGCTTTACGTATGGCTTTGGTTTTTGGCACTGGCTCTGGTAAAGATACTATAATCTCAGAAGAAAAAATAATCGGTCAGAGAAAGTTTTCTAATAAGATTTGGAATGCCACGAGGTTTATTCTAATGAATAAACCGCCGCTGATTAACACTGATAAAAAGCTGATTGGAACTGATAAAAATTTAACTGGAGCTGATAAGAAGATATTGAAAGTTCTTGAGAAGACAATTAAATCGGTTAACAAAGATTTGGAAAATTTCAGGTTTGGTCAGGCAGCCCAAACTTTATATCATTTTTTCTGGCATGATTTTTGCGACAAGTACATAGAGAAATCCAAAAGCCAAATGTCAAATGTCAAAACTAAAGAGAATACCCAGAAAATTTTATACTACGTTCTCCTAACCTCCCTTAAACTTTTGCATCCCTTTATGCCGTTTGTGACCGAGGAAATCTATCAAAAATTGCCTCTGAAAAATAAGAAAAAATGCCTGATGATTGAAACCTGGCCTAATTAACTGTGAAGTAGAAATATTATGATTTATTTTCTTTATCTTTTCGGTTTTTTGCCAAGCATTATCTGGCTATTTTTTTATCTCCGCAAAGACGCCCACCCCGAGTCAAACCGGATGATTTTGAAAATCTTCTTTCTGGGAATGTTGGCTGCTTTTTTTGCCATTTTTTTAGAAAAAGGTTTTCAAAGGATAATCTCAAGTTCCCTTTTGATCATCTTTCTGGGAGGAGCTTTTATTGAAGAATATCTGAAATATCTGGTAGTCAGAGCGGGAGTTTTCCACAGCTCTGAACTTGACGAACCCCCCGACCTTTTGCTTTATATGATTATCTCTGCCCTGGGATTTGCTGCTCTGGAGAACATCTTAGTTTTGAGTAATTACCATCCTATTTTGACTGCAACAAAGGCCTTAGAAGTAATGGGCTGGCGGTTTGTTTCAGCAACCTTCCTGCATGCTTTATGTTCGGGTACCTTGGGATATTTTTTAGCTCTATCTTTCTTCCATACTCATCAAAGGAAAAAACTTTTCGTGGTTGGTTTGGCAATGGCAACTATCTTGCATGGACTTTACAACTGGTCTATAATGAAAATAGGAGGTCTGGAAAAATTCTTGCTACCTCTTCTCATTTTAATCACTCTCGGCTTATTGGTTTCTTATTGGTTTAAAAAATTGAAAAAGTTGCCAAGTGTTTGCAAAATATAGTAGTACCACTATGTCATTTTTTGAAAAACTTAAAAGAGATATAGGGATTACCGATGAAAAAAAGGAGAAAATTAAGCCCTCGAAGCAATCCTCTCGGGATGCTACGGGGCAGGTAAGGAAAGAGAAAGTTGAAAGAGAGAAAGAGAAACCCATCTTCGCCAAGGCTTCGGCGGGCAAGGAAAAACCAGAGAAAATCCTTGCTCCTCCCCTCAAGAAAGAATCTACTGGCTGGTTGAAAGCCGAGGGCCAACTGGCAGTTGATGTTTATCAAACCGGCTCTGAGTTTTGCGTTCAGTCTCCCATTGCTGGAATTGAGCTGGAAGACCTAGAGGTTTCTGTGGAAAATGAGATGTTGTTGATAAAGGGTGAGAGGAAAGAGCCAGTCAAGGATAGCGAAAAAAATTATTTCTATCAGGAATGCTTTTGGGGACCTTTTTCAAGACAGGTAATCTTACCAGATGACGTTGACATCTCAAGAATAAAGGCCTCTTTGAATAAGGGAATCTTAATGGTGAAAATTCCCAGGGTGAGAAAGATAAAGAAAAAGAAAGTGACCATTCAAACAACAGAATAAAAATTAGCGGAGGACTGTCCTCCGTAAACTAACTAACCAAAGAGAAAAACTGGCTCCGAGCCAGTTTTTTGGTGCCCTCGGCAGGAATCGAACCTGCACCCCTAAAAGGGATATGGTCCTAAACCATACGCGTCTCCCTGTTCCGCCACGAGGGCAAAACTTGAGGCAACTCAAAAGTTGCCTCAAGAAATATTTTCATGTTTAATTTTCTTAAGAACGCCCTTTTCAGACACCCATCATAAACCTGACAATGGAAGGAATTACTCTGGCAAACAAAGCAACGGCTATACCAATCAGGGCATAAACAATTGTCCCTTGTCCCTTTTTCCTCTTTTCCGGGTCTCCCGTAGCAAACAAGATGACAAAGCCACCCCAGATGATCATG
>JAUVXX010000001.1 GCA_030603395.1 bacterium | reverse complement strand
ATCAATTGCAAAATTGAACTTAACACTTCATTAAATTTAAAATTGTCTAAAGACGTTTTATAATTTTCCCAAGTTCTGTCAATTATTCTTTGAAAATTGGGGTTTGGGGTTTGGGGTTTGGGGTTTATCTCTCCCACCATGGTTAAAACTCTGGCTGTCAGATTACCCAAGCCCGAAGCCAAATCCGAGTTATATCTCCCTTCAAATTTCTCATAGGTAAAATCACCATCCTCGGTTGGAGAAATTTCCCGCAAGAGAAAATAACGAACGGCGTCGGTACCATACTTTTTAACCAGCTCAAAGGGGTCAATGACATTTCTGAGCGATTTGGACATTTTTTGACCACCAGAAGTTAGATATCCATGAACAAAAATTGTCTCGGGCAAGGAAAGTTCTGCCGAAAGGAGAAATGCTATCCAATATACAGTATGAAATCTTAAAATTCCCTTTCCTATGATATGTAATTTATTTTCATTTTCTTGCCACCATTCTCGAAATTTTTTGCTTCCCTCTGCGTAATCTAAGGCATTAATATAATTACTGAGGGCATCAAACCAACACCAAATTTTTTGAGAGGGATCTTCAGGCACATCAATTCCCCATCCCTTAGTTCTTTCTACTGCTCTAGAAATACAAATGTCTTCAAGTCCAGAATTAATAAAACTTAATACTTCATTTTTCCGAGTTTCCGGGATTATTTTTACTTCATCACTTTCAATTATTTCTTTTAATTGATTTTGATACTTTGAAAGTTTAAAAAAGTAATTTTCTTCTTCTATTAGCTCAGGTTTAATTTTATGCTCGGGGCAAAGACCGTCTACTAATTCGTTTTCTTTGTAAAATGCCTCACATTCTACACAATACAGCCCTCGGTAAGGCTTTTTATAAATATCTTTTTGGCACTCTCGCCAAAGTTTTTGAGCTCCCTTAATATGACGTTTTTCAGTAGCTCTAATGAAGTCATCAAAAGATAAGTTTAGGATATTTTTTAATTCATAAAACTTCTTAGTATTTCTATCTACCAGCTCTTTTACGCTTATTCCTTCTTTTTCAGCCGCTCGAACATTCTTCAAGCTGTTCTCGTCTGTACCTGTCAGAAAAAAAGTATCCTCACCTAATAGTCGGTGATAACGAGCTATTACATCAGCCTGAACTTTTTCTAAGGCGTGGCCGGCATGGGGAAAAGCATTGACATAATCAATGGCAGTTGAAATAAATTTTTTATTTGTCTTTGGCATATGCTACAATGATTTTATCATCTTATCATATTTTTGTTAAATTTTCATGGTTCTGACTCCTCATCTTTTGGTCGGAGCGGCAATTGCAACAAATATTAAATTTTTACCCTTAGCTTTGGTATTGGCTTTTTTGAGCCATTATTTTTTGGATTTTTTCCCACATTTAGAATATTCAATTGAAAATATTCAAGAGAAACGATGGAAAAAATCGCTGCCAGAGTTCTTAAAGGTATTTTTAGATATTTCTACTGGAGCTTTTCTCATTTTTATTATTTCAAAAAACTTCTTCTTGGCTGGAACAGGAGGATTTTTTGCTATCTTGCCGGACGGCCTTGTTCTTTTGGGTTTAATTTTTTCAAACAAATTACTTACACTGCACGATACTTTTATGAAAAGAATTCATTTTTTTAAAGACAGAAAAATTTCCCTTTTCTGGGAAATTCTCTGTCCATCTTTGATAATAGCTGTGGCTATTTATTTTCTAATGGGATAGATGACAACCACAAATTCACCCTTAACCGGGTCTTTTTTAATTTTCTCAATTACCTCTTCGATTGTTCCGCGGTAGACTGTTTCAAATTTTTTAGTCAACTCTCGACAAACCACTACTTGAAACTTGAAACCTGAAACTTGAAACATTTGGTTTAACTCGCTGAGGGTTTTCAAAATCCGGTAAGGTGATTCGTAAAAGATTACCGGGTATTTTGATTTAATAACTTCCTCAAAATATTTTTTCCTCTTTTTCTTTTGGGGCGGAAAGCCAAGAAACAAGAATTTGTCCATGGCGACTCCAGCAATACTGGCGGCTGCGGTGATGGCTGAAGGACCCGGAACGGTAACAATTTTTACCTGAGCACTTAATGACTCAACCACTTCTTCAACCAACTTGTTTCCCGGGTCAGAAATTCCGGGGGTGCCAGCATCAGAAACCAAAGCCAAATTTTTCCCTCCTTTAAGAAGTTCTAAAATATAGTTTATTTTTTTAAGTTTTGAGTGCTGGTGATAAGATAAAGTTTTGGTTTTAATGTCAAAATGATTCAAAAGTTTTTGGGTAACCCGGGTGTCCTCGCACAAAATTAAATCAACGCCCTTCAGGATCTCCAGGGCGCGCAATGATATATCTTTGAGATTGCCAATAGGGGTGGCTACAACATAAAGGGTGTTCATAAACTTTTATTAAGAAGCATTAAGGGAGTTCTTGTAAGATTTCTCTTTTCTTTTTGACGAGATAATCCTTTAAAAGCTCAAAAATAACTCCAGCTAGAGGAATAGCCAAAATTGCCCCCAAAACTCCCCAAAGTGTAGCTCCCACAGCGAAAGCCACCAAAACCAAAACCGGCGACAGACCGGTGAATTTCTTGAAAAGGAGTGGTAAGAGAAGATTGTTCTCTAATAACTGAATAATGAAGAAAGCTATCAAAACAAAGCCAGCCTGGAAAAGAGAGGTTAGGGCAACGATAAAAGCAATAATCAAACCAGCGATAAGGGGACCAACAATAGGAATAAAATCCAAAATACCTGCCATTAAACTCAAAATTAAAGCATACTCAACATTAAGGACTCTTAAGATAAGGTAGGTAGAGGTGCCAACAAACAACGCTCCAATTACCCTTGAGATAAACCAACCGCTGACTTTTTGCTTTGCCTTTCCCCAGAGACCATTGAGATATTCCTTATATCTTGAAGGAGAGAGAGTAGCTAATACCTTTTCAATTAAATTTTTTTCCAATGAGATAAAGAAAGCCAAAAAGATAATAAGCAGGGTAGAAAAAACTCCACCAAAAATACTGAACACGGCGCTGAAAATATTTTCCCCGGCTTTCTCCAAATTGACCTGCAGAACTTCGGTAAGGGCTTGGGTGCTCTGGAAAGCCTGGACTCCGAACTTTTCAAAGAACGGGGAAATCCTCTCAAGATATTGAGGAAGATTCTGAGTAAATCCTTTAATTTCAAAAAGAAAAATAGGAGCTGTTTTGTAGATAAAGAAACCTATAATAGCAAACACACCAAAATATAAAAGGATCGCTGCCGCCACCCGGGGAATTCTCTTCTTTTCCAAAAAGTCAATCAGGTAATTAAACAAAATCCCAATGACCAGGGCGAAAATAAACCAGACAATAAGATCTTTAATCAAATAAAGAACATAGAGAACAATTACCACAACAATAATCTTAAAAATTGTTGACCAGCTAATATTAAAAGTGGGTTGTTGGTCCATATGGTTTAAGGTTTAGAGTTTCAATAACTTTTGAAATTCTGATTTGTTTTTATGTGGTCCAATCAGGGTTAAATTCAACTTCTCTGGTTTGAAAATTTCTTTGGCTGCTTTTTGAACGTCGGTTACGGTTACTTTATCAATTCTGGCAAATTTTTCTTTGGGTGTCAAAATTTTCCCGGTTAATAATTCTTGGCCGGTATAAAAAGAAGCTTGAGCATCTGATAATTCTAAGCTCAAAGTCATGTTTCCCTTTAGATAATCTTTGGCTTTTTTGAGTTCTACTTTAGGAACTTTGTTCTCTCTGATATTTTTGTATTCTTTTAAAATTAAACTGATGACCTCTCTGACATTTTTGTGTGGGATGCCGGCTTGGGTAACCAGGTAGCCGCTGTCAGTGTAGAGTTCCGATGAAGTTCGGACATAATAAGCCAAACCCTTTCTTTCCCTAATTGATATCCAAAGCCGAGAACTCATATTTCCACCAAGGATTGCAACTAAAATTTCTTGAGCATAAATTTGAGGCTGCCCGAGACTATATCCCCTCACCCCCAAACAAAGATGGGTCTGGTCGGTTTTTTTGAGATGAACCAAACTTCTCGGTTGAACTTGTAATTCTATCACTTTTAATTTTGACTGAGGAGGAGTATTTCTGATTTTTTTGAAATATTTTTTAATTTTTTCCTTAACCTCTCTCTGGTTAAAATTGCCTGCCACGCAAACTATGGTATTTAAGGCAGAATAATGGTTTTTAAGGTAATCTATAAAATGCTTTCTTTGAAGTTTTAAGATATTCTCTTTTTCTCCCGCAAGCATCCAACCGGCAGGCTGGTCACCGTAAAGCAGCTTCTCAAAAAGGTCTTCAATATATTTCATCGGCATATCCAGGTACATATTTATCTCTTCAATTATCACTCCTTTTTCTCTTTTTATTTCCTGGGCTTGTAATTTTGAGTTTAAAAAAATATCGCTAACCCAATCCAAAGCCAAATCTAAATGAGATTTCTCAACCTTTGCCCAAAAACCAGTAAATTCTTTTCCAGTAAAAGCATTGTAGGCGCCGCCAATCTTATCTAAAGTTTCAGCGACTTTTAAAGTGGTTGGCCTTTTTTTGGTTCCCTTAAAAAACATATGCTCCAGAAAATGAGAGAGGCCGTTTGTTTCTTTCTCCTCATATTTGGAACCAGTTCCCACCACTACCAAAATAGTCACTGTCTTAGTATTTTTCATGGGGATAGTGATAATACGGAGTCCGTTTTTGAGAGTAGTCTTCTTAAAAGGCATTTAAGCTTTTAATTTTTCTTTTAGGGTTTTGGTTAGGTCTTTTATTTTTATCCTTTTTTGAGCCATGGAATCGCGGTCGCGGATGGTTACATCCTCTTTTTCTAAGGTTTCAAAATCTATGGTGATAGCTGCGATTGTGCCAATTTCATCGCCTCGTCGGTAGCGACGACCGATGGAACCGAGTTCATCATATTGGCAGGTGAAATGAGGTTTTAGCATTTGATAAACTTCTTTGGCTTTTTTAACTAATTTTGGTTTATTTCTAACCAAGGGCAAGACAGCAACTTTTATTGGAGCTAAAGATTTGTCAAGTTTTAATAAAATTTCAACTTCTTTTACTGCTTTGGTTGTTTTTGTTCTGCCACCTTTTATTTCCTGATAGGCATCGCAGAAAAAAGCAAAGAGAGCTCTCTCAACCCCCACTGAAGTTTCAATAATATGGGGGAAATATTTCTGGCCTGATTCTTCGTCAAAATATCTTAGGTCTTCCCCGGAATGCTTTGCATGATTTGAGAGATCAAAATCTCCCCGATTGTGAATCCCTTCAATTTCTTTCCAGCCAAATGGAAAATGATATTCAATGTCTATTTGTTTTTTAGCATAGTGCGCTCTCTTTCCCTCTGGTATTTCTACAATTCTTAAATTTTCTTTTTTCATTCCTAAATCTTCGTACCATTTCATTCTCTGCTCTTTCCAAAAATCAAAAAAATGAGCAGCTTCTTTCGACTCACAGAACCACTCCATTTCCATTTGTTCAAACTCTCTGGTTCTGAAAATAAAGTTTTTGGGATTGACTTCGTTTCGGAAGGCCTTACCAATCTGAATCACCCCGAAGGGAATTTTGAGCCGCATTAAATTCAAGATATTTAAATAATTAACATAAATTCCCTGGCAGGTTTCACCCCTTAAATAAGTGACGGCAGCTTCGTCTTCAACCGCTCCGACAAAGGTCTTCATCATTAAATTAAACTTTTTTGGCTTGGTAATTTCTCCTCCGCACTCCGGGCATTTATTCCCTTTTATCTCATCAGTCTTAAATCTTTTATGGCAGGACTTACATTCTACCAATTCATCGGCAAAGCCAGCCGTTAGATGTCCCGAGGCCTGCCAAACTTTGGGATTCATTAAAATAGCAGAATCTAAAGGAACTATGTTTTCCTGGCTTTTCATTGTTCGCAACCAAACTTCTTTGATATTCTGTTTCAACTCAAAGCCCAATGGCCCGAAATCGTAAACTCCTCCAAACCCTCCGTAAATCTCAGAGGAAGGGAAAATAAATCCCCTTCTTTTAGCTAAAGATATAATTTTATCCATTTTCTCTGCCATATTAGAATTTATTGGACTATTCCTTGTTGCTCGCTTACTGTGTCGTCGTTGGGTAGGGTGGTGTCAACCGAAGGAGCTTCTTCCTGGAGTATTTCTAAAGTCCAGACGTCCTCTCCCAGAACTTCGGCTTCCCCGACCAAATCAGGCGTTTCTCCTTGTTGAGCAGAGTCAGGAGTGAATTCAATTTGAAAAGCCAGGGTTAAAGGCATATCTGAATCACCTAACCAAGCCTCCATCTCCCCAATATTCCAAAGGGCTTGCCTGGATTTTGAATCAAAGGTAAATTTAGCATCTTCCGGGAAAATTTTACCGGTTGCTTTGACCTGCTTTGGTAAAATGCTTTTTACATTCACATTTTTCAAATCATTCCAGGAATTTTCCACCTGCCACAAAACCGTGTAGGTTGTCCTTCCCCCTGTTTCTGGTGGCAAGGGACCTGAATTACCAAAAAACTCTTCTTCAAAATAAACTTTCTGCCAGAGCTTTATCTGGGAATTGATTTTTACCTCAAAGATTTTCTTAACTCCTCCCAGGGTGATTTCATCTCTCAAGCTGGGGCTTTTTATTTTATCTGAAATATCCTCTGCCTCTTTTACCTTAATCCAGAACTCCACCTTTCCTTCGACCTCAGTATCAAGGAAGCGAAGAGCTGGAACCACTTTCCAGTCCCAAATAATAGTATTGTCCCCTCTTCCGTATTCTCCCCTTTCTGATTTTAGGCTGGAGAGGTCAAAAAACTCTCCTTCAAGTTCCACGAAAAGAAACTTTTTCTGAGTAGCTTTTTGGCCAATGTTACGGAAGAAAATCTCGTAGTGAAGAAGATCTCCCGCATTAGCAAGATAATCAGGGGAGTTGTTAATTAGCTGAGAGATGTACAAAGAAGCCTCAATTATCTCCAGAGCCCTGGCTGTTTCTTTTAACAGCCAGAACTGTCCATCTCTTACCAAACCCAGTTGGGCTCTGAATATTTTCTGGGTCCCTTCCTCTCCTCTGGTTATTCCATTTATTTCTATTCTTCCTCCATCAGCTTGAGACAGAAAGGGAACCTGCCATTCAGTTTCATCTAAGGGTTGCGGGGAAGCGCTAATAAACTCAAAACCCTCAGGATATTCTATTTTCACCCTTAAATTTTCCAAGAGGTAGTCAATGCTTGAAAAGTAGTTCAAAGAAAATCCTATCTTCTCGTCCTTTTCAACCTTAAGGGGCAAATCAAATTCAAAGGTTAAAGGAACGAATTTAATCTGGGTGCTGAAAGTTGTTTTTGATTCATAGCTAGCTTTTAAGTTCTTGGGTTGATAGCTGAGCCAAGCTCGAGCCATCAAGGTTTCATTTTCCTTACCAAAAACCCGAACCTTAAAGCTGAAAATTTGCTCCTGCCCCGGATAAATGTCTTCTAATTGTTTGGTTATTCTCAAATTCTCAAATCCCTGGGGAATAGAATGTTCGGGTGCTTCAAAAATCAGCTCGGAGTTCTCCAGCCGGACTTTGCCATTATTTTTGAATCTAACTAAGTACTCAATTTCATCCCCGGCTTGCGCCGCCTCTGGTCCCAAAATCTCAAGCTTCAAAATATCCTTGGAGTATTGGTTCTTTTGCCAATACCAAAAACCTGCAATGCCTACGCCGGCAAACAAAACGATAATAAAGATTATAAAAACTTTGCGCATGATTTTTTCATTTTAACTTACTTTTTAGCTTTTGCCAATTCTTCCTTTAAATAACAGAGGTAGAGCTCGGAAATTTCTTTGAGATTTCTTTTGGTCTCTTCGGTTATTTTAATCCTTGGTAGCGTTTCCCAATCTTCTGAGAGAAAAAGCCGCAATGCCTTAACCGTATCCACGGCTATCTCTTTTGAAAGCTTTTTCTCTTCTTTAGCGAACTTTTTAAGACATTTCCAGCAGACAACCCCTCCTTCTCTTGGTACAAAATAAAATGTCTCTGGTAAAAGTTTCTCTCCGCAAACCGGGCAAGAATAAAGTTCGGGTTTGTGTCCTAAAATTGAAAAGAGATTCCAGAGAAAATAGTAATAGGTAATTTTCAATTTACAATTATCTAATCGTTGTAAGGCTTCATTTAGCAAGTGCCAAATTTTGTTGTCTCTTTCCTCCCATCCTAAAAGAGAATCCAGAACTTCGGCAATTTGACAGACAAGATTCAATCTCTCGGGGTCCTCCCTAATTTTTTTAAACTTATCAATTAAAATAGCATCGGTTAAGGTCTTGTGAGTTTTTCCCTGAATAAATTCAATCTCTGATAAATAAAAAAGGTCGCTTCCAGCCCTCAATTTTGAAGTAATTTTTCTAATGGCTCTACCAAAAATTTCCAACTTGCCAAAATCCTTAGTAAAAATACTAAAAAGCTGGTCGGCCTCTCCCCGACCTTCCTTTCTCAAAAAAATCCCCTCCGTCCTGTAATGAGTAAACGGCATTTAAATCTTAGGAGGTGTCGGTGGTTTTCTTGAGCCATCGAATGGTTCGGTCGATTTCGTCTTTCACTTCCGAGGTCTTTGCTTTACTTTTTTCTTGCAGGAGGTCCCAAATTAGTCCTCGGACATCCTTACGACTAATATCAGAACCATATTTTCCGTAACCTAACTTCTTTTCTATGGCTACTCTCTTGTCACGTTCTATCCATTTTGAGGAGAGGGGAATTTCTGGAGCAGCTTTTCTTAATTTCTCTCTGAATTCTCCCCTGGTAAGAGAACCCCTTGAGCCGAAAAAATCCGGCTTGCTGGGTTTCTTTTCTGGGGGCAGGGACGGTGGAGCTTTGTGGGGAACTCTTGGTTTGCTTTGAAATGGTAATGCCATATGTTTTAAAGTTTTATCTTTTGTCGACCTTTCTGATTGTTAAGTTAAGTTCTTGATTATCAATTTTGAGTTCCTTTTCTCCGATAAGGACCTCTTTTCCTGACAAACGGGCGATGTCTTTAGCCCTGGTTTCTTTTTGAATCAAGGTTTTGTTTTTGAGTAAAACTTTGGCTAATTGAGGGCTGCCTGAATAATAGATTGAAATTTTATCCTGAGGCGTCAAACCAGCTTTCTTTCTTAGCGTTTGGAGATGACGAATGATTTCCCTCACCTGGCCTTCTTCTTCCAATTCTGGGGTAATCTTGGTATCAAGTTCTACCTCTTGTTTAATTTTAGAATCAAAAACTATCTCTTTAACGTTGACTTCCTCTTTTATTAAATCCAATAAGTCCTTTTCGTCTTTTAATTCTTCATTCTTGACTCTTAATTCCTTCAAGGGTTGACGAACTTTTATCTTAGCTTCGGTCCTGGCCCGCAATCCCAAGCTTACCATCTGGCGAACCAAAGCCATTTGCTGTTCAAGGGACTTGACAATCAATTTCTCGTTTGACTTTGGCCAACTCTCTAAGTGAACACTCTCTTTTTTAGTCAAATCCTGATAGATTTTCTCTGATAGAAACGGAATAAAGGGGGCTGTTAATCTGCTTAAATTCAAAAGAACAAATCCCAGAGTTGCTGAAGCTTCTTTTAGTTCTTTTTCGCTGTGAGGTCTTTGAAACCGCTTTCTGGAACGCCTGATATACCATAAAGAGAGGTCTTCAACCACAAAGTTCTCTATTTTCCTGGTGACGCCGGTAATATCATATTCTTCCAGGCTCCTGGTAACTTCCGAAATTAATCTATTTAAGCGAGAAAGAATCCATTTATCTAAAATATTTTTACTTTTATCGTGATAGTCAAATTTCTTCGTCAGGTAGGTCTGGAAAAATAAATGGGAGTTCCAAAAAGTCATAATGAATCTTTTTAAAGTACTTTCCAAATCTTTTTCTGAAAAAAGTTTTGAGTCACCAGGCTGATTCAGAGTATAGAAATACCAACGGAGAGCATCAGCTCCATATTTATCAGTAATCTTCCAGGGGTCAACAATGTTTCCTTTGGATTTTGACATTTTCTCTCCCTTTTCATCTAAAACAAGACCCAAGCAAAGAACATTTTTGTAGGGAGTGCCTTTGCTAAGTAGGGTGGCGATAGCTAAAAGAGTGTAAAACCATCCTCGGGTTTGGTCAATGGCTTCAGCAATGTAGTCAGCTGGGTATTGTATCTTTTTATCAATCAGGTCTTTGTTCTCAAAAGGATAATGATACTGACTGAAAGGCATAGCTCCAGAATCAAACCAAACATCAATAACTTGAGGAACGCGCTTCATCTCTCCTTCACATTTCTCACATTTCAATTCTACTTTATCAATATGAGGACGATGGAGATCTTCTAATTTGTAATTGGTAGCTTGTAATTCTTCAAGTTCTTTGATTGAACCAATACATCTTTGAAAATCACACTTTTGACATTGCCAGATAGGCAAAGGGGTTCCCCAATATCTATCACGAGAAAAAGTCCAATCTCTAAGTTCTTTCAGCCACTCACCAAATCGACCCTCTTTAAGGTGGGAGGGAAGCCAATTTATCTCCTGGCTGTTTTTGAGAAGTTCCTCTTTCAGGGCTGTCATTTTAATGAACCAGCTTTTTTTGGCGTAATAAATCAGCTTGGCATTGCATCGCCAACAGAAGGGATAGTCATGTTCGTAAAATTCTTCACCGAACAAAAGTTTTTTACCAGCAATTTCCTTGATAATCTCCTTGTTTAATTTCTCATCAGTAACATTCCGACCTGCCCATGGTTTGACCTCCTTGGTAAATTTACCTTCTTCATCAACATTGACAATAACTGGCAAATTATTTTTCTTGCCAACCTGCATATCATCTTCACCAAAAGCAGGAGCCATATGAACCAATCCTGTCCCTTCATCTCCAGAAACAAAATCTCCAGCCACCACCAAATAGGCTTTTTTATCGAGCTCTCTAAAGTCAAAAAGTGGCTGGTACTCCATGCCTAACAGTTCTTTCCCTTTAAATTCCTCAACAATTTTGTACTCTTTATCCAAAACATCTAGTCTTTCTTTAGCTAAAATTAGAAACTCTTCACCAACTTTTATCTTGATATAGGTAAACCCCGGATTAGCTGCCACCGCCACGTTGCCAGGTAAGGTCCAGGGGGTGGTTGTCCAGACCAACAAATAAGTGTTTTTTTCTCCCTTAACCGGGAACTTTAGGTACAAAGAAAGGTCTTTAATTTTTTGATATCCCTGGGCAACTTCGTGGGAAGAAAGGGAAGTACCGCATCTTGGACAATAAGGAACAACTTTAAAGTCCTGATATAAAAGACCCTTGTCCCAAACCTGTTTAATAATCCACCAGAGAGTTTCCATGTATTCTCTCTCATAGGTAATGTAAGAGTCGTCCATATCAACCCAGTAAGCTATTCTCTCAGTCAAATCGCGGAAGAGTGGCAGATATTTTTGGACATTTTTCCTACATTCAGCATTGAACTTCTCAATACCAAATTTCTCAATATCTTTTTTGGTTTTGAAGCCCAGGTTTTTCTCTACTTCAATTTCCACAGGCAAGCCGTGGACGTCCCAACCATTCTTCCTTTCGACATAAAAACCTTGCATGGTTTTAAAACGAGGAATGACATCTTTGAAGATTCGAGGCAGGGTGGCGTGGACACCGGGTCTGGCATTAACCGTAATGGGTCCATCATAAAAGATAAATCTGGGACCTTTTTGGGTCTTCTTTAGGGTCTTTTCAAAAATCTTGTTCTTTTTCCAGAATTTTAAAATCTCCTTTTCAATTTTGGGGAAATCTATAGTCATATTTTTTTAACTTCGCCAACCTCAAGAGAAAGTTGAGGTTTTTGCTCCAAGAGTTCATCATCATTTAACTCTTTCAGTCCTCCTTGCAGAAGCCATAAAGGACAGCCGTGGCTGACAATCAAGATATTCTTTCCCTGGTATTTTTTATCAATATCTTTTATGAGGCCTAACACTCTCTGCTTAACATCATTCCAGTTCTCACCTCGAGGAGGCGCTTTGGAGAATTTTTCTTTGCGGACAGAGAAAAGCTTATCATATTCTTTTTTGGGCTTCCCTTTACAAATTCCCCAATTTCTTTCCCTGAGCCGCCGTTCAAAAATTACCTTTAAGTCAAGCTCTCTGGCAACAATCTCGGCGCTTTGGCGGACCCGATTAACATCTGAAGAATATATTAAATCAATTTTTTCCTTTTTTAATTCTTCAGCTGCAACTTTTACTTGTTCTTTTCCTCTCTCGGTTAATAAAATGGGAGAGGGCTCTGGCCAGGGATACAATATTTTCTCTTCTTGAAGCTGATAGGGTGTTTGGCCGTGCCTTAAAATGAAATAAGTGTTTTGCATGTTACATTTTTTCCGGAGCGGAAATACCAAGAAGATTTAGACCAGTTTTTAAAATTTCTTTTGCTCCAAAAACAAGATTTAAACGAGATTCTCGCTCCTTATTTTTAGCTTTAAGTACTGGCAGGGTCTCGTAGAAAACGTTTAAGGTGTTGGCTAATTCGTAAAGGTAATTGGCTAATTTATTTGGGAAATAAGTTTCTCCTGCATCTCGAACAATCTCGCCAAACCGAAGAACTACCACCATAATCTCTTTTTCTAAAGGGTGAGAGATAGTTAAGCGAGGGTTTCTTTTGTTTCTAAATTTAGCTTTTCTCAAAATACTGGAGAGACGAGCGTGAGTATATTGAATATAGGGAGCGGAGAAACCCTTAAGATTCAACATCTTATCCCAATCAAAAATAATGTCTACTAAGCGGTTGTGGGAAAGGTCAAAAAACTTCACTGCTCCTACTCCAACATCCCGGGCAATGCTTTCTTTTAATTCTTCGGGTAAGGATGGATTCAATTCATCAACAATTTTCTTAGCTCTCTGAATTGCCTCTGCTAAAACCTCTTTTAAGGGGATCAAGCGACCCTCACGAGTAGCAAATTTCTTCCCACCAGAGGTCAGCATCATCCCGAATTTTACATGACCTAACTGTTCTAACTTAGCAATGCCAAGGCGTTGAGCAGTACCAAAAACCTGTTTGAGATGAAATGTTTGTTGATTGGCGGCTACATAAAGAATTTTGGTGGCTCTCCACTTCTTTAAACGATGGCGAATAGCTGCTAATTCTCGGGTGGTATAGATGGTTGCTCCGTCTGATTTTTGGATAATCTCTGGGGTGGGACTGCCAGGAATTTGAATGACAATTGAACCATCTCTCCCTCGTTTAGCAACATCTCGCTTTAAAGCATCTTTAACTAAGGGTTTGAGTTCAGGCTCGTAAAAACTCTCACCAATGGTATGCTCAATCTTGACACCAAGAAGCTTATAGACCTGATTAAAATCTTCCAACGATTCTTCTAAAAACCATTTCCAAATTTTTCTGTTCTCCCTATCCCCTTCTTCCAGTTTCTTAAATTCTTCTCTTCCTTCCTCAATAAGTTTTGGATCTTTTTTAGCTGCCTGCGAGAAACGAACATAGAGATCAAGCATTTCGGGAATCGGATTCCTCCTCAATTTTTCCCGGTTACCCCAACGTTTGAAAGCAGCAATTAAAAAGCCGAATTGGGTCCCCCAATCGCCCGGAAAGCTTAAAGAAACTACTTTGTGCCCGATAAATCTTAAAATATTAACTAAGGCCTGGCCAATAATAGTTGAGCGGAGATGATGAACGCCCAGGGGTTTGGCAATATTAGGGGAGGAATACTCAATAACTATGGTTTCTTTCTTTTCTGGCTTTTTCTGAAATATTTTTGGACCCCTTTCTATAAGCTCTAAAAATAATCTCTCAAGCTCCTTTTTATCAATCCAAAAGTTAATAAAACCAGGTGGTGCTACCTCAACTTTTTCAAACATGGGATTATTTTCAATCTTTTTCACAATTTCCTTAGCGTCAAGTCCAGTCCTCATAGCTATATTAGTTGAGTAGTCGCCGTGCCTGGTATCTTCTGGATGTTCTACTTTTGCCTCTTTGCCGGTAATTTCTTTAAGTAATTTTTTGATTTTATCCCTTATCATATGTTTTAGTTTACCGTATTTTTTGTTAGAATTAAAGAGATGGCGACTATAATTGAAAATAAAAAAGCTCTGTTTAACTACCAGATTTTGGAGAAATTTAAAGCTGGAATTGTTTTAATTGGCCAGGAAGTAAAATCAATCAAAGCCGGCAGAATAACTTTGAGGGGGAGTTTTGTGGTGCTCAAGGGAGAGGAAGTTTTTTTACTCGGCGCTAACGTTCCTCCCTACCAGCCCAAAAATGCCCCCAAGGATTATAATCCTCAGAGAAGCCGAAAACTCCTCTTAAAAAAGGCGGAAATCAAGCATTTGATTGGTAAAGCCAGACAAAAAGGCTTGACGATGGTGCCATTGAAGGTGTATACTGACAAGGGTAAAATCAAGCTTGAGTTCGGGATTGCCCGCGGCAAAAGGAAATTTGACAAAAGAGAAAAAATCAAAAAAAGAGAAGTTGAAAGAGAAATAGAAAGAGCGTTAAAAAAACGGGGGTGAAAGACTTGACAGAAATTTAATCTGAAATGAGCAAGCCGAGTTCTGGAATCTCGTTAATCTTTCAGAACCTGAAATAAGTGACAACTTATTCTCAAGACCTGCTTACGCAGTAGCGTAACGCCATCTCCCTGTTGATTCTCGATAGACAGCAAGAGGTGTCATAAATCGAGATAGGTAATTGTCCTGCCCAAAATAATTGCCAAATTTTATGGGCTCGGGTTTAAGAATTTTTCGTCCACTTTTTATCCTTAAACCCTAAATCAAAGCGGACTAAGCTTGTAGATTTGTTCCAGAAAAATTTCTGGACGAGGGTTCGTCCCCTCCGCCTCCACCAAGTTAAAATTTTGCGAAAAAGAGTATTTATCAACAACCAAATAAGGGCTGACAAAGTAAGAGTAATTGACCCAAATGGCAAGCAACTTGGGATTTTTGATTTGACGGAAGCCATTCAAAAAGCCAAAGAAGCAGGATTGGACCTTATTTTAATAACTCAAAAAGTGCAACCTCCGATTTGTAAAATAATGGACTATGGAAAGTATCTCTACCGAGAGAGTAAAAAAGAAAGGAAGCAGAGAGCAACCAAGACCGGTGAGTTAAAAAACGTTAGGTTGAGTTTTAATATCTCAGAGCACGATCTGGAAACCCGAGCAAGAAGCGCCGAAAAATTCTTAAAAAAAGATTACCGGGTTAGAGTTGAAATGGTGCTTCGGGGAAGAGAAAAAGCCCTCAGCAATTTTTCCAGACAAAAGATGAGTCACTTTTTGGAGGTTCTGAAAGAAACGGTACCCATTAAAATTGAGAGAGAATTAAAAAGAGAGGGCAGAGGATTAACCATGATTATTGCTAAAGAACAACATGGCAAAAACGAGAAAATCACTAAAAAAGAGGTTTAAAATTACCAAAACGGGTAAGGTGATGAGAAGAGCTACGGCTCAAGATCATTACCGAGCAAAGAAATCGGGAAATAAAATTAGACAGACCCGCAAATGGGTTCATATTTCCAAACCCTTAGCCAAAAAAATAAAGAAGCTGATCGGATAAACCACGAGAAACCCATATCGGAGAGGGGTCGGGAGAACCGCAGGTTCTCCCGTGTAGGAAAAGATTAAAAACCGAGGGTTTTTAAAGAGCGGTGTTAGCGCACTCGCGGAAGCGAGTGTCGCGTGCCGCGACTAACTCTCTAGTACCTATGGTGAGAGTCAAACGAGGGAAAACTGCTCATAAAAAAAGAGAACGCCTTCTCAAAAAGACGAAGGGGTTTCGTTGGGGCAGAAGGTCAAAGTATCGAGCAGCCAAAGATGCCCTCGTCCATGCTGGAAAATATGCCTACCGAGATAGAAAAGTCAAAAAAAGAGAGGCCAGGCGTCTTTGGCAAATCCAAATTGGGGCTGCCTGTAAAGAGTTAGGAATTTCTTATAGTAAATTTATCAATGGCCTGAAAAAAAATAAAATTGAGCTTGATAGAAAAATTTTAGCTCAACTTGCTCGAGAAAAACCAGAGATTTTCAAGAAAATCGTGGAGGAAGTCAAAACCTAATGCCTAACAAGGATGTCCTTCCTCTCTTAATAATTCCATTTTCTTTTTAACTCCCCTATTGTAACCCCCGATCTTTCCATCGGCTCTGATAACCCGATGACATGGAATGCTGGGGTTTTTGTTTTCGGCTAAAATATTCCCTACTGCCCTCCAAGCTTTGGGTCTGCCGGCTCTTTGAGCTACTTTTTGGTAACTTAGAATTTTCCCCCTGGAAATTTTTTTAACTATTTCATAAACTTTTTCTTGAAAGGAAGTCATTGGCTTTTTTTAAAACTCCTTTGGATTCTTTAAAGGTTAAGCGATTAATGGCTTCTTGATAAGGGAGCCAGAGATAATCTTTGTGTTCGTAAGACAGCTTTACCTTTTCTGTTTCAGTTTGAGCCAAGAAGAAAGTAACAATCTTCATCACCTTTCCTTCTCTTCCCTTGAAGAAAAATTTTATCCACTCTTTAAATCCAGGAATAAGGTTAATCTTCTCTATGTCCACCTCTTCTTTAATTTCTCGCCTGGCCGTATCTTCCAAGGACTCCCCTTTTTCAATAAGGCCTCGGGGAAATTCCCAATGGCCTCTTTGATATTGAATTAAAAGATATTTTATTTCTTCGTTTCGCCGGAAAACAATGGCGCCTGCCGATTTTTCTATTGGCATATTCACTTATAAATCCAAGATGATAACAGCCAAATAAGTAGAATGGCTACTATTCCCAAAACCACCCAAATAAATTGGCCTTGGGGAGATTTCTTTGGAAGTTCTTTTTTGTCCGGGGCTTGAACTTGTTTTTGATTTTCCATATATTTTTTATTATTTTACTCTGAAAACAGGGAAATAGAAAGGGCTTCTTCACTCCTCGCCTTGATAATTTTCTAGATCAGCGATGTCAGGGAAAGATATTAAAAAGGTTGAAGGTCTTTGAAGAGTGGCTAATTTTTGAGCTTGCCAGATAATGATTGCTCCCGTGGTCAAAGCAAGAATGAAAATAATCAATAAACTTAAGAAAGTAGAAACTTTTTTGCTGAAAATCGAACTTGTTGAGATAATCATTTTTATTTGAAGAATTTTAGCAATTTTTCTAAGGATTGGGTGTTGATGATGTCTTTTTTCTCAGCCCAACCCCTTCTCGCTTGGGCGATACCAAATTCCATAAATCTTAATTGGTCCTGGTGGTGGGAGTCGGTGTTGATGATTAATTTTATTCCCATCTCAATGGCTTTTTTGATGTTAATATCATTTAAGTCCAATCTTTCAGGAATAGAGTTATTTCTAAAATGGTTTTTGTTTCTCGGGCGGCTCTTAAAACTTTATCAATGTCAATTTGGTATTCGTCCCTTCTTTTCAAAATTCTGCCAGTGGGGTGGGAGATAATCTTGATATAGGGATTTTTCATGGCTCTGATAATCCTTTCGGTCATTTTCTCTTTAGTCATTTTCATGTTTGAATGAACGCCTGCTATGGCATAATCCAATTTCTTCAAGGCCTCATCTTTGATGTCAATAGAGCCATTGTTCAAAATATTCGCCTCGCATCCTTGAAGGATTTGAAAATTGAAAATTGAAAATTGAAAATTAAGCCTGTCTATTTCTTTACCTTGTTGAGCCAATTGTTTTTCGTCCAAGCCATGCTCTATTTTTAAAAATTTTGTGTGATCGGTAATCCCTAAGTACTGATATCCCATTTTCATCGCTGTTTTGGCCATCTCCGAAATTGAGTTCGCCCCTCCATCCCATTTGGAATGGCAATGTAAATCACCCCTGATGTCTTTTAGTTCAACCAATCTAGGTAATCCATTGGGCTTACTCTGGGCTTGTCGAAGAGCTGCTTCAATCTCTCCTCTGTTCTCTCTTATTTCCGGAGGAGGACATTCCATGCCCAGAATTTTGTAGACTTCCTGCTCGGTTTTGCCAGCCACCTGCTTTTTTCCTCTAAAAACTCCGTATTCGTTAAGCTTCAATCCCTTCGCCTGAGCAATTTTTCTGGTTTGGATATTATGCTCTTTTGAGCCGGTAAAATACTGCAAGGCCGAGCCGTAAGATTTTCTGGGAACAACTCGCAAATCCATACCAAGGCCCTCTGTCAATCTTACGGAGGACTTAGTCCGACCTTTGCCCCAAACCTTAACAATGCCGGGCAAAGAACAAAAAAAGTCCATCACTTTGTCTGGACTTTTTGTTACCGCCAGGAAATCAACATCGCCGATTGTTTCTTTCCTTCTCCTGACCGACCCGCAGACGCTAACTTCTTCAACCTCTTTTAAACTTTTTAAATTGTCTTCAATTTCTCGAACGCGAGGCAAAATATCTCCCAAAAGAAATCTGCCTTTACTCCTTTTTAGAAACTTGATGCTCTGTAAAATATTTTTCTCGGTAGTTTCGCCAAAATTGAAGAGATCTCTAATTTTGCCGGCTCGGGCGGCTTTTTCCAAATCCTTTAAATTTTTAATCTTCAGCTTTGCATATAAATCTCTTACCATCTTGGGACCCAATCCCTCAACCGCCGTGAGTTCAGCCATATTTACCGGATATTTCTTTTTATAATCTCCGTAGTATTTTATTTTCCCTGTTTTTAAATATTCAATAATTTTTTCAGCAATATTTTTACCAATACTTGGAATCTCCTCCACTGCCTTCTGACCACCTCTCTGGTAGATTTCCTCAATATCTTCACCCAGGGTTTCCAGAGCCAGAGCTGCTTTTCTGTAAGCCTGAGGCTTGAAAGCCACCTCTTCCATTTCCAAAAAATCAGCGATCTCATAAAAAATGTTGGCTAATTCTTGGTTTTTCATTTTTTCTCTCCGTTAAAAACATCTTTGAGAGAGAAATGTAAGCCGTGGTCAAAAACCCCCCTTATCTGATTTCTCAATCCAAAAAGTAATGCCACCCCAATTAATCCTAAAATTCCTACCACCATAAAAACCGGGGTGAAGCCGTATTGGGTTACTGCCCAACCACCAACTGCTGCAGCAACTGCAGTACCCAAACCGACTGAAGTAGCATTTAAGCCCCACTCGGTGGATTCTCTTCCCTTATCAATGTGACGGGTAAAAATAGCAGTCCAGCCAGAGAGAGACATTGCCAAAGCAAACCCATGAATTCCCTGAAGAATATAAATGTGCAATGGAATTTTAGCAAAAATATATCCAAAGGGGATTAAAGCAGTAATAAAAAGTCCGGCCACTAAGGCAAAATAATCATCTTTTTCTGAAGGACAAGTATCTAAAAATACTCCAATAGGAATCCTAAATAATGATTTGGTAATCCAGTAAACAGCTGAAGCTATCCCTACCACAAAAATACTACCTCCAACAATTTTATCTATAACAAAGATGGCGAAAATTGGATTAATAAGACCCCAACCAGTCCAGAAGACAAGATCGCTTAAGATTAAAAATTTTATAACTTTATTTGGGGTTAAACTAATTTTCATTTTCCTATTATTTTAACATTAATTTCTCTTTCTCTTGAACGATTGTCGAAATCCAAGAAAACAATTTGCTGCCAGGTGCCCAAAACTAATTTTCCATTTTCAACGGGCACGGTCAAAAATGGTTTAAGCAGAGCTGACCTAACATGGGCGTAACCATTGCAATCGCCCCACTTCTGACAATGCTTATAATCATCATTCATCGGGGCAATTCTTTCCAGGGCTCTTTTTAAATCTTCAATCGCTCCCGCTTCATACTCAATGGTGGTTAGGCCGCAAGTTGAACCCGGGGAAGAGAGCAAGCAAATCCCTTCTTTTACTTTTGATTCACCGACCATCTTAGAAACCCTATCAGTTATGTTAATTATATCATTAAAACCCTTGGTTTGAATTTGAAATTTCATTTTAGTTTCTTTAAATTGTCAATAAATCCTAAGATTTTAACTTCAGCAAGCTCCGCCCCGAATTTGACCAAAAAGATGGCTCCTATCAGACACAAAAACAAATCGGCCCCCCGCCAAACCATGCCGAAAATTGTTCCAGTGGCAAAGCCCAAACCCAAATTTCCAAAACTGAAAGCTGAAGCAGCTTCCAGACTCCCCAGGCCTGCTGGCAAAGGGAAAAGTAAACCCAAGTTGGCAAAACCATAGATAGCCAAAACCTTGAAAATCTCAATTCCTTCTTTCAAAAAGAAAATTAAGATACCTGCCCTTAAAAAGAGCAGAAAGTATCTTAAAAAACTTAAACCAAGCCCCTTCCAGAAATCCTTCCTTTTAGGTGAGAAAAAACGGATAACTTCTTTTTCAGTATCAAATATTATTTTGCCATTTTTAGTATTTTCAATTTTCTCTTTTTTAATTCCAAAAACTTTCAAAAACCATTCTAAAACACTTTCTCTGTTCATCGCCTTAAAATAGAAAAGTAACAGGAGCCCCAACAATCCCAAAATTACCAAAGCCACCAGCCAAGCCATCATGGCCGAAGGGAAATAGCCATAAAAAACAAAGGCCAAAATGCCAGCTATCAGAAACATCAAAAATAAAGTGCCGTCCAAAATTTTGTCAATGATGACCGAGGCGGCGCTTTTCTCCCAGCTGAAGTTGAGTTTCTTCTTGGTTAGATATATTCGGAAGGCCTCTCCCCCAAGAAGAGTTACCGGGGTAAGGTAGCTTAAAGCAAACCCTACCGACCATAACTTCCCCAAATCTTTGACCCTGGCATCCAAACCCTGAGCTCGCAAGATTAGTTTCCATCTTAAGACACTGATGGCGGCTATGGTAAAAGTTAGCAGGATAATTATGACTCCCTTGACGCTTAAAAACAAAAGAAAGGCCTCACTTAACCTGTCCCAACCAGCCCTTTTCATAACAAAGCCGAAAATGACCGAACCAATTGATAAGGCAATGACAAATTTTAAAATCTTCTTCATTTTACGGTTTATTCTATTATACTAATCTCCCAGAAATTTCAAAAGTTGCTTGGCATTTAGAGTAAATAAAAAATCGGCCGTGGCTGGCCGAGATAGATGATAAAAAGTTTACTGGCAATTAAAAAGTTCCTTTCTCTTGTAAAATTTCTTAACTAACTCCTCCATAAATTTAACTAAAAGAGAATCATCCACTTGTTCTTTTGACCCAATCCACCAAGATTTAAAAGGACGACATTTATTCTCTTTCCCATATTCAAGAGCCTGTAAGAGAGTTTCCATCCTATTAACTTGTTTAACAAACCGTGCTTCCCTGGTGGAGCCCCGCCCATAATCAAGCCATAAACCTCCTATCTCGTCCCTTAAATCTCGGGGTAAGTTTGCCGTAAGTTTTCTCGAGGATTCTTTTTCTCTCTTTTGTTTCCCAATGGCCTTTTTTCTCTTTTCTTCTTTAGAAAATCTGGGCCATCTATCAAATAATTCTGGCCAATCTTTTTTAGCTTTGGGAAGAATTCCATCATAGGGAGTTATGTCTCCCACATATACCTCGCAGATATCATGAGTTAGAGCCACTTTAAGAATTCTCTCTATGTTAAAATTAACCTTCTTTTCTTCTCCTAAAATCCAAGCCATTATCGCCACTCGAAAAGCATGTTCAGCAACGGTTTCAGGATTTTTAACCCCTATTAATACCGGCCCTTTTCTTGAAATTGTTTTTAGCTTTCCAATTTGGATAAAAAAATCTAAGATTTTATCCATCTTCTCTTTTGGTTCGGTTTTGCTCTTTTCGCAGAATCTCTTCTCTATCGCTTTCTCAAATTCTATCAACACTGGATCGTCAAAAATCTCTCTGGCCCATCTTACCCAGAGGTCTCTCTGGATTCTCCCGTATTTTGCCCAATATTCCATTCCCTGCAAAAAATTTTCGGCTCTATCTACTTGCTTGGCAAATCTGGCTTCCCTTGACTTTCCTTTTTCAAAATCAAGCCAAAGATTTTCTATCTTTTTCCTTTTATCAGTCGGTAAGTCAGCGAGAAGTTTTTTACAGGCCTGGTGTTCTCGTTCAAATTTTCGGCGAACTTTCTCTCCCTTTTGCTCAAGAGTAAATTTAGGCCATTTCTTGAGAATCTCGGTTATTCTCTTCTGATCCTGAGGTGAACCATCTTTTTTAGACAGCAAGGGGTCATAAGGAGTTTCATCAAAGGTAAATACTTCACAGAGGTCATGAATTAAAGACATTTTGAGAATTTTTTCAATGTTCAATCCCTTTTTTCTTCCCAAAATCCAGCTCATTATGGTCATTCTAAAAATATGACTGGCTGTACTTTCTGAATCTTTTATCCGGTGAACCAGCCAACCTTTTCTTTTCTTCTTTTTTAATATTTGGATATTAATAAAAAAATCAAGAATTTTTTCCATAAAATAAAAAGGGAGCCGCAGCCCCTCAAATTAAGTTAATTTTAGTACTTTATTGATTTTATTTTATAGGTTACTTTTATGGGAGAACTTATGGTTATTTCATCGCCCACCCGGTGATTCAGGAGGGCTCGCCCTACCGGAGATTCATTGGAAATTTTACCAATGACAGGGTTAGCCTCTAAAGTTCCCACCAGAACGAATTCGTCAGTTTGCCCATCCACCTCAACCTTTATCTGGGCGCCCAGGTAAATCTTGTCCCTTTCTGTTTGAGAAGGAGACTTGATGAGTTCAACGTTTTTCAAAATGTGCTCCAGTTCCTCAATTCTTGATTCCAGAAGGTCAAGGTCTTCTCGGAAAGCGACGAACTCAGCGCTTAATTCTTCGGAGTGAAAAACCGAAGGAGTATCACCTTTTGACTTTAGTTTTCTCATTTTTAATAACTCCACGTACTCCCTTTCTAATCCTCTCGATCCCTCTTTGGTTAAATAGTATTTTGGGGTTTCTGCTATCATATTGTATTATATTACATCTCATCTTAACCCTTTTAATTTCCTTGTCAACCCCGTAGAAACTCGCTAAGATAAAACAATGATTGAAGTTGACGGTTCAAAATTTGAAGGGGGTGGACAGATTTTAAGAACGGCAGCGGCCCTGTCGGCAGTCACTCGCCAACCCTGCCATGTTTTTGACATCAGAAAGGGTAGAGAAAAATCTGGCTTGATGCGACAGCACCTTCTCGGCCTCCGAGCCTTAAGCGAGCTTTGTCAGGGGAGGTTAGAAGGTGATGAATTGGGGTCAGAGGAGATTTGGTTTTACCCTGAAGAAATTCAATCAAAAGACATCCAAGTTAAAATTGAAACAGCTGGCAGTATTACCTTGGTTTTGCAAACTCTAATTTTGCCTTGTTTGCAAGCTCCAGGCCAAGTTAAAATCTCTTTCAAAGGTGGGGCAACCGACACTTTCTTTTCTCCAACCATTGACTATTTCAGATATGTCTTTTTGAAAATTTTAGAAAAAATGGGACCACCAATAGAAACCAACGTTATCAAAAGAGGTTTTTACCCTGAAGGTGGAGCTGAGGTTGAAGTTCTAATTTTTCCTGCTACCTTAAAACCAATTTCTTTAACCGAGCAGGGTGCCATCAAAAAAGTTACCATAATCTCCGGGGCTTCAGAATTTTTGAAAGAAAAAAAAGTAGCTGAACGCCAAGTGGCTGGAGTTAAAGAAATTTTAGGGAAATTGAAACTGCCCATTGAAGAAGAAATAGAGTATTACCAGAGCCAATCTCCGGGAAGCCAGCTCAATATCATCGGAGAATTTACCAATACCATTATCGGAGCAGACAGCTTGGGGAAACTTGGCAAATCAGCCGAAGAAGTTGGTAAAAAGGCAGCTCAAAATTTCTTGGAACAAGCAAAATCAGGAGCTTCGCTTGACAAACATTCAGCCGACCAAATTTTACCTTTTATGGCTCTGTGTCCGGAAAAGTCCCAGGTCAGTGTTTCAGAAGTGACCAATCACTGTAAAACTAATATCTGGGTAATTGAAAAATTTCTTGATGGAAAATTTAAAATAAAAGATAATTTAATTAGTTGGCTACCAAATTAGTTAGCTGTCAAAAGAATTGCAATGTAAAAGGAGTCGAGGCATAAACACTCGACTCCCTGTTTCTCTATTTCTTCCCTGCTTTTTCTCGCTTCTTTTTTCCCTCCTTGGAACGCATTAGCCCTGGATAAGGAGGAGAAAAATGATAACCAGAGAATCGCATTCTTATTGAATCCCTTAAAACTTCTAAAATTCCCCTTAAATCCTTGAGCAGTGCTAACATTGTTCACTCCTTATCTAATTGAAAATATTCTATTTATACTTTACCAGCAACTTTTAATAAATCAAGCTCTTTAATCGGATGTCTCTTCTTTCTCTTCGGCTCGGAGCCGTTCTATCTCTTTTTTTAGTTCGGCCATTTTTAATTCTCTTCCCACGGTCACTTTGTAGAATTTTTCCAAGACATCTCTCTTCTCCTTGGTTTCATCATAGAGTTGAGCATTGGCAATGGCAATTGAGGCCTGACTGCTCAAGGAGCTCAACAGAGAAATGTCTTCTTTGGAATAGGGTTCCTCTGACATTTTTTTTGACAAAAGAATAACACCAGAAAGAATATCTCTGACAATTAAGGGAAGGGCTAAGGCAACTTCCATTCTTTCCATCTCTTTTGCCACTTTTTTCAGATTATCTTTTCTCTTCTCGTCCTTCTCTTTCATCGTCTGAAGTTTAATTTCCGAAAGAACCAGCGGCTCTTTTGAGGTAAAAAGATAATTAATAAAAACATCTTCTTTGGTTAAAAGAGGAATGTTTTCCTTTTTGAAATTTATTGATTTTTTAAGTTCAAAAATTCCCCTTTCAGGGTTGAAAATGAGGATGCCAATTTTTCCCGGCTTTAAAGCTTCAAAAATGGTGTCGGCAATCAGGACTAACAATCTCTCAGATTCAATGATGGTGGTTAGCTTCTTGGCAATACCTTTTAGAATTTTTTCTGACTGATAAAGTTCGCTGAAGAAGTATTGATTAGTTATTTTTTCATAAAACGTTCTTAAGGGACGAAAAATGGAAAGGGCGACGATAAAAAAACTTGTTCCTACAGCAATCAAGGCTGCTTTCTGAGCAACAGGAGAGATAAGAAAGAGAAGAAAAGCATATAAAAAAACTAAGGTTAGGATGGTAAATAACTCTACTGTTCCTCGCCGGATAACTACTCTGATATCCATCAGACGATAGCGCAAAATAGCATAGGTGGTGAAGCCCAAGAAAAAGAAAATACCATACAAACCCACCTTGGAAAAGTAAGCAACCCGCGGGATAAGGGGCACCAATAAATTAGTGCTGATAAAAAAGATGGTGGTCAGGAAAATTCCGATGATGACATATAAAAGCTGGGTTTTCTGAAAACCCTTAAGAATTCTGTATTTGAGAATCAGATAAAGAAAAGCTAAACCAGCGTAAACAAAATGATAAGCAGTATACCACCAGTAAAACTTGCCGGCTGAGATATTGACCACCCTGTCAGAGACGACAACCTCCCCTACCACCAGCCCTAAGGAAGGAAGCAGGATAAAGAATGAGGTTGGCAAGAAAAGCAGAGCTTTCTTTAAAGAAGCGCGACCGGTAATTTTTTCTGGAAAACTTAGACAAAAAAGGAGGAAGAAATAACTCATTAAGGGAGCGATGACATAATCTATCTTAACCAGAGATTTAATCGCTCCTTCTTTTAAGATGGCTGGGTCTTCAAGTAAAGTTATCACTACCCAGGTAACCATGGAACAAATCAAGACAATAAATATCTTGGTATTTTCAGTACCTGTGCCTTTCTTTCTCGCCAAAATAGCCAAACTGTAGCCAACAATTGAAATAGATAAAATAAGAAAAAGACCAAATATCATAATTTTATTTTAGCGATAAAAAATCTTTAATCGGTTCTGTATTCTTTATCTTTGGGAGGATTGACTCTGCCGCTTGCTATGTCTCTTTTCAGATAAAATCTTGGTTTCTCCAGAACATCAAAAATTGTCTCATAGGGTTCAAAGGAAATCATTTCTTCGCCGAAGCTTAAGTTGTTCAGGTCACGCAGGATTAACAACAATATTATTACTGATGAAGTTAAAGCTCCAGTTAAAAGTACGGAAGATAAATGGCCGGTATTCAGATAAAATATTGAGAACAAAAGTATGCCAGCCAAAGAACCGATTACTGTCCATTCTGCTTTGGATAATTTGTCTTTTCCATACATAAATAATTTTTCTCTGGAGGTGGTCACTTCATTTAATAGAGGAAGCATATTGGTGTAGGTTTCTGTTTCATTATTTGTTTTCAGTTCTCCAACATCCTTTAAAGATTCTATGATTTTGTTGAAATAAGGGTCTACTTTGCCGTAGTCACTCCATTCAACCTCAAAAAATTTCCTGACATACTCATCAATGAGCTCTCGTTGTTTTCTAACCCATTCTTGATGGCCGGGAAAACGATTCATAATTTTAACAAATAAATAATGAGTTTGCAGACCGCTTACCTCTACCGCAACATTTTCTCTTATCTTCTGGAATCTTGTCCAAAGATCAGTAACAAAAAAGCCCACCAGGATAGCAAACAATAAGCCCACCACTCCCAGAGTGGTTTCAATCATTTCGCTCTTTCCCCCGCCGGGAAGAAAATAGGCTGCTAAAAAAGATAATATTAAGACGATTGGTAAGAGACGACTGATTTTTAGTATTCTTAGTTCCATTTTTAAATAGTCAATTTGGTCTCTAAAATCCTTTTAGACCTTTTCTCTATTTTACAATATTTTAATATAAAGCAAAAACCCGCCAGGGGGCGGGTTTTTGCGAAGCCTCATCTTCGAGTCCTTCTCTTGGACCAGCAATCTCGACAATAGATAGGTCGATCTTGGTCTGGTTCAAAGGGAAGTTCGGGGATTTCTTTTCCACAATCTGCACATTTCCAGTCACCCTTAAACATCTTTCTTTCGAAACCACCTTCTTGAGGCTGAGATTCATTATCTGCCATAATTGAACGAAACTAATAAAAAAAGACCTTTTGGGCTCTGGTTGGAACTCCTAAGGTCCTCTAAATTTTCTAAATTTAGCGACTTAAGTTATCTTACCACGAACCACTAACCTCCAGTATAGTACTTTCTAAAATAAAGTCAAGGGTTTAACAAGTCAAATGAAACAAACCAATCACTTTGGTCTTTTTCCCCTCCTCTGCTTCGGATTCCTGTTTAATAATATTGAAGGTTTTGACTGCCTCTTCGGTCATATCAATTATCAACTTGGTTCCTTTTTCTTCAATTTCTTTTTTGGCTTCCTCGGTTACCCGAGCCAGTCCCGACTCACCTGTCCCTATAATTATCACCTCTGGGTTCTGAGTCAAGGCTCTTTTGACATCTTCAACATCAATCAGATGACTCTCTCCCCTCCACCAATCTAAAACTTCACCGGACGGGCGAACCTCAACATCATCGGTATAGTTTTTACCATCAATGGTTATGAAACCAAAATGATATTCTTCAACGGACATAGTTTCCCTTTAAAATAACGACTTTTGGCCGGAGACCTCTCTTTTTTCCTCCTCAGAAAATATCCTTATTTTTCCGTAGACCCCGTCGTAACCGGGGTCCACCTTTACTTTCCCCTCTCGAACGCGTGAGATGGCTTCAGCAATCTCTGGCAACGTAGCTGATTTCAGATCACCAATGGAAGCATCAAGTAAAACATTAAATTCTGAATCAAATTTCTCAATTAAACTTTTATATTCTTTTTCCACCTCCTTGGTGCCAACTCCAACCCCCAAAACTTCTCCAATTATCTCTGCCAAGGGAATTAAGCTTTTATAAGGGATGGTATTTTCTGGCTTAAAACCTTCTGGCCTGTCAGCTAATTTCTCAACCCTGCTCAAAACCCCCACCGTCAGAGGCCTGCCGCAGCGAGGACAAATCCCATTGTATTTTTTTGTTTCAGCCGGGCTTGAACTTATATCACAGTTTCGGTGGCCATCGTAATGATATTTCCCTTCCTCGGGAAAGAATTCAATGGTGTAGAGAAATTTCTGAGGGTCTCTTTGTTTTATCGCCTCAACAATTTTTGGATAACTCAATTCTGTATCAAAAACATTGGTTTCCCTGCCTATCTTGGGGGGACTGTGAGCATCTGAATTACTTATTAAAGTAATTTTTCGGCCATCGGGCATTCGCCAAAGCATTGATGGACTTGCTGAAAGTCCTGTTTCGCCAGCATAGATATATTTTGAGTAATCTTCAAAACACTCCTTTATTGAATCAAAACCGGATTTTGAGCCAAACAAAGAAAACCAGGGGGTCATCAAATGGGCGGGGACAACCAAACAATCTGAATTAATATTCAAAGCAATTTTGGTTAATTCTTTGGCATCCAAACCCAGAATAGGCCTGCCGTCTGATTTTAAATTGCCTATCCAGCCAAGTTGAGTGTTTATCTTCTCAACTGTTTCAAAATCGGGAGAGAAAATGATGATGTGAATTTTCCTGACTCTCCCCTTTTTCGAGTAAATGCAACTTATTTCCGAAGTTAAGATAAACCGTGTTTCGCTCCCAGATTTTAGCTTATATAGTCCTGTTTCTGCCGGCACTAATTTCTCTTTCAGGTTGCTGAACCACTCCGGGTGGGTGAAATCTCCGGTTCCCAAAATCTTAATCCCTTTAATTTTCGCTGACTCATCTAAATGTTCCAAATCCATCTGGGGAGAGGTAGCTCTTGAGTATTTTGAATGAATGTGAAAATCAGCAATAAACTTCATTTAGCGGATTTCGTAAGTTATGCTAACTGTTACGCTTACGAGATTTTCGCCAGTTTCAATCTGGGGAGCTTCGCCACCACCCTTTCCTATCGCTTCTTCCATTAACCCGTAAAAACGAGGAGCAATCCCGCTTTCTGAAAAATGGGTGATTCTAACCAAGCTAACCCCGAGTTGTTGAGCCAATTCTTGGGCTTTGGCTTTGGCTTTGTCAATGGCCTGGCCTCGAGCTTGCTTTTTCAGTTCATCTTCCTGATCAATGGAAAACTGGAGATTCCCTGCCTGATTGGCTCCAGCATCAGTTGCTCCCTGAATAATATCGCCTATCTTAGACATATCCCTGATTTTCACCTGCAAAGATTGTCGCACTTCATAGCCAACCAACACCCTTTTCCCGGGAGGATAAGGATAAATTTCGGTCTCTACCCTTTGCCATTCATAACGGGGGTAAATGGTAAAGCTGGTGGTCTTCAAATCTCTTTCCTCAACGCCTTCGTCTTTCATCACGCTAATGATGGCGTTCATGTCCTGAGTATTGCCAGACATAGCTTCATTTACCGTTTTTGCTTCAGTGATGACAGAAAAAGTGGTAAGGGCCAAATCGGGCTTGGCGTAAATCTCACCGGTCTCAGAAACAGTAATGGTATTTTTAGCTTCAATTTCCTGGCCAATGTATTTTCCCTCTTTGATTTTATTCTGAATAGCTACGGCAAACCAAACCGTCACCACCATCAAAAAAATAGAAAGGACGACCAACAGACACTTGTGTTTTGCTTTAAAGTTTTGGGTATCCATGTTTTGTTATTGGTTATTGGTTATTGGTTATTTATTATTTATGCCCGACCTTTCTTTTTTTTTATTTTACTATTTTCCTTTGGTTTTAACAAAAACCGCCATTTTCGACGAGACCAATAAGTTCCAGCGTAATCAATGCCAATCCGTCGGGTAGCCGTAATTTGGGAAATCCTCGCTTTCTCTCCCCGGTCTTCCAGCCAAATCCTTTTGCTGCCCGTTAAATCTTCACCGTAAAACGACTTATCCAATTTTAGATAGCGACAGAGCTTGCCCGGCCCCGAAGCTATCTCTTTGCTTTCCCCGGGTACCTCCAAAGCCCTGATAAGCACGCACTCTGGTTTTTTCTCTCGACTGCTGGATATGTTCAGTTGCCAATGTATTCCGTAAACCAAATAAATATAAATGCGGCCGCCAAAAAAATATGCCGCTCTGTTGCGCAAAGTCACCTTACCCCCAAAAGCATGCGAGGCCCTGTCTTGTGGACCAATATAGGCCTCGGTTTCTATAATTTTGCCAATCAATTTTTTCTTTCCTATCTTTCTGACAATATACTTCCCCAACAATTCCTTAGCCACCTTCAAAGTGGGCCCAGTATAAAAAGTCCTGGGCAGTTTTTTGTATCTCATTGCGAAGGAGACTCCGGGGTGGCTGTTTTCTTCTTGCTGAAGGCGAAGATGTAAAGGATTTCTAAAATAGCCAGGGTGTTGAGGACAAGGAGAGCTATAAACCACTTCTTTTCCTCTCTTTTGGCTGCCCTCCATAAAGCCCATCCTTTCCAGGGAAGTACCCAAACAGCTATTAGAAAAAAGAGCCATTGATTTTGAGTAAAGAATCCTATCATGATTTTGTTTTTTTATTAATTTAGCGACCTTTAATTCTGCTGCTATAATTTCCCTTGTTGGTCTTTAATAAACATTTCAAAGGAGCGGTCAAAAGTTTTTTCGGTCTCTTCAGAAAAACAACAGGCCGGCAATTCATTGCTTGCTAAGTGATACTTCAAACAATCACAACACTTGCCCTTTCTCGGACAACCCGGATAAGTACAAGGACAATCTTCTAAATTTTCTTCAATCTTGCACTCCATAGTATCTTTATTCTACCACTTCGACGAACTCAGTGTAAACAAAAAATCGCCCCCTTGTCCTGAGCGAGGTCGAAGGATTGGCGATTATTGAGAAAGGCAATCCCCCTCTGGAGTTTAATCTTTTGATAAACTCAATTGGTAAATTTGCTTAAAACTCCTTTTCAGTTGGGCATACCGTCTGGTTCAGTTTTGGGTACTTCAAATCCTTTTTCAACCCTTAAAACCGGCGCAAAGAGAACTAACAAATAACCAAACCAGAGCGACCAGGAAGAGAAAATTTCCGCATTAAACCGTATGGTAACCACTACGTCCAGGACCAGGCCAATAACCACCCAAATCAATCCGTAAGCCAAAGCCAAAACTATTTTAGCTGGCTTAACCACACCAGCCAAAATAAAGGCGACTACCCCAGCAATGATAGTAATAATTCCCTGTATCCAGCTGAATTTGTAGACATCAAAAGCAATGAAGATAGAAATGATGACAAACATTAAAATCCAAATAAACACCCCGAAACCAATTGCCTTTTTCCAGTTCATGCTTTTTGCTTTTAATTATTGCTCTCCGACCTTTACGGAACTTATTACCTTATTTTACCAGAAGCAATATTTTATCTCAAAGCTGTCAACCCGTTTGACAAAATATTTTCTGGGTTTTATCATAAAAGAAGAAAAACTGCACCTTTTATTATTTTTAAACTTTTAGGAAGGGGGTGAAAAAAAGAATGAATCAATGGCAGCCTATTCGACGATGTTTTTCGTGTACGGGCAAAACTCACCATATGTATTGGAAGGATGGACACTGTCCACTCTGCTATTCAGCCAAAGGCTTTAGCTTGGGTGAGCACGGAGGACTAAAGAAAGGGCAAATAAAACAAGTTAGAAGAATCGCCAAACGACACAAACAGAAAGACAAGCCGGTCTCGTCTGAAATCATAAGGGAAATCATAAAAACCCTCAGAAAACCAGATAGGTCTAAACCGAGGATTTCCGTCGAAAAAGAGTGGTCAGCTCTACATAGAAGGTAGGGGTGAAAATTTCAAAGTTTCTGAAATTCACCCTTACCTTGCTTTTTTTATTTTAAAATAAAAAATCGCACGAGGTCGAACCCCGTGCGATTAACTCCGGGTTAAATTTCGTTTATTTCTTTTAAACTCATTAAGTATTTTTCGGTGGTCAAAGCCAATTTTTTTAGGGAGATTATTTAAAGAAAAATATTTAAATTCGGAGGATTCGTAGTTCAAGCGAATTTTACCTTTACCCTTTTTAAGGAAAAAAACCACAGAAACCGAATGATACCGCGGATCTCTTCTGGATTCCGAATAAACCCCGACTAATTTTTTGATTTTCACTGGAACCCCCAATTCCTCTTTCATTTCTCTCTTGATTGCTTCTTCTACTTTTTCGCCATATTCAACATGACCGCCGGGCAAAACCCAGCATCCCTGAAAGGGATAAATTTCTCTTTTTGTCAGTAAAACCTTGTCACCTTTCAGAACCATCCCGTCCACCATCAAAATTGGACTCTTAGTTTTACCCATATTTTATTAACTTATTTCAATGTTTTTCCTTGTCTGTCTATTTCCCCACCCAATATCCTGGTAGAGGAGATGGGTTTTCCATCGTCAGCTAAAACAAACTCTATTTTGACAATTTCTATGGGTTTTCTGTTTCTCTTTTGACGTTCCTGGTTAACTAATATGGCTGTTGGATAGGTGGCGGGAGAAACAACAATGTAGTCGAAGTCCTCTTTCAGGGTAGGGCCGAATTTGTCTTCAATTTTTACTATCTTAGCCTTTGTCGAAAAATCCTGAGCAATAAAATCTTCTAATTCCTTCTTTCTATCTTTAAAATCCTTGACCTTTTCTTTCCTGAGACTGGCCGCCATCTTGTTAGAGGTTAAACCAATGGTTACCTCGCCCACTTCAAAAGCTTTTCTTAAAAATGCTTTATGCCCTTTGTGCAGCATATTAAACGTCCCGCCTATAATAACCTTTTTCATAGTTTTTTCTCTTCCCAGTACTCATCTCCTTCTTTTTCCATTTTTTCAAGGCGAGTGTAGTAATCCGGGAATTCATTTAAGTGGGCTAAGGCGATTTTCCCCGTCGTCATTTCGTCGTCGTCCGTCACGTTAGTTTTGGCGTCTATTGTCCCATGTTCCAATTCCACGTCCATGCCCATCCGGAACTGCTCAACGTCAAACTTTGTCCAATCAATTCCCAATGCCTCCCCGACCCTTTTGGCTTCCTCAATTGTAAAATGTTTTTCCTCTGCCATGTTATTTTTGAAATTATTTTTTGACCTTTCAATGCTATTCTAATTTTATCGTAAAGGATTATTTTATTTCAATTAATTTATAATCTTTTTCTCCCAAGCCTATTTCTTGAGCATAATTTATCTGGACATCTGGATTCACTCCGGGACTTTTGAATTTCTCTTTACCTATTAAATCTAAGCTTGCTTGGTCAATAGCTACAATATCTTCGGAACCCAAAAGACCCAAATCTTTAACCATTGGCTCCTGGACGTTTTCGAGGCAATCGCAGCCAGAAGTTATATTTAACAGAACATTCAAAAAGAAAGCCTTCCTTTGCTTTAAAATTCCGAAAGCATATTCAACTATCCTTTGTTGTAAATCTTGCGACGAACTTGCTCCCCAGGGGATCCCAACTGCTCCAGGCGGACAAACGGCAATACACTTTCCGCAGCCAATGCATCTTTGGTAATCAATTTGAGCTTTGCCGTCCTCTATAGAAATAGCTTGAGCTGGACATTCTTCCTGGCAGGTCCCGCAGCCCTGGCACAAATCTGGATTTATCTCAAGCTTAAATGCCTGATGCATCTCTAACTTTCCTCCCTTGCTTCCGAAACCCATTCCGACATTTTTTAAAGCTCCGGCAATCCCCGTTCCTCCATGTCCGGTAAAATGAGAAACGGCTAAAATGGCATTAAAATCTTTTATTCCCTTTCCAGCTTTAATTTCTTTGAAATGTTTTAGCCCAACCTTAATTTTTAGCTCTTCATCTCCCTTTTCTCCATCTAAAATTAAAATTGGGGCAAAGTCAAAACCATGGTCTTGAGCTAACTTTTTATGCGAGGAACCGAAGGATCTTTCTCCCTTATATAAAACAGTGCAATCAACCAAGGCTGCTTTTTTAACTCTCTCATTTAAACTTTCATAGATTGCCTTCACCAGAAGCGGGTTTAAATAAGTTTGACTCCCCCTCTCTCCAAAATGAAGCTTTACTGCCACCTTGTCTTCAAGGCCGAAAAAATCAGAAAATACCTCTGAAATTTTCTTTCCAGCGTCAGTTAAAGTTTCGGGAGCGCTGCTTTTGATTCTTAAAAAATAAACTTTGCTCATAGGCGATTTTTGTTTCAACCCCGAACTAAATTCTGGCTATAAATTACAATCTAATTTCTTTTTCCAGCCATTCAATTTTCTTGCCTTGTTTTCTCTGCCAGAAAATATCTTCCCAGATGTAGCTGGCTGCTAAATTCGCCCATTCACCCCATTTATTCTTAATATACTTAATTATTTTGTCGACCGAAACAAGTTTTTTGTTAAACAGTAATCTGGAATAAATTTTCTGCTGCCAAGGTGCAACATGCTCAAAAATGTCATGGTGGTGCAGTGCTTCAACTAATAGAATCCTGGCAGTCTCTGGGCCAACTCCATAAATTTTCAATAACCTCTGTTTAGTTTCTTCCACCGGCAATTTTCTCAACTCTTTCTCATCAATTTTTTCTTTAACAAAGGTTTCTGAAGTTTTAATAAACAATTTAGCTCTGTACCCTACTTTTAAATCCCTTAATTCCTGCTCCGGAACCTTCATCATCTCCTCTGGTTTCCAGAAATAATAAACCTCTTTATTATCAAATTTAACCTTGATACCATATTTCTCAAGCATAACCTTCGTCATCTGAACGCTCCTTTTAATCACCGTATTTTGTAAAAATATGGCTATCATTAAAAGGCCATACAGGTCCTGGGCGCAACTTCCATGCATACCATACCATTTCTTTAAAAACGGCGAAAGGACTTTGTCCTTTTTGAATTTCTTAAAAAACCCTGAAATATCTCTTTGAAATTCAAACCTATAACTTACCTCGTTAATTATCTCTTCAAGTTCGTTTTTAGGTATTTTTGCTTTTGAAAAAATAACAACCTGAACTTTTGGATTTCTTGTTGTCCCTTTATTAACCAATTTAATCCCGTAAACTTTGTCATTCAACCTCAGTGGAAACCAATACTTACCGGGTTCATAATCCTTCAGGGGATCGGGATAATGAGATGGTTTAAAAACAGTCGGGTCAAAATTATATGGAGAAACTGGCTTTAAGGTAACCGAAAAGGTTCTATTAAGGTTAAATACCCTTTTCATATTTTTATTCTAATGCAAAAACAGGATTATTCATCCTGTTTTTCCTGAACTAACCTATTCACGCTTCTTGAAAGAATCACAATGTCCAGTAGATGATACCTCGCCAAACTTATCTATCGCTTCTTCAAAATTCATATCTGCTGGTACACAAGCGTTTTTCCCATCTTTTACCTGAAAAGATTTGCAATTCTTGCACTGAGTTTGTTCGTCATCCCAATTTTCTTGATAATTAACTTCGTCAGACATAATTTTATTCCTTTGATAGTTTATCAATAAATTTATCAACGGCACCGACCTTTATTAAATTGACTCCGTTCTGGTCATCTCTTTTAATAACTATTAACTTATCTCCTTTTCCAATATCAAGCTCTTTCCTTAATTGTATAGGGATAGCAATCTGTCCTTTATCAGTAACGGTAATAAATCCATAAATTTTTTTCTTTTTTTGGCAAATACCTTTTTTCATAATAAAATAATCTTAGTAAGATATTACATACTTATCTTACCAGATTGCAAATTGTTGTCAATAGCTTAAGTTGATTTATTCAATAAAATCATCTGGATGCAAGTTGGAACGCAACAATACGGTTGTTGCGTTAAAGAAATGTGTTTCTTCATGCTTTTTTCCCATCAAAAAATCGCCCCCTTGGCGATTTTTTCCGGTTCGGCTAGAGATTGATTTTTAAGCTTTATTTTCTTTTAAGGCCCTATCTAAAGCTATTTTAAACCAATGGGTATATTTCCCAGGATTTTCTTTTACATCTCTCGTTAGCTCCCCTGGATTTATCCATTTCCAGTCCTCAGCTTCTCTCTCGTTTGGTTCCGGCCTCCCATCAAACCTCCCGATAAATACGTGGTCAACTTCATGCTCAATTAAATTCCCAAGATTTGCTCTGAAAAGAAAGCTAAAAATTTCTTTTAAATCACAGCTGATTCCCATTTCTTCTCTTAATCTTTTCCTGGCTTCCTCTTCAAGATTTTGATTTGGTCTGGGATGAGAACAACAACTGTTACTCCAGAGACCGGCTGAATGATATTTTGTTTTAGCTCTTTTTTGGAGCAACGTCTCTCCCCGGGAATTGAAAATAAAAATTGAAAAAGCTCTATGGAGTTTACCACTGCGATGGACTTCCAGCTTCTCTCCAGTCCCAACTTCATTATCTTTCTCATCAACAAGAATTATTTCTTCCTTGACCATAATCGAATTGATTTTTATCGGGTTTTTCCTCAACTTCAAGCTAAATTTTATCAAATACTATTATTTAACTTTAGCGTAAAGATAATCATCAAGCAGTTTCTTTCCTTTTCTAATTTCTTTTCTTAAAATTCCCTCCAATTTATAGCCGTTTTGTTCTAAAACCCTCATTGAAGCTTTATTAAAGGAAAAAACGCAAGCATAGATTCTTCTTAGCTTTAACTTCTCAAAGCCAAAGTTTGTCATTACTTTCACTGCTTGGGTCATTATTCCTTCACCCCAATGCTTCTCAGCCAACCAATAACCAATTTCAGCTCGATGTTCTTCAATTTCATTAAAGCCGATCCCACCAATAACTTCATCATTAATATCAATTGCTAAATTGAACGCTGTTGGTTTCTTCTTTTTCCTGTCTTTTGAGGTCTTTTTGAGCCATTCTTTAGCATCCTTTAAGGTGTAAGGATAAGGAATCCTAAGAGTATTTCTAAAAATCTCCTTACTGTTTATACCTTCTATCAGAGATTTCTCATCCCCTTTCCTGAATGGCCTTAATATAAAATGTTTTGATTTGATAATTACCATATTTCAATGCTTCGGCTAAAATTGATTGTTTAATTTAAAATTCAGAAATGTCTCTAATTTTCTCTATTCTAATTTTATTTTCTCTGGCACAATTGGCCTGCCGAAAAATTTGCTTCCCAAAAGCCTGAACCTATCAGTTAAATCAGTAGTGAAAAATGTTCTTCTCGAATTTTTATTGAGATTCCTTTCGATCTCCGGGTGTTTTAGTAAATAATCTTTTAATTTCTTAGCAACTATTTTTCCTTCCCCAATAACTTTTATCTTGCTACCCAAGACGTTTTTAATCTTCCCTTCCAATAGACCGTAATGGGTACATCCTAGAATCAAAGTGTCAATATTCTTCTTAACTAAAGGGGCAAGGTATTTTTTAAGAACTATTTCTACTATTTCAGAATTTTGCTCCCCAGCTTCTACTATTGGCATCAATAAGGGGCAAGATTTTTGAAAAACTCTTATTTTAGGGTCAAGTTTTTTTACTTCTCTCTCAAAGGCTCCGGAACCCACACTCCCTTCTGTGGCAATAACTCCGACCCGATTATTATCAGTTTCCCCAACTGCCAATTCTGCTGCAGGAATGAGTACCCCCAAGACTCGTCTTTTAGGATAATGGCTGGTTAAATATTCTTTCTGAATTTTACGAAGGGCCTCACTTGAAATTGTATTACAAGCTAAAACTATCAACCAGCATTTCTGTCCAAGAAGAAATTCTACTGCCTGCTTAGTAAAGTTATAGACTGTCTCTTGAGAGCGAGTGCCATATGGAGTTCTTGCAGTATCACCCAAATATATATAGCTATATTCTGGCAATTCTTTAACTATCTCTCTCATAATATGTAAACCCCCAAAGCCAGAATCAAAAATACCTATTGAAAAATTTCTCATTAACTGTTGTTTTTTCATTTTCCTAACTCTCCCTTAAATGCTTTTGCTAAAATTGATTGGTTTACTATATTCTCTTATTTACCCAAGATTATTCTTTCAAATTTTGGGTCTTTTAATTTTTCAATAACTTCTCGATGAATTCTAAGATATCGAGCCTGATATATGCCAAAAGGGATAATAATAATTATTCCCATTATTACACCGATCAAAAATGAAATGAACTCTCCTTCTCTTGCAATTTCAAAAAGAATGTAAGATGCGCCAGCGATCATAAGAAGATGACCTATTTGGGGAAAAATGTGTTTTCCTTGCCAGGAAAAAATGAAGAGACTTAAAATGCCATAAAAAAACATCAAAGCAGAGGCAACACCCATAACTATTTTATTACCAGTTAAGACCGCGTAAATAAAAATTGCCACTGAAGGCGTGCAGGTATTTATCATTAACCAATCCAAAAATCTGATCTTATATTTCAAAAAGAAAATAAGTGTGGCCAACAAAGCCATCAGCCCGTTAGAAATTACTAAGAAAATCTTTATTATATTCATTGATTTTGCTTTAGCTAAAATTGATTATTTCTTTAATCAAATTTTTCATAAGAGACTAGCTCATCTAAATTCTTTCTGTCTTTTGGTCCGGGGGAATCTACTGGGTAGCCGAGCGGCATCAAGGTAACTATTTTATATTCTTCGGGAATCTCAAGAATTTTTTTTGTTTCTTGCTGTGGAAAGGCTCCTATCCAGCACGTTCCTAATCCCTCCTCACAAGCTTGAAGGGCTATGTGCTCCATGGCAATTGCCAAATCAACGGCGTAAGTTGGAACTTCACAACCCATTATTTTTTCTGGCTCCAAAGAAACACCAGCAACTATAATTGCAGCAGTGGCAATAAAACTTTGGCCGGCTGCTTCAGCTAATTTTTCTCTTTTCCCTTTATCTTTAATAATAATAAATTTATATGGCTGACGATTTGAAGCCGAAGGAGCAAGCTGAGCCGCTTCAAGAATATTTTTTAATTTTTCCTCTGGCACCGGAGTATCTTTATAGCTCCGGCAACTATACCTTTTTCGAATAACTTCTTCTATATCCATAAATTTACTCAATTAATTTTTTGAGTTATAGAATTTTATCTTTTCTCAATAAACTTATCTATTAATTGAAGCGTGAATCCTACTATTATTAAACACAAGCCTATATTTAAAACCAAGGGGTCAATGTATGCCATAAAATACTTGGTTTCGCTGTCAACTGCAGTAAACCAATTATGTGGGTAGGGCCTTACAGAGAAAACCAATAGAATAGAACCTATTATGTTTAGTGTTAAACCTCCGATAGATAAATTTTTGATTTGTATTTGCATAGTTTTATTCTACCAAAAAATCGCCTTCTTGGCGATTTTGATTCGTTCAATCTATGATGTGGGATTAACAATATACCTAGTCTGACACTTATACGACACTTGGTCGCCACCATCATCTTGTCTGACATTGCACAAAGTGAGACGTATGAGGCACTATCTTGTCAGACATTATATGCTTTGCATGGTATTCACCCATAATTAAGCTCGTTGAAATATTATGACTTTGTTTGTCTCGCTTTTTTTAACCTTTTTTTTATCCGAGCTAATCTTCTTTTGACGGCTACTAGTTCTCTCGTATTATTATCTAGTATTCTTTTCGATATTAATATTTCTAAAGTAGATGTTTTTATCATAACCCTCCAAAAACTCTTTTTTTGTAAATAAGTCTTTACCCTATTTTCTAGCTTAGGAATCGATTTAGCCGAAAATAATCCATGTATAATAGCAACTCTCAAATTATTAAAGCGATTGAGATCTTTTAATAACGACTTATTTTCACACATTATTGAAACGTAGCCAATTAATTGTCCAAGTGTCATTTTTTGAATATTTCTTTTGGTGAACTCTTGAATGGAAAATTTTAGCTTTTTCCCTTTTTTGTAACTTAAGTAGTCGCGTATCAATTTTTCATATCGTTCAAGTATTGTCTGAAGCTCTTTTTCTATAATTGCTGCCATAAATAAAATAACCTCGATGTAATGTCCGTTTTTCATTAAACCATCGATTCTTTTCTCTAATATCCTTTTCATTCTATTATAGTCTTGCTGTCTCATATGATTCTCTTAATTTTATTGATACTTGCGGTAGATCTTTAATTATAATTTATCTCATTTTATACCTTGTGCGACATTCCTTGGCTTAAAAATTAACTAAAAACAAGGTTCTCTTTTTTTTAAATATGTCTTAAATAAGGGTAATAATATTTTATATGCTAGACACACAAGCTTTTTATCGTTCTTATTATCCTCGATATTTTTTCTTCCATGAAATAGATTACATCTTATTTTATAAAGTGATTTTATTAATGACTTAAAAGAACCATTATAATTTATTTTTCTAGATTGTTCTTCTGGATATCTCATGTCTACTATTATATAATTCTGCAACACTAATAATAGTCGCTGAAACTCATCATCCTTTTTTTTAAGATTTTCGAAGATGCCTTCCATTTCTTTTAAATCAATGGTTTCTTCTATTAAATCACTATCATTTTTTGCTTCGCCAAATTTATTTTTCATCCAAGCGTTAAATGCAATCCAGAGTGAAATAAATTTATCTCCAATATCAACAAAATCTTTGGTCTCCTTTCTTTCAGACCGTTTAATCCATTTCGTTATAAAAATATTGTAATCCATGGAAATTATTATATTTTTTACTTAACTTTAATTTCTTTCTTATTTTATCTCCGATCGCTTATATAAACTTTATTCTTTATCTATTTCTCTAATGTATTTAATTATCGGCACTTCATCTATATCCATAAATTTTCTCAATTAATTCCCCCGCCTTTTGGTTATTCTACCAAAAAATCGCCTTTTTGGCGATTAAGTTAGCTCTGGGGGTGGAACAATATTAGAACCATGTTCTCAGAGAATCACAGGATTAAAGTATTATCTATGGATCTACTGCAATAACCAAAACTGGAACTAAAAATGTTTCTTTAATAGCTAAAATTTTTCTTTTTGTACTATCTAAAGAATTATGCCAAGTATGGCCGAATTTGTTTGGATCTCCAGTTACAATCATTATTCCTAGTGATATATAATTCTTAGAATAGTCTGCCATAAATTCAAAGAAATCTGCATAAACTAATCTTTGATGTCCTAACTCTATTTCAATTACTACATCTTCTTTAACTAAGTCGTATTTTAATCCTTTAATCGAGAAGGATGATTTTTCTTTTTCCCATTTTTTTACTTCAAACCAACTTTGAACTTGAGTAGAAAGATTTCTCTGAGGTTTTATAGTCATTAAATCAATTTTATTATTGGGATTGTTTAATATCTCAAAAATTTCATTTAAAATCTTAGGGGTTTTCTTTTCTAAAATTTCTTTAGCATTTCTATAATTAAATTCTCCTACTATTCTCATAATTTTATTTCTCAGCTTCGGGCTAAATTTAAATAGGTCAAATTTTTACAGGATTATCAACTTTAGGAATAATAAGATTTTTATCAAAAAATAATACTTCCTTGCCCATTTTCGGATTATTAGCGGTATGCCAAAACGAATATTCTATTTTCTTGAATCCGCGATACAGAGATTTAATTCGTGGAACATTGTCATAAGAAATTATCCATCGAGAATTCTTAATTCTTTTTATCTCTTCGCTGACTTTAACATGATCCTTGTCTTTATAATAATTAACATATAGAGATTTTCCTTTTATATAATATGGAGGGTCAAGATAGAAAATCATTGAAGAGTTTTTTGATCCTTTTTGAATAATCTTTATCAATTCGAGGGCATCAAGATTATAAATATGTATACGTTTTTTATATTGAGCAATGCTTTTGATACGTTTTATTATCTCTTTTTTATTAAATCGACAATCCAGTTTGTATTCTCCCTCTTGCTTTAACCCGCCAATTATACCACCGTTAATTATTCCGGAAATGTTTGTGCGGTTAAGAAAAAGGGTTGAAAATCCAAGTCTCAGAAGAGATGGTTTCTTTTTATTTTTTTGGATTTCTCTATTTTTTTTCCAGTTATCAATATTTATTTCTGTTTTTCTAACTAGATCACATAATCTGCCTGTGTGATGCAATACCGAATACCAAAAAGCATAAATAGAACGATCAATATCGTTAATTGTAATTTCAGAAACATACCCATTGAACAAAAGGTGAAGGGCCACCGAAGCGCCACCGGCATACGGTTCTATATAATGTCCATCGATACTATTTCTTTCACAAATTCTAGCGACAAATTTTGCCAATTTGTTTTTTCCACCTGGATATCTTAATGGTGAATAAAATTTCATAATTTTAATACTAATCTCTATTAACGATAGTAGATACCTTGATGTCTTTAAGTTTGGTACTAGAAACTCCCCTTTCAAATGTTGTATGCTTTTTGATCTTTTTTTCAGGATCGTAAATAAAAAGATAAATTCGTTTACATTTTGGATGTCGACTGTATTGCATCAAGTCATTGTTTAATTCTTCTTCAAGTTTTTTTCTTATAGCTTGTGAAGTACCATTTCTTTTAAGAGTAGTTTTAGCTTCTATAATGGTACCGTTATCAAGAAGTAGAAAATCTCCCCTTGAAGAGGAAGCCCCCTCGGAAGGATTCCACTCTTCATTAGCTACGTCATCAAAAAACATTGCCAAGAGAGCGTGTAGTAAATCTTGTACATCATACTCGTCATTTATTCTCAATGTCTCTCTATTATCGTATCTATCCAGTAATTGTTCGGCAACGACATCAAAATGGACTAATACATACTCAACTATATCTTCTGCTTCATTAAGCGGATAGTTACGTGAATTTCTCCTTCTTTTCAATGCTAAACTCTTTATGTCTTCGACAAGCTCTTTCTTTGTTTTAGCTTTCTTTTTCTTCTTTGAAGGTTTTTTTATAGGAAAAGTTACAGGATCTATTTTAGAATATACATTCTCTATTAAATCATCTTGCGTGGCTTGTGCTGCTATTTTATTTTCCCCAATAATGTAAGGAATGAGTTTCTTGAGCTTGCTCTCAGCATTTTTTCTATCCTCAAAGACAACATTTCCTTTGTCGTCAATTGAATATCTTATTAATTTCTCGCCATTTTTGCTCAAAATGAGTCTATCAATTGCATTAAAGCCGTACTTTTGTAATTTCTCCTCTCCTCCTGCGTCTACTTGTTCTAAGATCTGTTCATAAAAATGTAGCCGACCCAACTCTTTTTTAAATTTTGAGTAACTGACACCGTATTCTTTAGAAGCCAACTTGATATCATAATCACCAGAATCAATTAAATTTCGGTACATTCTTAATTTCTGCAATACCTGCCACGGCTTTAGGAGCTGATTTACATGGATATCCCAAATTTCCTTTTCTGCTTCTTTGCGTGATGGTGCGATCGTAATCTTGAGCTTTTTAAAATCTTCCTTGTTAAGAATTTTACCAAGGTTTTCTATCGCTTTTTTGTCTCGAGCGTTTGGAGCTAGTTCCGGATTTAACAATAACTGGCAAGCAGCTAATCTCCTATTTCCATCTAAAACAATAAGCTTGCCGTTATGTTTGAACACAACCGAAATGACACTTTTATGATATCCATCATTAGCAATACTTCTTGCTATCCGTAAGATATCTTCTTTTTCAAGTAGATAGTTGCGTATTAATGTTTCATCATTTTGCTCTTTAACGTGCTTCGGTATTCTGGGATTTTGTAAATCCAGATTTAATTTTCCTACATCCACTACATCGTCAATCCACTGTTTAGTTTGTTTAGTTTTTGTAACCATAATTCTTTAATAAAATTTACTTCTCAATTAATTCTTCGACCTTTTGCTTGGCTTGTTTTAATAATTCTTTTGCTTCTCGGCGTAGTTTAAATGATTCTTGAATCAAGGAGGAAATTTTTTGTTGAAAGGGCTGAGGTAAAATTGGAATTAGCAAATTCTCTACGTCTTGATCTGTAATTGTCGGATAAGAGGTTCCTGTTGTTGGTTTTTCTAACTGTAATTTTCCTATTATTGACCTTAAGACCACTTGTAAATACTCGCGTAGAGGTGATTCTACTTCAAAAATAGAAAAAGCTCCGCTTGCTACAAAATCTTTATTCCAACTATCTGGAATTATTGCAATTGCACCGCGCGTCGGGCGAACTTTTGAAACCATTAACTCACCGCCATCAATTCTCATTTTTGCATTAGCGGGTAATTCAAAACCTCTCATGACATTAAAAGATACCTCTCCACTACCCACATCAACATCGCTAATCTCAATATATCCATAATCCTTTTCTTTAATGATTTTAATCTTTTTAGTTTTTCTTCCAGTAATTATTTTTAGTAGCTTTTTATCTTTACCGAAAGAATGGACAATTTTCGAATACTTCGGCTGGAAATATTCTGCATCTGCACGGTGAGCTGATTTTACATCAGAAAGATTGACGACATAAGATAAACCATCTTCGATTTTAAAATCCTTCAGTCCTAATTCCTCCAAGAGCAAATCTTCGGCTTGGAAGTAAAAAGATTTAGAGTCTTCTTGCTCTTGCCATGCTTCTTGCAATAGATTTGATACTTCTTTTTGTTCTCCGGCGCTAGGTACAAATATAATTATTTGCTTTACATCGTCAGTGGTTATTTTAGGTTGAACCTGCCCGCTTAATCTACGGTATAATTGGGCTATCCCGTATTTAGAATTTAAAAACGTGAGCAAATAATTAAAATCAATATTTTCTGATTTTTTTATAGAGATAAGATTTGCACTTATATTCCATTTTGGAAACCGATTGGTAACTTTCGAAAACATGGCGATTGTACCTCTTTGCGAAACGACTAAATCTCCGTCAACAACTTGATACCTTTCCATTTTCTGACTTAATGATTTTTCAATAAAAACTAAATCGTCGTCTCGAACAAACCAATCATTTAAGTCGGCAACCCTAATCAAAGGAACGCCTTCGGGTTTATAATCCCCTTGTAAAATTGCTGAACCAAAAGGACCACAAACAATCTCTTTAGCTAATTTACTTAGTGGTTTTGCTCCTTTTTTTATTAAAATATCCATTGAGTGCAAATATTCCGGCTGGTAATATTCAGCATCCAAACGTAAGGCACCTTCAAGTTGTGATTTTTGGATTATTGAGTAGACCATAAAAATAACCTATGTGTGTTGGATACAATGTTGCAAAAATATCATTATCAGGTTTAAAACTAATCGAGCATCCTTTTCATTTGCATATTCCTTTTTAGGGTGTGCATCACTAGTCTTTTGCCTTTTTTGCATTAAAATTGATTCAATATTTGTGAAAATTTGACTCGAGAAACTATCATTGGGGACCAAATTTTTCTTTTGTGCTTCCTTGATTAAGGTACCGATATCTCCTTTGCCAGTTTCTCCTTGCACTAAAACCTGTAAAAAGGCCTGCAGGGCTGAAATACCGTGAGTTACACAATTACTGTATCCATTCTCTGTTTTTTCTTGATAGGCCTTAAATGCATCTTCAAGGTCCCTATTTACTTCTATCCATTTTTGCGAAGAAAGGAAATTTAAAACAGGGAGATAAATTTCTTCAGTTATTTTTTTATCTTGTCTCATAATAAATCCCCTGCGAGCAAGAACTACGTTTATACCAAAATGTTCAAATACATCATTTACTCTTTCTGCAAATTTATCAAATTTTTCGTGTCTCCATTCTGTAACTCTTTTTCTATACTCCTCAGTTGATTCTTTCTCATGTTTATAAATTCCGCCGCATTTATCTTTTCTTTCATTTAAAATTTGTTGACAAAAACAGGAAATAAGTTCAAAAACTATGTGCTGATCTTGATTAAAAAATATATCCTGAAAATCTGAAAAAGCATTCTCATGAGAGATATCCTTTAGAGAGCTTTTTGCGTATGCTCTATATTTGTGGAGCTCATTTAGCTCTAAGATTGAAAATAATGTTCTGGTTTCATTATCTTCGCCAAAAAACCAATGTTTTAAATAATACCAAATCTTTTGTTTTTCCTCTTGATTAAGCTGACTCCAATCTCTTAATCCTAAATTGGGACTTAATAATTTTTTAGCCTCATTATTTGTTTCACTCCATAATTTAAACATATCTTTTAACCCTAAAAGTTAAATTTTTGTTCTTTAGCGAATTTTATAAATGCCTCGGCGATTTGGTCCAAGTCGTGGTCTAAAATACGCCGGTCGGTTTCATCTTTTTTATAAACATACTCGCCAGAGTTATCTTTGCCCGGCTTTTTTGAGGTAGCCATAAATATTGGGTAATCTTTTGGCAGCTTTTCATTTTCAGTCCATTTTTGTAAAAACAAAACAGAGGTTTTAGTACCGGTATGAGGTTTAAAGGTATTAACATGAAGTCCAACAATCGCTAAAATTCTTGCTTTGTTGAAGAGCCACTGGCGTATATACTCCATACTAGTATTATTCAAAACCCCTTGAGGTAAAACAATTGCCATTCGCCCACCTGGTTTTAAAAATTCTAATGCTCGTTCGATAAAAAGAAGATGGCGCTCGACTTTAGTTTTGAGATGTCCTTTTTTATCCCGAGTCAGTTTGTATTGTCTCAAAATGCCGGCATCTCTTATTTCACCTGCAAAAGGAGGATTAGTTAGAAATAGATTGAAATTAAAGTATTTAAAGTTTTTTTCGTTTTCCTTATCTTCTGTCAGATTATTAAATTTATAAAGTAAGGGTTTTAGTTCTTTACGAGCGGCTAACTTTTCTTCTTCTTCACCCTGCCAATCACGGGGATCAAGGGCATTAAGTTTAAAAATATGAGACCTTCCATCACCAGCAATAAGCATAAGGGCCCGCGAAATTTTTGCCATTTTATTATCAAAATCCATTCCGTAGAGATAACGATTGGCATATTCTGTCTGAGCTGCTTTTGTAACTCCTGAGAGATAATTTTCCCAGACCCAGAACATGCTATGAATTAAAAATCCTCCAGAACCACAGGCAGGATCGATAATATATTCTTTATCTTTAGGATTAAGCATCTTAATACACATCTTAATCACATGGCGAGGAGTGAAGTATTGTCCTTTTTTAGTTTTAGCTGCTTCGGGCATTAGATATTCAAAAGCAGCATCGATTACTTCCAAATCAGAACCAAAAAGTTTTATGTCTTCCAAATGTCCTACACATACTTGAAGGTGATCTGATGAAAGCTCTATTTTTTCATATGGATCGAAAGTACCTGGCCATTTATCAATAGAATCTCGAAAAAGTTGATTTATAATTTCGTATGTTTTCTTAGCTTCTTTATAGAGTCGGAATTTAACTTCACTAGCTCGTTTTTCTTCTGCTTCTTTTTCATCGTAAAGTTTAGCGTAAATTAGCTTAAAGACTTCATTAAACACATCTACCCCGGCATTGGCTAAAACTAATTCTTCAAGGGTTTTTATTCTTTCAGTAAGATCGAATTCGGAAGTAAGACTATCGAGCGTTTTTTTCTCTTCAAAAAGATCATCTATGGTTTGGTCTTTTCGAGGAATGTCCGAAAGAGTGGTAACAAACTCTTTTGGATAAGGACGATAAAGAATAACTTTTTCTTTTCCATTTGACCAAACACCAAGTGCAGCACCTTCGGCATTAAGATAAGATTTTAATTGTTCTATCCCTTCTTTTGGAGTGGGTGATTTAAGTTCGAAAATAATATAAGGAGTAATTTTATCCTCTTGATAAACAACGATGTCAGCGAATTTCGTTTTTATTTCCCCACCAAATTGGATTGGTTTTTCTAATTCGATTCTATCTAAAGGATATTTATAGTCATCTCGAAGACTTTTAAGCCACAATTGCCGAACAATTTCCTCTGGCTTACCCGTTTCTTTATCTTTGTTATAAACCAGAAAGTCTTTATCTCTCTTTAAACAATGAATAAAAAATTTGCCTTTTTCTTTCTCAAAAATTTCAACTTCTTCGCCTATCTTTTTATCAAAGAACTCTTCGAGTTTTTTCTTAACCAAAGCATCTCTAAAAATCATATCTAAAACTTCTTCCGTCCCGATTTTTTCTTTTTGTGGTTTATGTTCTGCCATACTTTAAATCAATTTATTATCTTTAAAACTAAAAACTTTAGTTTTGGTAATGACAACATGGTCTAGAACATCTATCCCCATTATCTTGCCGGCTTCGATGATTCTTTTAGTGATCTTTAAATCGTCTTGGGAGGGCTCGGCGTCGCCAGAGGGATGGTTGTGAGCCAAAATTACTGAAGCAGCATTATGTTCAAGAGCTTTGGCAAAAATCTCTCTTGGATGGATTAAATTAGCATTTAGGGTTCCAACAAATGTTGATTGTTTTTTCCAGACCATCTCATTGCGGGCATTAAGATAAATTGTCATTAAGTGTTCGCGAGTTCTATCTCTTAAATAAACAGCTTGGGCAAGAACATCTTCAGTTGAACGAATTATTGGCAAGGTTTTATCTCTGACTTTCAGAGCTCTTTTAACTAATTCTTGGGCAGCTAATATGGTGCAAGCTTTGGCTGAGCCTATGCCTTTGGTTTTAGCTAAATCATCGTAACTTAATTGCAATAATCTCTTTTTGGAATATTTATTCAAAATTTGTTTGGCTACTTCAATGGCACTCTTACCTTCCACTCCGGTTCCTAAAAGAATAGCTAAAAGCTCCTCGTCTTTGAGGTTTTCGGGACCTTTGGCGATTAGTTTTTCGCGAGGTCTCTCGATTTTTGGCAAATTTTTTAGTCTCATCTTAAGTTTACTAAATAAGTTCTTAGAAAAGTTTCAATAGCTTGGACAGTTTCTGTTTTTACTTTAGGTGAACTTCCAGCAACCCAGACTGCAAAATTATAAAGTTCTTTCGTGTCAACCTTCAGCCATTTTTTATTTTTGTAGAGAAAACCAAATAAGGTAGTCATGGCAATTCTCTTGTTACCATTTTGGAAAGGGTGGTTTTTAATCATTAAATAAAAAAGAATTGCCGCCTTGCTGGTAAGTCCCTTATAAAGTGGCTTCTTGGCAAAACTCTGAAAGGGAACCAAAAGACAGCTTTCCAAGATATTAGGGAAGCGAGTGGTGAAATCAGGAATCGGTTCATTGTATGTCATTAATTCTCTGGCCAACCTAAAGGCAATATATTCAACTTCGGTAATGGATAGCAATTTTATCATGTTGAGCCAAGTAACCTTAAAGTCTCTCCATATTCCCTGATAGTCTTCCTAACTGCTTTTTCAATCTCTGATTTTTGTCTCTTGGTTAATTCTTTTCCAGTAATGCCACCTAAATCTTTTTTGGCAATCACAAAATTGCGACCAACTTTTTTGGCTTTAATTTTACCACTCTTAATTTTTTTATAGACAGCTATTCGGCTAATACCCAAAATTTTTGCTAATTCTATTGTTGAGATGAATTTTTTATCCTCCATAAATTTATGTTAACCTTTCTCTATTAGGTTAACATAGGTTAACTTATATTACAAGCCCTACCTAGCTTTCATTTTCTTCTTTGTTTGCCTTTGATTCTGGTGTGTTTGAGGCGAGCGGCTAAGCCCCAATGCCGGGGAGCAATGTTTTTTGATAAAAGGTTTTTGCCTTTCTTTTGTCTGGGAGATTTTTTACTCATATATTTTAATTTTGCCTCTTTTTGGTTGATTTGGCAAGAAAAAATGCCCTAGTTGAGTCAAGGGCAAGATTTTGGAGGGGCGACGCTTGGAATTTGAACTAAGAATCAGGGATGTGGCGGTCCCTGACCTTTCCAAATTTGGCTACGCCGCCTCTCCTTCATTTCTTTGGCCTGAATTCCTCTATCTTTCCTGTATAGCCACATTCTGGAAGATTCTGGCATTCAGCTTGTTCCTCGTAATACTGGCGAGGCTTTGCCCTTTTTCCGCACTTTGGACATATCAGTCTTGGTTTCCAAAATTTCCAAAACATTTTCTTTTGCCTCCTATTTAGAGGATGGTTTACTGTTAAAGACCTTCTGCTTCACCTTATGGAATAAAGGGTGATTTGTCAACCCTTCGGTAAGGCTCAGGGCAAGTAAAAATGGAAAAGAGGGCTGCCGGAGCAACCCCCTTTTTAAGACGAACTTAGTAGAAAACTATTGACTTTTTTTCCTTTAAAAAATCTTTCTGGACCTCTCCTTCTTCCATTTCCTTGTTTGACAATACTGGTTTATCTCCAAGGCAAAGAACATCTCCAGTCTCCAATCTACCGGTTGGAATACTTTCTTTATTTTCTATCATAATCAGCGCAAGGCGATACGACGACAGGAGACAACCGTTTTCTTGTTTTACAATCATCTTTCCCTCATGACCCTTGATTACCTCTATGTCTTCTCTTTCCTCCTCTTTGGCCGGTAGAGCATAAAAACTTGCTCTTTCGTAGCAGATTCTCGGTAGTCTCGCCGCCAACCACATCACCAGGACCATAGAGCTGAAGACAATCCAGGCAAGAGTAGAAGCAATGACGTAAAAGCTAATTACCTCTGTCCCACCATAAACTGGGTGAGTGAAGGAAATATCAACGGAGCGGAAGAAACAGAAAACAGTTGCTAAGAGCAAAAACAAGCCAATGACCCATTTGGACTTAGCAATCGCCAGATATGGTTTGCCCCTGTTGACAATAGCATTAAAGCGGCTATTATCTGTGTCAGACAATTTTATGAAGTGGCCCTTGACGAAAGCTGCCGCTTGCTGGTTGACAGCTTTAACCCCTCTTCTTTTAAAAGCTCTGAATATAGAGAAAATACTCATTAGCAATACCCATTCCATCGCTATTAAAAGAAAGGTGAGAGGGAGTCCCAACACAAGATAAATAAGACCCAAAAACAGAAAAACTACAAACATAATTCCCCAAAAATCTTTCTTTCTTATTACGTTCTTCATTCTTAAACCTCCTTTTTGTTCTTGTTTTTGTTCAGCCAATAGTTATCAATATTTACTTCATAAAAAGAACTGATGTTCCACATTATATAGAATAGAGGATAATTTGTCAAGGAAATGGGAAAGAGGACTAATTCAAAAGCGCCCCGAGAGGGGCGCTTTTTTGTCAGCAATGTGTAAAATCCTTTATCTTAGACCTCGGGAGTTTCGGGAGTCTTGGGAGTTTCGGGAGTCTCGGGGGCTCCACCGGCCTCACCAGCTTCTCCGCCTGCGCTCTCTTCACCGCCGGCACCCTTCTCTTCTTCGTACTTTTTCCAAGCTTCTGAAACAGTAGGTTCAACTTTGTCTAATTCACTGAGAATATTCTCTCTAATTTCACTGGTGGCTATTTCTTCTTTAGCGTCAGCCAGCTGGATTACTGCTGTTGCTACCTGCTCTACTACCTCATTTTGTCTTTCTTCTGAGAGTTCGGTGCGCGCAGCAGCTCCTTTAATTGAATTCTTAATCTTTTCAGGATCAAAGGGCTGCTTTGACCCATCTTTTTTTATAACTTCATTAGCCATAATAAATATTTTATACTCTAAAAACTACGCGACCTTTATCTTGAGTATCTTTTACCTTAGCAGTTTTGAGAAGGCTTGTAAAGAGGGAGAGTAGTTCAGAAATGGTAAAGGCGTAACTCCGGACAAAAAGAGAGTTACGCCTTTAGTTGAATGGGAACATCGATTGGAATGGTTCTTTTCTTTCTTTTTCGACTTTCTTCGGGTTCGGGTGTCGTCCGGAACTGGGAAGGATCGCGTCGGCCCTTGTTCGTGCTGCTACAAAACAACTTTTTGGGATAGGCCGCGAAGTGTATGCACGAATAGAAAGGAAATAGGACCTTTCTCCTTCTACTTTTCCTATGTAGCCATTACCTCTTCTCTCAAGAGGTATGATGTACGGGCCAGCCCTTACCCTCACCTTAGTTTTATCTTTTGAGACTTTAACAACTTCCGTCTCGATACCCCCTATTTCCACAACATTTACTGCCATTTCAGTCACCTCCTCCCTTATTTATTTTTTTTAACCACCTGAATTATAGCAGATTTTCCGAGAAAAATCAAGGGAAACTTATCAATTCAGCCGAAGAAGCCGAGAAGATAACTGACTGTTCCAAAAATTAAGATTGCTATGGTGAAATAAATCAGGGGACGGGGAATCTTTAAACTGTATTCCGGAACTCTCTCCCCTGTTTTTTTGGCTTTTTGGTAAATTAAAGCGATGGCTGTGCCCTCAACCAGGCCCAACAAGACGCCGACAAAACCAATCACCAAAATAAATTCCTTGAAGCCAGCCAGGAACAAAACCAAGGGGCTGAAGCAGGCGATGACAAAACTGAGAAGATAAGGAAGTTTATAATCGAAACGCAGGGTGTTTTTAAGATAATTGCCGATAACCAAAAAAGAGGTGGCTACCGCAAAAAAACCAAAGAGTCCTCCCAGAATCATAATCTTGTGACCCAATATGGGAAGAAGCCCCTGAAAGGCCTCCTCGGTGGTAGCTCCACCGGTTACTCCGCTGATGATTAAGCCGAACAGGAAAGTGAACCCCAGAACAATTATTAAACTCCCAAAAATCACTTTTTTGAGATTTCTTTTATTGGATAAGATTCCCTCAATTTCCGGGATGGCATTCCAGCCAATTAAGCTGAAAAGAATTATTCCGTAAGGCAAGAAAATAAAGTTTTTGTTGGTTAAAATAAAATTTCCGGGGTCAATTTTTGGAAGACTAAAAAAGAAAATCAGAAAAATGACAACAAGAAAACCAATGCCCAAGAAAAGTTCTGACCAGGCGATTGATTTTATTCCCCAAAAAACAAAAAAGGATAAAATAACCCAGGCAATCAAACTGAGCTGCAAAGAGCTCAGCGAAGGGAAAATGATGTTTAAAAAATGACCGGCTAAAATCAGGTAAGCTAAAAGAGCGCCGACCGCCCCCACGATAGCTGAAACACCAATGATGAATTTAGCTTTTTTACCCAGATACTTTTCGGTATAACCTACGATTCGATGTCTTCCCTTGGTCCTTAAAACAATCTCACCGTAAAGTAAATGTAAGGTAATAACTACCACCCCTAAAATTAAAAAATAAAAAAGGCAAAAAAGAACTCCGCTTTTTGCCATAACGTAGGGGATGCCAAAAATTCCAGCCCCGATGATTGTTCCAATCAGGGAGGCCGCAGCCAAAAGAGACGTTTTGTCACTCATCTTCTTCTGATTTTTTGTGAAAAAGTCTCTCTTCGATTAATCTGAAGCCAGCCAAAATTCCAACGACCAGAAAAGCTCCTAAAATGGCTAAGAAATACAACTTGACTCCAACGCCAATGCCAATGGCAGCCACCGCCCACAAGGCGGCTGCGGTAGTTAATCCCTCAATCTGACCCCTCTGGTGAATAATTAGACCAGAACCAATAAAACCAATGCCGATAGCCACTGCCTGGATTACCCTGGTAGGGTCAATCCGGATGACCGAAGCTAAGTGAGATTGAGAACTGAGATAAACAGCTACCGTGGTGAAAAAACAAGCTCCGAAAGAAACCAGAGCAAAAGTTTTAAGCCCGGCCTCTTTTCTTTTATATTCCCTTTCCAAACCAATCAGAGCCCCCAAAAAAGCGGCCAATAGAAGTTGTAAAAACGGTTGAAGTTGAAAAATATCAAAGGACATAAACATTAAAATCCAAATGACAAAATTCAAATGTCAAAACTTTTGGATATTACACTTTGTAGACCTTGTAGCCCTCTCTGACTTTCTCTTTTATTTTCAAGCCAACTGAATTTCCCTTTTTAGCTTTTTTAATCTTCTCGTGCTCAACCTCCATTGACTCAACCTCCTGCGAAAAATCAGTGTTTTCTCCTCCGACCACCCTGATGGTATCACCGACCGCCAAGGAAGCTGTCAATTCAATAACGCCAACCTCAATTTTATCAAAATAATGAGTAATCCTGCCGATTAATTTTCCTTCTTTTTCTTTTGGCATGATTGAAAATTGAAAATTAAGATTGATTCGACCTTTTTTCTTTTTTGATTAAGGAAATTAACTTTTGAACCAACTTTTTGGGGTTTCTGTCAAAGACAATTTTTGTTTTGGGCCGGTAGCCTCTTTTTAAAACTTCATCTATCAAATCAGCCGTGCCGCCAGAACCCTGTAAAACCCCAATGGGAGTTTTTGATTCAAAAGCAACGGTAAATTCGTTTAAGGTGCCTGTCCTGCCGCAGATAATAATTACCCCTTCGGCCGCCTTGGTTAAAATTAGGTTACGGCCAACGTAATCAAAGCCGGTATAAATAATCAAATCAAAATAATCGGTGGGTAAGCGATATTTTTTAATGTGTTCTTTCTCGGTGTTGGCGGGTGAGAAACCAATGCTCATGCCTTGAGCTTTTTTGGCGCCTCTGGCAGCGAAATAAGGGGCACCGGTGGTGGCTCCGGTTAACAAAACGCCGCCCTGTTTAATAACCTCCTTACCGATTTCTTCTGACAGTTCTTTTATCTTGGGGCAGCAGTGGCTAACGTCGGCCGCCCCGGAAACAACGATTTTATAGCTTGATTTGTTCACCATATCTTATTGTACCACAATTTTTAATTCTTAACTCTTCTTGGTGCCCCCACCAGGAATTGAACCTGGATTTATGGCTCCGGAGGCCATTGCTCTGTCCATTAAGCTACGGGGGCGCGACAGGACTGATTTTCGTTTTTATATAATTTAAGATACGCTTTTCAGTTAATTTTTGCAACTTGACACAGTCTGTCGGATATGGTAAACCGAGGTATTCAGATAGTTTTTGAATTTTGCTCATTGAAAATTAACCAGCTCATTTAAAAATAAATACTGGTTAGTTCTTTAAAACTAAATAGGGACGGGTCTTTAAGACCCTTGAACGATAAAAAAATCTTAAAGAAAGAGGTGAAAGCTATGTCTGTCGTTAAGATGGAAAATATTACCAAGAGATTTTCAGAAGTGATTGCTAATAATGAGGTGAACTTTGAACTTGAAAAAGGTGAAATTCACGCTCTTTTGGGCGAGAATGGAGCCGGGAAAACGACCCTGATGAATATCCTGTACGGACTCTACCAAGCAGACCGAGGAAAAATCTACATCCGCGGCAAGGAAACTAAGATCAGCTCACCTGCCGATGCCATCAAGCAAGGAATCGGCAAAGTTCCTCAGATTCCAGAACCCATTCCTTCTCTAAGCGTGGCAGAAAATGTCGCTTTGGGTCTCCGCTGGTCCAAACCCTTCTTTCCGGTGGGACAGGTTGCTAAAAAGATTGAACAGCTTTCCAGAAGATATGGTTTGAAAGTGAATCCTCAAGCATCGGTAGAGCAACTCTCAGTTGGAGAACAGCAGAAGGTAGAAATCCTTAAAGTATTGGCTCGCGACCCGGAAATCCTCATTCTAGATGAACCCACTACCACCTTGGTTCTACCAGAAATTGAAGAGCTGTTTTCGCTATTGCGGAGAATGACCCAGGAGGGACGTTCGGTAATCTTTATTGCCCACAAACTGGAAGAGGTGATGACCATTTCTCATCGGGTAACTATTTTGAGAAATGGTAAAATCGTCAAGACATTGGAAACCTCAAAGACCAATAAAGAAGAGTTAATCAAAATGATGGTTGGTGAGGAATTAAAAGTTGAGTCCAAAACCAAACCAGTCAAAAAAAAAGAAAAGGCTCTTGAGGTTAGAGATGTCTGGGCTTTTGGCTACAAAAAGCTACCAGCAGTCAAAGGTGTCTCTTTTAAGATTTCCTGTGGAGAGGTTTTAGGAATCGCTGGGGTAGCGGGTAACGGACAGAGAGAATTAGTGGAGATAGTGAGGGGTCTAAGAAAACCCATCAAAGGGAAGGTAATGATAGGGGGAGAGGATATCACCAATCTTTCTCCCAGAAAAATCCTGGATAAAGGAGTAGCCTACATTCCAGAGGACAGGAGAACGGGAATCGTTCCCAGCTTGAGTGTGTTAAAAAACTTCATCTTAATCAACTATGGCCAACAACCTTTCTCTGGCTGGATGTTCTTGAACTCTAAAGTTATCGGTAAATATGCCCGAGATTTAGTTTCTGAATACAATATTGCTACCCCTAACTTAAATACCCCGGTTGAATTCCTTTCTGGCGGTAACAGACAGATACTAATCTTAGCCAGAGAGCTCTCGCGGGAAGCCAGAGTGATTATTGCTGTCCATCCCACTTTTGGATTGGATGTAAGGACTACCCAACGGATCCGGGAGATTTTCAGAGAACAGCAAGAGAAGGGGGCAACGATCCTTTTGGTCTCTGAGGACTTAGAGGAAATAGTCTCCTTAAGTAATCGAATCGGAGTAATGTTTGAGGGAGAGATAAGAGGTTTAGAAAAAGATGAGAAACTAACTATAGAAGAGGTTGAATTGCTAATGACTGGAGAGGAGGTGTTATAAGGGATGAGAATCAAACCAGATAGAGAGATGATAGCTCCCCTGGTGGCAATTGGTCTAGCTTTGCTGAGCATTGCCATAGTTTTCTGGATAGCCGGGGCCAATCCTTTGGTTCTCTACCAGAAGATATTTATGGGAGCTTTTGGAAGTTGGTTTGGACTTTCCAGAACCTTAACCAAAGCTATCCCCCTATTGCTTTGTGGGGCAGGCTTGGCAGTAGTTTTCAAGATGGGGTTCTGGAACATTGGAGCAGAAGGTCAGTTGTTAATGGGAGTAATCGGAGCTACCTGGGTGGCACTTTATCTTGCTCCGGGAGCTCCTTTCTGGATAATGATTCCTCTGATGTTTGGCGTAGGATTTGCTGCAGGAGCCGGCTTGGGAATTATTCCAGCCGTCTTAAAGGTAAAATTCAGAACTAACGAGGTGATTACCTCTCTGATGCTGGTCTATATCGTCAGAGAATTGGTCAAGTATCTGGTTTATGGACCCTGGAAGGGACCTCAGGAATGGGGATTTCCCTACTCCAGCAAATTTCCCTTGGCAGCTTGGCTACCGACCATTCTTCGTACCCGAATCCACTATCCCACTCTCTTACTGGGATTGGCATTAGCGGTTTTCCTTTATCTTCTGATGAAGAAGACAAAATTTGGGTATGAAATTGAGGTCTTGGGAGCAAGTCCGGAAACAGCAAGATATGCCGGAATAAAAAGCGGTAGGATTACGGTGCTAGCGATGGTTATCAGTGGAGGTTTAGCTGGCTTAGCTGGTGTTGGCGAAGTAGCTGGAATTCACCACCGATTATTGGAACCCCTGGGAATTTCCCCTGGCTATGGCTTTACGGCCATCATCGTTGCCTGGCTGGGCACTCTCCATCCCTTGTTTATCATTCTGGCAGCTTTCCTCTTCGGAGGATTGCTGGTAGGTGGAGATGCCATCCAGGTAAGTTTAGGGTTTCCCATCGGGGTAATAAAGATATTCAACGGGGTGATTCTCTTTTTCTTTTTAGCCCGAGGGTTTTTAAGTCGCTACCGCTTGACAAAGAAAGATAGGGAGGGGTAAGATGGACTTTATCATCAGTACCTTGAAAATTGTTCTCCCAGCGGGTACCCCTCTTCTTTTGGGAACTCTGGGAGAAATATATTCAGAGAGGTCTGGAGTATTGAACTTAGGAGTGGAAGGCATGATGATTATGGGAGCAGTCAGTGCTTTCGGGACAACCATGGCTACTGGCAATGTCTGGCTGGGAATTATGGCGGCTTGTCTGGTAGGTGGAGGAATGGCTTTGATCCACGGTTTACTCAGTATCACTTTCCGGGCTAACCAAATCGTTTCAGGATTAGCCTTGACCATATTTGGAGTGGGGCTGAGCGCTCTGATTGGCAGAGCTTACGTAGGACTACCTTTACCCGCTAAGATTAGAGCATCTCCTCTTCCGGTTTTGGAAGATATTCCGGTTATCGGAGAGGTTCTCTTCAAACAGGATGCCCTGGTCTATCTTTCATTGTTTTTACTAACTCCCCTATTCTGGTTTGTTCTGTTTAAAACCAAGTGGGGAATCAGTCTGAGAGCAGTGGGAGAGAAACCAAAGACAGCCAATGGAGCAGGAGTCAATGTTTATCTGGTTAGATACCTGGCGGTCTTCATCGGAGGACTAATGGCTGGCATGGGTGGAGCTTATCTATCATTAGCTTACACCCCAGCCTGGAGTGAGGGAATGACCGTAGGGAGCGGCTGGATAGTTATTGCTTTAACTATCTTTGCCTTATGGAAACCAGAAAGAGCAGTCTGGGGTGCCTATCTCTTCGGCGGGGTGAAGGTGTTACAGTATCGGCTTCAACCCTTAGGGATTTCCCCTAATCTGTTGAATATGCTACCCTTCATCCTGACCATGACGGTAGTCGTCTTAGTCAGTGCCCAAGAGAAAATCAAAAGAAAAGTAGGAGCACCTGCTGCTCTGGGTATTCCCTATGTTAAAGAAGAAAGATAGAAAGCAAAGAAGGAAAGGAAAATAAGAAGAGAGGGAGGTAACAGTGTTTAAAAGAAGTTTGATTAGTGTTTTAGTGGTAGCTATCCTGTTCACCATGATTGGGATAGCTGGATATGGATACAGTCCAGGGGAGCCGCTAAAAGCGGCCTTCATCTACGTGGGACCAGTCGGTGATTATGGGTGGAGTCATGCCCATAATGAGGGACGAAAATACGTAGATGAGAAATTCCCTTGGCTGGAAACGGTCTATGCCGAGACGGTACCGGAAGCTGATGCTTACCGGTACATTGAGAGGTTCGTTGTTGAAGAAGGGGCAGATGTGGTTTTCACCACCTCCTTCGGGTTTATGGGTTCTACCTTAGAGACTGCTACCAACTACCCGGATAAAATTTTCTTTCATTGCTCAGGTTATCAAAGAGCTCCCAACATGGGAACCTATTTCAGCGAATTCCATCAGATTTACTACCTGAATGGACTAATAGCTGGAGCAATGACCAAATCAGGAAAAACCGGCTATATCGGAGCCTACCCAATTCCGGAGGTAGTTCGTCACATTAACGCTTTTGCTCTGGGTGTTAAAGAAGCAAATCCAGAAGCAACCGTTGATGTCAGGTGGCTCTTTGCCTGGTACGATCCATCTAAAGCCAGATTAGCAGCCGAGGCATTAATTGCTGACGGCATTGATGTTCTGGCTTTCACCGAAGACAGTCCGACAGTGGTTCAAGTGGGACAAGAGTACGTTGAGGAAGGAGAACCGGTCTATACCTTCGGTCACTATTCTCCCATGCAGAGATTTGGTGAAGATTCTTGTGTTTCGGGACAGTTGGTTCGTTGGGAGGCTCTCTATGAGGAGATTTTAGCCAAAATCTACGCTGGTGTTTACAACAATACTAATCTCCAGGAGGTAGATTATTGGTGGATGCTCAAAGAGAAGGCTTGCGAATTGGGAGGAGAATTCGGTATCCCTATTAATCCCAATTTCGAAGCAACCCTTAAAGAGAAAAAAGTGGTCGACCCCATACTGGGTGAGATAAGTGTTTATGACCTGGTTATGGAAAGACTTGCCCAGATGTCAGAGGAGACGGTTCTGTTCGATCCCTTTACCGGACCTATCCGAGACCAAGCAGGTAATGTAAGAATCGAGGCTGGTCGGAGGGGATCACATGACGAGCTTTGGCTGATGGATTGGTTTGTAGAAAATGTAAGAGGAGAAATTCCTCGCTAGAGGAAGAAAATCCTTTTTCTTCTTTGCTGAATATGAGGGGGTGAGATTTATTTCGAGTCCACCCCCTCTAAATTATATTGACTTAATAAGGAGGTAAAAAGATGGAGATTAAAATCCCTATTATGGGAAGAGACGAGACGGTAAAAGAAATTCTGAAAAGGATTTCTATGCCAAGTGAGGGATGGATAGATATAAATAATGGAATTAATGCTAAATTCGATACCCCTGTCCTTGCTGGAGCGGTAATGGCCATTTTGAAAAAGTTTCGTGAGACGGATAAGGTGAAAGATATTGAAGTTTTAACGACTGCTGAAGCTTCGGGAAACGTTCTGGTCATCCTTGGAGTTCCAATTGCTCATTACCTTGGTCTAGCCAAGGAAGGACTCTATGCTCACACCTTCCGGAAAACCGAGGTAACTGAAATACCAATGTTTGATCTTTTCGGGTCAGTTCGGAGCGCCTCTCACAAAGACATGGTAAAGGTTTTAAGCACCAGAAGGGATTTCGTGGCAAGGCAGAGAGTTTTAATGATAGATGATGTCTTGCGGGATGGAGGAACTGCTGAAGCCATCAAAAAGATGATAGAAAATGTAAAAGGAGAATTCCTAGGATTAGGGGTGATATTCCGAAAGATGTGGCTGGCAACTGAACAGAAGGAAAAACTTGGAGACACGCCAATAGTTTCTCTAATTGATGTAGCAAGTCCTTATCCTAAGGACTTTGAGAAATTTAAGAGGATTAGAGTTCAAGAGGATTAACCGCACATTATAAAAAGTATCAAAGTAACATAAATACTGCCTGCTCTTCGGAGCAGGCAGCTTTCAGTTGCTTAAATAATTCTGGTTAGTAAATAGCCGATAATGGAGAAAAGGGCAATGGGAGGGAGGGCTGGCATAGGGGTGCGAACTTTTTTGGAAAGAAAAATCAGGAAACTTGCCAGAAGGCCGAGCAGAGAAAACAAGGCAACAATTAAGACACTGGGGATTCCCTGAGGAATCAGAGAAACAACCAAAACTAAAGGAAAGACAAAATCGCCGGCTCCCAAGATTAAGAACCTGCCTCCGGATTCAATTTCTTTTGGCTGGGCTTTTAAATCAGACATCTTTTGGGGAATAATCAGTCCCAGAATTGCCCGGTGGGCCAGCATTTCTTTGGCCATTCTGACCATATGCTTTGTTTTATAAACAGCAATGAAATCGTAGACGGAAAAAATTAAAAGAAGTAAAACAACCATCTCAGGTTTAAAACTTGTGCCCAAGCTGGCTCCCACGCCAGCTATGGCAAAAATTAAAGCAAAATTGTGAAGCATCAGAGAGGGTCGTTTGAATAAAAGGACAAGCAGAACAGCTATTACGATGAAAGTCAGAAAATCTGGCAGCCACAACCCGAAAAAGAAAAGATTACCAAAACCAATGACCAGAAAAAAAATCCCCTTGAAAAATATTCCTTTGCCTTTCTTGAATTTGAGAAAATAGATAATGAAAAGCAAGAAAAGGGTGGCCACCAGAAAATAAAACAGGAACTGCCAGAGTGAAATGGTGGGTGGGGAGAGTTTTTGAATTTTAAAAATTTCTGCCAATTTCAAACCAGCCAGGATTCCCAAACCTAAACTTAAAGCAAAGAAAACTGCCTCAAAGCTAAAGGTTTGCCAAGGATTTGAGAGAGAGTATTTTTTCATATTTTAAAATAATTTTTTTGAAGCCAGATGTAAATCTTCTGGGTATCAATTTTTTCGTCTTGAGAACCCAGAAGGATAATTGCTACGTTGCGAGCTTCACCATCTTTATCGTTGAAGTTAAAGATAAAAGCAGCAGTATAATTAGCTTCAGGGATATAGCCGGTTTTTCCTCCGATGAAAGTTGAATCGTTAATAAACTCATTTTTATTCCAAAAATTCTCAATGTCAAACCGGACCTCACCAAAACTTCTAACGCTATTTCCTTTGGTAATTTCCAGAATGGGAGGACGGTTATTAAGAATGTATCTTAGCAGATAAAAAAGGTCTTGAGCGGTTGAAGTATTTTTGGGGTCAAAGCCGGAAGGGTCGCTGAAATTCGTATTTTGCATTAAAATTGATTTTGCTTTCTCGTTCATTATTTCAATGATTCTTTGTCTTCCCAAAAATCCGCTCAAAGCTTCAGCCGCATCATTTGAAGATTCAATCAAAAGAGCATAAAACAACTCAACCACTCTAAAACTTTTACCAATCTCCAACCCCTCAGTCTCTCCATAGGCCTCTAACATTTTTTCAGTAATAGAAATTGACTTACGCAAATCAACGTTCTCAGCAACCACCAGTGCCGTCATTAATTTGGTTAAAGAAGCGATTGGTAATGGCGTTTGAGAATTTTCTTCAGCAAAAACAAAACCCGAGTCCAAGTCAGCCACTAAATAACTTTGAGCTGAAAGCTGGGGAAATTCGTCAATCTCTCCATCAATGAAACTTGGGTATTGGTATTTGTCGTTTTCCTTATCAATTACTAAAATTGGCATTCCTATCTCTGCCGCATTGTAAACAAATTCGGCGTCCTCATCAGACAGACGGATACAACCCCCAGAAACATCGGAAACAAGTTTGCCTCCTCCCGGATAATAAGGTATGCCGTGAACGTAATATTTCCCATAAAAACTCAAAGAATAAGGCATATAAACATCGGAAACTATAGAAAAGCTGGCTATATTCCCTGATTTTATCTTATAAAGCCCGGCTGCCGTTCCTCCCCAGCCCTGGGGGTCTCCTTTGAGTAGAATTGGCACTGCTTTTTCTAAAACACCATCTTGGTAAACTCTTAGCTCCATCTCAGAAAGATGCATTTCCAAGAAATCAGCTTGAGCCAATATAAAATTATTCCTTGTTTGAGTAAAATCTTTTAAATAATGTGGTTCTTTCGTTTGAGTTGGTGAATCAATTAGTTCTTCGTTTTTAAAACTTTCACCAACTATACTTGCTGGTTCAAACTCCATAATTATTGTTTTTGGGAAAAAAAGAGCATAAACAAAAAAACCAACCCCAGCAAAAATGGCGCTATAAAGTAAAACTTTTAAAATTAATTCCTTTTTTCCCTTTTGGCTTTCTTTTTGATTGTTCTCTGACATTTTTGATAAATAAATCGGGAAGGCGTCCTAAAGCTGAGCTTTCCCTTGTTCGCTCTTTTGGAAGAGTATTTTTTCACAAATTTAAGTTGTTTAATCTCTTTTGGGCTTCAGTTTTTTCTCGGATTGAGATTCTGCTCTTTTTAATTCCTTTTTCTAAAATTTCTATTGTTCGGTCAAGTTCTTGGCGTTTTGGAAAATATGGTGTGCCGTCTTTCCCCCCATGAGCGAAAGAGTATCTGGCTGGGTCTTGATAGGAGGGTTTGGCGCCATAGATTATTTCAGCTACCAAACTTAAAGCACGAATAGTCCTTGGACCAATCCCTTTGAGTGATAAAAGATTTTCAAAGTTCTCAGGAGTTTGGGATTTAGCAAAGAGAATGGTTTTTTCCAATCTTTTTAAATCAAATTTCTCTTGGAGAACCGGATGCCAGTGAAATTCAAGATTGGGCAGTTGCATTTCGGTAAAACCCGGCAATCTTTTTTGGTTTATTAAATAACCGCCTTTTTCTGAAATCAAGCTTATGTCCTTTAAAAATGTCTTGGGCTCTTCAGTTACTAACTCCTTGGAAATTTTTTTATTCTCCCTGCTCTTTCTGGCGGTTAAATCTAATGGTTTCCCCTGGGTGTTAGAAATAATTCCAGAATGTGGTTCTTCAACAAAGTCTTTAACGCCCGATGAAAGCCAGTGATAACGTCGGGCAGTAGAATTTTTTTCAGACATTCCCTGTTGCACTACCGCCCAATGCCCCTTTTCTGAAAAAATTAAATTGTGATGATAAAGCTGATAACCGTCTTGAACAAGCGATGAATCTATTTTGGCTGATATCTTGCTGGCATAAACTATCTTGTCAATTTTCTCCTTGGAAAATCCCAGTAATTCTCCCCATTGCTGAATCTGTTCGGGAGTTTTCTTTGAAGTTTTTCCTTTTCCTCCGCAAATAAAAATGCCGATTTCTTTTTCTAATCCTCGGATTGCTTCTTTTAAAGCTCCCATGGTAGTGGTGGTTAATCCTGAACTATTCCAATCAAAGGCCAGCACGCTTCCTAAACTTTGAAACCAGGTGGGGTCTGATAATCTTTTTAAAATTTCTTCCGGGCCAAATTCTTCCCGGATAGCCAAAAAAATTCCCTGGGAAAGCCGCTTCATTCTATCGAAAAGCCACTTGGGGCATCGCCCGGTATCTAACGGAACTGTAGCAACTCCTGTTTTCATATTACTTCATCCTATCAAAAAACTGGCCTTTCAACCAGTTTTTTGTGGAGTTTTTTCTTGAATTTTTGTGGGTTTTTTTAGAGTCTTCTTTTTCGGGAGGGACTTTTTCAAGATTGGCTTTTTTGAAATTGGCTTCTTTAAGGTTGGCTTTTTCAGAGTTGCTTTTTTCGGGGTTGGTTTTTTAGGAACGGGCTTTTTTAAGAATTTTTCATAGAGTTGATTAATTAGTTCTTTCTGCTTTTTCAAATCTAAAACTTCCCGGCGAATCCGAGCTTTTTCTCTACGAATATATTTCCGTTGGCTTCTGGGAAGTCGTTTTTTTGACATAACTGAACGTAAATAAAAAGTATCCAAAAAAGGATTAACATAATATTTGGTATCTTAACCTAATTCGTTTAATTTTTCAAGTAGTAAAAGTTTACTCTCCCTTAATTACCGCTAAGGGAACAAGTTTTGCCACTTTTTTTGACAAACCAGCTTGATGGACCACCTCAACAACCTCATCAACGTCCTTGTAAGCCAAGGGTGCTTCTTCAGCTATTCCTCTGAAACTCCGACATTTAACCAAAATCCCTTTTGCTTTCAAATCTCTGACTACCTCATCGCCGGGAAATCTTCTGATGGCTGCGTGCCGCGACATCATGCGTCCTGCACCATGACAGGTTGAATAAAAAGCTCCTTCTCCTTCTTTCTGGCCAACCAAAACGTAAGAGGCAGTTCCCATGCTCCCTGGAATTAAAACCGGCTGACCAACTGAACAGTATTTTTCTGGAATCTCAGGGTGCCCTGGAGGAAAAGCCCGGGTTGCCCCTTTGCGATGCAAACAAACCTCCATATCTTTTCCTTTAACAAGATGTTTTTCAATCTTGGCGATGTTGTGAGCTACATCATAAAGAGAGATTAAATGAGAAGCTTTCTCACCCAAAGTATTTTGCCAAGCTTTCCTAATAAAATGAGCTATCATTTGCCGATTGGCCCAGGCATAATTTGCTCCACAATTCATGGCTGAAAAATATTTTTTCCCTTCGGGAGAGTTGATGGGACAAGCTGCCAATTCACGGTCAGGCAATCTGATGTTATACTTGGGCATAGCTTGCATCATTATTCTGATGTAATCGGTAGCGATTTGATGACCAAGGCCTCGGGAGCCAGTGTGAATCATAATTACCACTTGGTCTTTAAACAAACCAAAAGTTTTAGCAACTTCCTCATCAAAGATTTCTCCTACCTTTTGAACTTCCAGAAAATGATTGCCCGAGCCGAGAGTGCCAACTTGGTCTCTGCCTCTATCTTTGGCTCTCTCAGAAACACAAGAAGTATCGGCTTGAGGAAGCTGTCCGTTTGATTCACAGTTCTCTAAATCTTCCTTTTCGCCATAACCTTGCTCTACCAATCTTTTTGCTCCACTCTCTAAAATTCTATTGATGCTTTGGACGTCAATCTTTATTTTTCTTCCTTTCCCCAGTCCCGAGGGAACCTCATTTTGAATCTCGGTGGCTAATTTTTCTAAATGAGGTTTAATATCTTTTTCTAAATAATCCGATTTTAAAAGCCGCATGCCACAGTTAATATCATAGCCAACTCCCCCGGGAGAAATCACCCCTGTTTTCATATCCATGGCAGCCACTCCCCCAATGGGAAAGCCGTAACCTTCGTGCATGTCTGGCATAGCCAAGCCATAATTGACAATCCCAGGTAAAGTGGCAACATTAACCAGCTGTCCGAGAGATCTGTCTCTAAAACTTTCTCCCAGCATTTTTTCGGTAACATAAACTCGGACCGGCACTTTCATATCAGATCGAAAGGACTTGGGAATTTCCCATAAATAATCAGTAATTTTTTTGAAATCTTTTTTCTCCATATTCTCTTATTTTATAACAGTTCAGACATCAAACAACACGGTGGCTTGCCAGACGCCGTCTTCCTTTTGAAGGATATCTAAACTGTGCCAGGTTACCGCTTTAATCTCTTCACCAAACCTTTCTACTCTTTGACCTGTCAGTTCGCCTTCTATCTCAGTGTCTGAAAATTTCTTGAATGTTACCTCAGAATAAACTTCTCTGTTTGTTTGGCTTAGATAAAGAGCCTCACTTAAAAAACCAACCAATAAAGCTGATAAATCAGTAGCTTTCACATTAACTTTTCTTGTTATCTTCTCTTTTTCTTTAATTTCCGGTCTTTGAGATTCTGTCATTGCCAAAAGCATATTCAAAAACACTTCCTCTTTTCCCTTACCAAAAGCTCTAATTTTTAAATCGGCTTTGTGCTCAAGGATTTCGTATTTTCTCATAGCTGTAGTTTTTTAAATTCTTCTTGGACAATTTGGCGGTCGTCCCAGGGGATTTTTTTGCCGCCAGCAACGCACATCCAGGGCTCACAACCTTTGCCGGTAATAATAACTATGTCATCCGGTCTGGCTAAGCTTAAAGCTTTTTTTATGGCCTCTCGTCTGTCTAAGATTTTTTCGTATTTTGGGATTTGGGGTTTGGGATTTGGGATTTGCGAAAATCCGCCTTCTATAGCATCTATAATCTTTTGCGGATTTTCGTCGTAGGGGTCCTCATTAGTGATAATTATGTTCTGGCAATATTTGGCAGCAATTTCTCCCAGCTTCGGTCTTTTCCATTTATCCCTGCCTCCCCCACAGCTTCCTAGAACACAAATGAGGTTGGGGTTTGGGGCTTGAGGTTTGGGATTTCGCAAAGTCTCATAAACTTCCCTGAGACTTTGCGGTGTGTGGGCATAATCAACGATAACTTGAAAGGGTTCTTTAATAACAATTTCCATTCTGCCGGGAATTCCTCTTACTTTGGCCAGAGCTCTTTGACAAGCTGCCAAATCAATTCCTTGAGATAAGCTCACACTAATTGCTGCTAAAGCGTTGGACACATTGAATTTACCCAATAGATTAAGATTAAACTTGGTATTTTGAACTTCAAAACTTATGCCAGCCGAATTGTCTTGGATATTTTTTGCTTCAGGGAATCCAATTTTTTTCTTAGCTGGAAACTTTAAAAAATACTCTGAATTTTCATCATCCTGATTTATAATATGGACTTTTTTAGTTTGTTCAAAAAGTTTTCCTTTGGCTTCCCGATATTTCTCAAAAGAGCCGTGCCGTTCAATGTGCTCCGGAGATAAATTAGTAAGGACGGCAACCTCAAAATCAATAAATTTTTGGCGATGCTGTAAGATTCCTTCAGAGGTCACCTCTAAAACCGCGTAGGAGCAACCTGCTTTAACCGCTTTTCTTAAAAATCTCTGGAGCTTTAATCTTCCGGGCATGGTCATTTTTAAGGTATTGGGCCATTGTTTGTCTTCTATTCTAAAGCTAATAGAGGAGATCGAGGCTGTTTTATAACCTGCTTCTTTAAAGATTTGATGGCAAAACTCAACTACGGTTGTTTTGCCTCCAGTACCAGTAACACCAATAATTTTTAACTCTTTTGAAGGAAACCCATAAAAAAAAGCTCCTAAAAAAGCCAGTAAGAAATGATACCAGTTTAATAAAAAAGAGGGAATAAACTTTTCAAGAGAATTTTTTGGGCTCATCTTCTTCCTAAAATCTTTAAACTCTCTTTTATTCTCTCTTCCGCTGCTTTGATTTCTTTGGGGAGTTGAGCTAAAGCTTTCTTTGCTTCCTCTTTGGGAAAACCAAGATTAACCAAAGCCAAAAAGGCCTCGTCTTCTGGAATTGATTCTTTTTTAAGAGAGGGTTCAGGACTTTTTAGTTTTCCGGAGAGTTCTAAAATGATTTTTCTGGCTTTTTTCTCGCCAATGCCCGGGACATCTTCAAAAACCTTTTCATTGCCTTTGTCTATTTCTTCTTTGATTTTGTCCGGCGAGCCGATTGAAGAAATATCCAGGGCGGCTTTCGGGCCAACTCCCGAAATATTTCGTAAAAGTTTGAAAAGTTCAAGTTCTTCGTCTCTTAAAAAACCAAATAACCTCAAGCTTCTTTCACCAACATCCAAATAACAAAACATCTTGAGATTTTGGCCAATTTGTGGTATTTTAGCTATTGTTCTCTTAGATAAAAAAATCTCAAAGCCAATTCCTGAAACTTCCAAGATAATAAACTTCTCCATTTTTAAAATAATTTTTCCCTGTAAAGAAGCTATCATGTTTGTTTAATCATAGCCCTAATTTTCTTTATGTTCAAATTAGTTTCAAAATTCAAGCCAACCGGCGACCAGCCCCAGGCTATTGACAAGCTAACCAGAAATTTAAAAGCCGGGGTAAAAAACCAGGTTTTGTTGGGCGTAACCGGCTCTGGTAAAACTTTTACCATGGCTCAGGTCTTTGAAAAGGCACAGAGGCCGGTTCTTATTATCTCCCACAATAAAACTTTGGCCGCTCAATTATATCAAGAATTCAAGGAGTTTTTCCCGGAAAATGGAGTCCACTATTTTGTAAGCTACTACGACTATTATCAACCCGAGGCCTATATCCCCCAAACCGACACCTATATTGAGAAAGATGCCAAAATCAACCAGGAAATAGACAGATTAAGACACGCTGCTGTCCAGGATATTTTAAGCAGGCGAGATGTTATAGTGGTTGCCTCGGTTTCTTGTATCTACAACATCGGCTCTCCTGAAACTTACCAGAAAGTTTCTTTGGAAATAAAAGCAGGGAAGACCATCAAAAGAAAAGACCTCATCTCCCATTTAACCTCTTTGCAGTACGGGAGGAACGACCTTGATTTTAAGCCGGGCACTTTTCGGGTGAGGGGCGATACCGTGGAAATTTATTTAGTAACCGGCAAAGAAATTTTAAGGATAGAATTTCGAGGAGATAGGATTGATAGAATTTCAAAACCGAACATCAAAATCTACCCGGCTCAATTCTGGCCAACTTCCAAAGATAAATTGAATATCGCCACAGAAAACATAAAAGGGGAACTGCAAGAAAGATTAAAAGAATTGAAAGTTAGAAACAAACTATTGGAAGCTCAGAGATTGCGGCAACGAACAAACTATGACCTGGAAATGTTAAAAGAAACAGGTTATTGCCATGGGGTTGAAAATTATTCAAGACATTTAGAATTCAGAAATCCGGGAGAGGCGCCTTTTACCCTCTTGGATTATTTTCCTCAAGACCTCCTTATCTTTATTGATGAATCACATATGAGTGTCCCCCAACTCCATGCCATGTATAACACGGATAGAGCAAGAAAAAAAGTTTTAATTGAACATGGCTTTCGCCTTCCTTCAGCTTTAGACAACCGACCTTTAAGTTTTGAAGAGGTTGAGAAAAAAATCGGGCAGGCAGTTTTCGTTTCAGCTACTCCGGGACCCTACGAAATGTCAAAGGTCAAAGGTCAAATGTCAAAACTGTTGGTGGAGCAGTTAGTAAGACCTACGGGACTTTTAGAACCATCAATTGAGACTAGACCAATTCAAAATCAAGTTAAGGATTTAACTAAAGAGATTAAAAAGAGAGTAAAAAAACACCAGAGAACTTTGGCTATTACCTTAACCAAGAGATTGGCTGAAGAGCTGGCTGATTATTTGCAAGAACAGGGGATTAAAACTCATTATTTACATTCAGAAATCAAAACCTTAGAAAGGCCAGCCATCCTCAAAAAGTTCAGGGAAGGCGAATACGAGGTGCTGGTGGGAATCAATCTTTTAAGAGAGGGCCTGGATTTGCCCGAAGTCAGCTTGGTGGCCATTTTAGACGCTGACAAGGAAGGATTTTTAAGAAATGAAACTACCCTAATCCAAACCATGGGCAGAGCCGCCAGACACCAGGAAGGCCATGTCATTTTATATGCTGACAAAAAGACCGGTTCCATGAAAAGAGCCATTAAAGAAGTTGCCAGAAGAAGAAAAATCCAACAAGATTACAACAGAAAACACCAGATTGTCCCCAGAGCAATTGTTAAAGAAATCAGAGATTGGCCCTTTGTCTCAAGAGAAAAACAAATAGGTTCGGAGTTTGCCGTAATCCAGGATGCCAAGCTTTTGGAAAAAGAAATGCGAGAGGCCGCTGGCAATTTAGATTTTGAAAGAGCCGCCGAAATCAGAGACTTGATCCTTCAACTTCGTTCAGGATCAACCCTGAGGAAACCGAAGGGTTGATAAAAAAACTAAAATAGTTTAGTATGGAGCCACTGATATGCCTATAACAAAATCTGCTAAAAAGGCTTTAAGACAAAGTGTTCAAAGGAAAAAGAGAAATCTTCAAAGAAAAAGAAAAATAAAAGACCTCATTAAAGAGATCCGCAATTTGGTTACTCAAAAAAAGATTACTGAAGCCAAGAAACTTTTACCTCAGCTTTATAAAGCTCTTGATAAGGCAGCTAAAGTTAAAACCATCAAGAAAAATACAGCAAGCAGAAAAAAATCACGTTTAACTAAGCTTTTAAAGTTGGGCGATTAACATTTTAAGGCCTATTTCGGGAGCTATTTTCCCGGTTTTTATTTCAAAATCTGCCTCAAAAATTCTTTGGTAGATTTTTTTTAATTGGTCCGAGGTAAAAGCATGGCTGGCCAGCCAGGATTTTTTGGCAACATAGGGATGAGAAAGCTTCAGCTGTAAAAGGTCACTTAGGGTTTTGCCGTTTTCTCTGAAAGAACAGGCGATTAAAAGATTTCGGAATTGAAAATTTATCATAGTCAAAAGAAAAAAAGGACTGTCGCCTTTCTCTAAATGTTTTTGAATTAATTGAAGAGCCTTCTTTTTTTCTTTGTTAGCTAAAGCGTCAACCGTCTTAAAAATATCTGTTTCAATTTTTGGCCTGACTAAAAATTCAACGTCAGAGATGGCAACCTTTTTCTCTTTCTTTTTGTAAAGGGAAATCTTTTTGATTTCATTGGCGAGCTGCCATAAGTCATTACCCACTAATTCAACAAGTAAATTTATGACATCTGTGTCAGCTTCAATTCCCTGCTCCTGAAATTCTTTTTTTATCCAGGTTTTTAATTCTGCTCTTGGCAAGGACTGGAAGTGTTGGACTTTGCCGTGTTTTTTTAAATTCTTCAAAAATTTGTCGCTTTTGGGCAACTCTTTTTTCTCAGTGATAATAACAATGTCTTCAGATTCGGCAATTGGTTCAATTTTCTTAAGAAACTTTTCTTTGAATCTTGGGTTGCTGAACAAATTCTCCAGAAAGAACATTTTCTTTTTAATAAACATTGATTGCTGGAAGAGTTTATCCCAGAATTCTTGAAAGTCAATTTGTTCCACATCAATCCTTTCCAAATTCAAGCCAGCTTGGTGGATTTTTTTATATTGAGTTTCAATCTCTCTTAGTTTCTGCTGCAACCTGTATGTATCTTTGCCATAAAGAAAAATAATCATGACTCTTGTATTTTATCGTATTTTCTCAGAGAAATAAAGAGCCCCCATTCCTAATTGTTAGTTAGAAATGGGGACAAAGATTCAAGAAAATCGAAACTTCAAAATCCAAGCTACTCGACGAAGCCAGAAGCCGAACCGAAGTGCTGAAGAGCACTATTAGCCCAACAACCGAACCTAAGTCCGTCGATACTTTGGCGAAAATCGAGGACACGAAAGAAATCGCCATTAGCACAGGGAGAATAGTCACACCCAGCGCAGTCTATGCCAAGGTGTTCGGGCTCCCGTAACCGTTCGGGATGAGTCAGTAAGATGATGCCGATTTCGTAGGAACCAAGTCCGAATTCTCTATCAATAAACATCACATTGGCTCGCCTCATTGAACGACCACGGTGACGAAGACCAGTTTGGACCGGAATGACTAAATAGTCGCCCGGCGTTTCTTTTTCTAGTCTAATGATCACCTGTTTGGTTTTTTCGGTCAACCGTAGATATTCTGGTCCGAGCTTGCCTCCTCGATAGTTATGCCAATCCTTACGATTCTTCGCCATCAGTTCGGTCATTAAGACTACTGCTTCATTGTAAGAATTGGCTACCCTGCAAGGTTTGGGAATAATCACTAACCCATCAGCACCCTCGGGAACATCTGAAAGGTGCTTAGCCATTCTGATTACATGTCTGGCATTGAGCACCTTAAACTCCTCTATCTTCTGGAGAATGGTGAGCTGCTCTGAAATATCTCTGAGCTTCCAGCCCTTAGGATACCCAATGCTTGATTCCACTTCCTCATTAGCGTAAGGTAATTCACTTAACTTTTGAAAAATAGGGATGAGCCTATCCTTCAACTTACCTCCTCTTCCAATAACTCGCTGAATCCTATCTCCACCAAGACCACTTTTACGCAAAGCTGCCTCGACCAACTCCTTGATCTTAGCCACTTGGCCATCAGTCATTTTCTCTTGTGACGTGATCGATTCTTTCATCGTCATCGCCCTCCTTTCTTTATTAAATTGTTCTGGGAATAAATAAATCCCCGGTGCTGGCTAAACCCTACCACTCTTTTTCAAGAAGTCAAGCTTCTGAAATTAAAAAATCAGAGGACTGTCCTCAGAGGACTGTCCTCTGTAACTTTTCTGCTCTATTTCTGACAAGTAGGACAGAAGTGGGCGCTGCGGCTATTGATTTTAATTCTTTTGATAATAGTGCCGCATTTTTTACAGGGTTTTCCCTGGCGGCCATAAACCTGGTGGTATTTTACGTATTTACCTCTCTGTCCCCTGGCATCAACGTAATATTGAATTGATGAACCTTGCTCTTTAATGGCTTCCTTTAAAATCTCCCTCATTTTCTGGAAAATTCTTTTAATTTCTTTTTCGTTTAACGTTTTAACGCGGCGCCGAGGCCTCACTCCTGAGGCAAACAAGATTTCGTCAGAATAAATATTGCCGATGCCAGCGATGAATTGCTGGTCCATCAATAATGGCTTAATCTTTGACTTGGTTCGGCGGCTGAGCATTTCTTTAAACTTTTTTAAGGTAAAATCTTTAGATAAGGGTTCGGGACCGAATCCTTTCTCAATTTCTGAAGTATCCTTAACCCGCTTCCACCAGCCGAACTTCCTGACGTTGTTAAAAACTAAGTTTGTTCCGTCAGTGAATTTAAAAACAGCCCTGGTATATTTTCCGGGCTTAGCGTTAAAGAGCAACTGGCCGGTTAATTTTAGGTGAAAAACTAAACTGGAGCCGCTGGCCAAGTCAATTATTAAAATCTTAGCTCGACGTCTTACATCAGTTACTTTAACCCCCTCCAATTTCTTGCCAACAATCTCTTTTACCAGCTCCCTCCTGATTGTTTCTATCTCTGGGAGCTCGGGCATATTTTTTGCTTACTTTAGGGCTGTCTTTACCTTTTCAATAATTTCATTGGGAGTGAAGTGAGCTTTAACCAAATAATCCACTGCTCCAAGTTTCAATCCTTTTTCCACGTCCTCCCGTTGACCTAAATTGGAGAGAATAATCACCGGGATGGGAGCTAAAGCCGGGTCGTCTTTCACCTTGGTTAATACTTCAAAACCATCAATGCCGGGTAAAATCAAATCAAGTAAAACCAAATCTGGCTTCTCCTCTTTTATCTTTTTCAGTCCTTCCTCTCCGTCAACTGCCTCGGAAATCGTGAAATTCTCCTGGGTTAACTTTCTGGTAATGAGTTCCCTTAAAAATTTATCGTCTTCAACGATTAATATTTTTTGCATGATGCTTTAGCCGATTTGTTTTTTAACCTTTTCAAGCACCTCCAGGGGGTCAAATTCGGTCTTAATCAGCCAATCTTTTGCCCCTAATTCCTTGGCTCTGTCTAATTCCACTGGCTGGCCGGAATTGGAAATAACAATAATTGGAATACCTTTCAAACTCTCGTCTCCTCGCATCTCCTCCATTACCTCAAATCCTCCCTTGCGGGGCATAACAATGTCAAGCAAGACCAAATCTGGTTTTGCCTCTTTCATTTTCTCCATTCCCTCAACCCCATCTTTGGCAATTGAAATCTGATAACCTTCTTCGGTCAGCTTTTTCTGCAATAAACTGTATATTATCTCCTCATCTTCAATGATTAAAATTTTTTTAGCCATGATTTATTGATAATAATTTTTAACCTTTTTCTGTTTCTATTTTATCTCTTAAAAACAATGAGGTCAAGTAGGCAACGTGAAATAAAAGGTGGTGCCTTTTCCTTCCACCGATTCAAACCAAATTTTGCCTTGGTGGGCCTCAATGACGTTTCTGGCAATGAAAAGTCCCAGTCCGGTTCCTTCGGTCTCTGCTCTGATGGCATTGGCTGCTCGGAAAAATCTGGTAAATACTCTTTTTTGCTGTTCTTTAGGAATGCCGATGCCGCTGTCTTTGACCGAAAACAAAATCTGCTTCTCTTTTTTTGAATAACGGAGAGAAACTTTTACCTCCCCACCCGATTTTGTATAATGAATGGCGTTATCTATTAAGTTTTGAATGGCCAGGGAAACTTTCTCCGAATCAACTTTCACCTTAGGAATTTCTCTTTTGGGGGTTTTAAAACTGAATTTCACTTTTTTTCTCTTGGCTATTTCTTTCATAGGGTCAATCACCCCCTCGGCTATCTCAATTATATCTCTGCTCTGGATATTGTAAAGGAATCTTCCTTCCTCAATTCTGGTTACGTTCAGGAGGTCATTAATTAGCTTAATCATCCTTTCATTACTCCCGTAGGTCCCTTCAAGGAATTTTCTTTGTTCTTGGGAAATCTCTCCCAAATCTCCATCCAAAATCATTCTCAAAGTCCATTTTATAGCCGATAAGGGAGTTCTCAGTTGATGGGCGGCGATAGAAACGAATTCGGTTTTTAATCTCTCAATAATTTTCTCTCGAGTGATGTCTCTTAAAATAACCAGGGTTCCAACCTTCTCTTCAGCGCTCATGATGGTAATGGTAGACACCTTAAGAACTAGTCTTTCCGTCAATTTTAGTTCCTTTTGATAAACCTCAAGTTCCTCTCCTAAAATTTCCATTAAGGGTAGGAGTGAAGGAATTTCCCTCAAAGTTTCAAGGTCTTTCCCTAATATATTCTCGCGTTCCAAGTCAAAAAAATCTCGGGCTTTTGGATTGGTTGAGGAAAGTTCATTTTTTTGGTCAAAGAATAAGAGGCCTTCTGGAAAGTTCTCAATAATGGCTAGGGTTTTATCTCTCTCTCCCTCGGCCTCCACTCTGGCTATTTCTGCATCCTCTAAAATATTCATCAGGGCCTTTCTTGACTCAGCGATTTCTTTGGTTCTTCTCTCTAATTCTTTCAATTCCGTCTTTCTTCTCTCATGGATCCCCGACAACTCAACTTCTTCTTTTTGTCTTCGACCCTTATTTTGATTTTTTGGCATATTTTTTAGGTCGGAGCCTTGCGTCTCTTAATTGGGCCTCCATTTTTTTGATTTGTTCCTTGAGTTCTGTCATTTTCAATTCCCGGCCCACAGCAAGTCTATGGAATCTTTCAAGTTCTCCCATTCTTTCTCGTAACTCCTCTGTCTTTCTCTCATTTTCTTTTCTTAAAGTTTCGGCTTGCTCTCTTAGCTGGACGGTTCTGGCTCTAACCATTATTTCAAGGGCTGCTTTAACTTCTTCTAATTCCTTTAACCTCTCCTCTCTAATTCTCTCCCATCTTCTCTTGAGACGGACAATGTAAGAGGCAACTCGATAGCTGATTATTCCTGCTCCCAAGAAAGTTATAGCCAAAACAATCAACAAAAATTGGCGCAACCTAAAAGAGGCGGCCAAAACCTCTTTCATTTCTTGTTGAATTATCAATCTCCAGCCGGTAGGAGAAATTGTTTGGAAACTAACCAAGTATTCAACTCTCTGGGAGCTCAGGTATTGAAAAGTACCCTTCTCTTTGACGGTCTCCTGCAGCTCTTGCATAAGCTCGGGGTTGGTATTGGAAATATTTTCTTGCTCTCTGACCAAGCGATAATCAGGGTGAGCAATGATTTCTCCAAACTGATTTACTAAAAAGGCCTGCCCGGTAACCCTAATAGCCCCAAATTCTTTAATTAAAGAAGAAAGACTTTGAAGCCGAATTGCTCCCTGAACCACCCCTATTAAGGTTTCTTCGGGTTCCGCTTTGAAAATGGGGGCGGCAATCCCAACTACCGGCTGCTCAGAAAGCGCGGAGAACTTGACCCTGGAGAAAAATATTTCCTTTTCCCTTTTCACAAAATCAAAAAATGTTTGACGGGAATAATCTAAGCCAATTACCTCTTCTCTAGGGGGATAAATGGTCTTCAGAATCCCTTGTTCGTCTAAAACAATCAACGACTCAAATATGGGGATATCTTGAAAACTGTTGTTCTTATAAACCGCCTCTAAGCTATTTTCATTAAGATTTTGAAGAGAAAGCCCAGCCAAAGATTTAATGATGTCCTCGGCTCTCCGCAAAAAAAGTTGGGTTTGGTCAGCCAAATTGGTAGCTATCATCTCATCTTCTTTTTCGGCTGCCCGTTGAGACACCTCCACGCTTCGGTTAACAGCAATAATTCCAAAAACAAAAACAGGCAAAAGGGCAATAATTAAAATAAGAACCATTTCTTTGGTTGGTTGAAAGAAAAATTTCATAATTTAATTGGCTTTACTGGTAGATGCCGGTCACCTGGAATTTTCCTTCTTTTATTTCCAATCTCAAAATATCCTTGACAACGTCTCCCTTCTCGTCAAAACTTATCGTCCCGGTTACCCCTGAAAAACCTTCCATGGCAGCCAGACCCCTTTGAATAGCTTCTCTAGTGGAACCTTCATCTTCTATAGCTTTGGCAATTACCTGCATGGCATCGTAGCCATTGGCAGCTATCCAGCCGGGTTCGGAGCCAAACCTGCTTTGGTAGGAAGCCGTAAAATCTTGCACCTTGGAATCGGGGTTGGTGCTCACAAAAAAGGTGGTAAATATCACCCCATCTACCGCCTTACCCCCGATTTCAATTAAATCCGGAGCATGGAAACCATCTCCTCCGATAAGAGGAACGTCCCACTCCATAGCCCGGACTTGCTGAGCAATCAGGGCGGCTTCAGTATAATAACCAGGGATAAAGAGAATTTCAGGAGCCGAAGCTTTGAGATTCTCAAGAGCAGCACTAAATTCTTTCTGTCCTTCCTGATAGGCCTCTTTGCCCACCACCGTACCTCCCAATTCTGCTACCCTTTGGCTGAGGGAGTCAGCCAGCTCTCCTGAATATGAAGCGTTTTTCTCATCCCAAAGTATGGCTATTTTAGAGAAACCTTCCTCCTGAACTACGTATTCAGCTAAAGCTCTGCCTTGAAAAGTGTCAGAGGGACAAACTCTAAAGATAAAATTCCCTAACTCCGATACGGCAGGTCCTGTAGCTGAAGGGCTTACTGCTGGCAAGCCGCCTTCTTGGAAAATCTCACCAGCCACCAGGGTAGTGGGGGTTGTCACCGAACCCACCACCGCTAAAATCTCTTTTCTGGCAACTAATTCCTGGGCTCTTTGTTCGGCCAAAGAGGGGTCGGCTTGGTCATCCAAGGCAACCAGAGTATATCGATAATTGCTCTGTCTTTGATTAAGATGGGAAATAGCCAGCTGAACTCCATTACGAACTTCTACCCCGTATTTACTGGCTCCCCCGGTTAAGGGTCCGAGCATGGCAATTTTGATTTCTTGAGGCTCTTCCTCTGCTCCTTTTCGCTGCCAAATTATTCCGCAAGCTATGGCAGCCATAACTATAACCAGTAAAATAATAGAGGTTCTTTTTGACATAATTTAAGGTTATTTATTTATGACCTTTACTTGAACTCAAGGAGCTCAAGCCAATTTTCCCCTACCTTCAGGTCCGCTTTTAAGGGGACTTTAAGTTTGACAACATTCTCCATAATTTTTTTAATCCGGGGAACTACTTCCTTAATTTTACTTTCTTTAACTTCAAAGAGCAACTCGTCGTGAATCTGTAAAATCATTCTGCAATCATCATCTAAAATTCCCTGTCTCTCAATTTCAACCATAGCCATTTTAATGATATCAGCCGCTGTCCCCTGGATTCTAAAATTTATGGCCATTCTTTCGGCTTGAGCTTTTAACCTGTGGTCAATTGAGTTGATTTCTGGCAAGAATCTCTTTCTGCCAAAAAGTGTCTCAACATAGCCGAGTTTCCTTGCTTTTTGGAGAGAATCTCTGACGTATTTCTCAATGCCTTGGAATTTTTTAAAATATTGGTCAATAAATTCCTTAGCTCTGTCTCGAGAAATACCTGTTCTTTGAGCAAATCCCCTAACTCCCATGCCATATAAGATTCCAAAATTCAAAGTCTTGGCAAGCTCTCTCATCTTTCCGGTAACTTTTTCTTGGGGAACTTGGTAAATTTGGCTGGCTGTTAATTGGTGGACATCTTCTCCTTTTTGAAAAATCTCTCTCATTTTTTTATCATCCGCCACCGAAGCAGCAATTCTTAATTCCATTTGAGAATAATCAGCTGAAACAAATTTAAAGTCCTTCTCTGCCACAAAACATTTTCTGATTCCCTTGCCAATTTCTCCTTTAATTGGGATATTCTGAAGATTGGGGTTTGAGCAACTCATCCTTCCGGTCACCGTGCCTATTTGATGGAAACGAGGATGGATTCTTCCGTCTTTGAGTTCTGCCATTTTGGGCAATGGTTCTACAAAGCCAGACTTCAATTTGAAAAGTTTTCGGTATTCTAAAACTAAATTAATGACGGGGTGAACATCTTTTAGTTTCTCAAGTTCTTGAGAGGCGGTAGAGATAACGCCCCCTGGAGTTTTTTTAAGGTCGTCTGTAGAAATTTTTAGTTTTTCAAAAAGAACCTCAGACAGCAGCTTTGGAGAGTTGACATTAAATGAACTGCCAGAAAGTTTATGGATTTTAGATATTAGATTTTGGCAGCGAGCATCTAAATTCTTCGAAAGTTCTTTTAATGCCTCTTTATCTATCTTTATTCCGTACTCCACCATTTTTTTTACCACCGGAACCAGAGTTTTTTCCAGCTGGTAAATTTTTTTTGGAAAAACTCTTTCCTGATAAAGTTTCTCAATCTTCTCTTCCTCGTTCTCCTCCTCCTCTATTAACGCCTTCTGCCCGACAGGGGCTTCAGTCGAGAAAGAGGGCAGGCGATTAAGCAGGGTGTAGAATTCAAAATTCTTAAAAACTTCGGTAACTTTTTCTGGCTTATATTTCCCGAATTGACAATCTTTCAATTTAAAATCTATCGGGACATTGCATCGTATTTGAACTAATGCTTTTGAGATAAAGGCCTGTTCTTTATACTCTTTCAATTTTTTTCGGATATTTTCTTTTATTTGTTTGGCTTTCTCTGTTTCTTCTTCAAGTTCTCGGTAAAGATTCTCTAAAGTCCCAAATTCTTTAATTAGTTGAATAGCTGTTTTTTCGCCAATCCCGGTAACCCCGGGAATATTGTCAGAAGGGTCTCCCTTCAAGCCCTTGACGTCTGAAAGTTGGGAGGCGCTGACTCCCTGGTACCTTTCTTTAACTTTCTCCAGGTCATACAAAACAGTGTCTTTAATCCCCTTCCTCATGGTATAAACTTTTGTTTGAGGATTGATTAATTGCAAGGTATCCAAATCGCCGCTTAAGATAACAACTTCCAACTTCGGGAAAATTTGCTTTTTGGGGGCTACCGTGGCAATGGTCCCAATGAGGTCGTCGGCTTCAAACCCCTGCTTTTCAAAAACTGGCACTTTAAAAGCCCCCAAAACTTCTTTTACTTTTGAGAACTGCTGGTAAAGTTCTTGAGGGGCCCGTGGTCTTTTTGCTTTGTATTCTTTAAATTCTTTGTGGCGAAAGGTGGGACCTGGTAAATCAAAGGTGGCTGCCACAAAGTCCGGCTCAAGCTCTTTTAGTACTTTCAAAAAAATTAAACAAAAACCATAGACAGCATTAACCAACTCTCCCTTTCTTGTCTTTAAGGGAGGCAAGGCGTGATAAGCTCGGTGAATTAAAGAATTGCTGTCAATAACAACTAAACGTTTTTGTTGATTCATCCTATGGGAAGCTCTACATAGAACGTTGACCCTTTACCTTTCCCAGAGCTTTCAGCCCAAATTTTACCTCCCTGGAGTTCAATAAATCTTTTGGCAATGTAGAGACCAAGTCCTATTCCTTCAACCCACAACTTAGCTCCTGCCTTACCCCGAGAAAAGGTTTGAAAAATTTTGGAAAGCTCGTCTTCCAACATTCCTTCTCCGGTATCTGAAACGATAATTTTTAACAGTTCGGCTCTAAGCTCACTGCCGAAGGGTTTGGAATTTTTAATTTCTAATTTCACGGTAACGCCCCCTCGGGTAGTGTACCTCAGGCCGTTGTCTAAAACATTTAAAAGAACCTGTCTTAGCTTTTCTTTGTCGGCTAAGAGCCGGGGCATTTTGGTCTTTGGTTTTTTAAATTTCAAATAGAGATTTTTTTGTTGGGCTTGAGGTTTAAGTTCTTCAATTAAAGACTCGATTAAGGGTTCGATTGACATTCTTTCTTTTTTGATTTCCATTTTGCCAGCCTCAATCCTGGAAATACTCAAAAGCCCATTAACCAGCTTAATTAATCTTTCATTTGATTGATAAACGTTTTTCATTGATTTGACAGCTTTGCCCGGCAATTTCCCGTAGTCGCCCTCCAAAATCATGGAGATGTATCCTTTGATGGCGGTTAGGGGAGTTCTCAACTGGTGGGAGGCGATTGAGATAAACTCTGATTTTGCCTTGTCTAATTTTTTCAGTTCCTCATAGGCCCGTCTTAATTCCCGGGTTTGTTCGTCAACTTTCTGTTGAAGGTTTTGGGAAAGGTCCTGGACCTGATTGTAGAGCCGGGCGTTTTGAAGGGCAATGGAGGCCTGAGAACTCAAAGTGGCTAAAAGTTCAAGGTCTTGCTGGGAATAGGGGTCACCTGAAACTTTGCTGCCCAAAACTATCATGCCAATAACTTTTTTCTCCCGGAATAGAGGCAGACATAAAGCCGCCTTTATCTTTTTCATGCTCTTTTTCAAGCTTTCCAAATTCTTTCTTTCTTTTTCATCTTTGATGTCTCTGATAACCAAAGAGAGTTCTTCATAAACCAAGGGGTTTTGGGTTTTTTCAAGATACCTGGTTAAAAAATTATCCCGAACCAGAGAAATGCCATTTTCTTCTTTAAAGCCAATGTTCTTTTGAATTTGGTAATCCCCTGTTTCGGGGTTTCGCAAAAGGACAATGGTTCTGTCCAATTTCATGGTTCTAATTAAGGTGCTGGCGATTAAAGCACTAAGTTTTTTCAGTTCCAAAACCCGAGTTAGTCTCCTCCCCAAATCAGTCAAAACTCTTTGATAGGAATAAAAGACATAGTAGAAGTACTTTGAACCTAACTTTTCAAAAAATCTGAAAAAGAGCTGAAAAAGCAGGACGGCCACAATGATTGTCATTGGGAAAAAGACATTAAAAGAAATGGGTTGAGCTAACCGATTATTCAGAAATATCATCAAAAACGCTGAAGCAATTACTGATAAGAAACTGAAAACATAGATAGCTCCTCGACTCATCGCCAATCGAATATCCATCAGACGATATTTAACAATGGCGTAGGCAACAATCCCCATGTAAAGAGCAATGGCCCAGTTTCCGATGGGAGGCAAGGGAATATCGTACCACAAAAGATAATTGGTTATCCCACCCAAATAACCTATCACTGTTCCAATCGAAACATACCTTAATTGAGCCTTTTGGGCTCCGGAAGAAATTGAATATTGTTTGAATAACAGATAGATGGTGAAGAAGGCATAAAAAAACCATACCAAAAGGAAAGGATGGTAAAGAATTCCGGGGTTAGGCCAAAAAGCAAAATTTAATTTTGGCGTTACTCCCTTAATAAACCAAGGGGTAAAATTTGCTAAAAAGAAAAAAAGAAAGATTAAATATCCAAAAATTAGAAGCTTTTTTTTCTTTTTAATTTTGTTAACTAGCGCTAGAACAAAATGAAAATAAAAAATAGGAATTAAAACTGCTCCAGCCATTAAACCTCGGGACCAGAAAAGAGCTACCTTCTCAGTAGCGGAAATTTGCCAGAAAAAATAAGCATAACCCCAAACTGCTACAGCTAAACAAAACAACCCAAAGGTTTTATGAGTAGTTTCCTTAGGGTTTTTAAAATAAACAAGGGGACCCAAAATAGAACTGGCAATTCCGTTAATTAAAGCAATTAAAGCGTATATTCCCATAAAACCGCAAAGTAAAACCCCTGAAAAGACTTATTTTTTGTATTTTATCATCTTTTCAGGGGTTAAACAACTTTTTTGCGACTCACTGCTAACGCGTATACTTTCAGGGGTTCTTCAACCACTTTGATCTCTGTTTCTAAAAATCCACTCCCTACCAGAAGTTCTACGAGTTCACGAGGGGATCGGTAAATTAGAGGCCAATTGATGGCTCTTGAAACGAATCTCTTTTCTGGATTCGGTATGATATTTGATACCAACAAGCATCCCTGTGGAGGAAGCACCTGAAAAATCTTTCGAAGCAACTTTAATGCCTCTTTCCGGGGGAAGTAGTCAAGTAATCCAGCCATTTCCACCACGTCTGGCCTGAAGTCTTCGCAATATTCTCCCAGGTTCTGAACCCAATCACGATACCACTCGATATCATGAATGCCGTAAATGCGAGCGAGTTCTTTACTGAAGTTTATAGCCCTCCTGCTGGCGTCGATTAATCTTACTTGAATCGAGTATTGACCATTTAGATCATTCACTACTTCAAGAACTCCCCGAGCACTTCCGCTACCCAAACTTAGAAGATTTACTCTTCCGTTCCTTCCAGTTACTTCCTGAATTGCTTTTGTTAATTCTTGCTTCAACACCTTCAATCTGTTTCTTATTGCTCGCGCATTATTCAGGAATGTCTGCCAAAAGTTATCAGAGGTGTTGGTCTCCCCATTGGATTTTCTCTCCCAGAAAGTATATATACATTCCAAGGCTCGGTAGGTCGCAGCCCATCGGAAAACTGTCCTGGTATCGCCTTTGAGCCCGCTGAACATCAGAAATAACCCTCTTCCTATTCTAATTGGTAAAACATCCAGAACCCAGATCATCGGAATTCTAACGATTTCAGTGAACCAGTTCCTCTTTTCGAAGCCATTCTCCGGAAATAATACAGGTACCCTGCGTTTTCTATCTTCCTTTTTGACTTCCATTGTCGCTAAAACCCTATTCATTCTTTTTCACCCCCTATTTAGTTTTTTGCTGAAACTGGAATGTCTCAGCGGCTACCTTACATTATATTCACCCCAAACACTTTGTCAAGTTTTTCCGACAAAATTTAGCTCCAAATCAAAAATTGCCCGATTTTTCGGGCGAAAATGGAATAATATTTGTAAAACAACCTCGAACATTTTAAAGACATTCTGGGCTACGAACTATTGACTAAAAGTGGTTGATCCTTTATGATTAATATAGTTATGGAGATTCTTGCTTTAGAATTAAGGAAATTAGGATTAAAGGAAAAAGAAGTCCGGGTTTATCTGGCTGGTTTGGTATTGGGCCCGAATTCGGTCCAAAAGATTGCTCAAGAAGCAAAAATTACCAGACCGACTACTTATCAGATTATCAAAACCCTGGAAGAGAAGGGTTTGTTTATTGAGACCAAGCAGAGAAAAAAAAGATACTTTACAGCTCAGTCCCCGGAGAGAATTTTAGGAATTCTGAGAATCCAGAAAAGAGAATTGGAAGAGAGAGAAAGAGAATTCATCCGCATTATTGCTGCCTTAGAATCAAAATATGCCCCAGAAGAAGGGGGCGTCAGAAAATATAGGGGCAAGGAGGGATTAAAGACCCTGGAGGAAACCTTTTCTTTCACCCCCTCTTCAAATATTTATGTCTTCTGTTCTAAGATTAATCCTCAAAAAACCAGACAAAGGGAAATTATTTATCAAAATATTAAAAAAAGATTGGGGAAGATTGAGGTTAAGGAAATCTATTCTAAAAAAGTAAAAACAAAAGCTAAGATTTCCGGGGTACAAAGAAAATTTCTCTCCTCTCTTGATTTAAAAGGCACTCTAATTTTATCTGACAAAGCTATCTTTCTCTCCTGGCAAAAACCAGAAGGTTTTTTAATTGAAAATAAATTAATGGTTGATTTACTCAAATCACTCTTTCTCGCTCTCTGGAACCTAATTTAAAGTTATCCTTCTTTTGCTTTTGTCTTTGAATTGGAAGTTTAAAATTAATGAGTTTTTGGGTAAAATCTTTTTGATTCTATCGTCCCACTCAACACAGACAATGTTTTGGGGGTCAGCCACAATTTCTTCAAAGCCGAGGTTTGAAATTTCCTCGGGTTTTTTAATTCTATAGCAGTCAAAATGATAGAAATTCTTAAAGGGTAAATTATAAACCTTAAATCTTCTCATAATGATAAAAGTGGGACTGAGAATTTTCTTCTTTATACTGAGCCCCCTGGCAAAACCCTTTAAGAAGGTTGTTTTACCACCCCCCAAATCCCCTCTCAAACCAATCACCACCGCTCCCTTTTGAAGGGGAGATTTCAAAATCTCTTTGGCCAATTCCCTGCCCAGTTTTTCTGTTTGGGAAGGAGACATAGAAAGAAATGTTTTATGTTTCATGTTTCAAGTTTTGGTTGACATTAAAAGGGAAATAGGTTAATTTGAAAAAAATGGTTGAAAATCTCAAAAAAATAAAAAAGGTTATTGAAAGAGCCCAAAACGTCTCTCTTCTTCCCTCTCCCGATTTTAGGAAAGACAGTTTTCCAGCAACCTTAGCTCTTTTTTACAGTTTAAAGAAATTAAGCAAAAATGTAAATTTACTTACCAGGGATTATCCAAAAAGATTTAGTTTTTTAATTGAAAAGGAGGAAGTTACTTTTCCCAAAGCAGATTTTCTTATTTCTATCAGACAGGCTGGCACCAAAATTTCTCAACTTTTCTACGAAAAAAGAGAAAATGGTTTAGCTCTTTACTTAAAAACCAGGGGGGAGGAACTTAAAAAAGAGAACATTAGTACTCAACCTCTGGGCCTGGGAGACCTCTTGATAACCTTAGGGATTGGGGAATTTAAAAAAGTTGAAAAATTTCTAAAGGGGGAACCGAAATCTCTTATAAATATTGACAACCAACTTGACAATAAAAATTATGGCGACCTTAATTTAATTGAACTGGGCGCCCCCTCATTTTCTGAAATAGTTTTTGACCTAATCAACACCATAGATGAAAACTTGTTTGACGAAAAAATCTCAAATTGCCTGCTGGCTGGCATAGTTCAAGGAACTTCTAATTTCCAAGACCCTAAAGTTAATGAGCAAACTTTTCAAAAGGCGAGCTTGCTAATTGAAAAGGGGGCGGATTTCAAAAAGACAATCTCTCAGCTCTACGGCATGGGGGAGGAAACCTCGTTGCGGCTCTTTGGCAGGGTTCTTAGCAAGGTAAATCTCTCGGAAAACAAAGATGTCGCCTGGGTTATTCTAACCAGAGAAGATTTTTCCGAAGCTCAGGCTTCTCCTTTAGATTTAAGGTTTAGTCTCGCCAAGTTAAGTTCTTCCCTTTTTCCTTCCCAAAATTTCTTGGTCCTTTGGGAAAGCTCAAACTCTCCATCTCTGACTCGGGGTGTTTTTTATTCACCAAGCAAAAGAATGATTGAAAAAATATTAGCCAGGTTTACCGGGGAGCAAAAAGGAGACGGGGTTCTTTTTGTCGCTGAAGAATCAAACCCCCAAAAAGTCAAAGACGAAATAATAAATTCTATCTAATATGCCAGAGAGAATTACCGGTCAAATAGCCATATCTCAAAAAACTTTCAGCCAGTTAGCTAAAAAGGTAAAAAACATTTCAGCTCTCAGTCAGAAGATTAAAGAAAGTTTAACCGGGGAAGTAACCCAAATTCTGGAAGCTATTTTGGTAGGGGCCATGAGTCTTGACAGCTCCGATATCCATATCGAGCGAGAGGAGAAGAAAGCGAAAATGAGGGTTAGGGTAGACGGAGTTTTACATGACGTGCTCTATTTTGAATTGAAAATATATCAGGGACTGCTCTCCAGGATTAAGTTGCTCTCTGGGATTAAGCTGAATATCACTGACCAAGCCCAAGATGGCAGATTTACTATTCTCCTGGGGAAGGTCCCCGTTGAAGTAAGGTCTTCTACTCTGCCTTCTGAATATGGAGAGACAACTGTCATGAGAATTTTGAATCCAAAAAGTTTAATTGAGATTGAAGATTTGGGAGTAAGAGAAGACATGCTTGAGGTCTTCAAACAAGAAATTGAAAGACCAAATGGGATGATTATGGTGACAGGCCCCACCGGGAGCGGGAAAACGACCACTCTCTACGCCATCCTAAAAAGAATTCAGCACCCTGAAATTAAAATTATCACCATTGAAGACCCTATTGAGTACCACCTGGAGGGAATCTCTCAAACCCAGGTTAATCCCAAAAAGGGGTATGATTTTGCTACGGGACTGCGCGCCATTGTCAGACAAGACCCTGATGTAATTTTGGTGGGAGAAGTCCGGGATCCTGAAACAGCCGAGATTGCCCTGCAAGCTGCCTTAACCGGCCATCTGGTCCTCTCAACCCTACACACCAATGATGCTGCTGGCACCGTGGCAAGATTGCAGGCCCTGGGAGAGAAACCGGTAAGCATTGCTCCAGCCATTAATTTGTCCATAGCTCAAAGGTTAGTCAGAAAAGTTTGTAAAAAATGTACGAAATTCGAGTCTCCTGCTAAATTAGAGGGGACTATGATAAAAAAGGAATTGAGATCTTTATCCAAGAAGGTAAAGTTTCCTTCTCTGAATAATTTAAAAATCCCCAGGATTAAGGGTTGCCAAAACTGTAATTTCACTGGCTACCGGGGGAGAGTAGGAATCTTTGAATTTTTCTTGGTGGACCCGGAAATGGAAGACTTTATTTTGAAATCCCCTTCTGTCTCGGCTCTAAGAAAAATAGCCGAGAAAAAAGGGATGGTTGTTATGAGAAAGGATGGCTTGATTAAAGTTCTCCAGGGAATAACTACCCTTGAGGAAATAAACAGGGTAACCGGAAAGTAAAAAGATAGCCCGAGGCTACGCCTTAGATTGTCTCCAGACACAGAGCCTTTTCCGGGAACACCCAAGCGGAGCCCGGATGTCCATTCAAGAGAAAACTCCTAATTTAGCCTCGGGCTAATAATTATTGTACTATATTTTTTAATTTATGTCAAGCCCTGAAAGAAAACAAAACAAATCAGAGGAAGATGTTTTAGACCTGACCTTAAGGCCCAAGGTCTGGGAAGAATACGTTGGTCAAAACAAGGTTAAACAAAACCTTAAGATTATAATTGAAGCTGCCAAGCAAAGAAAACAGACTCCCGAGCACCTGCTTTTTTACGGAAACAGCGGTTTGGGCAAAACCACCCTTGCCTATCTGGTGGCTAAAGAGATAGGGAGTGACATCAAAGTTACCTCGGGACCCGCCATTGAAAGGGCTGGTGATTTAGCGGCCATCTTAACCAATTTGGAAGAAGGAAGTATTTTGTTCTGTGATGAAATCCACCGCTTAAATAGAGTTTTGGAAGAATACCTGTATCCAGCCATGGAGGATTTTAAATTGAACCTGATTTTAGGGAAGGGACCTATGGCTCGAACTATGGAAATGAAAATCCCCAGATTTATCTTAATCGGAGCGACCACTCGGTTAGCTTTGATTTCAAGCCCTTTAAGAAACAGGTTTGGGGCAACCTTTGGCTTAAATTTCTATGAAGTTTCAGACATTGAAAAAATTCTTCAAAGGTCAGCCCGAATCTTGAACATTGAAGCAGACCCCCTGGCTTTAAAGATTATTGCCGGCTCCTCCCGGTTCACTCCGAGAACCGCCAATCATCTTTTGAAAAGGGTAAGGGACTTTGCTCAGATAAAAGGCCAAGGAAAAATTACCCAAGAAATCACTAAAAATGCTTTGACTGCTTTAGAGGTTGACGAGTTGGGGTTAGAGGCAACCGACCGAAGACTTTTAAGGGTTCTCATTAAAAAATTTAACGGGGGACCAGTTGGTTTGCAAACTTTAGCGGCAGCCACCGCCGAGGAAGAGGAAACAATTTTAGATATTTACGAGCCCTATCTGATGCGTCTCGGTTTTATTGAGAGAACTCCTCGAGGAAGAACAGCCACCAAACTTGCCTTTCAGCATTTGGGCATAAAGTTCAGGGGTCCCCAATGCAGGCTATTATAATATTTCTATTGCTCTCTATCCCCTTTTCTTGTGTCCTGGCTATTGAGCCATTGACTGTGGTTATTAATGAAATCGCCTGGATGGGTACTGAAAAATCCTATAGCGACGAGTGGCTTGAACTTTACAATAACTCGTCTGTCGCTTTAACTTTAGAGGGATGGCAATTAATTAGCGGCGATGGCTCTCCAGAAATTAATTTAGAAGGTGAAATCCCTGCTGGGGGATTTTTTCTTTTAGAAAAGACTGACGATGAGACGTTGCCAGACATTACCGCTGATTTAATTTACAAAGGAGTTTTACATAATGAGGGTGAATATTTAAAACTATTTGGTAATGGAGGCAATATCATTGATGAGATAGATTGCTCTTCTGGTTGGTTTGCTGGAGACAATCCCTTCAAAAAAACCATGGAGAGAAAGAATCCTTTGCTCTCAGGAAGCAGATCCTCAAATTGGCAAACCAGCCAGAATCCCGGTGGAACGCCTAAAGCTAAGAATAGTCAAGTCCCCACCCAGCCCTCCGAAGAAATACCTAAAGAAGCAGGGCCTATCTCTCCTCCTACCTCCACTGAAACTCCTCCAAGCGAGCCAGAATCAAAAGTTTATCCCTCAAATATCTTTATCAGTGAAATCTTACCTTCGCCCGAAGGGGCTGACGCTGAAAATGAGTGGATTGAGCTATTTAATGGAAATAGTTTTGAGGTTGCCCTTGCTGGCTGGCAAATTAGAGATACGATTGGGGCAACCGAAACTTATACTATCCCCGAGGGAACAAAAATTGGCTCAAATGGTTTTTTGGTTTTACTGAGACCAGAAACTAAAATCACCTTGCAAAACAGTGGTGATGGCCTGGAGCTTTTAAATCCGGGCGGAGAAATTATTCACCAAGCGAATTACCCCAAAGCTCCTCTGGGACAATCTTTCAATAGAAGCTCAACTGGCTGGACCTGGAGTGAAACCTTAACTCCCGGGGAAACCAATGTTGTTGCTGAACCTGAAATTTCAAAAAGCGAGCCCTCTGTCTCTGGGGATTTAATAGAAAAAGGAGACGGGGAAGCCTTAGCAAAAATTAGCGAAGGACTCCCAAAGTCTTCAAGTTCTTTGGTTATTTTTTTCATCGCCCTCAGTATTGCTGTTTCTTCAGCAATAATTGTTTTATTTCTCAAAAAAAGAACAGCAACCGAAGAACAACTCTAAAAACGATTAATCATTGATTTTTGAAGAATTTTAAGGTAAAGTTGCGATATAAGGTGTAAGAATATGAGCGGGCATAGTCACGCAAGAACAATTCTACATAAAAAGACGCTTGAAGATCAGAAACGAGGCATGGTTTTTTCCAAACTGGCTCGGATGATTTCGGTTGCGGTCCGAGAAGGAGCTGATCCGGGAACCAATCCCAAACTAAGACAAGCTTTAGACGAAGCCCGAAGCTTCAACATGCCAAAGGATAACATTGAAAGAGCTATTAAGAAAGGGTCCGGCGAGCTTGATGGCGCTAATCTTGAAGCAATAACTTATGAAGCTTACGGACCAGGAGGAATTGCTCTTATTATTGAAGGGATAACTGATAATAAAAACCGCACCTTAGCTGAACTCAGGCAAATTCTACAAAAATATGGCGGGAAATTAGCCGAAGCAGGCTCGGTTAAATGGATGTTTGAAAGAAAAGGAGCCATAACGATAAATCCCGATGACCAAACTCTAATAACCAAAAAAGAAGAATTAGAATTAAAAGTCATTGAAGCAGGAGCAGAAGATATTTATTGGCACAAAACAGAGGATGTTTTGGATGTTTACACCAAGCCGGCAGAATTGGCCAAGGTGAAAAAGACTCTTGAAGATCAGGGTTTAAAAATTAATTCAGCAACCTTAGATTGGGTGGCCAAGGAAGAAGCCGGAGTTTCAGATAAAGACAGGGAGAATTGCCAAAAACTTTTTGAGGACTTGGGTGAATCAGAGGCCGTCCAGGACATATATTCAAACTTAAATCTGTGATAATTATAGGTATTGACCCAGGTACGGCCCGCACCGGCTTCGGAATCGTAAGAGCAGAAAAGAAAAAGAAGGGAGGTAAAAGTAATTTAAAGTGTTTGGGCTATGGCGTTATAGAAACAAAACCCGGGCCCCCGCCAGAGCAACGTCTTAAAAAAACACATCTTGAACTTGCTAAATTATTAAACAGATACAAGCCGGATGTTTTGGCTGTTGAGAATATCTATTTTTTTAAGAATTTTAAAACAGCTATGTCGGTAAGCGAAGCCAAAGGGGTAATTTTGCTGGCAGCAGCCAAAAAGAAGATTAAGGTCTGCCAGTTTGCTCCCCTGGAGGTAAAAATGGGAATTTGCGGCTATGGAAGAGCAGACAAAACTCAAGTTCAGCGGATGGTCAAGGAAATTTTGGCCCTGAAAGAAGCGCCGAAATCCGATGACGCAGCCGATGCTTTAGCCATAGCTATCTGTTATTCTTTTAAAAAGCTCTGAAGGGCTTGACAAGTATTTTTGCTAAGATATAATCTTTGTATAAGTTAGAAAGGTCGTAAATTTGACGATAATTAATTTAGAAAATTATGAGAATTGAAGACAAAAGCTTAACTCCTTTAGTCAGTCAAGACGTAGAGGGAGAAGGAGCTCCCGAAGAGAAAGAAGAGGGAGCAAGCGAAGAGAAAGAAGAAGGAGAAGGAGGAGAAGAAAAAAAGGAGGAAGAGGCATAACCTCCAATCGAATATCTCAACCGAGCACATACTTTATGTGCTCGGTTTTGATTTTGAGAAAAAATGGGATAATATCAAGAATAGTATGCCAAAGCAAAAACATTATCGGAAAGTTTACCAAAAGGGAAAAAAATGGCCCTGGCTCTTGCTGAAGATTCTGGGAATGTTCTTATTGGTCCTTTTTCTTTTAGGGACGGGGCTTTTTATTTACTACATTAAAGATTTGCCAAGACCAGAGAAGTTTACCGAGGGAACTATCCCCCAGTCCACTAAAATCTATGACCGAACCGGAGAGATACTCTTATATGAAATCTCCGGGGAAGAGAAAAGAACCGTTGTCTCTTTGAAAGAAATTCCAGATTATTTAAAATGGGCGGTGATTGTGGCTGAAGATGGAAGTTTTTATCAGCACCGAGGATTGGACTTTAAGGCTGTGGGCAGAGCTATTCTTTACGATTTGAAATTGGGAAAGTTTATCCAGGGCGGCTCAACCATCTCTCAGCAACTTATCCGCTCTTATTTCTTAACCAGAAAAAAGACCCTGGAAAGAAAAACCAGGGAGATTATCTTAACCTTGGAGCTTGAGAGAAGATATCCCAAAGATCAAATCCTGGAATGGTATTTGAATCTTATCCCTTTTGGAGGAAATTTCTATGGCGTGGAGGCGGCCAGTCAGACCTTCTTCCAAAAACATGTCTCGGATATTTCTTTGGCTGAAGCTGTTTCTCTAGCCAGTTTAATCCGAGCCCCCTCTTATCTTTCCCCTTACGGGTCTCACCTGGATGAGTTGCTGGCTAGAAAAAACTATATCTTAGAAAGGATGGAAAAAGAGGGTTATCTTATTGAAGAAGAAAAATTGGCGGCCAAAGAAGAGGAAATTAAGTTCTATGACAAAATAGATATTATTCGCGCTCCCCATTTTGTCATCTACATTAAACAATACCTTGAAGAAAAATATGGCAAGGATTTTTTAACCAAGATGGGCTTGAAGGTCTATACCACCTTGGATTTTGACCTCCAGGGGATGGCCGAGGAAACGGTTGAGGAAGGAGTGGCGGCAGTGGAAGCATATAATGCTTACAATGGAGCCTTAGTCGCCTTAAACCCAAAAACCGGAGAAATCTTAGCCATGGTTGGGTCTAAAGATTGGCACGGGGAGTCCGAGGAATGCGGCGAACAAGGATGCAAGTTTGACCCGAAGACAAATGCCGCCTTGGCTTCACGCCAACCCGGCTCTGCCCTTAAGCCCCTGGTCTACGCCAAGGCCTTTCAGAAAGGGTTTACTCCCGATTCCATACTTTGGGATGCCAAGACAGAATTTAATGTTACCTGCTCCCCAGATGCCAGCCAAACCTACGGTGGATACAGTACTAAATGTTATCATCCTAAGAATTATGACGAAAAGTTTTTAGGAGCTATTAATTTCAGGACTGCTTTAGCTCAGTCCCGGAACGTCCCTTCGGTTAAAGTTCTCTATCTGGCCGGCAAAGATGAAACTTTAGATTTAATTCAGGAGTTTGGCATAACCACTCTGGGAGACAGAGATAGATACGGCCTCAGCTTGGTTCTGGGAGGAGGAGAAGTCAAACTTCTGGAAATGGTTTCTGCCTTCGGGGTTTTCGCCAGAGACGGCGTAAAAACCCCTGTTAGTTTTATCAAAAAGATAGAGGATTCTGAAGGGAACATTATTGAAGAAGCAAAGGGGACCGGTATAAAAATCATTTCCTCTCAGGTTGTCAGGGAAATAAACGATATTTTATCTGACAACGAAGCTCGAGCTCCCATGTTCGGCTGGAGCTCTCCCTTGTATCTGAGAGATTATACGGTCGCTGCCAAAACCGGCACTACCCAGGATTACCGAGATGCCTGGACAATCGGTTACACCCCGAATTTGGTTACCGGAGTTTGGGTGGGAAATAATAATAATGTTTCCATGACCAAGCCCGGCGTCACCCTGGCAGGGCCCATCTGGCAAAAATTTATGACAGAATCTCTGAAAAATTTCCCCAAAGAAGAATTTGAAGCCCCAGAAGAGATCCTGACCGGCCAGCCCATTTTAGACGGCACTCTGCCGGGACCCCATTGCATCTTACACTACATAAATAAAAACAACCCCAGAGGGGAAGGCAACTCTCAGGACGACTTCCAATACCCCAACTGGGAATTTTTTATCAGGACGCCTTGATGGGCATCAGGATATAAAGATAACTTAGATCGCCAACCGGTCTTAAAACACCGGGACCTTCTCCATCGCTCAATTTAAGAATCACCTCGGAGCTTTTGATATTTTGCAAGCCATCTATCAAAAATCGGTAGTTGAAGGAAATTTCAGGAACTTCTCCCTGACTGTCAATTTTCGCTGCAAGATACGCCTCGTTTTTCCCCACCTCGGGGCTTTGGGCAAATATTTTTATTTTCTTGGACTTAGGGACGGGGGTTAATTTAACTTCGGAAATCTTACCACTAAAGAGCCCGGCTTCTTTTATTCGGTTGAGAAAATCCTCTCTTTTCAGGACAATCTGGGCTGTGTATTTCTTGGGGATAATCTCTTGATAATTAGGGTACTCTCCCTCAATCAGGCGGCTAAGAAGATTGATGCGAGGATGAGAAACTTCCTGCCCCGGCCACTCAAAGAGAACCTGGGTGGAGTCAAAGTAAATCTTAAGGGGTCCTGGTTTTTGTGACAAAATGTTGATTAATTCTCTTCCCGACGTCTGGGGAAGAATAAACTGACCTTCCTTTTTTAATTTCTTCTCCAGAGAAATGATTTTCTCTGCCAATCTGAAACTGTCGGTCCCGACAATTTTAATTTTGTCTTTTTTAAAGGAGAAATAAATACCGGATATCTCGGGTCTCACCTGAGATGGCGAAGGAACTTCAAATACCTGACTCAGTCCTTGCTCTAATTGCTCGCCCTTTATCTCGATAGGGTCTTTTTTTTCAATTTGAGGAATAATGGGAAATTCCTCGGGGTCAATCCCCTGGATTTGAGTAGTCTGACTTGCTGTTTCTAAAATTAGATTTTTATTCTCACTTCTTAGTTTTATCTTGTTATCTTTAATGAGGTTAATCAGGTTATTCAGGAAAGTGGCAGGTACCGCAACCTTTCCTTCTTGATTAACTTTACTCAAAACCCACCAGATCATACTTGTTTCCAAGTTGGTGGAAATCAGCTTGAGAAAATTCTTGTCCGCCTCAAGCAAAGCATTGTCTAAGACCTGCAAGGTGGGGCTTTTTTTAGTTAATCTTTCAACGTTATTAATTCCTTCTTTTAAATTTTGAGTTAAAAGTTCTATTTCCATAGTAATTAATTATCTTTATATTATATTAAATTATATTTTATTATTAGAGAAAGGAAAAAGTGGAGAAACCCTCTTTTGTCTTTACAGGAAGCGTTTCTGTTTCTTTTCACCTCTTGATTAATTGTTGAAAAACAGGTGTTAAGTTTGGGATAGATTGGGGTGTTTTAAAAGCTCTGTTTTACGTCCTCTTTTTATTCATACTTTGTTGCTCTTTGAGTCCACCTTCTATCCTCTTAAAATTCACTGTAAAGTCGTTGTCGGATAAGGTCCAGCTCAGTCAGCAGATTGTCGTTGCTTTTTAACTCCCTGGCTATCTTTTCCCAGGCATAGATGACGGTGGTGTGGTCTTTGCCCCCGAAGCGACGTCCGATGGTGGGGTAGGATTCCTTTAGCTCCTCTCTCAAGAGGTACATGGCAATTTGTCTTGGCTTGACAATCTCTTTCCGTCGAGCAGTGGAGAGTAAATCTTTTTCAGTCAAATCATAGAGATTACTGACCGTCTGGACGATTTTCCTGAAGTTGGTCATTCTTTTGGGCCCGGTAATTAAACTTTCCAAAAGTTTTTTGGCGACCTCGGGATTTGGCGCTTTGTTATTAATTTTTTGGAAAACTATCAATCTGTTAAGAGCTCCCTCTATTTCCCTGATGTTATTTTTGACGGCAGAAACAATGTACTCCATAACCTTGGGGTCTAATTCAATATTTTTTTCTTCACACTTGGCTTTTAAAATAGCCAGGCGGGTTTCAAAGTCCGGGACACCTATGTCAGCGATCATTCCTCCCTCAAACCTTGACCTTAGTCGTTGCTCCAAAGAGGGAATGGCCTTAGGGGGCCTGTCGGAAGAAAGGATGATTTGCTTTTGAGCTTGGTACAAGAAATTGAAGATATGGAAGAACTCTTCCTGAGATTTTTCTTTGCCAGCGAAAAACTGGATGTCATCTATAATAAGAATATCAACCTCTCTGAAGCTCTTTTTTAACTCTCCAATATTGTGGTTTCTTATGGCTTCGACAATACTGGAAAGGAATCTTTCTGAGGGGGCATATTTTATCTTTTTTTTGGGAGATAATTCGATGATTCTATTGCCGGTAGCTTGTAAGAGATGGGTTTTCCCCAGACCCACTCCTCCGTAAATAAATAAAGGATTGTAAGCAAGTCCCGGATTTTCTGAAACCGCCTGGGCTGCCGCATGAGCCAGTTCGTTAAACCCTCCTACCACAAAATTATCAAAGGTATAACGGGGGTTGAGGTTGGTCTTAATATCAAGAGTGAATTCTTGGAAGGGAAGCTGGGGGCCCTCCTCTCTTTCTTTCTCCTCTTCTCCCCTGGTGGTTTCTTTGACGGCCGATACACCAGAAGCTTTTTTGGGAGCAACCTTGAACTCTATTGCTTTTGTCTCCTTGTCTAAGCTCCTCAAGATTTTTAAAATAAGCAAGGCATATTTATTACCTAACCATTCTTTAGAAAAAGAATTCTCAACTGAGATTAAAACCTCTCCCTTGTCCTTAGATAAGATTTCGGTGTTACGGAACCAGGTGGCAAAATTAGCTCGAGAAACATTAAATTGAACTTGAGCAAGAACCGCCTGCCATAATTCATCATTAGTCATATGTTTTTAATTATCTTTCTATTTCAAGTATATTGCAACTTGCCTATTAAATCAACAAAAACCAAAAACATGTTGAAAACCTGGGGATAATTTGTTGAAAGTATTCAGGAACTTCCTGTTGACCAAAAGAAAAATAAAAGTTATCATTGAGCATATGAGTATCACCTACCAACCTAAGGTAAAAAAAAGAAAACGTTCCCATGGTTTTCGGAAAAGGATGAGGACAAAGGACGGAAGAAAGATTCTCAGCCAAAGAAGGAGAAAAAAAAGAAAAAGATTAACCGTCTAACAAAACAAATGTTGCCAAAAGAATATAGATTAAAGAGAAAGAAAGACTTTGAAAAGGTGCTCAGAAAGGGGAAGCTCCTGGCAAAAAACTTTTTGACTTTAAAGACCGTCAAGAATAATTTAAAAACAATCAGAATTGGCGTGGTGGTTTCGCGGAAAGTTTCCAAGAAGGCGGTTCTAAGGAACAAAACAAAAAGAAGGTTAAGGGAAGCCGCCAGAGCTAATATAAAAAAGATAAAACCGGGCTATGATTTGATTTTTTTTACTAAAAAAGGCATTGAGAAAGAGAGTTTTTCAGAGATTAAAAAAGAGGTTGAAAAGCTAATTGCCCAAGCAAAACTTTTTAAAGAAAATGAATAACTTTTTGTTGAAAATGATTAAATTTTATCAGGGCTTTATTTCTCCCTTGTTGGGGAGAAATTGTCGCTTTTATCCCTCCTGTTCTGAGTATGCCAAGGGAGCCCTTAAGAAATACGGAACTTTGAAAGGTCTGGTTTTTTCTTGCTGGCGAATCTTAAGATGTCATCCTCTTAACAAAGGAGGAGTAGACATCCCTTAAATCTTATGGGCGCTATAATAAGTTTTTTTAACATAGTCTTATACCAGCCCTTATTAAACGGTTTAATTTTGATTTACACTTATCTGCCAGGCCGTGATTTTGGCATGGCAGTGATTATTTTTACTTTGCTCATTAAGTTGATTCTCCATCCTTCTTCTCTGCATGCCATCCGTTCCCAAAAAGCCATGGCTCGCATTCAACCAAAAGTCAAAGAGATTCAAAAGAAATACAAAGATGATAAGCAAGCTCAAGCTCGAACGACCATGGAACTTTATAAGAAAGAGAAGATTAGCCCATTTTCAGGATGTCTACCTCTTCTCTTGCAATTGCCCATCCTGATCGCCCTTTATCAAGTTTTTTTGAAGGGACTGAGGCCCGAATCTTTAACTGCTTCCCTCTACAGTTTTGTTCCCAACCCGGGAGAGATTACGCCGGTTCTTTTTGGGGTACTTAGTTTAGCCCAGCCAAATCTTTTGTTAGCTTTGGTTGCCGGGGCTTTACAGTTTTTCCATTCAAAATTATCTATGGGCCAACAAAAAACAAAAAAAGGAGAATTTTCTTCAATGATGCAAAGTCAAATGCTTTATTTTTTCCCGATTTTTACGGTTTTTATTGTTTGGAAATTGGGTTCTATAATCGGTCTTTATTGGATTGTCAGCACGTTGTTTTCAATCGGGGAGCAATATTTAGTAAGAGCAAAAACTAAAAAAGACTCTACGGAGTATCCAGTAGAGCAGCAAAAATAAGAACCTGCCTGCGGGCAGAACCTTGAAATTCCTATGGAATAATTATTTATGCGGAATTATAAAATGGATAAAAGAACAAAAAAAGTTAAAAAAATTGTTGAGGAGTTTTTTGAAAAGATGACTTTTGAAGTTGAGCTTGAAATGGGGCAGGTGGAAGAAAATAGTCTGCCGGTGGACTTGAAAACAGAAGACCCCCAAATTCTAATCGGGGAGCAAGGCAAAACCTTAATTGAGCTTCAAAGGATTTTGGGCAGGATAATCAGAAAAAAACTGGGGGAGCAAATTTTTGTAGACCTTGATATCAATCAATACAAGAAAAAGAAAATTGAGTACTTAAAAGAAATGGCTCAGAGTGCGGCTGACCAGGTCGCTTTACAAAAAGAAGAAAGGGTTCTCTCTCCCATGTCTCCTTTTGAAAGAAGGATAATCCATTTAACCTTGAGTGAGAGAGAAGATGTTGAAACCGAAAGTACTGGGGAGGAACCCGAAAGAAGGGTGGTCATCAAACCAAAATAAAGAAGAGTAAATAGTAAAAGCTGGTGGAGAACTGTTCTCCGCTTTTTTAATTAGGGGAGGGGGTAGACGGCGATGGCTGAAGTACAAGGTTCGGTTATCCACCAGAACCATCCTCCCCTAGCTTTACACTGGCCGATGGGATTGTCGGTCAGGTCAGGGTCATTGGTGATAAAGACCTCGCTTTGTTTTCCCGTCGCGTCATCATGCTGGAAAAGCACCACTAAACATTTACCGTCAATTTCAATTGACATAACTTTATCGTTTGAGGGATCTGCCCCGCCTCCAAGCTTGTCGCCACAGACATCAGAGATATCCATTGGTTTATAAATCGGGTCTTCAATTATACAGGGGCTAGCGCCGGCTGCTGAATAGAAATTCGGCCCAGTGTAAAGAGTAACCTTTTTGCAGTTTTCTTTAGACCCAATTTGGAAAATATGGGCTGAAGAAGCCCCGTCAACTTTTCCATAACCATCATAAGAGGGGGGAACTATTGGGGCGATTGCTTGGTTTTCTTTGGGTTGTTCAGAAGTTTCTATTTCATCCCAAGGGACATTTCCTATATCGCCTTCTACTTTACCACTCCTGTCTTCGTTTCTTTTTTCTATAAAAATCCTAAGTTCGCCCTTGAAATAAGTATCAGTGTGCAAAATAGCAGCAAAATCAGTTTTTTTCTCGTTCCCCACTATTAAATTTTTGATTTCAATTCCCTTCGCTTTATCGTTAAAATCGTCAACTTTGCGAAAATCTCCATGGCTACCAACCAAATGGAGTTCTTTGTTATGGTCTCCATGAAGATAAATTCCCGGACCAATCCCCTTGACCATGAGAGACTTTATGACCCAGCCGGTGTCGTCTAATTTGTCGGTTATCCAATCGGTAGAATCTCCAGTTTCATCATAGTTCAGTTTCCTAAAGGCCCTCACTTTTAGCTGACCTTTTGAATTTCCAACGATTTCAATTTTTTGGGGTTCAAATTTATCCCCAAATATCTTTTGGACGTCGGGGACGCTTATTTCTGTAATTTTTATGTTGTCGGAAGAATCCGGGGGAGGGATAGTGTCGGTCAAGACCACTCCTCTGTCAAGAGAGACAAGTTCAGTTTTGATGATGGTTAATTGAGGATTGACGGTAGCCAGGATTAAATAAGAGCCAAGCAAAATAATAAGACCCAAAAAGGCAGCGAAAATCCTATCTTGAGCTTCTTTTAATTGTTCGGGTTTGCCGGTTGAGCTGAGAAATAAAAAGCCACCGTAAATCAAAACTCCGATGGCAATTAGGACTCCGACAATAATGCCTAAACTGAAGATATAACTTATGTAATCTCCCAAACTGGTGGTCTCGGTAATTTCCTTGGTGCCGATTTTGGGATATTTGACCTCAGGGGTTAATTGAGCCGAAACAAAACTGAATCCAATAAATGCCAAAAATAATAAAAGTACCAGGGAGACAGCAATTTTTTTGAACTTGTTTTTTTTGAGCATATTTTAATAGGAAAGACAGCTGGTCCAGTTGAGCATGCTCCGACCACAAAGCCATTTTTGACAAGCCACCACCTTGCATTCCTTTTCGCACTCATCATCACAGGCGTCTCCACCCCCATGTTGCTGGACACATTCGTCAGCTGCGGGAAGCCCCGTGCAGAGACAGGCTAAACATTCCCCTTTTTCTTGTACAGAGATAGCTTTTTCGCATTTGCTTCGACAAGCGCCATAAAACTTACAGCCGGTTGCTTTTATCCAGGAATATTGATGGATAAGACTTTGGTCAAGGCATTGTTGGCATTTTTCGGGGTTAGGGTCGGTAGTGAGAGTATCGGTGCAGAGACGTTTCGGGTCACTTTTACCGGTTGATTCACACCCTCTACAGAGGCAATCCTGGCAGCCGGTTTTATAAGGATTATCTTTACATTTTTCTTCACAATCATCAGTCCACCACTTTGGCCAGTAGAAGCTTTCTTCCAAGGCCTCCAGGCACTTCATGGCGGTTCTGGGGATAATCTCTTCCCGGTAAACTTTTCCCCAGTCATCGGATGACATTCGCCAGCGGTGGAAATCGGCTCGGGTCCTCTCTAATTTTCTTTGAGCGAATTCAATTTTGGTTATTTCCCCAAGGTTTTCTATACATTTTTCAAGCTCTTCCTTGGTTATCTTTATTGCTTCGTCTGACAACCAGCTCTTGGCATTCTCTAAGCATTGCTTAAAACTTGCACTCTCCTTCTCACTCATTATATCCTCTTCAATTTGTTCTGTCGAGCCGGTAAAGACATCATTAATTTTTTGAATTGCTTTGGTCGTGCTGGCCAGAGAATCTTTAATCAAGCCGATTTGCTTGTCCAAAGCCGGGCAGGGTTTACCAGAGCAAGATCCAGCAACGCTGCAGAAAGGAAGACAAATCTGCCACCTGGCAAGAGTAATAAACCAGAGGAAGGTAGCTTCAAGCATAATGTCAGGCGAAAGATTAGGGCACATTGCTTTACAGACCTTGGTTGAAGTGCTGCAGCGGACAGCATCTTTACCGATGGAAGCCAAGGCGGTATTTGCTGCATTAACTTGAGCGGAAATTTCTCGGTGGATATTCTGGGTTTCTTTGAACAGAACATCCATAGCCCCTAGAGTAGCGTCCAAAGAAGAACCGATGGAAATTGGCTCACGACAAACCAAAACCTCTTCGTCTTGAGCCAAAACTCCCTTCTTTTTGTCGGGGAAGAGAAAGCTGAAAGAAGCAAGAATTATGGCAAGAATAAGAAAGACAATGATATATTTTTGGCTATTTTTTTTCATTTTTATTCACTATTTATGTTTTCTAATTTATCAGCTTCGTCTTGGAGCCAATTTCTGGCTGGCCACCAAGCCAGCCAGCAGTAAGGGTTCAAAAGAGGATCAAAACAACCCGGGAAAGAAATACCGGACACACCAAAGGTCAAGCGACAGTAACTTCTCCCGCAAAGACAATTATCAGTCATATAGCGCAGGAAAATAGCCCAGGCCTGGACATAAAGGGCTCTTTCCCAAAGCTGGAAAGCTTTGGTTTCTACCGGTTCCACCTCAGGGTGACCATCTCTCTTAATATCTCTGATTTTATTTAGGTTAAATATAACTGAGGCGAAAGCCCCGCTTAATTGGTTAAAAGGAACTTTGAGGTCGGAACAGACTCTACCCCCAATATATTTTGAGGCGCTTGGGGGAATACAAGCTTCCTCCTCGCAGATATAATTTGGGTCACAATCGTCATCGGCATCGCACTTTCTACGGCAAATCCACCATCTGCAAACCCGATCTTCATCACAATCGTCATTAGTAGTACACGTCTCTTCTCTCCACCAAGCTGGCATTGGGCAGGGAATTTCTTTAGAATCTTCAGCTTTGTATTTGCCGTATATCCCCGTGGCCGGAAGACATCTGATGCCATCCCGAATGTCGCTCATCTCAATAGAGGTATCCGACTTAACCCCTTTGAGCATTTTATCCAGCTCTTTCTTGAAGTCCTCAAGCTTTTTTCGTATTTCCTTAAGTTCGTCCCCAGTGTCTCCTTCAAGAACTCTGACTATCTTGTCCACCAGATCCTTGGCTTCTTGGTAAACCTCTTTGATAAGGTCTATTATCTCCTTAATCAATTTTATTCCTTTGAGAAGGTTAATTACTCCCATTGCTTGAAGTGCTGTTTCTTCAAGCTCGTCAATTTTAGGTTTTATTTCATCAAGTTCTGTTTTAGCTTCATCAATATTTGCTCCTGCTACCCCAAAGTCAATAAGAAGTACCCTGATTTTATCAAGTTCATTTTTAATCTCCTCAAGACGCTCCCTGATTATTTGACTGTCCTTTCTTATTTGTTCGTCGCTGGCATCCAGGTCAACAACTAGTGCGTCAACCTTTTTACTGGTTGCCCTGAGTATGGCTATTATCTTCCCAAGTTTTTCAAGAAGATAGAAATGGTCGTACATTCTGCAGGATTCTTCTGGGGACCAGGGTTCTTCTCCTTGATCTGTCTGGGCTTGGCCAGATTCTAATTGAGAAATCTTATCGGAAAGTTCTTCAAAGACAGGCTTTATTTCATCAATGCCATCTTGAATATCATCCAAATAATTCGAATCAGAAGCCTGGCTGATTTCGTTTTCAATCTCTGTCAAAGTAGATAAAATAGCGAAAATTTTATCTTTTGTCTGACAAATTACTTTTGACATACCCATCATCATGGTTCCCAGTCTTTCTTCCGGATCTGTCTGATAAAACTCATAAAGGATTTGCTGAATTTCGTCATTTTTGACAATGGAGTTAGTAGCAAGATTTTTAATGTTATCGCAGTGCTCACCGCAGGTGAGGTTTTCCGCCGCTTCTTTTATTCCCCTAAGGGTTTCTGAGGCGAAACCCTCTCCAAGAGATTGACCAGGTGCCAAAATCTCCTCAGCAAAAACCTCTCCTATTTCATTAATTAATCGGAATATTCCCTCGAGTTGTTCGGGAGTGAAACGACCGACAATATTTTCCATTTGATAAATCTTGCCTTCAATAGTAGTTAGTTCTCCCTGAATTTCGTATTTAATGAGCATTAAGTCAACCAAGGTATCGTAGAATTCATTAAGCTCGCTCAAGTCAACACTTGGAATGAGTTCAAGAAGTTCCCTGATTTTTTCCGTAAGAGTATTAAGATCTTGAAGAAGTTCGGTGAAATTTTCATAAATTTCATAAAGAGCTTTAAGATACTTATAAGCTTTCCAAAGGTCCCAAACCCACTTCCATTCCAAAACTTTATCAATTATTTCAAGTATCTTCCCTATTTGTGTTACTAGGGCAGCACAAAGTTGAGGAGCGAAAGCACAGATAATTACCACAGTAAGGTCAATACTGACGGTAAAATTAGGGAGTCCCCAAGCACAAGATGATTTACAAGTACCCTCGGTAATGTAAGGGAACTTTTCTCCCCAAAGAGGATTACATTCGTCCAGAGGGTTGGTTGACTCATACATTTTTCTGGCAATGGTTACTATCTGTGCAGTCCTGTCCTGGATTTTTTTGAGTAAATAACAAGCCTCCTGGAGTTCATCAGTTTGGAGAGCTTCATCGTAAAAAGGAACTTTTGGTTCGCAGATGTCTAAATAATCAATCTTAGGTCTCTCAACTATTTCAATAGCCCTGCTTTCTTTGGGAGGCGGGAAGAAACGGAAAAAAATACTGAAGATAACCAGAACAACTATGGGAATCTTGATATATTTTTTTTGAAAAAGTGAAGTCATCTTAGCTAAAGATTTTTTAGAGAATCCAACATAAATCCTTCTGACATTACTTTTAAGGCCTTCTCAAAGAGAGGTTTCATATATTCAGTAATTTTTTCAATTAGTCCAGCGGCTTCTTCTTCAGAAATTTTCTTACCGGTTTCTTCCGCGATATTCTTAATTAAAGCGTCGGTGAAAGGGATTACCATTTTTTCGCCGAAGGTTTCGAAAATTTCGTTGACTTCAGTGTCTAAGTCAACTTCCTCCATGGTTTCATCAATGGCTTCTTCAATGTCTTCATCAGTCAAGCCCAAGAAATCAGCGATACTGCCCAGCCAGCTGTCTGGCAAAAACTCAATCAACTTTTTATTGATAAGCCAATCTGGCAGATAATCTTTCAAACGAATGTTTAACTGATTTCTAATTTCTTGCGGCAGTAAGTCAAGTATACTCTTTGAAAGGATTTTAAAGATTTCTGAGTCGGCATGTTTGTTAATTATATCAACAAGAGAATCAGAGGGAGGATCAAATACATATTGGGCAAGCTCCGGGAAATAATCAACAAAAGATTTATTAAGGGCATCCTTAACATCTTGAGGAAGGTTTTGATAGAGAGGAGTATCCAAAACATCAGCTAAGTCGGGATTATTTAATTCATCGCGGATAAAGCTTGTTAAAGGTTTCTTCAAGATTCTAATGAGTTCATTCAAAAGGTCAGGCCGCTCATCCGGTCTGAGATAGTCCTCTATTATTCGGACCAAAAGAGCGACGTCGGGGTCTAAAAGATCCATCACTCTGGCGTTTTCCATGCCCAAAACCTCAAGAGGAGTTTGTTGAATCTTTTCTGGCAGGAGGTCTAAAATCTTGGTATAAAAGAGGGTTTGGCGCTGACTTTGGGTGAGTTGGTCCAGGGGTGTTTTAGCAATGTCGGGCAGGAAGTTGATAAGGGGCTTAGTCAGTTCGTCCGGGAAAAGGCCAGCCGGACTTATCTCAAAGAAGTCCTTTAAATCTTGAGGGAAGTAGTCATAAAGAGTTTTCTCAAAAATAAATTCTATACCAAGCAAAGAAGCCAAGCTGGTGTCTAAAATATCCCTTATTTCTTTTGGTAGAAATTTCTTAAGTGATTTTTTCAGAAAATCTCTTGTTTCCTCTGGCAGCCTGTCCATAAAAGAGTCATCCAGAAAATCTCTGACATCTTCCGGGAAGAGGCTCCTGATGTCTTTTTCCAGAAAATCTTTTATCTCCTTGGGAAGAATATCTTTCAAGGTTAAAGTGAGGAGGTCGTCTAATTTTTCCTGGAACTTATAAACGTCTTTTAAGAAACTATCCAGATAATACATAATATAAACTTCTACATAGCCATTGACTATTTCAGCAATCACCAATTCTATTCCTTCCATAAAAGCTAAGATGATGGTTTCCAACCACTCGGGAAGATTTTCAATTAAGACATTGGTGATAACATTAACAACCTTGTCTACGATTATTTGAATTTCTCGGGTAATAATACTTTTTATCTCTTCAATTCTTTCATTAAGGAAGTCATTGATGCTGGTTAACAGGTCGGTGACAATGGTGAAAGGTAAAACCTCAACCACTCGTATCGTTAGAATTCGGGAAAGGTCTGGCGATAGGTCAGCCATTTGAGTTGACAGAAAATCTTTAATTTCCTGGTTCAATAGGTCGTAAAAGGAAGTGTTAAAAATTTTTTTGACATCCCCTCCGGTAATTTGGTCTATAAAATCCAAAATATCTGAAGAGAGAGCATCTCTTAACAGGGGTGGTAAGATTTGTTCCAATTTGGTGGTGAAGAATTCGGTAAGTTTTTCAGCTAAGGGATCAGAGGTTTGAGCATATACTTGGGCAATTAAGGCAAATTTTTTCTCAAAGAGCATGGAGATTTTTTCTTCGGACTTTTCAATTAGTTTCTCACTAAGAATTTCGGCTGATATTCTGGAAACGGCATCAGCTAAGGCGATGGTGAAGCCCTCTAGAGCCTTAAAAGTTCCCTCTTCCAAACTTTTTCTGACAATTTCTTCCCAGTCGCTGTCTGAAAGCAAGGCAAAGGCATCATCGCCAAAAATCTCCTTGACTATCTCTCCTATCTCTTCATTTAGTTCTGCTGGAGCAGTATTGGAAAAGATTAAGATTGGATTTAATCTCGCCGTCTCAGCCAGGGCTTGCTGGTTTTCCCATCTGTCAGGATAGAAATAAAAAGTAGCTGGGTCAGGCAAGATAATCTCCCCACCGGCTATCTCTTTGGTGATGACCGGGGCTGGCCAGGCGTCAAAACTCGTTGCTGTTACTCTTTCTCCCTCTATCCCTGAAAGATATTTTATCAGAGCAAATTGTCCGTAATCTATTTCATCTTCCGGTAAGGTCATCAAAAGTCCGGCTTTTTTCATTTCAAGATAATCAATAATCAATGGCATCTGTAAGGTAACCAATCTCACTTTTTCTGCTTCAAGTTTGCCAATCGCTTGTCTGGTCGAACTTGCCGCTGCGATAATGGCATCTCTATCACAATCAATATTACACTGGTCCCCAGCTATAGGTTCACACAAACACTCTGTCCAGCCCCAATGGAACCGGATGTCGGCCTCGCAATTTGAGGTCCCACAACTGCAAGCTTCGGTCGCCTCTTCCAACAGTTCCATATTCCGTTTCAAATCTTCACTTCTTGCTTTGACTTTTTCTAATTCACTGACAAACTTGTTAATCTCAGGCCCCTCAACCTCTGGTGATTGAAGCTCATAGCAAGCAGTGAAATTGACGTTTTTGGGAGTGCAGCAGCGAGCTTTGTCTCTATTTTCGTCCCAGCAGTCCGTTTTTCCCCAGGCGCAGGCAGGCCAAAGGGTAATCCGGTGTAAAATTTCGCCATCTCGGCAGCCGGGAGTGCTGGTGGTATAGCAGCCGGTTAATTTTACCGGGCCGCAGCATTTGATTTGGGCCTTGCCTTCCCAGCAATCCATCTGGCCGTCCTCACACCTGGGCCAGGTAATAGCCACCATCACCTCGTCATTTTGACATTCGTCAGGATAATCTCTCCAATGACATTGGCTTTTATCAAAGGAGAGGTCATCGGAAGTACAGTATTTAATAGTGTCGCGGGGGCCCTTATCGCCGCCCCAGCAGTCTGTTCTGCCATCATTGCAATCAGGCCAATGGGTAATACCGGCTATCACTCTGGTGGTGGTGGCCGCAATATGGCTTAAATTCTCTTCAATTAATTGACCGGTGGGCACTGCAAAATAAGTTGTGCCTTCTCTGGTCAGGGGAACAATTATATCCCAGAGGGTAACTTTTTCTTTGGGCAATTTTAAAAGAGTAAGTTGGGGGTTAATGGTAATTAAAACCAAGTAGGAAGAGAACAAAATTAAAAGGCCCAAAAGGCCTGAGAATATCCATCTTTTAGCCGAAACCAGCATAAGCGGTTTGGCCGGGGAGAGCAAATAAAGGGCTGCCCCAAAAATTAAAACACCAAGACAGATTAAGACGACAATGATTAAGGATAAATTGAAGTAATATTTGAAATAAAAAGGCAGACGGTCTTCCTCGCCAATTTCTTTGTCTTTTATTTTCTGTTCAATTTGTTGGGGGGTAAAGGCGCCCGGAACCTGAGGATATTTTATTTCCAGGGCAAAGCTGTAGGTAGCCTGAAAAAGAAAAACAACCAACAAAGAAACGATAAAGATCTTTTTCAATTTTGTTCCCCTTTTAGCCATGTTTTAACTCAAGATAAACAGCGACTACCCAAAAAGGAGCAGCACCCACTAAAGGAATCATCTCAAGAATGAAAAGCAAAGGTCTTAACCATTTTAATCTCTTGGCCCATTTGGTAGCTTTTTGAACGGCAGCCGCCGCTTTTTTCGCTTTTTCAGGAACCCTTATCTCTGGTTTTCTTCCTCCAAGCATGGCGCGAAAGACCATCCAGGCACCAAAGAAAATAAGGGCAAAGATATCTATCGGGTCAAATGGTTCAAAAGGAATAAAGAGCTCCAAAATATCAACTATCATTGCAGTACTCATCATAATGAAACCCTCCGGACTTAAAAAAATTCCTGACCGGGCTGTTTCCATTACTTCAGAAATTTTTTCCGCTCGAGTACTTTCTTGAGTTGAAGAAGCTGGGACAGTTTCTTCTTCAATGGCTGTTGTTTGGGGCATAAAATTTATTCCGCTTTGAGTCGTTTTTTAGCTCTTCTTGCTTTTAAGACCTCCTCTGGTGAGGTAGTGATGATTTGGTCCTCAGCGTAAGAAGCCACCACTTTCAAAGCCACTCTTTTTGTCCCAGCCAAAAATATTCCCTCTCCCACGGCGCATTCCAAGAGAAGATACTTTTCCTCATCAGTTAAATTGAAGGTTCTCTGGACAACGTCAATGCTGGCTGGAGATTGTTTCATTAAAAACTGTAATGAGGAGTTGGTAATAATCGGTTTGCCATATTCTGATTTCATAAAATCAGAAACATCTTGAGTGATGGTTGAGACACCCAGCCAGTATTTTCTGGCTCTTTTGCAAATACCAAACAAAAAGGAAGCTCCATCTTCTGTTTGCATAATCCACCAGGCCTCATCCACCAGCAAAATCCTCTTTTTCAATTCGGCCCGGATAATATTCCAGATATATCTTAGAATAATGAACATAGCCATGGGTCTTAGTTCGTCTTCCATGTCTCTGATGCCAAAGACCACCAGCCTTTTATCCATGGAAATATTGGAGGGCTGGTTGAAAAAACCAGCGTAACTGCCGGTAGTGAATTTCCTTAGTCGTTGGACCAATGATTCTGTCCCTTCCATACCGGCCAGAACCGTTTCCAGGTCAGACATTAAAGGGATTTTCTCTCCCCAGGTTGCGGGAGCAGAGTTGGGGGTTATATCTCTGGCAGCATAGGTTTCCGTTAAAGCTCTATCAATAATGCCATCTTCCGCGGGAGTTAATCCTCCCAGCATGATTCTCAAAAGACCAACCAGGTTGATGGTATTGGTTCTTAAAACGTCTTCTGGTTTTTCATCTTCTCCAGGCAGTGGTAAGTCAAAGGGATTGATGTGGGTTGGAGAAGTCAAAGAGATTTTAAAGAAAGAACCCCCCACCGCATCAGCCAGGAACTCGTACTCGTTCTCCGGGTCAATGATGATAACTCCTATGTTCTGCATGAGATATCTTAAAATTTCCAATTTACAGAAATATGACTTACCCGCGCCGCTTTTAGCGAAAATAACCGAGTTGGCATTCTCTAAAGTGAACCTGTCAAACAAAACCAAAGAGTTGTTGTGCTGGTTTAAACCATACAAGATTCCCTCATTGGCGCTCAAGTCCGGAGAAACAAAGGGGAAAATGCTTGAGAGAGGGGCGGTATTCATAGGGGTGTGGACTAAAATTTGGTCCAAACCATAGGGGGCCGAAGAAACAAAGCCCTCCTTTTCTCGGAAAAGGACCGGCTTAATATAGATTAACCTTGACTCAAAGATTGACCTCAGGGTGGTTTCAATTCTTCTTAGTTCCGTTTGGTCGTCTCCATAAATAGTGATATACAGACCCAATCTAAAAACTCTTTCTCTGGCTGTCTGGAGGTCGTCTCTTAAGCTCTCAATGTCTTGGTAGGCGGTCTCTAGGGTGGGGTCTCGGATTAATCCCTTATCTTGTCTATTCATGACCTCGGCTTGGATTTCAGTAAGTTTTCTCCGGAGCTTCCTTAAAATCTGGCCCGAATTAATCGGATGAATATGCAGGGAAATATCAATGGGATGACTCAAATTAATGGCCGGAGACAACCAGCCGGTTGAGAGATAACGGGGGTAGGAAAAAACAAAAAAGGTTTTGCAAAACCGCTCCCCCAATCTTAAATAGTTTTGTTTTATTTCAACCGAGGCGGGAGCAATAATGTCCCCCAATTGAAGTTCTTCTGGTTTCATTTCCAAACCAGTAACTTTTTTTTCTTTTTTAAGAAATGATAATTTCATTTAATTAGTTCTGGCAGAATTTCTGGATAATAGCCGACCTCAGACTCTTTGGGATGATGCCAGCTCCAGAAAATCTCAACAAGCTCAGGGGTGGTTAAAGGAATGGCTGTTAAACCGCAACGTCTCAGACCAATGGCCACGAACTCCATTCTCTGCCAGAGCTGCTCTCGAGCTCTTTGAAAATTCTCCTCGGTCAATTTTGGTTGTTTGACATGAAGAATCCCTTTTATCTTGCCCAGCCCTCCACTGACTCCTTCTATTTCAGAGAGAGTATAGGGAACGGTGACATAAAAAGTTTTTTTGACAATTATTCCTTCTTCAACCAAGCTCTCCACAAATTTTCGATATTCAGCAGTTTGAATTTTCAATAATTCATTTTCTTGTTTTTCCTCAAGCTCTTTCAATTTGTCAAAATAGCCGGTAATATTTAACCTTCTTGATTGGATAACGATTTGGCAGGAAAAATCCAAAGAATTCAAAAAACTCTGGAATTGATAAATGATGGCTTTTTGTTCCTCGTCTGATTTCAAATCAAAATTCAAAGAAGAGACCATTAAAATTCCTCTTAAAGAATTATTTCTCAAAACAACTACTCCGTTCCTGAGCTGATTAAATTCTAAAAATTGTTGAGCCGGAATCTTCGGCATATATTTATCGTAGACCGATGTCTATTTTTGAAGCAAGTTTTTTCAAGCGACTTTCAGGAGAAACCCTTAAAGGAGCTTCTTTCTCTTCTTTCTTTTCTCTTTTTTTCTCTACCAACTTAACTGGCATCAGGGGCTCTTTTTTTCTCCAGATGTAGATTCTTGGAGAAAGAAAATAGCTAAAGGATTGGGTAAAGACCTGGGGCAAAGGAACGTTCTCAATTTTAACAAAAACCAGGCCAATGGTCGCTCCTCCGATAATGATGCCCAAAAGCAAAAACAGAGCAAAGGGAAGGAGATAATAAAGGACGATAATAATCATCCCAGCCACCGCAAAATAGATGGTTTGACTGAAACTCAAAGGACCGACTATTTTGGCCTCTCTTTCTAAAAATTTAGGAACCTTAAACTGCATTATTCTAATTATTATACCATAGAATAAAAAGACAATAAAAAGAGAAAAAGCAAATAAAAATGCCAAGACGAAAGTTTGACAAAAATTAATTGGTATGCTAAAATATAGCTACCAAGAAAATAGAGATTTTCATTCTTGGACTCTAAGTAATCTTAGAGAGTTCTTAAAAAAAAGCATATGTGGAGGTGGAAGAAATGTTGTGGATCATTTTAATTCCTATCGTAGTAGTGGTACTTTGGCTAATTTCTTGGATCAGGGGAGTAAAAGCGAGAGAGGTTGCAGGGAAAATGATATTGAATAAACTGGTTGGAGCCATAGATTCGGGTATTTATTTTATTCCTCGATTCTTTGGTTGTGGGCTAATTAAGGTTTCCACCAAGCAGTTTAAGGTGAAAATTCCAACAGTGGAGGTCTATACCAAGCCAGGGGAAGTTAATGGGAAAAAGTATGGAACCCAACCGATTAAGGTGGATTCCACGCTGTATCTATTCTTCCCTCAGCCTGCTACAGATAAGAGTATTTGGCCTCAGCCTGCTACAGATAAGAGTATTTGGAAAGCTCGGAAGCCAGTGACCCTGGTGACCCCAGATTGGAAAGAGAGATTACTCAGGGTATTGAAGGCAAAGATTCCTACCACCGAAGAAGGATTATCAGATCATTTTAAAGAGTCGGTTCAGGGAATAGTTAGAGCCGTGGTCGGTGGAATGGTCTGGGAAATAGTTACTGAGAACATTGAAAGAATTAGAGAAGAGGCTGATAAGCGCTTTAAAGCAGAGGAATCGGTTTTAAAAAGTGCTGGTTTTGCTGATCAGGATTTTAGTTTGGTAATTGAGAAAGCAGATCTACCACCGGAGTTCAGAAAGCTCCTTTCTCTGCCCGATGAAGAAAGATTAAACGCAGAGGCAGCAGATTCTATAGCTCAAAAGAGAATATTAGCAATTGGAGGGGCTCACCGGGGAATAAAGGCTTGTTTATCAAGAAATCTTCCCTCTACAGAAAGAGATGAGATGACTCATGATTATCTCACCAGGCAGATGTCGCTTGAGAAGGGTGTCCTCCATGATAATAGACATAATATTAGAGTAGAGGGGGCGAGCGGGATAGAGAAGGCTGCTCTAAATATAGCCGCCCTTCTGGGAGAACTGTTCGGAAGAGGAGTTCAAAAACCTTCTCCGGGGGAAGAGGGAGAAAAAAAGACAGCTGAAGAGTTTACACCAGATTATGAAAAATGGAAAGAGAGAAGAGAGAAACTCCTAAGGCAAAAGACGTAAAGGACCAAAAAAGAAGGATTAAAAAAAAAGGGGGGAGATGTAATTTTGTCTTCCCCTTTTCGATTTCAGATTATTTTATTCAGTCGGTTCTCGGTAGATATCTTTTTTCAGAGGAGAAGGTTTTTCTTCTACCTTTTCTTGCTTTTGAGTAATTGAAACAGGTGTTTTTTCTTCAAACTTTTTTGCCAAATCAAGAATTTCTTTCTTTATATCAATAGTCATCTGTTTTGCCTTTTCCACAGGAAGATTTAATCTTTTTTGGAGTAAATTAGGCAAATCTTTAATTTGAGCTTTTCCTTCGGCAATCTCTTTTACTGATTTAGCTACGGTTGTCCCAAAGGGTTCTTCCTCTTTATGGATTTTTTCAAAAACATCTTTTGGAGTTTCTTTTAACCCATATCTTTTAAGGAGTTCAGTAATAATTAAAATAGTATTTTCCGGGAAAACGGAGATTTGCTTTTGAGAAAAATTGGTAATTTTCATATTTATTTTAAATTAACCCTTGAAAATTTGGATCATAAGCTGTCTCATTGGCATTGTACTGGATTTTATTGACCTCGGTCGTTTTCCCTTGTCGTTGTAATTTCTGTTGATAGTTATGTAGGGCAGGACTTATTGAGACTTCGGCAATTTTTTTCCTTTGTTCCAGGGTACCTGCTGACCCAATATTTTTCATTTGGGGTGCACTTAACCATAAATATACTTCTGGTGTAATTGATGTGGGCTGGATTACTTTAGTTAACTGTTTTGGAGACATTACTTGTAGTGTTTCTTTGATTACCTGACTACTTGCCTCTTCTTCACTAAGTCCTTGTGCTTTTAATGTTAGAATTTTTTCTAATTTAATAACAGGAGCTAAGTCAGGTCTGCCCTTGGCGAGCTCGGATAAGTCAACTCCAAAAGTTTGGGCTCGGCGAATAGCACCTTTTTCTTTTTTTAGGGTTTCTAATACAAACGCATGCTTTTTACCGAGTACTTCGGTAATAGCTGCTTTTGCTATTTCATCCGCAGGTCTTAGGGGCACTCTTTTCATAATTTCATTGAGTCTGGGTATGGGAAGTTTTTCGAAACTTTTTACTAAATCACCTAATTTCCAGCGTTCTCTTCTTCTTTTTTCGTAAAATCCCGGTCTGACCAGATGGGCTTTTTCAAGGAACCCTTCTACCACTTCTCTTCCTTTTTCTCGACCCCCTGGAGTAACTGCTCCTTTGAAAGCCTCCCAGGCCCTTCCTTTTACACCTTCTCCTGCTGTCGCTCCTCTGACTGCTCCGACCGTGGCTGCTCCAGCTCCTCCCATTGCCTTGCCTCCCCATTTCAGAGCTTTCATGCCTTGCTTTTTAGCAAAGCCTGTTACCATATTGGCGCCCATGGCGCTGCTTTTGAGAGTAATGAAAAGTCCCACCATAAGAAAAGCAACAGCCATAAAATAAGGGGCTATCTGTTCCATAAAGGTGCCCAGGGCAGGATCTTCTGTGGGGATGGCGAAACTAAAATCAGCTTGTTGGCGAAGAGCCAGCCGACTTAAATAAAGGAAGAATCCACCGATGGCCCCGATAAAAGACCATTGCAAAAGTTGGTTCCACCATTGGGTGAAATAGCTTCTGGTCCTTGGAAAAATATAAGCCAGAAACGCCAAGGGGGAAAAGATGACCAGAATGGGAATAACGACAGCCCTGAGCAAAAGTAAAACAGCAAAAATAAGGAGCACGAAGCCAGCCGCAAAGCCAAAGGCGATTAAGAAAGCAAATTTAGCCACCGGAACCCAACCTAAACCGCCAAAAAGATCTCCTATTCCAGTCATATGAAGTTTAAATACTTCACCAAGAAGGGTCCAGTTAGCCATGGCTTCCAGGAAGAATTTAGTGACCATATTAGCCGCATCAACCACCACTCCACAGATAACCGGGGTGAAGTTAATCAAAAGAGCCATAATCAAAAACCAGGGGAATACTTTTTTCAGCTCAAAGCCAGCTATTCTCAAGGCGGTCGCCAAACCAATATAAACCAAGCCCAAAATAAAGCCAATATTGACAAAGTCACGGATTAAAGTCCAGCCAATGTTGATGATTTCATTTTTAGCCGGGTTGGTAAGAGAAACAGCTCCTTTCAAAGTAAAACCAATGACCCCGCTTAAAAGAGCAATACCAATGGCCAAGACCCCTTCAGCTAAAAAAACAATGAGCCAAAGGAAAGAACCTAAGATAGCTTGAGCTACTTTGACGGCTGAAGAACCGAGTGCCTTAATTGGAATCCAGGGAGTAAGGGTTTGGGCATAACTTTGATGGATTGGCAAAAGCGTTCCTAAGACAACAGAAAGTAAGACAAGAGTGATTGTTATTTTGAAAAAGTTTTTTTTGAATAGTTTCGCCATTAAATTATTATATCAAACAAAATCCAAAATCCAAATGTCAAACGTTAAATGATTTGGTCAAGTTAGTCCAATCTCCCAAACTTAAATTTTCGGCTCGCTGGGTGGGTTGAATATTGTTTTCCAAAAGCCAATCTTTAACTTTTTGACGAGGAAGATTTAGACCCTCAGAGAGATTTTTGGCTAATTGTTTTCTGGGGTGAGAAAACCCAGCCTTAACTATTCTTCTAAACAGATCTTTATCAGCGGTAATCAGCTTTTCATCAGCGTAAATCAGCGGTGTAATTCGAAGAATTACAGAATTTACCTTGGGCTGGGGCCAAAAAGAACTTTTTTTAACAGTATCTAAAATTTTGACGTGGGCCAAAGCTCCGACCAAAACTGCCAATCTTTCCATCTTGGGGGGCTTTGAACAAATTCTCTTGCCCACTTCTTTTTGAACCATCACCACCATTAACTTTGGTGGGTTTGTGGATTCAATGAATTTCCTAATAACCTCAGTGGCGATACTATAAGGAAGATTACTGACCATCTTATATGATTCATAAATCATGAATCTTGAATCATGAATCTTCAAGATATCTTCTTGGATAATTTCTACGTTTTTAAAGCCTCTCAAAGTCTCTCTTAGTATTTCTACCAACCTGGGGTCTTTCTCAACAGCCACAACTTTTTTAACTCTTTGAGCCAGTTCTCTCGTTAAAGTTCCCAGGCCCGCCCCTATTTCCAAGACGATATCATTTGTTTCCAACTCAGAACTTTCAATAATCTTACGGAGAACTGTCTTCTGTACCAGAAAATGCTGACCCATTCTCTTGGATGGTCGGATGGCTTTGCGGCGGAGTAAATTTTTAACAACCCTCTTTGAAACCAAATCAAAGTCCATATCTTATTTTATCACAAAAGGGCGATAAAAAGGGGATGTGTCCCCACACCTAAATTAGGTGTGGGGATGTGGATAAAAGACTTGACTCTTAGGTCGTTTTGGATTACGTTTCCAGTATGATAAAGTTTTCTAAATCTCCCCTTTTCTATTTAGGGATAGCAGGACTTTTGGTAATTATTTTCCTTTGTTTTACCGGGACAGCTTACTTTGAAAAGAAGGTGGATTTCTCTTTGAGGGGAGATATAGCTGATGGAACTCAATATCTTTCAGCTGAACAGGGTTTGGCTTTGAGAATTTTTGATTTGAACATCATTGAAAGTTCTTTGTTAGCGCCCTCAGCTCCCCCTTTCTTGGTTCAGGGAAGAGTTTTGGGAGTTTTGGGAGGATTTGAACCCAAAAAAGAGATTGAAGAATACCTGGTGAAGGAGGGAGATTTTCTCTCTACTATTGCTTCTCGATTTGACATTTCCCTGGAAACCCTCCTTTGGGCCAATGACTTGTCTCTAAACTCCATGATTAGCCCCGGGCAGAAATTGATTATTCTGCCGGTTTCTGGGATATTACACGTAGTTAAAGAAGGAGATGCCTTAAGTGGAGTCGCTCAAATTTACGGAGCGGAAGCAGACGAGGTTGTCAGCTTTAACGCTCTCGCGAACCAGGGCGATATTTTTATTGGTGACCTCTTAATTATCCCTGGAGGCCAAATGCCTAGAATTCTTCCCCAGCTTGCTGAGATTCCCTTGGCTGAATCCTATTTCATTTTTCCCTGTGAAGGAAAAATAACTCAAGGGCCTCATGGACCATTTGACAGTGCCGTTGACATCGGCAACGACTGCGGAAGTCCGGTGGTAGCCGCGGCTGGAGGCATCGTACAGAGAGCAGGCCCAATTTGGGTAGGGGGCAATAGTGTGACTATTTTACACCTCAATGGGGTAGTCACTTATTATGGACATCTTTCTCAAATTTTGGTTCAACCCAACCAGAAAGTAACTACCGGTAATATTATTGGTAGGATCGGGAATACTGGCTACACCCTAGGAGTTACAGGATGCCATCTTCACTTTGAGGTCAGAGGAGCAAGAAACTTTTTAAGCAAATACCCAGTAGGAAGTTATTTGAAATGGACTAAATAGTTTATTGTTCTTCTCTCAGCCGATAGCTTAGAGCTTCATTAACGTCTTGAAAAGAAATATTGTCTCTCCCTTCCAAATCAGCTATGGTTCTGGCTACCTTTAAAACCCGATGAAAGCCGCGAGCCGAAAGTTTCCCCGAATCAACGTATTTTCTTAAAATATTTTGAGAACTACTGCGAATCTGGCAGTATTTTTTTATTTGAGGGATAATCATTTCTGAATTAGTCAAATTTCTGTCATCTTTAAATCTTTCTTTTTGAATCTCCCTGGTCCTTTCAATTTTGCTTCTGGTTTGGGCACTTAAATTTTCTTGGTCCGGCGAAATAAGCTCTGCGTATTTTAGAGAAGGCACCCAACTGAATATGTCAATTCTGTCCATCAGGGGCCCGGATAACTTTCTGCGATAGGAGGCGATTTGGGAGGAGGTGCAGGTGCATTCTTTTTCTGGGTCATTGCGATAGCCGCAAGGACAGGGATTGGCAGCGGCAATTAAGGTGAAGTTGGCCGGGAAGACTGAGAAGTGCTTGGCTCGCTGGATGGTAATTTTTCCTTCTTCAATGGGTTGCCGCAAGCTTTCCAAAACGTCGCGGTGAAACTCGGGGAATTCGTCCAAAAATAAAACACCTCGATGGGACAAGGTGATCTCTCCTGGCAGGGGCGGGGAACCACCGCCAATCAGAGCAACTTCTGATGAAGTATGGTGAGGGACCCGAAAGGGTCTTTGAGTTAAAAAAGGTTTGTCCTCTGGCAAAAGCCCGCAGGTGCTGTAGATTTTGGTTAATTCCAGTATTTCTTCAAAATCCAGCTTAGGGAAGATGGAAATGGCGGCCTTAGCCAACAAAGTTTTGCCGGCTCCGGGCGGCCCCTCCAAAAGGACATGGTGGGCTCCAGCCGCCGCAATTTCCATGCCTCTTTTACTATGCTCCTGGCCCTTTATCCAGCCAAATTCAATTTCAAAATTTTCCTCCGGGTTCTCTAAATCAGCAAAATTTATTTCAGCTTCAGGAACTTCTTTTCTTTTTTCCAAATAACCGAGAACTTCTTTTAAATTTTCTACTCCGATAACACTAAGCTCCCTCTGACTTTTTAGAAGATTAACCAAAGCTGCTTCTTTAGCGTTCTCTTTGGGTAAAATGAGCTCTTCAAATCCTTTTGCTCGGGCCAAGAGAGCGAAAGAGAGCGCTCCCTTAATTGGTTTTAAAGTTCCATCCAGAGCTAATTCTCCTAAAATAAGTTTCTGGTCTGGATTAAATTTTGTTTGTTCTGAAGCCAAAAGAAAGCCTAAGGCAATGGGAAGGTCATACAAGCTCCCCTCTTTTTTCAAGTCAGCTGGAGCAAGATTAACCAGAACCTTGCGAGCTTCATGATGGGGTGGGGAGAGATTGATAGTTTTGATGGCAGCCCCCACTCTTTCTTTGGCTTCCCCAATCGCTTTGTCTCCCAACCCGACAACGTTAAAAGACCTCAATCCTTTGGAGCAGGCAACCTCAACCTCAATTAGCTGGGTCGCGAGACCTTTTAGAGCAGCCGAAAGAATTTTTGAAACCATTAAGTTTTAGTAGTTTTAGCTTTAGTTTTCTTTTTTGTCTTCTTTTCTTTCTTGCCCGCCGTAGCCTCGGCGGAGGCGGGTTTCTTTTCTTCTTTTTCTTCTTCTTTGGCTTCCTCCTTCCTTTCTCCCTCTACCTGGTCCAAGCTCCTGACATCTATTTTCCAGCCAGTTAACTTGGCAGCCAATCTGACATTTTGTCCTTCTCTGCCAATAGCTAAAGAGAGTTGGTCGTTGGGAACAATGGCTTGAGCTTTGTTTTTTGGCAGAATTCTAATCTCCAAAACTTTGGCTGGGGAGAGGGCGTTGGCGATGTATCTTTCTGATTCCTCTGACCATTCAATAACGTCAATTTTTTCTCCAGCCAGCTCATTGATAACCGCCCAAATTCTGGTTCCCTTTTGTCCCACCATGGAGCCAATCGGGTCGATACCTTCCTCAAGGGTCGCCACCGCGATTTTGCTGCGAGAGCCTGGTTCTCTGGCAATTGATTTAATCTCTACCTGGCCCGAAGAAATTTCTGGCACCTCCAGTTCAAAAAGTTTTGAGACCAACTTGGGATAAGCCCTTGAAAGAAAAATCACCGGTCCCTTAGGGGTCTCTTCAATTTTTAAAACGTAAAGTTTTAATCGTTGACCCGGCTTGTAAAACTCTCCGGGAATTTGCTCCGACCTCTGTAAAATGCCCGAAGCTTTGCCAATGTCAAAAAAGACCACACTTTGCTCAACTCTTTGGCAGATTCCCGAAACGATTTCTCCTTCCTTCTCTTTGTATTCTTTTAAAATCTCTTCCCTTTCAACCTCTTTGATTTTTTGCAAAATAACCTGTTTGGCTGTTTGGGCGGCAATCCGGCCAAAGTCCTCTTTGGTTTTCACCGGAATTCTTAATTCCTCTCCCTTTTTTATCTTCTTGTCAATCTTTTTGGCATCTTCTATCATGATATGGCGTTCGGGATTGAAGCGAACTTTCTCTTCGCCTTCGGCAGCTTCCTCGTCTTCAGCTAAAATCATATTCTTGTCTATCACCTGTCTAACTTGCCAAAATTTGACCTTGCCTGTTTTAGCATCAAGCTCAGCTTCAAATTTCTGTTTCTTTTTGCCGTACTCTTTCTTGTAAGCCGAGGCCAAGGCAGCCTTAATCACCTCAATGACTTTTTCTTGAGGCACCCCACGCTCTTCAGCTATTTCCATAACGGCCGATGTAAATATTTTGAGATCCATAATGGTACTAGAGAGTTAGTCGCGGCACGCGCCCCCGCTGTGGCGGGGCGCTAACACCGCTCTTTAAAAACCCTCGGTTTTTAATCTTTTCCTACACGGGAGAACCTGCGGTTCTCCCGACCCCTCTCCTATCTCTGGGACTCCTTGGAGGGGATATAGGATATGTTATAAAATTAAAAGCCGTTTCGCAACGACCTTTAACTTTTATAAGTTTAACAAAAAGGGAAAATATGTCAACCCTTCACCTTTAGCTAAAGGTGAAGGGTCAATAATTATCCTCAATAGCGTTTTTGAAATGTTTAACTTTTGCTTTTTTGAAATCCGGAGAAATTTCAATGGCTATTATGTCAATCTGCCAAGAGCTTTCAAAGGGAATTTTATTCTCTGATAGATAAATCTGGGCCATTTTTCTTAACTGCTTTTTCTTTTTCCAATCAATTTCATCTTCTGGTAAAAACCCTTCTCTTGCCGAGATTGTTTTTACTTCAAAGAAAATAATATTCCCTTTCTTTTTAGTCACCAGGTCAAGTTCTCCCCATTTTCTTTTAAAATTTTGAGCCAAAATTTTGTACCCTTTCTTTTTAAGCTCTTTTTCAGCAATTTTTTCACCAAACTTTCCCAACTCTTTTGAATTCATATTCACATTTTTTTAGCCTAAAAAGATCTTTCCTCCTGGCTCTTTTCTAGATTCGATTTTGCGTAAAAAAAGCTCAATTTCTTCTGGTTTGTAAAGTCGGTAATTATTTATAGGATTTCGATAGGCTTTCAATTCCCCCTTTTTATCCCAATTTCTTAGAGTCAAAGGGGTAACTCCTAAAATTTTAGCTACCTCCTTGATGGTAAAATATTTTTTTGATGTATTCATCAATCTTTACATTTATTAATGTTTTGTAACCTTTATTTAATTTTAACTTTGCCAAACAAACCTGTCAAGACCTAAACTAATTAAGAAGCGATTTGTTCATCTTTTTTCACAGGTCTGCTCTTGACAGATATGCTGGATAGCCGATAATTAGATAATGGTAAAGGATACATCAAATTATATTTCCTTGAATGAAGCAGCAAAATATTCTGGTTATTCCCAGGAGTATTTAAGCTTGCGAGCAAGACAGGGAAAATTGCGGGCACTAAAAGTCGCCAGAAATTGGATGACTAAAAAAGAATGGATTGATGAGTATCTGCAAAGAGTAAAAAATTTCAAAAATCGGCTATCCGATAGAAAAAAAGAAAAAATAAAAATAAAAATAAAAGAGGTTACTTCTGACCAATCATTGTATAGAGCCAAACGGATTGCTATTGTTTGTGCCCTGGTTTTTATTTTGGCTTCTATCAGTACTCTTTTTGCCTATCCTTATTTTGAGCCAGCAATCAAGGGAGTTGGTAATTTTATTGCTGTGAGAACAAAAGTAATTGCCAGCGATATTAAAAATGGCGCGACCGATATTGGAGGACTTGCAACCGATGTCGGAAAAAATATCTCCCAAGATATCTTCCAAGGAGCAGAAGTTCTCGGAAATTCAGCTTCTCAACTTATAAAAGAAATTTCTGGAAATATTTCAAAGGGTACAGAGCAAGTAGTTAAAACTTTTAATCCGGGAATTGTCCTTAGTTTCGTGGGACAGATTAATGAGCAAATCTGGGAAGGGGGAGAGAAAATTAAAGAGTCCCTTATTAATATCACCGATGAACTTAAACGTGATGTTGCTCAAGACATCCAGAATCTTAAGAAATTTGGTAGAAATTTCCTTCACCTTTTTAGCAAATAAGATTTAATTTAATAGAACAAATAAAATTTATTTATCACAAGAGTAGTACAGAGGCCCGGCCTCTGTAAATTTTGGTTGCCGATACAGTGATTTCTCACCAGTATTTATTAATCTTTATTAATATATTTATCAATGTTTTTTAATCTTTAGTTAGTCGTATTTTTTTAAGACCTTACTAAATACTTCTCGAGTTTTCTCGGACTTAATTATTTAAGCCACAAAATTAAAAAGCCTGACAGAGACCCGGTCTCTGTATTTTTGTTTAGACAAGTTTGGGAGGGGGATATCTAACCCTGGAGAATAAAAGTTTTCCACAGTTGGACTATTGACTTGAGGGCTTTAAACTATGTTATAATGTTAGAATTCTTAAAAGTAAATAATCTCGACCCTCGAGATTCTATGAAACCAAGAGAAAAACAATTTATCTCTCTTAAAAAAGCAGCAGAAATCTCAGGCTATTCTCCTGATTATGTTGGCTATTTGATTCGCCAAGGAAAGATTAAAGGGAAAAAGATTTTCGCTAATATCTCTTGGCAAACCACCCCAGAAGAAGTAATTAAATATTGTAAAAGAGCCAAGAATTCCGACGTTCGGAATTCTCATTTAGTAAAAAGAAAATACCTCTTATTAAAAGAAGTAGCAGAGATTTCTGGCTATACTTCTGACTACATTGGTTATTTAATTAGAAAAGGGAAGATAAAGGGAAGGAAAATTTATTCTGGAATTTCTTGGGTGACGACGGAAGAAGCGATAAAAAAATATCAAGAAGCAAAGATTCAAAGTCAGAAAGAGACATCCTCTAACTTCTCTCCTTATCTTAATCTAATTATTCCTCAAGGGAGAAATAAGCTTTTTGGTTTTGGCTGGCGATTAGGTCTAACTGCTTTTGTCACCTTCCTTTTAGTTTCAGGATTTGCTCCAGCAAAATTTTTACAAAACTCAATTGAAGCCATCTTTGCCCAAGAAATAAAGACAATCAATTTTTATACCACCCTTTCTACCGGTGATTGGCGAAATCCTCAAAATGTCCAAGGACCACCAGAGGCCGGGCCTCTGGGAGGTCTAGATTCGTTTTCTGAAACAAACTCGGCAGTTTATGAAAGTGGCTCTTTAGTTCTTGTAGCTGAAGATTTCCAGGTGATTTCTCCTACTAATTTCGACCAAAAGCAATTTCAATCTGCTAAAATTAAATTTTCTTTCGCTATCGGGGAGAAAATTCCTGATTTTGATTTATCACCATCGCCACCTTCAACTACTACAACCACAACAATTCCCACGACCACTACTATTTCAGTTAATTTGACAGCTGAGCCCAATTCCGGTCAAGCTCCTTTAAATAATGTTGACTTAGTTGTCAATACTATTGGAACTGCCACTGGTACCGTTACCTATTATTTCAACTGTGGCTTGGGAGAGGACTGGGATATAATAGCCACCACTACTGAAGAGAATTACATTGTTTCTGGTCTTTGCAATTTCGAAGAACCTAATATATATGAAGCTGAAGTAAAAGTTGAAAGAGGTGAATTAGAAACTGAAGCCACTACAACCATTGAAGTTTCTGAACCAAATCACCCACCTCAAGCTTTTGATCAAAACATAACCTTAAATGAAAATACTTCAACTACCATTACTTTAAATGCCACAGATACTGATGGAAATTCACTAAGCTATTCTATTTTGTCTGAACCAGAAAATGGAACTTTAGTTGCCGATAATCTTCCCGAGGTAACATATAGCCCAAATGAAAATTATTATGGCGAAGATAGTTTTACTTTCAAAGCATCGGATGGCAAAGCAGAAAGCAATGAAGCTACAGTGAACATTACTATTGAGCAAGTTAATCCTCCTGAGCAAGTTAGTAGTACTTCTACTACCTCTACTAATGCCGAATTGCCCATTGAAAATTTAAATAATACTGCAACCAATACCCCAAGTGGTACCAATGACCAATTGGCTACATCTACGGATTCTTCATTCTCTTTAGAAGAGGGGCCAACTCACTTCTCCCCATGGGGCAAAGTTAAAAATTTCTTTGGAATTTTGGTTGTTAAAACAAAGAAAGCATTAGCATATCTAAAATTCAACCTTAAACAGTTAATTGACATAGTCTTCATAGTAAAGGCAGAAGAAGGCACTTCTACAACTGCAACCAGCACCAGCGAAACTCTGCCTAATCTTGATACAAAAATTATTATTTGGTATTCGTTGGACGGTGAGAACTGGCAGATATTAGATACTATCTCTGGTTATCCTTTATCTAATGCTTTGAATCCTTCGGCAAGTTCAGGACAAGGTGGTGGGTATTTTGAGTACGATATCTCGTTTTTGAAAAATTGGGATGATGTTGAGAATCTAAAAATAAAATTTGAGGGAGTGGTTGGTGGTGAGACGAATGTTACTGCTTATCTTGATAGCATCTGGGTAGAAGTTACATATAAAGAACAGGCAACCGAGGAGGAACAGCCTCAGGAAGAACCCCAAGAAGAATCCCAGGAGCAGCCTCAAGAGCAACCCACCGAGGAGCTCACAGAGCCCGAAGAATTTCTTTCAGAGGAAACACCAGAAGAAATAACAGAAGAAACATCAGGGGAGACAGAAGAATTCCCAGAAGAGGAATTCGAAGAAGAACCTACAGAAGAAGAATTTGAAGAGGAGGAAATTGAGGAGGAAGAAACTATAGAGGAAGAAGAGCAAGAAGGGGAAGAAAGGAAAAAAGAGGACGAAAAAGAGGGTATTGAAGTGGTGTCTGAGAAACACAGTTTTCGAGCAAATGAGGAGCCGAAGTTTCGATTCCGATATAATAAAATTTATAATAAATTTTTAACCACCACCACGACAAGTGACGGAGGACGGACCTCCGTTAGCTTTCCTTCATCTAGCACGACAACCATTACTTCAACTTCAACTTCAAGCACCCCAACCGCTACTACCTCAACCTCCACTACCTCAACCTCTACTCCCTCCTCAACTTCTACTACCTCAACCAACGGTAACTTAACCTTCAGGGTTTTGGGGGCTTTGGTTGGAAATGATTCTACCTCAAGCAATTCCACTAATTTGCCTTCTGTTGTTCCCTGGGAAGATATCAATATTACCTCCGAGATTCAAGGATCCCAAGGGAGCAAAGTAGACATTGATTATGAGATTTCTTTTGAAGATAATGGAGAATTTTCAGTAACGATAAATAAGCCCTTACAGTTTCGTCCGGGTCTATATAAACTTATTGTAAAGATAGAAGATAAATTGGCGGATTTAGCTGGATTGCAAATATTTGAGCAAGATTTCACCTGGGGAGTTCTTGCTATTAATACCAGTAAGTCAATTTATTCGCCGGGTGAGCAAGCATACTTGCAGATGGCGGCATTAGGAGATGATGGTCATACCGTTTGTAATGCTAATTTAGAGTTAGAAATTACTGCACCTGATGGCAAAGTGACCGCTCTTGAAGTTCAAAAGTCAGGTGAGTGTGGTCCGAATAATGTAACCGATACACCAGATTATTTTGCTTATTATCAGACAGGGGAAGTAGGCATTTATCAGATGAAATTGACTAACCTTGATACCGGTTATGAAATTGAGGATTCTTTTGAGGTCCGTGATTCCGTTCTTTTTGATATAGAAAGAATAGGACCAACCAGAATCTTTCCACCAGCAACTTATGAGATGACTTTGAAAATAAAAGCCAACCAGGATTTTGCAGGAGAAATTATTGAAACAATACCCCTAGGATTTAGTATTCAGAATATAGAATATAGGATAAATAATGAATCCCTAAATTCTAACTACTATTCCCTAAATTCTGAAGAAGCTCAAGAAATCCATTGCGAAGCTACCTTTAATAAAGATGATTTCATTGGGCTTCGTTACACCTTTGATGCGCCAGATGTAAGCCCCTATTTATATTTATTAGGTCCCCTAGAGTTTCAAGATCCCTATATCCTAAATCCTATATTCTCAGAGATTCGGCAGTGGCAGATTGCCTCTGATGCCTTCACTGATCTTAAACAAATCCATTATCACTGGCGAAATGATGATGGTGCGGAAACTGCCTTTGATGAAGATGGAATAATCCAAAAAAATCCTACCGGCGGCGATGATAGAGCTCGGGCCATAGCTGATGATTTGGATTATATTTATGTTGCTGGCTACGATACTGCCAACGGTAACCAATGGCGAATAGAAAAAAGAAATATTAGTACAGGAGCTCTCTGTACCAGTACCGGCGCCTGTGCTGCTGGTGAGTTTGGTAGTGGAGGAACAGTAACAAGCAACCCAAGTGCTGGCAGTGATATGATTTACAACCTTGCTATTGATTCTAGTTATATTTATCTTACTGGTAAAGACGGGACTGGTGGTAACCAATGGCGAATAGAAAAAAGAAATATTAGTACAGGAGCTCTCTGTACCAGTACCGGCGCCTGTGCTGCTGGTGAGTTTGGTAGTGGAGGAATAGCATCAAACAATCCAAGCAGTGGTAGCGATCAATCTTATGGAATCACAATTGACTCAAACTATGTCTATATAGTTGGTTGGGATAGTGTTGAAACAGATAACCAGTTGCGAATAGAGAAAAGGAATATCAATACCGGAGCTCTCTGTACCAGCACCGATGCTTGTGCAGCTGGTGAGTTTGGTAGTGGAGGAGTAGCTCAGAGAAATCCAACTAGTGGGGAAGACCTTTTTTATACAGTTGCTGTTGATGATAATTATCTCTATGCTGCTGGTAAGGACAATAACAACGGCGGCCAATGGGTGATAGAAAAAAGAAATATTAGTACAGGAGATCTCTGTAACAGTACCAGCACCTGTGCTGCTGGTGCTTTTGATGAGGATGGGATAATCACTCAATATTGGGACAGTGGTGGTTCAGAAAGTTCTCACTCAATTGCTATTGATTCAAATTACTTATATATTTCTGGTTGGGATTATGCTGGAGGGGACCTGGGATGGAAAGTCCAAAAAAGAAATAAATCAGATGGAAATTTAGTGAGTGCTTTTGGTTCCAGCGGCGAAGTAACTAGTGATCCAACTACTGATGATGATATTCCCTATTCGATTAAAGTTGACTCAGGTTACGTTTATCTTGGTGGCTATGAAAACGTTAATCCGGCTGGTGATTATCAATGGCGAATAGAAAAAAGAAATATCACTACCGGTAATCTCTGTACCAGTACCGATGCTTGTGTGGCTGGTGCTTTTGACGGGGATGGAGTGGTTCAAGTAGATCCCAGCAGTGGGTTCGATAGTGATGATCACGTTCGGGCAGTTACCGTTGATTCAGGTTATATCTATATCACAGGTATGGATGTTGTACCCGGGAATTGGCAATGGCGAATAGAAAAAAGAAATATTATTACAGGAGCTTATGCTACCAGTGCTACTTCAGCCACTAATGGTAATCAAGATACAGCTCTGACCGGTCTAGAAAAAGCCACCACTACCAGATTAAGGATTGAGATTTCTAATGAAGGAACAGCTACCTCTACCGATGTTCAATATCGTCTGGAATATGGAGAAAAAACAGGGGCTTCTTGTTCGGATATTTCCACCTGGGTTGACGTTGGAGCAGCAGAAGGTGATTGGGATATGTCAACTTCTACTTATTTAACTGATGGAGCAGATACTACTAACATTGCTACTTCAACTGGGGGAGTATCTGATGAAAACACCACCTTTTTAGTAGATAACAATGCAGTAAAGGATACCTCTAGCCAAATTGCCTCAACTACTCTAACTACTTCGGAGTTCTTAGAAGCAGAATTTTCCATTGAAGCTTCAACTACAGCTACAGATGGTGCTACCTATTGTTTCCGATTAACCAATGCTGGCACCACCACTCACTTTACTTACACCAGTGACAGATATCCTGAGGTGACCATTGCTGGAGAATTAACAAATCCCAATACTCCGATTCTTGCTGATACCCCGGCTTTCCCCAATATGTTAGCTTCCACAACCACCCCGGACTTGGGAGGTTTTTCCGCCACAGATCCTGACGGCGACCCGGTAGAATTTTGGCTTGAATGGGATATTGATTACAACTTCAGCTCACCAGCTACTTCAAGTCAGGCCGATTATCCTACAGATGCGGGTTGGAGTTCAGCTACAAGTAGTTCAGGCGCCACCACTACTTATACTATTCAAGCCGGTGATGCTTTATCCGAGGATACAGTTTATTGGTGGCGAGTAAAAGCGCGCGATCCTGGAGGAACCAATATCTGGTCATCTTATTCTACCAAACGAAGTATTAGTGTCTCCTCCACGCTTGAGGTAGCTCAATGGTTCCAGACCACTGGCGCTCAATTTAATACTGACACCCTTACCAGTACCGTGACTACCACCGATGGAGTAAAGTTAGGAGGATGGTCACCATTTCTTTATGTCTATCAAAATGATCAATACATTAAGTTCTCAGACTTTATCCCATGGGCAACCTCACCAGAAAAAGAATACACAGACTTCATAGATATTACTGGAAAAACAGAAATTATTGACGGTAAAATCAAGCTCAAAATTACAGAAGAGATGGACGAAAGAGCTTATATTGACAAGATTTTCCTGAGAGTAGATGGTGAGGACCAAAACATCGTTGAACTTTCTGCAATTTCTGACGCTGATAAAAGTTTGCTTTTGCTTTCAGATGATAATTACCTGGTGATAGAAAAGGGGGACGAGTTCTATTTAGAATTTAATGCCCCTGAAAATTATTCAAAAATAGAATTCGCAGCCGAGGGCTATTATATTGTCCAGTCTTCAAGCTCGGAGGAAACTGAAGACGTCTTAGCTCTTTACGAAGGAGCGAGACCTGGAGCTGATAAAAAAGCTGATAGCGGCCAAATGGAAGATACTACTGGTATCGGTTGGGCCACTGATCTCCTTATCGTAGTTATTCTTATTGCAGGAACTTCGGTAATCTTCGCTAGTTTCTATTTTGTTAAAAAGAAGAAAAGGGAAGGGGGCCGAAAAATAATAACTTTTCTGCTTATTCTGTTGATAGTGACAGGTTGGATGTTTTCTGGCTGGCCCCAGATTTGGAAAAATCCATCTGTACCGCCGGAAGTAAAAGTGGCGCAGGCGGCTCCGGTTATTGATGGAACTGCCAGCACTAACTTTGACTCTTCCACACACACCAGTATTAGTGTTGACCACACTGTCTCAGGCAGCAACACATTACTCTTGGTTATCTGTCACGGAGAGAATCAGACTGTTTCTAGTGTCACTTTCGGCGCGCAAAGTCTTACCAATATCGACGGCGCCAGCATCTCAGGGAATGGCGCCATGGTGTCGGTTTGGTATCTAGTCGGCGCATCAGGCACTCATACCGCAACCTGTAACCTTTCAAGCCAGGACAACAGTGGTATCGTCGCCATCTCCTACACCGGAGTAGACCAGACTACCCCTATCGGAGCCACTTCCACTCAGACTGGCAACAACACGATCTCCATCTCTTTTAGCTTTACTACTACCTACGCCGATTCGTTGATTATTGACGCAGTGACAGGAGACGGAGGAGATACCTATCCTCATGCACCCACTTCAGGCCAGACAGAGCGCTGGGACTTTCGGTCAGGATCAAGCTCTTATAGCGACACCGCTTATGCCGGTAGCGAGCTCGTAGCTACTACCACCGGCACTTATAATCTTAACTGGAGCCAGGCGGTGAGCGATGGTTACAGCATTGCGGCGATTGAGCTTGTGCCGGTTCAAGTTGTTGGTCCTGAGATAACAATTGGCGCTAGCGGAAACCAGGTTGCCAATCTAAATGTAGGAGACACAGATAAGCATATCGGAGGAATGTTTACTGCTACAACTACTGATGATGGCAATGCCACGATGACCGCGGTTACCATTACTGAATACGGAAGCGTGAATGCCCAGACCGGTCTTGATAATATTGAGCTCTGGTATGATTTGGATACCAGCTCTCCTTATAATTGTGCTGGTCTGAGTTATAGTGGGGATGAAACTCAATTTGGCTCCACTAGTACATTTAGCGGACCAAACGGGACCTCTACTTTTACCGATGCAGTACAGATTTCAAGTACTACTGCTATGTGCATGTATGTAGTTTTAGATGTTACCTCTAATGCTAATGGGGGCGATACTATTGAGATTAAAATTAATGCCTCTGACGATGTTACTATTGATGGCGGTTCAGTTAGTGGCGACTTTCCGGTAGAGATTGATGGAATCACTACCATCCGAGCGGATTCAGGAACCGTGATGTCAACTGAAGTTGATTTTGATTGGGTGCCGAACCGAGAAAGTTGGGGCGAAGTTTACTGGTCAACTAATGAGCCCTCGGGCTCTGATATAAAGTTGAAAGTATATTATACCTTATCCATAGCTTGCGATACCCTTGTTCCCACCAGTACTCTTCCAGGCAACGATGTTGGTTTTGATGTAAATGCCAGTCCTAAAAATATTTCAGGGCTTAGTACTTCTACTTACAATCGTATTTGTTTGAAAGCAGAGTTAACTATTGATTCTGCTACCAGTTCCCCAACCCTTGATGATTGGAAAGTAACCTGGGTGCCACCCATCGTTGGCACCACGGTTTCGGGTACGCTTTATACTAATGAGGGAGACACAGCTATGGCTTCCCAGCCATTAGTCCGGGTTAAAGTTGATGGAGGAGGTGACAATTCCAATACGGCTAATACTGATGGCACTTATACGGTTTCCGGAATTGACCCACCTTCAGCCGGACAAGTTTTGACAGTTTATTTGGATACTAATGGAGGCGAGCAGGCAGTAACTGTCACTCGCTACAACAGCGGCAGCCCCGATGATATTGATCTTTATCAAAATCGGCTGATTGTAAGAGAAGAAGATGGGACGGCTATTTCTAATGCTGATTTGGGTCAATGGGATGGAGATAATGACCCAACAGATATTTTCTTTACTTCAAATAGCAATAATTTAGTTTTAAATCCTTATAAGAAACTAATTGTTTGGGGGGGAGACTCTTATTCACCGGGGGGCACCATTACTTTGGAGGGTAATGCCAGCTCTACACCAGATGGTGATTTACTGATTGGAACAGAAGCTACCCTGACAGCTGGAGGCACTATTACTTTAGCTGGTTCTTGGACCGCTTCCTCAACGGCTACTTTTACTGCTGGTAGCAATACAGTTATTTTTAACGCTACCACCACTGGCAAAACTATTACCACCGCTGGCAATTCCTTCTATAACCTGACTTTCAATGGTTCAGGCGGTGAATGGACTTTCCAGGATGCAGCGACAACTTCAGCCACCACCACTATCACTCAAGGCACTCTCAGCCAAGGAGCAAACAACTTTGTTACAAGAAGCTTCACCATTGCTTCAAGCACCACTTTCACTAAAGCAACTAGTAGTGGTCTTTTAATATTTGAAGGAAGTGGAATCGGTTATTTTCAAGATGATAATGCTACCAAGAATAATTTGGGCAATGTCCATATTGGAAACTCACCAGCTACCACTAATTTAAGTTCAGATATGACAGCTGATAGCTTAACTGTTCAAAATGGCGATACCTTAAATACCAGAGGTTATGATTTAGATATTACAGAATATATTACCATCAATGGTACCCTTAATGCTTCAGATACTTTGGCTGGTAACGCAACTCTAATTAATTTGGGAACTAATTGGACCGTAGATACCGGAGCTACTTTTGATGCTGCTAATTCAACCACCACTTTTAACGGAACAACAACAAGCACCATTAATTCTGGTGGCATAGATAATAGCCATGATTTTTACACTCTTACTTTTGAAAAATCTTCAACTGCCACCACCACTCTCGCTACCTCAACCAAAGTTTCTGGAGATTTATTAATTATTGGTTCAGATTCTATCCTTGATGCTTCAAGCTCCAATTACAACATCAATGTTGCAGGTTCTTGGACAAACTCTGGCACTTTCCGCGCCCAACAAGGAACCGTTACTTTTGATGCCACCACCACTGGCAAAACAATCACGGCTGGTGGTTCGGATTTCTATGATTTAACTTTTAATGGTTCTGGAGGTGGCTGGACTTTCCAAGATACTGATGCCACTACTACCAACAACTTCACCATTAGCGCTGGCACAGCAACCTCCACCACCGGAACTTTAGCTGTTGGTGGTGACTTTGATGTTTCTGGAGGAACTTTCAAACACAACAATGGAACTTTAAAACTCTTTGCTACCTCCGCTGGTCACACTATAACTTTGGGTAGTTCTCATTTATACAACCTTACTTTCAATGGGTCAGGAGGGGGTTGGAGTTTCGCCACTGGAACTGACCCCTATATTGACAATGACTTCACTATCACCAATGGAACCGCAACCTCCACTGATATTACCCTCCATGTTGGCGGCTCTTGGTTAGTAGAGTCAGGAGGAATCTTTAATCATCCTTCAGGAACAGTTACTTTTGATTCTTCAGATACCGGAGAAACCATTAATCCAGGAAACTCTCCTTTTAACATTGTTACTTTTGACAATGCTTCAGGTGGTTGGACCATAATTGCTGATGCTACTTCCACCAGTAATTGGAACATAACCAACGCTACCTCTTTTGTCGCTACTACCTCCATTACTATTGAAGTTCAAGGTAATTATGTTATCTCAACCTCTGTCCCTTCAGTTACTGATTGGCAATCAAACTCCACCTTATATCTTAACAGTGCTTCCTCCTATACTGTTGGTTCAACAACCCAAGCTGCTGAAACCTACGCTACTTTAAAAATTGGAACAAGCACTGATATCAGAATGTGGAACTCCACCTCCACCAGCTATGATGTAGATTCTTCCGGCTCTTTGTATTCACAAGACCATGCCAGCAATGATGGCTATCTTTATATCTGGGGCGACTTCCATACAGCAACCGGCATCACTGATTATTGGGAATATACCAAGGACTTTGATGGAACCGCTTTGGGGAGTAATCGACAATGTAAGGTTTACATTCAACAAAATGCTACGACTACCGTTGATGCAGGGGGAACTCTAAATGTTAAAGGCGGGGAAACAATCTCTACTGATAAAACTATTGTTGGCGAAGGAGCGGCTTCTTCTTGGAGTTTTGCTTGTTTGGGTACTTGTAATATCCAAGAGTCAACCTGGAACTGGCCAAACTTTACTAACGGAACTACCACAGTGATTAACACCACTTTGAACGACAAGAATGTTAGCAGTAATGGTGTTTTGAATGTTGATTGGTATTTGGGAGCTCATGTGGTGGATGCCAACGCTACTTCCACTGATGTCCCCGGTGCTACGACAACTATATATAGCACTTCTACTTCTGATGCCACAATTTGGAAGTGGTCAGGAGGTGCCTGGGGAGATGCCTCAACCACTCAAGTTACAGTAACCTATGCTACTGGGACTGCCACCGGGACCATTCCTCAACCCGGAACTGACGGAGCCATCAGAATTAGAGAATATTCGGAAGACAGCGCTACAACTACTTATTACAAATACAATTTGCAACTTACGGTTTTGGGTTATAGCGATTATGATTATTATAATGACCAAGGGAATAAGTATATTACTTCAGTTTCAAGCACGGAAAGCTCGGGAGTAGATAAATGTATTTCAATAGATTGGTTTAGGAGTAGTAGTTCCGCTATGAATACTCCTTACCCCAGCGTTAATGAACCTCCAACTAATGGTTCTTGGTATGCTGGCATGACTTCTGATTTAGAGTTTTCAGTTGATTCTTTATCAGTTAATTTAGGGCAATTGGATAGTGGAAATGATTTTACCGCCACCGGAACGACAATCTTGTATGCTACCACTTCTTATTCTGGTGGCTACACCGTTAAAGCCTATGCCAGTAATGATGGGAGGTTAAAACTTGATGAAACAAATTATATTGATAGATGGCCTTATGCTAACTCCACCCCTGCTCTTTGGTCAGGTAATTGCATGAATAACAGCGAATGTGGATTTGGTTATACTACCGATGATAATTCTCTTGGTCCTGGCTATGATAATCGTTTCGCCACTTCAACAAAATATGCCGGTTTTGCTACCTCCACTCCCGGTGACTCAATGGCTGATGAAACTTCTGCTGTTCCAAGTGGAAGTGAGCATACAATTACTTACAAAGTTTCTACCGCTGTCACCCAGGCACCTGGGACATATAACACAACAGTGTATTACGTATGCACAGCAAATTATTAAAACTTTTTATACCTGTTTTTATTGTAAGTTTTTTAATCCCCCTTTTTTCAGTAAATGCTCAAAAAATTGGATCTATTGGTTTCTCTGTCTCTCCTCAGATTTTTGAAATAGATGTTTTCCCTGAAAAGGAAATAACTGAAAAAATTAATCTCACAAACAAGAGTGAGGTGGCAGTTCCAATAGAGGTGAGAATAACTGACTTCACGGCAGCCGAAGATTCAGGGGAAATGTTGTTTGATGAATCTTCCCAAGATTCATCTTTTGCTTCTCGGAAGTGGTTCAGGATTGAGAAGCCGAATTTTATTTTGGATTCTGGCGAAACAGAGAAAGTTAATTTTACAATTTCTGTTCCAGAAAACGCAGAACCAGGTGGTCATTATTCTGTTATGCTTTTTGAGCCTCAGTTACCATCTTTTTATTTCGAGGAAGACCAGCCCCGGGCCATTCCAGTGATTGGGGTTTTGTTTTTATTTTCAGTGAAAGTCTTTATGCTAGAGCCGGAAGTTGAACAAAAGTTAGAAGTAATTGAATTTTCTGTACCAAAAGAAGAGAGATTAGTTATCTTGGAAAATCTTGCTTCTGCCTTCATTGGAAGAGTGGTTCAAGCTGCTAATGAAGTTACTATAACTAAAAAATCTCCCTCCTCATTTTTGCTGAGGATAAAAAACAATGATATTTACCATATCAAACCATTCGGCAAAGTTTTAATTTATAATATTTTTGGCAAGAAAGTTGGAGAGGCAAAAATTCCCCAAAGGACAATTCTACCGGGAAAAATTCGCCAATTCCCAATTGAGTTTTCAGCAGGAATCCCAAGCTATTTGAAATGGCTGCCAGAATCAATCGCTAATTTTTTGGCAAGAAATTTCTTTTTTGGAAAATATCAAGCCAGATTAGAACTTGAAGCAAAAAGTCCGGTAGTTGCAGGAATTCTCCAGCCAAATATTCCATTTGTTTTAACTTTCTTCTCTTTCCCCTGGCAATTTTGGCTCGGATTTATGGTAAGTATTGGCTTAATTATGTTTATTGTAGTAAAATATAGAAAACGGATAAAATTAGCAACAAGGGTTTTGGTTAAAAAGAATTATAAACCATGAATCCTACGTTTAAAAGTTATCCACAGTTGACAGTCTTAGGAGGGGGAATTAAACGCTATAATAAAATAACCTGTAGAAAACTTTTTTTCTCTTGATAGAGGGTTTTGTGGTAAAATAAATTTATAGTAAAGTAAAATAATCCAAAGATCGATAATAGATTTCTAATTTAAAAATTTAAAGTAAGAAATGGCGAAAAAAATTAAAAGAAATCTCGATATAATTATAGCTATTGGAGTTGGTTTAGCTTTGGTAATGGTGGCAATGATAGGAATACATGAAAAGGTAGCTCCTGTTGATTATGTTAGTGCTGCTACGACCTCTGTTATAACTGTTTCAGCAACTGTTGGTCAAACGATTGAGTTAAATGTATCAACTACAGCAATGGTTTTTGGAACACTAAGTAGTGGCAGTGTTAACGCTACTACTAATGATTTCAGCATAAAGACCAACGCAGCTAATGGGTACACATTGACTATAAAAGATCTGGGTGATACTGTGCTTGGAGGACTTTTGGGTACAACTACCGAACATCTCATTATATCGACAACTACTTCTCCTTTGACAGCCGGAACTGAGGGATATGGTGCGCAGGGAACTACCACTACCGGCGGGATGAGTATTTATAGTCCTTATAACGTAGTTGGTGATAGTGTAGGACAGTTAGCGACGACAAGCCAAAATTTTGCTAGTTCTAGTACAGCAACAGCATTTGATCAGGGTACCCTGACATTAAAGGCAACTATTCATGCCACTAGCACACCAGCAGATACTTACTACGACACTATTACTTTAACCTTAACGGGAAGCTTTTGATAGCACGGGTTAGCAGCAACGATAAAGATATGAAATGGTTTATCCCCGTTACAATTTTAGCTATTGGAGGGATAATATTTTGCCACTCAGTTTTTGCTCAAGGAATTGGCGTTGGAATTTCTCCCTTGACTTTTGAATTGACAGCTAACCCCGGAGATGCAATTACAAATCAAGTTAAAGTTTATAATCCAAGTAACGCTACCATTGGAATAAAGATGGAAATAGAAGATTTTACTGTAATGGGTGAGATAGGACATGTGAAACTTGAACCAGCAGAAACAGAAACTTACTCCATTGCCAGATGGATAAAAATGGAACCCGAGGAGTTTACCCTGGAACCAAAAGAGCAAAAATTTGTTACATTTACTATCAATGTTCCAGAAAACGCAGAACCTGGTGGTCATTATGGCTCAATTTTAGCTGGTACCACCGCCGTGGTAGGAGGAGAATTTGTGGGAGCTGGGGTTGCTGGAAGAGTGGGTGCTCTGGTTTTACTTTCGGTGGCAGGAGAAGTTGAAGAAAATTTGATAGTCAAAGAATTTTTTGCTCCCTACTATTCCGAGTATGGTCCAATAAATTTCACCATAAGATTTGAGAATAAAGGGACAATTCACCTTAAACCAAAAGGTTTTGTAGTTATTACTAATTGGTTAGGAAAAAAAGTGGCTGATGTTGGGTTTGTCCAAAGAAATGTTCTCCCAAATTCAGTAAGAAAAATTGAAACCTCCTGGGATAGAAAATGGCTTTGGGCGGGAAGATACACTGCTACTCTGGTTGGAAGTTATGGACTGAGTAACACTTCTTTAGTTCCAAGGGTAATTACCTTTTGGGCTTTTCCCTGGAAAGCTGGAGTAGGGATAATGGCGGTAATAGCATTTTTCATTTTAAGTAGAAAGAGATGGGCGACTGCTTTCAATGTTTTGGTTAGGGGAGAGAAAGTATTGAGACAGTGACAAGAGACAGGAGACAAGAGACAAGAAGTCATCCAGTTTATATTGGATGATTTTTCTTATATAATAGAGAAATGCAGAAGACACGATTCATAATTTTATTAGCGGGAATAATTTTACTTTTTTTTCCAGTTTTAGGATATTGCCAAACTCCAACCGTGGATATTTCGGTAAGTGCTAGAGTGGAAGTTGCTCCGGGGGAAGAAGAAGAGGAAGAAGAAGAGGTTGTTCCAACAGGAGGAGGAGGAGGAGGAGCAGTAGTGCCAACTCCAGCAGCAAAGATTGTCTTTAAAGGAAGGGCTTACCCCAATGCCTTTTTAACTATTTTAAGAAATGATGTGGTTACTGCTACTTTTCTTGCTAAGTCCTCTGGTTTATTTAAAAAAGAATTAACTGGGATTCCGGGAGGAATTTATACTTTTGGAATTTGGGCTGAAGATACTAAAGGTCGCAAATCAGTTACTTTAAGTTTTACTGTTAGCATTTTAGCCGAGAGAACTACCACTATATCTGGGATTTTTATTTCCCCTACTATTTCTCTAACTCCCACTCAGGTGGAGAGAGGAAACAAAGTTAATATTTTGGGTCAGGCATTTCCAGAAAGCCAGATTAATATATTTATTTCTTCCCCTAGAGAAACAGTAAAGGAAGCCTTTACCGATGAAAAAGGAAAGTGGGCTTATAAATTAAATACAGCATCCTTGGAAGAAAGGGAACATAAAGCAAGAGCCAAAGCTCTCTTTGGAGACGGAGAACAAAGCCCATTTTCTCAAACTCTTTCTTTTTTAGTTTTGGCTCCCGGAGCCTTAGTCTGTCAAGGAGCGGATTTGAATTTTGATGGGAGAATCGATTTGATTGATTTTTCAATTCTCCTTTATTTCTGGGGACAAACCAGGCCTGCTAATCGTTGTGCAGATATCAACTTTGATGGTATCGTAGATTTAGTGGACTTCTCAATAATGATGTACTATTGGACCGAATAGAGACAGGAGACAAAGGACAGGAGACAAGTTCGTAAAATCAACTGAAAAATGAAACTTTCTATTATAAAATTTCAATTTTTAATCCTTGTTACTTGTTACTTGTTACTTGTTGCTTGTTCTGTTCAGGCAGCGGTTTTATATTTATTGCCTCAAAATCAGACTGTTTATTCAGGTGACTCTTTTATCGCGGAGATAAGATTGGACACCGAAGGTCAGGAAATAAATGTGGTTGAGGTGGATTTAAATTTCCCCTCATCTTTATTAGGGGCAACTGATTTTAGTAAAGGGGGTTCAATCTTAACTCTTTGGGCTCGAGAGCCAAAAATCCAGCCAGGAGAAATTTCTTTTATTGGTGGAGTGCCTAAAGGATTTAATGGTCAGGGAACAATTGGTATGATTAATTTTTCTGCAGAGAAAGTAGGAAAAACAGAAGTTAGATTTAAAGAAGAAGATTGCAAGGTTTTGTTAAATGATGGTAAGGGAACAGAAGCTGAATTAACCTTTTTGACAGGGAGTTATGAAATTATTAAAAAGCCAGAAGGGTTGCCAGTAATTTCCTCAAAAAGTCACCCTGACCAGAATAAATGGTACAAAGCTAAAACGTTGCACTTACACTGGGATTTAATTGAGGGAGCTGAATACAGCTATCTTTTAAGCCACGACCCTTTAGCTGAACCAGATGAGATACCAGATAAACCAGAGGGAGAATTAATTTGGATGGGAGATATAGAATATAAAGGGTTAGAAGACGGAATCTATTATTTTCATTTGCGTGAAAAACGCGGAATTGACGCGGAACAACGCGGAAAATGGGGACCGAAGATAAGTTTTAGAGCGATGATTGATGCGACTCCGCCAGGAGAATTTGAACCTCAAATTGCTGAAATTGAGGGAAAGAAGTATTTAGTGTTTGTGACAGATGATAAAACTTCAGGTATCGAGCACTACGAAGTCAAGGAAGGGAAACGAGATTTCAAAAGAGCAATGAGCCCTTATTTGTTAGAGGATCAGAGCTTGAGAAGTAGAATATCGGTGAAGGCAGCGGACAAAGCAGGAAACGAGAGAACAGCAGAAATTGTACCGCCCTACAAAATAACCTGGAAAGATATTCTACCTTGGGTAATTTTAGGTTTAATAGTGGCCGGAGTAATTTGGTGGGTAACAAGAAACAAGAGACAAGTTCGTAAAATCAACTAAAAAATGAGATACCCTATTCTAAAACTTCAATTATTAGTTCTTGCTGCTTGTTGCTTGTTGCTTGTTGCCTCATCTACAGGAGCTGCTGGGGCTTCGCTGTATCTTTCTCCAAATTCTGGCACTTTTTATGTTAGAAATACTTTTGATGTTTCTATATTTGTTAATACTGGAGGAGAAAATGTTAATGCCGTTCAGGTAGATTTAAAATTCGACCCTAAAAAATTACAGATCGCCAGTCCTACTGCTGGGAGGTCTTTTATTTCGGTTTGGATTTCTCAACCAACTTATTCCAATATCGAAGGTAAAGCTTCCTTTCGAGGAGGAATACCCTCTCCGGGAATTAATACTTCCGCTGGTTTAGTTTCAACCATTACTTTCAGAGCTATTGCTCCGGGCGAAACCACTATTACTTTTTTAGATTCTTCAAGAGCCCTTTTAGATGATGGAAAGGGTACTAATATTTTAACTTCAAGGGGAAGAGGGGTTTATAATCTCCGCATCCCTCCACCTGAAGGACCGGAAGTTTTTTCTCCTACCCATTCTGACCAAAACAAATGGTATAAAAACAATAACCCCACTTTCAGCTGGGTAAAAGAAGAAGGGATCGAAACTTTCAGTTATAGTTTAGACCATGACCCTCAAGGGGTTCCCGATAGTATTCCGGAAGGCGACTTTACTTTGATATCTTTCACTGATTTGGAAGATGGAATTTGGTATTTTCATGTTAAGGCTAAAAAAGCTGAGGTCTGGGGAGGAACCAGTCACTATTTAGTTCAAATTGATTCTACTCCACCAGCTTCTTTTACTCCCGAAATAACTCCTTTTCCTCAAACCAGCGTTTCTCAGCCCATTGTCTCTTTCTTCACCACGGATGCCCTCTCTGGTTTAGACCATTTTGAAATCAAAGTGATTGATATTAATCCTGACCGTGAAGAAAAAGGGGCTGGATTTTTTATTGAAGTATCAAGTCCTTACAAACTTCCAGCTCTTGAACCTGGAAAATATATGGTAGTAGTGAGAGCTTTTGATAATTCTGGCAATTGGCGAGATGAGTCAGTAAAACTTGAAATCACCCCTAAGGGAATTGGTTTAACCGGGAAAGGAGTTTGGTTTTGGGGAATATTTTTGCCTTGGTGGCTGATTGGAATAATTATTGTTTTAATAGTTAGTTTAATTATTGGAATTTTGCTTTGGTGGGGGAGAAAGAATCGAAAACTTCAAGAAGCAATTAAACAGAGATTAAAAAAAAGAGAAGCGAAATTAAAAGAAAACAGTAAAAGAATAAAGTAAGAGACAGGAGACAAGGGACAGGAGACAAGTTCGTAAAATCAACTGAAAAATGAAACTTTCAACTCTAAAACTTCAATTATTAGTTCTTGTTGCTTGTTGCTTGTTGCTGGTTGCTTCCTCTACAGAGGGAGCGGAGGCATCTTTGTTTTTAAGCCCGGGCAGTGGAGAATATCAGATAGGGAGCACATTTCTGGTTAGAGTAAAAGTAAATAGTAATGGAGCTCCGATTAATGCGGCTAAAGCAAAAATTTTATTTCCCAGGGGGCTATTGGAAGTAAAAAGTGTTTCTAAGACGGATTCAATATTTACATTTTGGCCAGAAGAACCAATTTTTTCAAATTCAAGAGGAGAAGTTAATTTTCAAGGAGGAGTGCCAGCCCCGGGATTTACTGGGGTGGGGACTATTTTTGCGATTAACTTTAGGGCAAAGAAAGTAGGACAAGCAAAGGTTTCCTTTTCTGAAGCGGCAGTTTTAGCTGCTGATGGCAGGGGGACTGATATTTTAGCTTTTATCCAAGGAGCAACTTTCTCAATCACTGAAGTTCCTCCAGAGATTGTTGAGGCTCCAGCTCCTCCAAAGATTTCCTCTCCCACTCATCCCAAAGAAAACCTCTGGTACCAAAATCCCGATCCAAAATTTCAATGGAAAGTCTCTCCAGATATTATTGGGGTGAGTTATAAATTCGACCAGAGCCCTTTTTCTATCCCAGGAGCTGTCTCGGAGGAAGTGGTAAGTTCAAAAAGCTATGAAGGAGTAGAAGATGGATCATGGTACTTTCATTTGAGAATTCAAAACAAAGCTGGCTGGAGTAGAACTTCTCATTATAAAGTTCAAATTGACACCACTCCTCCTCATCCTTTTGATGTGGTTATAGATAATCAAGGGGATTCAACCAACCCTCGTCCATTTTTGTATTTTGAGACTGAAGATGATTTATCAGGGATAAGTCATTACGAGATAAAAATTGGTGAAGGGGATACATTTTCTCTGGTGCGAGCTCAAACTAGTCCTTTTCAACTTCCTCATCAAGCCCCGGGTTCCTATAAGATTTTAGTTAAGGCAATAGATAGAGCCGGGAATTTTAGAGAAGCAGCAACTTTGTTAAATGTTGAGTCAATTCTAATTCCTAAAATTTTAATTTACCCGGAAACCTATATTGCTGGAGAAGAAGTATTTTATGTCGAAGGAACTGCTTTATCAAATGTAACTGTAATTATCTTTTTCAAAAGAAATGATAAACTAATAAAAAAATGGGAAGTAGGAAGCGATGAAAATGGAATTTGGTTATTTTCTACTGATGAGCTTTTTAAATCAGGTAACTATACAATTTCAGCTAGAAGTAAAGATGAAAGAGGGGCAATAAGTGATTCCTCTCCAGAATATCAGGTAAAAGTTATCTTGGGTGGAATTTCTATTGGCCCTTGGATTTTTACTTATCGAACCCTATTTTTAATCTTAATAATCTTAACTGCTTTGATAATGGCAATTATTATTTATCTTATTTTGTCCAAGAAAAGGAAGGTTGAGAAGGAGACTCGAGAGGCAGCAGATAGCTTGAAAAAGACCTTTAATGATTTAAAGAAAAAAATTACCAAGAGAATTGAACGTCTTGATTTTAGGCCGGGATTGAGTCCAAAAGAGAAAATAATTCGAGACGAACTAATAGAGATTTTAGAAAGATCTGAAAAGATAGTAAGAAAAGAAATTGAGGATATCGAAAAAGAATTAGAGTAAGTTAAAAAACCAAAGTTAAAATCCACTAACCGAGAGTTTGAGTTAGCGGATTTTTATTTCTATGGACCCAGCGAGAATCGAACTCGCATTTCCTCAATGCGAATGAGGTATTCTACCATTAAACTACAGGCCCCATCTTTAGCTTAGTCCAAATTTTATTTATTTTCAACCCGTTGGCTGTTTGACATTTTTGTTTTTAAGTTTTAAGATTTAGATATTCAAAGTAACGATAATGAAGAAGATAACTAAAATTTTAATACTGATTATTGTTTTGGCAGGCATTGTTGCTGGCGGTTGGCTATACATAAAAAAGAAGAGTGCTAAACTTCCTTACCAGTTTGTTTTGGCTGAAATATCAGATATCAGCCAGGAAGTCAGCGTAACAGGAAAAATAAGGGCAGCGGAGAGCCTTACTCTTGCTTTTGAGAAAAGCGGGAAAATAGCTGGGGTTTTGGTAGGGGTTGGAGACAGCGTATTTGTTGGACAGATGCTTATAGCCTTGGAAAATTCAGAATTGGCTGCCCAGCTTTCAGAGGCAGAAGCAAACCTTGAAATACAGGAAGCAAAACTGGAAGAGTTGAAGCAGGGAACAAGAGAAGAAGAAATAGCGGTTGCTAGAACAAAAGTTGAAAATTCCCAAAAATCGATTATTGATGCTGAACTGAACTTAGAAAATGTAAAGAGCAAAGCTGAGGTTGATCTTGAAAAAGTTTACGATGAAGCAATTATGGCTGCTTCAGAGTCGGTCAATGTGGGGACAAATGCTATCTTTACTGTTACCGACATTCAGTATGTCCACTTCACTGACTATTTCCAGGAGAGCTATCAAATCGCGGCAATGAAAGCCTCGGCTGTTGATGCTCTTTTGGGTGGAGAGAATGCAGGAAGATGGACAAATGATTTTATTTCTCGATTGGAAGGAGGAACCAAGGAGGATGTTAAAGAGGCGGTTTCGGACCCAACTAATGAAAAAATTGACGGGGCTCTCTTTAACGTTAAAGAGGCTCTTCAAAAAGTTAAACTGTGTCTTGAAACTATCCCAATTTCAAAATTAACCACCACTGAAAAAACCAATCTTAGTACTTCCAAGACCGATATTAACAACGAAGTTATAACCATCTCTGGCAAACAGCAGGGAATTGAAGTCCAAAAAGCTACCAATCAAAAAAACATTGTTGCAGCTGAAACCCAGATAAATGAAGCAAAAAACGCCTTAACTCTTGCTGAAAAAGAGTTAGTTCTGAAAGAGGCAGGAAGCACCGAGGAGCAAATTTCTGTTCAGGAAGCCCAGGCTAAAAAAGCCCGAGCCAGCATTGAATACATCGAAGCCCAGCTTAGCAAAACAATTATTCATTCGCCCATCAAGGGGATGGTAACGTCAGTTGAGGCAAAAAAGGGAGAGATTGTTTCGTCAAATCAGGATATGGTTACCATTGATTCTGAAGCGGACTTTCAAATTGAAGCGAATGTTCCTGAAGCCGACATAGCTAAAATTAAAATTGGCAATGAGGCCTCCCTGACCCTTGATGCTTACGGAGAGGATATTTTGTTTCCAGCAAAAATTATTGAAATTGAGCCGGCTGAGACCATCATTGAGGGAATTGCTACCTACAAGGTGATTTTTGAGTTTGAGGAAGAGGGAAAAGAAATTAAGTCAGGCATGACCGCCAACATTGATGTTTTTGCAGCAAGGAAAGAAAAGGTGCTGGTTATCCCTCAGCGGGCTTTAATTTCAAGGGATGGGAAGAAATTTGTTCGGGTGTTGGAAGGAGAAAGCATTGAGGAAGTAGAGGTTGAAACAGGGCTTCGTGGTTCTGATGGTACAGTAGAGATTACCAAGGGATTAGAAAAACAAGATAAGGTAATTACCTTTATGGAAGAAGAATAATATGGCTATTATTGAGTTAACAGATTTGGAAAAAATTTATAAAGATGAAGACGTGGAAACTCCGGCCCTAAGAGGAGTTTCTTTTTCCATGAAAGGAGGAGAGTTTGTTGCTGTCATGGGACCTTCGGGCTCTGGTAAATCAACGCTTTTGCATGTTATGGGCTTCCTTGACCGACCAACCAATGGGGAGTATTACTTTGAAGGAAAGAAAATTGATGAGTTTTCTGATGATGAACTGGCTCGGACAAGAAACAAAAAAATGGGATTTGTTTTCCAGAGTTTTTATCTTTTGCCAAGGACAACTGTTTTGGAAAATGTTAAACTGCCGCTTTCTTACTCCGGGATTAAAGGGAGTTTACAACAAGAGCTCGCTGAAAAGGCAATAGAGGCAGTGGGTCTTACTGACAGAATCAACCATTTGCCCTCCCAGCTTTCGGGTGGAGAAAAACAAAGAGTGGCTATTGCCAGAGCCATTGTTAACCGCCCCAGTTTAATATTTGCTGATGAACCAACCGGCAACCTTGATTCAAAATCAGGGCAGGTGATTATGGAAATTTTACAAAAATTAAATAAGCAGGGCCATACCATTATCTTAGTCACCCATGAAACCTATACTGCTCAATGTGCTGAACGTATTATCAAAATGCGTGACGGGAAAATTGAAGAGGACATTAAGGTTGCTCAACAGCATCTTGCTGAGAAAGACCATTTCGTAAAATAATTATGACTCTAAAAAACACTTTTAAAACCGCCCTGACTGGCTTAAGGGCAAATAAGATGCGTTCTGCCCTAACCATTTTGGGTATTGTCATCGGTGTGGTTGCTATTATCACGGTCATTTCAGTAAGCCAGGGAGCAGAGAATCTCATCTTAGGCCAGATAGAAAGCATGGGAGCCAACTTAATCATTATCAGGCCGGGCAGAGAACCAAAGGGTCCCAGCGATATGGCTGAGGTGATGTCTAACTCTTTGAAAGAGCGTGACCTCAAGGCCTTAAAAAATAAAAAAAACGTCCCCGACCTTCTGGACGCGGTGCCAGCGGTGGCTGTGCCTGGAACTGTTTCTTGGGAAGGAGAAACCTTTAAGGCTTCTGTGATGGGCTGGTCAGCTGAATGGTTAAGCGAGATGTTTAATATCTATCCTGAAGAAGGCACTTTGTTTACCGAGCAAGACATTAAAATGGCTGAAAGCGTGGCGGTAATAGGTTCCCGGGTTAAAAAAGAACTCTTCGGGCTTTCTGATGCGGTGGGCAGGAAAATAAAGATAAAAAACAGGAACTTCAAGGTAGTTGGAGTTTTGCCCTCAAAAGGACAGGTAGCCATGTTTAACCTGGATGAGATAGTGGTAGTTCCTCACAGCACGGCTCAAAAATACCTTTTGGGGATTGACTATTATCATGAAATTTTGGCCAAAGCAAAAAATGAGCAAGTTATACCAATGGTGGTTGCGGATATAGAAAGGACCTTGAGAGAATTACACGGCATTGAAGACCCTGCCAAAGATGATTTTTACGTGATGACGCAGACCGACATTGCCGAACGGGTAGGCACCATAACCGGAATTTTATCTTTACTTTTGGCTTCTTTGGCCGCTATCTCTTTAATTGTGGGAGGGGTTGGCGTGATGAACATTATGCTGGTTTCGGTTACCGAAAGAACGCGAGAAATCGGCATAAGAAAAGCCGTTGGCGCCAGAAACAAAGATATTCTCAATCAATTTCTTTTGGAGGCAGTGGTACTCACCGCCATCGGAGGAATAATTGGTATTATCCTGGGGGCAACTCTTTCTTTTGCGGGCAGTTTGGTTTTAGGAAGAGTACTTTCTTTGGATTGGCCCTTCGCTTTTCCCGTAACGGGAGCTTTATTGGGTTTAGGAGTTTCTGCTTTTGTTGGCTTGGTATTCGGGATCTATCCCGCCCGCACCGCTTCCAAGAAAAACCCCATTGAGGCCTTGAGATACGAATAGTCGGAGCGGTGGGACTTGCACCCACGTTCTCCTCGTCCCGAACGAGGCGCCTTAGCTGCTAGGCCACGCTCCGTTTTAGTTTAAGTGACCCAGTATTTTTTTTTGGTCATTTCATCTCTTTTTGTCTCTATTTTCTCTATATCTTGGCGGCCCTTTTGAGCCAATTCTTGAAGTTTCTTTGGTTTCAATTTGCCAAGTTCCTTTATCTTTTTTTTCAGATAATCTTTTTTATTTCTCTTGGGCTCAGTTAAAACTTCGCTTAATAAAACGTCCAAAATCTGACCTATCTGGGGGCCAGGATTGATTTTCAAGATTTTCATCACTTCATTGCCGCTTACTTTCAACATCTTTACCGAGATGGGGTCTTGAGAAACTTTTTCAAACATATATTTCAGGTGTCTCAACTTGTAGGGTTCAGCTTTGGGGACGGCGGAACCAATTCTGTCTGCCATCCGAACCTGCAAAAGTGCTTCAATGTCTTCTGTCCCCACCTTTCTCAAGAGCCGTCTGACTGACGATTCGCCAACCTCATCAACATTGTAATAAAAGAGGTGGCACCTGACTAATTTGGCTATTTTTTCAATGTCTTTTTTGGGGAATCTCAATCTCTGGAGAATTTGACGGGTGATTTTTGTCCCTACTATTTCATGATTGTAAAAGGTGGCGTCAGGGCCTTCCCCTTCTTTTACTCTTGGTTTGCCAATGTCGTGCAAAAAAGCGGCCATTCTGACAGGAAAAGAAAAATTATTCTGGCAGGCATAGTTTAAAGAAAGCAAAGCGTGCTGGTAAACTTGATAGATATGGTGTTTGTTCTGTTCAACACCAAAGCCCTCTTCAAGTTCCGGGATAATATATTTTAAAAGTCCTAATTTTCTTAAGATTTCTATACCCTGGGCTCCATTGGGAGACATAATGATTTTTATCAGTTCATCTCTAATTCTTTCTTGGGAAATAAATTCCAAAAGATGAGCATTTTTTTCAATCCCCTGAGCTGTTTTTTCTTCAATCCTCCATGTTCTCTGTTCAAGAGAGACGGCAAATCTTACTGCTCTGAGCATTCTTAGGGCATCTTCATTGAATCTATCCTCTGCTTTTCCCACGGCCCTGATGATTTTATTTTTTAAATCTTTTTGACCTTCACAAGGGTCAATAAGTTCGATATTTCGACATTTCGCTGTCGCTTCAGGCGACTCCCCGTAGGGTCCTATTTCGATATTTCGGCCCTTCGGGCCGAGGGCAAGGGCATTAATTGTAAAATCTCTTCTGGCTAAGTCTTGTTTAATGGTTTTAGCCCATTTTATTTTATCAGGGTGGCGTTTGTCAGTGTATTTTTCATCAATACGATAAGGGGTAATTTCAATTTCTTTTAATTTTGCGTCTTTTGCCCCGGTTAGCACGGTGATGGTGCCGAATTTGTTGTCAGCAAAACTTTTTAAAAAGATTTTGCTGATTTTCTCCGGTTTGGCATTGGTGGCCACATCCCAATCCTGGGGTTCAACTCCTCTTAAAATGTCACGGACGCAACCGCCAACGATATAGGCCTCAAACTTGTTTTCCTTGAGTTTGTCAATGACAGATTGGACTTCTTTGGGTATTTTCATTGGTTTATTATGCCCTAAAAATTGCTTTTTTTCAATCCTTCGAGAAACCTCAGGATTGCCCTGAGCACTTGTCGAAGGGCAAATTTCTTGCTATACTAATAAAATGTTAGCCCCTGTGGTGAAATGGATATCACACGAAGCTTCGGACTTTGTGTTCTGGGTTCGAGTCCTGGCAGGGGCACCAGATTTTTATTTTAGTGAAAAATTTGCTAATATTTAATAAATGTCAAAAAGAATAGCCCTATTGTTTTTAATTGTTTTCCTGGTTGGCTTATTTTTGCCGCAGGTAATCTTAGCTGGGTTCTACCAAGCAGATTCCGAAGGTGTTTGTTATGATGGTTTAGTTCCTTGCGGGAAGGAAGTTTGCGTAGGCGCTTTTGATAGTGATGGCTGTAAGGATTTACTTAAAGATGTACAAGATGAAGTGAAAACAGGGCTTAGTCCAACTGAAGCATTTGAACGAAGTTGTGTAAGTAATGGAGGGCATCTTGAAAATGTTACTTGTCAATTCTGCCATTTTTTTGTGATGATTGATGGAATATTTGATTTTGTTTTAATTTATGTTGTTCCTCCGATTGCTGTTTTGATGTTGGTGATTGGGGGAATTATGTTTTATTTCGCCGGAGGGAAGCCGGAGCTGGTAAAACAGGGTACAAGTTTAATCAGAAACGTGATCATTGGCCTTTTCCTGGTTTACGGCGCTTTTATGCTGGTCGGTACAGTGCTGAAAATAATGGGGGTAGCTGAGTGGACTGGCTTGCAGAACTTTACGACAAATTTCATTTTCACCATTGACTGCGAGATAGGGCTTTAGGGCCCCCATAACTCAATTGGTAGAGTAGCTGACTCTTAATCAGTTTGTTTCAGGTTCGAGTCCTGATGGGGGCACAAAATTATGTTAACACCAGAAGAAAAAGAAAAAATAATCAAAAAGTACAAACTTAAAGAGAAAGATACCGGTTCGGCTGATGTTCAGATAGCGCTTTTAACGGAGGACATCAAAAAAGTTCTTAGCCACCTCAAAAAACACCCCAAAGACATTCATTCACGGAGAGGTCTTTTGAAAATGGTCATCAAGAGGAAAAAACTTTTAAAATACCTCAAGAAAGAAAATATCAGAAGACACAACAGTATAGTTAAAAAATTAGGACTTAAAAAAAGATGATTATCAAACCAAAAGAACAAAGAGTAGAGGTTTTGATAGACGTCCAAAACCTTTATCACTCAGCCAAAAATCTTTACGGGGGACGGGTTAACTTTAAAGAGATTTTAAGACAGGCTATTGCTGGAAGAAAACTCATCCGAGCTTTTGCTTATGTGGTTCGAACCAAAACCGGGGAAGAGAAAGCTTTTTTTGAGGCCTTAACTAAGCTGGGGTTTGAGACGCGGGTCAGAGACCTCCAGGAGTTTTACGGAGGTCAGAAAAAAGCTGATTGGGACGTTGGTATAGTCATTGATGCCATCAGAACTTCTCCCAATATTGATGTGATTATTCTTTGCTCCGGGGACGGAGATTTTATTCCTTTGGTTGAGTATTTACGCAATCAAGGCAAGAGAGTGGAGGTGATGGCTTTTGGCAAAACCACCTCTACAAAATTAAAAGAGGCGGCTGATGAATTTTTAGATATCGGTGAGGACCCCAGGAGATATTTACTGCCGATAAAGTAATGCAAAAAGATTCTTTTCAAATAAAATTAGCAGAAAAAGAAATTAAGGTGGAATTTGGAGGATTGGCTGAACAGGCCTCAGGATGTTGTCTGGTCAAGTCAGGGGAGACCTCGGTTCTGGTGACAGCCCAAATGGGAGAGGAAAGAGAAGATCTGGGATTTTTCCCATTAACCTGCGATTATGAAGAAAAGTATTATGCTGCGGGAAGAATCGGCGGCTCCCGCTTTATCCGAAGAGAAGGACGACCGAGCGCCGAAGCAGTCTTGAGTTCAAGGATGATTGACAGAGCTATTCGTCCTCTTTTTCCAGAGAATCTCAAAAGCGAGATTCAGGTGATAGCTATCTGTTTAAGCTGGGATGCTCAAAACGACCCGGTGGTCGCCGGGCTTTTGGGGGCTTCTTTAACTTTGTCAATTTCTGAAATTCCCTGGCAGGGACCGATTGGAGTGGTCAGAATCGGCAAGATTGATAACAATTTTATTCTCAACCCCACTTATGAGGAAAGAGAAAAGGGAGAGTTGGATTTGATTTTTTCTGGAATTGAAAGGGAGGGAGAGATTCTCATCAATATGCTTGAAGGTAAGGGAGAGGAGATAAGCGAGGAAATGGTTTTGGAAGCTTTTGAGTTTGCCAGACCTCATCTAAAAGCCCTGATTGATTTTCAAAAGGAAATTGCCAAAAAAATTGGCAAAGAGAAAATTAAACTTGAAAAACCAGTGCTTGAGCCAGACCTTGAAAAAGAAATTAAAAAGTTTTTAGCCAAGAGATTAGAAAAAGCTTTCTTCCAAAAAGAGAAACAGAAACGAAATAACGATTTGAAGGGCTTGGAAGAGGAACTCCGAGAAAAGATTGAGAAAGAGTTTGGGGAAGAGAAAATTGCTCAAGCTTTAACTGTTTTTGAAAAAGAAAAAGAGAGGATTTTAAAAGAAAACATTCTCCAGAAAGAGAGAAGGCCGGATGGGAGGAAGTTGGACGAAATAAGGAAGATAGAGGCAGAAGTTGGTCTTTTACCTCGGGTTCACGGTTCCGGGTTTTTTTCTCGGGGAGAAACAAAAGTTCTGTCAATTTTAACCCTGGGAGCTCCTGGAGACCAGCAGCTCGTTGAGGGCATGGAGATTGTCGGCAAGAAACGATTTTTACACCATTATAATTTTCCTCCATATTCGGTTGGTGAAGTTAAACCCTTGAGGGGGCCTGGCAGAAGGGAGATTGGCCACGGCATGTTGGCCGAGAAAGCTCTTTTCCCTCTTCTTCCAAGCTTTGAAGAATTCCCCTATACCATCCGAGTGGTTTCTGAACTTTTGTCTTCTAATGGTTCAACCAGCATGGCTTCTGTTTCCGGGGCTTCGTTGGCTTTAATGGATGCCGGGGTGCCTATCCAAAGACCGGCCGCCGGTATTGCCATTGGCATGGTTAAAGAATCAGATAAAAATTGGAAACTTTTAACCGACATCCAGGGACCCGAGGATTCTTTGGGAGATATGGACTTTAAGGTTGCCGGCACTGAAAAGGGTATCACGGTTATCCAGATGGACGTTAAGACCGACGGTTTAACCAAAGAAATTTTAAAAGAAGCTTTGGCAGCCGCCCAAAAAGCCAGATTGGAGGTTCTGAAAAATACCGGCAAGGTTTTATCACGGCACAGAGCCCAGCTTTCTCCTTTTGCTCCCAAAGTTTTCCGGCTGCAAATTGACCCCAGTAAGATAGGTAGTGTCATCGGCCCGGGAGGCAAGATTATCAATGAGATAATTGAGAGTTGCCAGGTAGCTATTGACATTGAAGAGTCGGGAGAAGTATTTGTGACCGCTGAAAAGGAAGCGGCCGCTCAAAAAGCTATTGATTGGATAAAAAGCATCACCAAAGAAATCAAGGCAGGAGAGGTTTTCCAGGGCAAGGTGAAAAGAATCTTAGATTTCGGGGCAATGGTTGAGGTTTCCCCGGGACAGGAGGGAATGGTTCACATTTCCGAATTTGTTCCCCAAAGAATAGACAAAGTAGCTGATGTGGTTAGCCTCGGAGATATTATTCCGGTTAAGGTCATAAAAATTGATGAATTAGGGAGGATAAATCTTTCGGCAAAACAAGCTGGTTTCAAACCCAAGGGTTATGGCTCAAGAACCAGATAAAAAAGTAGATTTGCTCCGCCAAAAAAAGACTTCTCAGATTCTGGAGAAGGGAATGTTTTTAACCATGGAAGAAGATATCCAGAGATTGAAGAAAAAGAAAATTCCCGAGAAAAAAGTTGTCAGGGAGAAAATAGGGGAGAAAATAGAGGAGAAAATAGTTAAGGAGATCGAAGAAAGAAAGAGAGAAAGACTTGAGGGAGAAAAAAGGAAAGAGGAGCAAAAAAGAAGAGAGGGGGCTGCAGCCGAAGAAATAAGAGGAAGAGCCAAGGCTGAGGAGGAAAGAAGGCGGGGAGAGGTTGAGAAAGAAAGGGTCTTAATGGGAGAGAAAGAAGCAATTGAGGAAGTCAGAAGAAGGGCTCAGGAGGCAAAAGAGAAATTAGAGGAGGAAAGAAAGGGGAGAATTGAGGAAAAGAAAGAAAGGGAAAAGAAAAAGAACGAATTGCTCGTTCAAAAATCTGAGATTAGCAAACTTCTTGGAACTTTCCCTGAAAAGAGAAGACCCTTGGAAGGAGTAAGAGATAATCTCCGGAAGAGATTAAATCAGCAGAAATTATCATTGGAGAAGATTTTAGCAAGAGAAAGACAGCTTGAAAAAAAGCTCCAGTTAATTGAAGAGAAAGAAGGAGCTGCTGAAACCCCAGAGAAGATTCACCGGATAGAAAGTAAGCGATGGATTCTTGAGAAACAAGAGAAAGGGATGGAACAGGCAAGATGGGAAGAAGAGAGGAAAGTTGGTGGTCTGAGAGGGAAATTGAAGAACATTGAGGACTCTTTAGGGAAAGTTTCTAGCCAAGAAAAAGATTTGCAAGACAAGCAAGAAGAAATTTCAAAGGTTCTCAAAGAGATAGGACTCCGGGAAGAAAGGGAAAGGATAGCCAAAGAGATGGAACAACTTGAGGGAGCCAAAAAAGAATTACTGGGGGTGAGAACGGAAATTGAGGTGAAAAGGAAAGAGATTGAGAGCGAGCTCGGCCAAGTTCGAGAAAGAGAGAGAGAGATTGAAGAAGAGAAAAAGAGGATTTCGGAGCAAGAAAAAGCCGCTGAAACGTTCTCTGAAAGAAGAAAGTTTGGTAAGCTCAAGTGGAAAATCGGAGATGAGAGAAAAGAAATTGAGAAACAGAGATGGGGATTAGAAAGAGAAATCAAGAGAGTTGACGAGAAAATCGGAGAAATTGACCTTAATATAGAAAACCTTTCTCAAAAACAAGGCGTTCTCTCCCAAAGAAAGGAAGAAATTGATACCTTGCTTGAATTTGGTATTGAGGAGGGAGAAAAAATAATTGCTCAAGAGGAAGAGAAAGAAGCTCCTGAGAAAAGAGTTCCCGAAGAAAAAGTGCTCGGAGAAAGAGAGCCGGAGAAGAAGCTAGGGGAGGTTGAAGAAAAAGAAGAAAGGGAGAAGGCAGAGAGAGAGGCGGAGGAAGAAAAAAGAAGAATGGAAGAGGAAGAAAAAAAGGAAGAAGAGAAGCAGTTTGAAGAAGCAAGAAGAAGGGTTTTGGAGGAGGAAAAGAAACTGAGGGAAGTTCGAGAGAGAGCCAAAGAAGAGGGAAAGAAGGAGGTTGAGGTTAAAGGACCTGTCTCCAAGGAGGAAATCTTAAAGAAATTGACTAAAATTTCTTCAGGGGAAGAAGAAGAGAGGGAAAGGTTTTTGGCCAGGGTTTCCGGAGGAGAGGAAAAGAAAGGAAAAAGGTCAAAGCCTTCCTTAAAGGCGAAGGGAACGAAAAGAGAGATTGTCTTCAGGCCCATCGTCAGAGAACCTTCCTCTTCAGAGAAGCTTTTAATGAGAGTCCTGATTTTCCTTTTGGTAATTGGAGTGGGGGTGGCTTTGTACTTGCTTTTACACCGGTATCTCTAATATATGGATAAAAAATTAAAAGAAAAGTTGAGAGAGAAGCTAAGGGAGGCGAAAGAGAAATTAGAGAGGCGGCTTGACTCTCTGGGTAAAAGGAGTAAAAAAGTTAAGGGAGATTGGATTACTCCTTATCCTAAATTTGACGGGGGAGGCATAGAAGAAGAAGCAGATGAAGTTGAAGAATATGGAAATATCCTTTCGGTTGGCTACACTTTGGAGCTTGAATTGAAAAAAATAAATGATAGTTTAGAGAAAATAAAGAAGGGACAGTACGGCATCTGCGAGAAATGTAAAAAACCAATTTCTCAGGCAAGGTTAAGGGCTTATCCTCAAGCGGCATTTTGCAAGAAATGTCAGGAGTAACATAATATGTTATTTTTACCACTTATTATTTCTATTTTTGCTTTTGTTTTCGGACTTTTTTTATTTTTAGGAATTAAAAAAAACCCCGAGGGCTCCGAAAAAATAGCTGAGATTTCCCTGGCTATCCGAGAAGGAGCCATGACTTTTCTCAGGAGAGAATTCAAGATTTTATTCTTGATTCTAATTTTTATTGCTTTGGTTTTGGGAATAGCAATTGATTTTAGGCAAGCCATGACCTTCTTAATGGGGGCTGGACTTTCAGCTACGGCCGGATTTCTGGGAATGCTGGTCGCCACCAAAAGTAATGGCAGGGTTACCAATGCTGCCCTCAAATCTCTTTCAGGGGCTTTTCGAATAGCTTTTCGCGGAGGGACCATCACCGGAATGTTTGTGACCTCCCTGGGACTTTTAGGAATAATCCTGGTTTGGCTTTTATTTAAAACGCCAGGGGTTTTGATAAGTTTCGCTTTTGGTTGTTCTTTGATTGCTCTTTTTTTGAGGGTTGGTGGGGGAATGTACACTAAATCAGCCGATATTGGCGCTGATTTGGTCGGCAAGATAGAGAAAGGGATACCAGAGGATGATCCCCGAAACCCAGCCGTCATTGCCGATGCGGTAGGAGATAACGTGGGGGACATAGCCGGCATGGGTTCAGACCTTTTCGAATCTTATGTTTCAGCCATTGCCGCCACCACCGTGCTGGGAGTGCCTCTTTATGGGGTGCGAGGATTTATCTTCCCCATTCTTTTGGCTTCAGCCGGAATCTTGGCTTCAATGGCGGGAAGTTTTTTGGTTAAAATAAAAAAGGAGGAAACCGAACTTAACTTTCAACAGCAGACCGAAAAAATTCGTCAAGCCATGCAAAAAGGAATGATTTTTGCCAATGGCTTGATGGTCATAGCTGCCTATTTTATCGCTCAATATATCTTGGGAGATTTGGGGGTCTTTTGGGCGGTGGTCGTTGGCTTGGCCATTGGTATTTTGCTCAGTTTCTCCATCCAGTATTATACTTCAGATAAGTACTCGCCGGTTATGAGCATTGCCAAATCTTCGCAAAGCGGACCTTCCTTAAACATTTTGGAAGGTTTTTCTCAGGGCTTGGTCAGCGTGGTTATACCGGCTATCGGGGTAGGCATAGGTATGATTTTGGTTTACAAGTTTGCCGGGCTCTTTGGTATTGCTGTTTCTTCGGTGGGTATTTTGTCGGTTCTGGGAATTAATTTGTCGGCCGATTGCTACGGGCCGGTGGTTGATAATGCGGCCGGTATCGCTGAGATGGCCTCGCTTCCAGAGATAGTCAGGAAAAGGACCGATGCTTTGGATTCGGTTGGCAATACTACAGCCGCCACCGGGAAGGGTTTTGCTATTGGGTCGGCGGCTCTCGCTGCCTTGGCCTGGTTGGCTGTTTTTGCCAAGGCTGCCAACTTGGAAACCCTTTTCCTTATCACCCCGGAAGTCATAGGAGGGTTGTTTATCGGAGCTGCCCTGCCTTTTCTTTTTTCAAGCCTGGCTATACGAGCCGTCAGTCGGGGTGCCTTTATCGTGGTTGAGGAGGTGCGGCGTCAATTCAGAGAAATCCCCGGTTTGATGGAAGGAAAAGCCAAGCCCGATTATGCCAGATGTGTAGATATCACTACTCAAAGAGCTTTAAAATCAATGATTCTGCCGGGAATGGTAGCAATTTTGGTTCCAATTTTGGTGGGAATATTTTTAGGGCTTGAATCTTTAGCCGGGCTCTTGGTGGGAACTTTGATTACCGGGTTTCTCTTAGCTGTGATGATGGCTAATGCTGGTGGAGCTTGGGACAATGCCAAAAAATACATTGAGGCTGGCAATTTGGGAGGCAAGGGTTCAGGAGCCCATAAGGCAAGTGTGATAGGAGATACGGTTGGGGATCCTTTCAAAGACACCGCCGGTCCTTCTCTGAACATTTTAATCAAGGTGGTAGGAGTAGTTTCTCTAATCTTCATTCCCCTCTTCTTATTATTTAGCTAAACTTTGACCTAGGCGCTCGCTAACCTAACATTTTTTCAGCGCCCCCCCCACGCCCATGCTGAAAAAATGTTGATTAGCTCGCCCTTATAGGATATTCGTATATTCGTACTCTTTCGTATTTCGTAGTCGTTATGAAAGCCTCGATTAAAAAATTACCCAACTCAAAAGTTGAGATTTTGTTTGAAGTTCCCTGGCAGGAATTTTTTCCTTATTTAGACAGGGCCGCTCAGGACTTGGGTAAGAATTTAAAATTTAAGGGTTTTCGGCAGGGTAAAGTTCCCAGAGAAATGATTGAGAGAGAGATTGGTAAGGAGAGAATTTTAGCGGAAGCTGCCGAACTTGTCGTCAAAAACAAATATCCCAGATTAGTCTTTGAAAAAAAACTTGAAGTTATTGATACGCCTCAAGTTGAAATTTTAAAATTAGCCAGAGACAATCCTTTTTCTTTCAGAATTAGGGTCAATGTTTTACCTGAGATACCATTGCCCGATTGCCAAAAGATTGCCTCTGAAGTGGAGAAAAAAGAAGTTTCAATTGAAGCCAAAGAGGTGGAGGATGCTTTGAAATTTCTGGCAAGGTCAAGAGCCAGTTTTAAGGATTTGGACAGAGCGGCTCAACAAGGGGATTTTATGGAGATTGAGTACAAGAGCCCCCAGATTGAAAATGATAAAGTTTTTCAAGACGGGTTTTTGCTGGCTAAAGGACAATTTGTGCCAGGGTTTGAGAGTAATCTGGAAGGGATGGGGGCTGGTCAAAAGAAAGAGTTTATTGTTCATTTCCCAAAAGATTATTTTAAAAAAGGATTGGCTGACAGGAAAGTTAATTTTAGAGTTAAAGTTAAAAAAGTCCAACAAATGGAGCTTCCCGAATTAAATGATGATTTCGCTCAAAATTTAGGGGAGTTTAAAAACTTAGAAGAACTCAAGCAAGGTATCAGAAAGGGTATCAGGAAAGAAAAAACAACCAAAGAGACCCAGAGACGGAGAACGGAAATTTTAGAAAAAATATCAGGGGCCCTGAAATTTGAAATTCCCCAGGTTTTAATTGATTTGGAAAAAGACAGGATACTGGACAACCTCAAAAAGGAAGCGGTTCAAGAGCTTAAAATGAGCTTTGAGGATTATCTGAAGAAAATTCAAAAAACAGAGAAAGAACTGAGAGATTCTTTTTCAGAAGAAGCCCAGAAAAAAGTTAAAAACCTCTTGATTTTAAGAGAGCTCGGCAAAAAAGAAAAAATTGTGGTTTCTGAAGAAGAAATAAAGACTGCTGCCAATGGATTTTTAAAAAATTATCCAGGAATTAACCAAGCCAAAAAGGAAATTGACATAGACCGTCTCAAAGAGTATTATAGAGGTATACTATATAACGAGAAGATTTTTGAGAGACTCGAAAACTTCTCGAAATGACCAATCTATGCCTATTATTCCAACCATTATTGAAAAAACACAAAGGGGAGAGCGGTTTTACGATATTTTCTCAAAATTGCTGGAAGAAAGAATAATTTTTTTGTCAGGACCAATTAGTGACCCTTTGGCAAATTTAGTCATAGCTGAAATTTTACTTTTGGCTTCCAAGGACTCTCATCGAGATATTAAACTCTATATCAACACTCCCGGAGGTTCGGTGACAGCCGGCTTGGCAATCTACGACACCATCCAATATATAGATTGTGATGTTTCAACTATCTGTGTGGGTTTGGCTGGTTCCATGGGAGCAACCTTGCTGGCAGCGGGAGCCAAAGGCAAGAGATTTGCCCTGCCCAATTCAGAAATTCTTTTACACCAGGTTGCTGGAGGAATTACCGGACAGGCAACCGAGATTGAAATTGGGGCAAGACAGATTTTGAAGATTAAGCAAAAGCTTAATCAGATTTTAGCCAAACATACCGGCCAACCCTTAAATAAAGTAGGAAAAGACACCGACCGGGACTTTTACTTGTCGGCCGAAGAGGCAAAAAAGTACGGTATCATTGACGAAGTCATCAAAGGGAAAAAATAAAGGTTAATAACAAAGAATATGGCAAAAGAAAAAAAGCGGCCACAATCAAAGAATTCCTCTTCTACTGAAGAGTATCCCCATAATCTTATAGAGGGACAAATATCAGAAATTGACTATTCAGGTCCAACCAGTTTCATCTTGGATGCTGATACCTCAAAAATTAGTACGGCCAAAGCTTCTTCTCTGAAAAAAACCATTAAGCTTACTTCAAAGACAGAGATTGTTCTCTATGATATGACTACTAAAAAAGAATCTCCCCTGAAGTTTTCGCAACTTAAAAAAGGAGACCCGGTGGTAATCGGTACCGAAGAATCAACCTACGAAAAAGTAAATGAACTTGACCAGTTTACCGCTATCAAGATAAGCAAGTTTATGAATCTTCCAGGAGAATAAACGCTTATGTCTTCAAAAAATAGAAGGAATATCAAGACCATAAAAACTCAAAAACAAAATGGCCAGCTGGTGATTTCACTTAACCCCAAAATTTATCCATTGGAAGCCATCTATGGAGCTTGTTATGTTTTTGTTGACCGAGCATATTTGTTTTTAGATGGCGACCCCAAGAAAGAAATTAAAGTTTTTATAGAAGGAAAGCGAAAGCTTGACTCTAAAAAATTGGAAGAGCTCGCCGGAGAGTTTAAAAATGAACTTTTAGATTATGTTTTAAGAACGGCCATCGCTAAAAACACCAAGAAGATAAGAGAAACCATTGTGGAAAAAGCATTGTTCTCGGCTTTTCCCTCGGAAGAAACATCAGAAGAAGAACATATTGAGAGTGATCCTCTGGGCATTGCCGTGCCCTGGGAGGAAAAGTATGGGGAAAAGAAATAAAAGGTTATGACGATAAGGTTTAACAAAAATTTCTATAACCTTAAAACTGTCGAAAAAGCCAGCCAGGCCTATCAAGGGCTGGCAGATTTTAAAATAAGTCAGAATAAAAAAGTAATCACCGTAAAGTTAGAGAATATAGTACCGACCGCCAAGAGAAAAATTGAAGATGAATTTTGTAATTATGTTTTAGCTATGATGAAACAATGATTAAGACAGGTTTTTTCCGTTTTAAAAAATTAGGACAAAAATATCTCCTGACCAATGATCTTGGCGATTTTATTTTTCTCCAAAAAAAGGACTTTAAAAATTTTAAAGAAGGGAAACTTAAAGAAGAGGCCTCTGTTTACAAAGAATTAGACAAAAAGCACTTTACTTCTAAATCGTGGCGCTGTGAAAACTGTCAAGCAAGATTAACTAACAGATACGCCAGCTATCGCGGCAAATATCTAAGTCAGGGACCCGGTCTTCATATTATTGTGGTTACTCTTCGCTGCGACCATGCCTGCAGATACTGCCATGCTTCGTCTAAAAATATGACCAGAACTGATTTGGACATGCAAGAGCCAACAGCTAAGAAAGTAGTGGATATGATTTTTGAAACCACCTCCCCCTTTATTAACGTTGAATTTCAGGGAGGGGAACCATTGGCCAACTTTGGCATAGTTAAATTCATTGTCAATCGGGTGCTTGAGAAAAATAAAAAAGCAAAGAAAGAGTTAAGGTTCAGTCTTGTTTCCACCCTAAGTCTTTTAGATGATAAAAAATTGAATTGGCTTCACGGCAAAAAGATTTCTATTTGCAGCTCTCTGGATGGGCCGGAGAAACTTCACAACAAAAACAGGCCGAAACTTGATGGAAAAAGCAGTTATCGCGCTACTTGTCAGGGAATTAAAAAAACAAAGAAAAAATACAAAGACCTGCATTATCAAGTAAACGCTCTTATTACCACTACGGGAGATTCGCTTCCCTTATGGAAAGAAATCGTTGATGAGTACGTAAAGCTGGGCTTGAGGGATATTCACTTAAGACCGCTTAACCCTTTCGGTATGGCAAAGGGGCTTCAAAAACTGCTTGGCTACAGCGCCCAGGACTTTGTTACTTTTTATAAAAAGGCATTAGATTATATAATAGAATTGAATCTTCGGGGAATAGACATCAGAGAGAGAATAGCTAAAATGATCGCTCAGAAAGCATTCACTGATAATGACCCTAATTTTTTGGACCTTCGTTCACCCTGTGGGGCTGGTATTGGTCAGCTAGCTTACCACTACAACGGAGATGTTTATACTTGTGATGAGGGGAGAATGCTGGGACAGATGGGAGATGGAACTTTTAAACTGGGCAACGTTCATAAAAATACCTATAAAGAAATTATTTCTTCTGAGGTTACTAAATCTCTTTGCCTTGCCTCTACGTTGGAAGGGCTTACCGGATGCAGTGATTGTGTTTACCTGCCTTATTGCGGAGTTTGTCCGGTGTTTAACTATTCTGAAGAAGGCAACATCTTTGCTCAAGCTCCCAATAACTTTCGCTGTCAGGTAAACAAAAGCATCTTAGATTATTTATTCCGAAAATTTGAAACTCCTGAAGCATTAAAAATATTTAAAAAATGGCTCAGCAAATAAAATACCATTCTTTATCTATTTTTCTTGGAGGTGGCTGCAATCTTGATTGCAGCTATTGTTTTATTGACAAAGAGAATTTGAAAAAGATTATCCCCAATGTTCCCGAATTAAAAAGGGGAATCAGCTTTTTTTTGAAACACTCAATAAAAGAGCCGACCATTAATTTTACCGGCGGAGAACCCTTGCTTTATTGGGGGGAATTAAAAGAATTGATAGAATATTTGAAAAGGAACGAAAAAAAGAGGGCTTTTATTGTGCTCTCCAGCAACGGCACCTTGCTCAACAAAGAAAGAAGTGAATTTTTAGCCGAGAACAACGTCGGCCTCTCAATAAGTTTAGACGGTAAGCAAGATGTAAATGACGTCAACAGAGTATTTAAAAATGATAAAGAACGTTCGGTCTTCAAAACGGTCTGGAAAAATATCAAAAATTTAAATAAAGAAAAAATTAAAATCTCTCTGATCTTTACTCCCTCAACAGTAAACCACCTTACTGAAAACATTAAGTTCTTTGTTGAAAACGGATTTCGCTTAATAGATTTTTATCCAGAGGTTTACGGTTTATGGTCAAAAAATCAGCTCAATATCCTTAAAAAAACTTTTAGCGAGTTTAGCATAACAAAAGGCCTTGAGAAAAACAGCGAGAATTTCTGCTGCCAGCAGCTGAATTTAGGTCCTGATGGAAATTTTTATCTTTGCGATAAAGTATTTTCTTTTTTTGATAAAAGGAGAAAAAAATACATAGTTGGCAGAGGAGGAGGAATTGATAAAGCAAAAAGAGAAAACTTGTTAAGAAAGGCAAAAAAGGGGATTCTTAAAATAACAGACAGCAAATGCTCAAAATGTCCTTGTCAGGAATACTGCTTCTGTCCAATTGGTTTATATCTTTGGTCTCAAGAGAACAAAAAAGATTTTAAAAAACATTTCCAGACCTTCTGTGAAATCTCAAAAATTTACATATCTAATTTTTTAAAGATAACCAGGGCAGATTAAGGCTATGATTAAAGATAAAGATTGGCTCTTCCGAGCAATCACTGAAAAAATATCCCAGACTGACTTTGTTGGTTTCCCCTTTTATTACCCCCCAATTTTTGTTTGGCATAAAGCCAACCAGGAAGAGATAAAAACTGCCTGGAAAAGAACAATAAATAGAGGCGTAGATAAGGTGGGAATGTACGTTCACCTTCCTTTCTGTGCTTCAAGGTGTATTTTTTGCCGGTTCCCGGCTCAAAAGCTTAAAAATCACAGCCAAATAGACAATTACTTAAACCTGCTTGCCAGGGAAGTGAAATTGTATTCAAAGATTTTTAAATCCGTCTCTTTTCGTTCACTTTATGTTGGCGGGGGCACCCCCTCTCTTTTAAGCCCGACTCAGCTTGAAAAATTTTTTGAACTTATCTATAACCATTTTGATTTTAAGAAATGCATTCAGGTGGTTTTTGAAGCAAATCCCAGTACTCTTTCTTGGAAAAAATTGAAATTATTAAAGAGATATAAAGTCAGCCGGCTTAATATGGGAGTACAGAGCTTTGATGATAAATTAATGAAAAAGTGGGGACGTTTATCGTCTGAGAAATCGGTTTACAAAGCTTATCAGCGGGCGCGGCGAGCCGGCATTAAATACATAAACTTTGATATAATGTGCGGCTTGCCCGGCCAAACGCTCAAAAGCTTTAAAGAGACAATGAAGAAAGTAATTAAGCTTTCACCGGATGTGGTTCACGTTAATCCCTTCTTTCCCAATCCGGCTACTTCCTTCTCCCAGCAGGGAAAAGTCCTGTCGCGGGAAGAAATGCAAAAGAGAGAGGAAATGAACGCTTTGGGCCGCAAAATGCTTCTTGACTCTTCCTATAAGTTTTTACAGTTTGAAGACATAGGTAAAAGCAATGAAGCCCGAAATATTCAGATAGCTGACACGGTTGAATATAACAGTCCTTTCTTGGGATTGGGAATGGCGGCTATGTCGCATATTTCCGGTTGGGGAAATTATATGAACTTTCCCGATTTAGAAAAATACGAAAGAGGCATTCGGCAGAATGAAAGCCCGGTTTATCTTCAATGCAGATATAAAAATAAAATTGAAGAGATAAAATGGTACGTTATAAATTCTCTCAGGTACAATCTTCTTCCCAAAAAAAGGATTTACCAGCTTTTTGGTCAAGACATAGACAAAGTTTTGAAAGAAGAAATTGAATATTTGGTAAAAAGAGGAAAAATAATCGCAAGACCGACTCATCTTCAATCTAAAGTTCCTAATTTCGGCGCTTATTTGGTTTTTTCTAAATATTTTTATTCTGAGGAAATAGTTAAAAAATGCCAAAAGAAAATAAAACCGGTAAAAAATAAAAAAAAGATTATTGGGGATGAAGAATTAAAATATATTCCTTTGTGAACTTATGGAAAAAAACATATCTGAAACGTTTTCTTATTTAGCAAAAAAGTTACTCCCCGATGCGTCCACCCGGGAGATTATAAGCCCTGTCATTAAGAAATTAGTGAAAGGCGATTTAGCAAACAAAACTGAATTCGGATTTTCTCTTAAATTAAAAAAAGGAAAGATTGAGGATACCTTAAGATTGGTCAACTACGATACTTATTCCAAGAACTTTGAAAATTTGTATACTGAGAGAATAGAATTGATAGAGGGTATCATTAATTCTTACGGCAAATCTAATGTTTCAAAATTATTATTTCACAAGCTCAGAAAATTAAATAAAATCAAACCCTCGCTTTATTTTGGCTTGGAGACAAAAAAGAAAAAAATAAGATTTAAAGTTTATCTACATTTCGGCGATATCAATGACTCTAAGACAGTGCGTTCTGCGGTAAAAAGCATCCTTGAACAATTTAAAATAAACATTCCTCTCAAAAAGGAAAAGATTGTCATAATGGGTTTTGATATTGACCAGGAGCCAAAACCGAAATATAAAATTTATTACCTTACCCATTTTTTAGAGGAAAAATGTCAAGATAAAGGAGGGCCCTCTTCTCTTGAGCGAAAAATCTTCACTTTTTTAAAACCAATCAGTTCTCATTATCATTTTGGCGAAAGATATCAGGGGAACAAGCTTATTTCCAGAAAATTCGGAGTTCAGTTGAAAAATGGATTAAAAAAAGAAACGCTAGAGAAACTTCTGAGTTTAAGCGGCAATACTAACTGTTTAAGGGAAATCTTAACTCTCATCAAAAGCGCCAAGGGAAAAATTCACGTAATTGATGCAGAAAATGACAATCTTATTCTCTACATCCGTTTTTAAAAAGATGAGCCTAGATAGGGAAATTAAAAAGACGTGGCTTTTTGTTGGCACTCGCTGCAATATGAGGTGTCGGTATTGTTTTATTAAAAAAACCAATGAGATTATACCCTTTGAAAAAGCCAAGCAAGCAGTAAGAAATCTTATTTTATCTCCGGGAAAAGAAAAACAGCTTCTTTTATATGGCGGAGAACCCTTGCTTTATTTTGATTTACTAAAAAAGATAATCATTTTTGCTCAATCTTTAGTCAGGCAAAAAAATAAGCAATTAGCTGTATCTGTAGCCACTAACGGCACTTTAATTAGAAAAGAACACCTCAAGTTTTTTCAGAAATATAATGTCAAATTAGCCGTAAGTATTGACGGGAAAAAAGAAACTCACGATAGATTCCGGGTATTTAAAAATGGCAGAAGTTCATTTTCTCAGATAATAAAAAAGTTGCCAGCGGTCTTTAAAAACCTGAAGGAAGAAAATGTTTGTGCCCTGATGGCCGTTCATCCTTCAGAGGTTAAAAAAATGCATGAAAATTTTATTTATTTAATAAAAACGGGATTTAAGAGCATAAACATTGAGCCAATTCAGACAGTAACCTGGGAAGAAAAAGAAAGAAAAGATTTCCTTTCTTGCTTAAACAAAATCTCTGACTATATTGTAAGAGAAATAAAAAACAAAAGATTTATCTTTTTGAATTCCGTAAGCCGAATTCTGAACAAAAAAGAGGATTTAAGGAAAAATGTTGAAATAAGCGTTTCGGGCAAAAGAGCTTCGTCGTGTTTTGATTTTTACCCTGACATTCATTTTGATAAAAATATAATCAAGTTGCGCAATAATACCTCCCAAAAAATAGCCCAAATTTTAAAGGAAAACGCTAAAAGCCGAAGCCTCTTCCAGGAATATATAAAAAAAACCAAATCTTATATTTTTGAGTAAAATTTTTACGGATAAAATGAACAATTCTCAAGCAAAACAATTAATCGGATTGTTGTCTCAAAGATGGGGATTTAATCCCAATAAGCTGATTTTTGAAATTATAGACGAGTTAGAAAGGGGCAGTGAGTTAAAATCAAATCTCTACAATGGTTTTGAGTTCTCTTTGGTTTCTGGTCAGAAAAAAATAAGGATTCTCCATCTTAATTTTCTGAAAGAATTCTTAAGTTTAGCTCAGAAAGAAAAATTAAGGAAAAAACGAATAGATTGTATCGCTAAAATCTTTGTTTCTTTAAACAATTCAAGCTGCAAATTCAATGACAAAATTAAACCCATATTATCAATAGCCAAAAGTCATTCCTGGATGGTGCAGTTTGGCATAGATTTAGCCCAAAGCAAAATAGAAAGAGTAAAGATATATTTTACCAGCCCCGATGGATTGAAGCTTCAAAGAAAAAAGGTTCAAGAGCTTATAAAAAAGCTGAGCTGTATTTTAAACCTTAAAGCAGATAAATTAGAAAAAACATTTAAGAATAAGGACTTTGATACAGTGGGGATTGATTTTTTGCCAAGGGGAGAATGTTTTCTTAAGATTTATCCTTTAATCTGTAAAGGCCTGCCAAATCCTAAAGAGGTAGGAAAAGTCTATCAACCGGTTCTTTCAGCTTTAAGAAACATGCTAGTTAAAGAAACAGGAATGCTTTGCCGTATCTCTCCGAGCTCTGATATTTCCTCAACAAAGCTCTGGTTTCGGTTAAAAGAAAGCGTTGCTCCTAAAAGGTTAAATATACTTAAACAAAACTTTCCCAAACAGAAATTATGGCTCAAAGAATCATTTAAAATTATAAAAGATGTTGAAGCAAAGATAAGTTATTTTGCTTTAGAAAATAGAAACTTAGGCATTTATTTCAGGTAGTTTACTTGACATCCCTATGTTTGCTATAATGAAACAATTACACCACTTTAGTTTAAAGGTCGTTATTAAATTATTCTATTTACATGGATAAAAAAACAAAAATTGTTCTTATCTTCTTCGTTGTTGCTGTTGTTGTCTTAATGGGGGTGTTTTTGTTGGGCCAAGAGGCCCCTCCCGTCCAGGAAGAAGAACAAGAAACCCCGGAAACTTCGGAAGAAGAAACTCCTTCTCAGCAGCAATATCCCAACAATCTTATTGAAGGAGGAGTTAAAGCGGTTGATATTGAAGGTAAAACTTTAAGGATAGAGGCCAGGACCTCTCTGATTGAGACAGCCGAGAAAGACCTGATGGAAAAAACCATAAAGTTTACCGAAGAGACCGAGTGGCGAATTTACAACATAACCACTCAAGAAGAATCTGCCTCGGAATTTTCGGAAATAGAAATAGATGACAGCATTGTTGTAGCAACAGTTGAATCAACTTTTGAGAAGATAAACGAACTTGAGGAATTTACCGCTACTAAAATCACCAAGATGGTTACCGAGTAAAATTTGTGAATTTTCCAAAAATAAAAAAAGACATTAAATTCTTTCTGACTTCTGAAGAAGGAAATGTCAATAAGAAAGACATTGTCCGAGCAGGAACAATGCTCCTTATCTTGGGAGCAGCTGTTGCTGGTTCAATGGCTGTGAGAGAAGTTCAAGCTCAATGGCCTCAATGTGAGCACACTTCCCATGGTTCTCATTCTTCGCATTCTTCACACAGCTCTCACTCTTCCCACGGCTCTCACTCCTCTCACTCCTCTCACTCTTCCCACGGTTCTCACGCTTCTGGTCATAGCTCTCATAACTCTCACGGTTCTCACTCCTCTCACTCTTCTCACTCTTCCCATGTCTCTCACGGCTCTTGCCATGGTTCTCATCAGTCCCACTGCTCCCATTCCTCCCACAGCTCCCATTCTTCACATAGTTCCGGGTCATGGTGTTAGTAAAAATTGAAAATGCAAAAATGTCTAAAAAAACTAAAATCATTCTTATAATTATCTTATTGTCAGTAATAATTTTGGGAACTTTAATTTTTATTCCAAGATGGGAGAGGGCAAAGCAATTGGCTCTTCTTGAAGAAAATTTCCAGCGATGTCAAAATTTAGAAGATCTAGCGGGGAATATTGATATTAATTGGACCCTGGGAGAAAAATCTTCCTTTCACTGTATTGGTGTTCATAATGTTTATTTTTGCGACATGGCATTAAGTCAAGAAGAGAAAGAGCAATGCGAAAATTTTTTTTATTCCTTCCGAGCACTTAAGGAAAATAACATAGATTATTGCCAAAAAGCGGGAGAGAAAGAATTTTTCTGCCAAGCCGTTTTTAAAAAAGACGAAACTCTTTGTGAAAAAGAAGAACTTCCTCAACAAGAAAAGATTCTTTGCAAAGCACTAATCAGAGAAGACGAAGAGGAATGCCAAAATCTTTCGGAAATAGAAATCCAAAAGTGTAAAGATAGTTACTATAATTTATTAGCTATTTTGAAAAAAGACATAACTCTTTGTGACAAAATAAGCTATAAAAGAGGGGCTCAAATTCTTTGCCGAGGCATCTTAGATATTAATGAATGTGTAAAATATCGCAGTGAGGTTGAATGTTCAGAGATCTATCTTCCCCAGATAGCTGAGTTTACCAAAGACCCCTCGCTATGTGAAGAGATTCCCTACAAAGATGAAGAGGGAAGAGGAGAGTTTCTTTACCAGAGCTGCCTTAAAGGGGCTGAGCAGTCAAATATATGAATTTTCCACGAATAAAAAAGAACATTAAGACTTTCTTGACCTCTGAAGAGGGCAACGTCAACAAGAAAGACATTGTTAAAGCAGGAACAATGCTCTTTATCTTAGGAGCAGCTGTTGCTGGCTCAATGGTAGCTCGTGAAGCTCAAGCTGATTGGGAGTGCTCTCATACCTCACATTCTTCGCATAGCTCCCACACTTCCCATAGCTCTCACTCATCTCACAGTTCCCACGGTTCTCACTCCTCCCACGGCTCCCATTCATCTCACGGTTCTCATGGTTCCCACTCCTCTCACTCCTCACACGGTTCCCACGGCTCACACAGCTCTCACAGTTCCCACTCCTCCCACAGTTCTCACTCTTCCCACGGCTCACACTCCTCTCACGGTTCTCATGGTTCCCACTCCTCTCACTCCTCACACGGTTCCCACGGTTCTCACTCCTCACATAGTTCTCACTCTTCTCACAGCTCTCACTCTTCCCACTCTTCTCACGGTTCCCACACCTCACACAGCTCTCACAGTTCCCACCAATCTCACTGTTCACACGGCTCCCATAGTAGTTGTGCTCATGGCAGCCACAGCAGTCATAGCTCACACAGTTCTCACGTTTCTCACAGTAGTTGTGGCTGCCCATTTATTATGGTTTGGAACGGCAAAAAATTTGTTATTGATAATAATATTTTGCCGGCGTCTGAAAATATATTAAGGGAGAACATTATTGTTAAAGAACTATACAAATTAGAAGTAAAGCCCTGTCAAAAGAGTAAGAAATATCTTTTGCGAGTAATGGAGTTTGAAAGAGAACATTCTCATCTCTATAATCTTGAACTTATTAAAATTATTCATCCAAAGAAATTTAGTATCGGGATAGAAAACAATAAAATAGTTGCCTATAAAAATCTAATTTTCCCGTCTTCAATTAGAAATAAAAAAGGAAGGGACTGGACAAAAAAGTTATCTACTTTGAACGATGAAATATTTTTTGGTGGAGAAAAAGAAGATGTCTTAGATGTGAAATTCGATAATGTGCAAAATTTAGAAAATTGCCACTTAGTCTTCAGGGCTAACCTTAGGGCAAATTACCAAAGAATTGCCGAAGCAACCAGAAACCTAGAAAGAATATTTTCCTCGGAAAGAAAATGGACCGACTCCCTAAAGAAAATAGCTATAGCTTCTCTGGGAACAGCTGTTGCTGGGGAAGTAATAAAGCCAGAAGATGCCTTTGCGGCAGTCCACTTATGTAAAAGTATTAATATATATGTTGATGTATATGTCGGAAATAATAAAAAAGGGTTGCTTAGCATCGTCCACCCAAGAGAGAAGTTTTCCTCGGGCTTAGTTGATATTTCTCAATGTACCAAAGAAAGAAAGAGTCCATTATCTTTGAAATTAAAATGGACTAACTCTCACAATCTAAGCTTTATTGGTCTGGTAAATGCTAGTCCATTGACTAATCCTGACATTAAACAAGAAACTATTAAGCTATCCAGTCTTAGTCATTCGGAAGATAAGAATATTAATGAGAAGCACTTAAAAGATGGAAGAGTGGGATTAATCCCCGGACAATTTATTAACCTGGAATTTCCAGCAAAAAAAGAAATTATAAATTCTGACCAAGAAATCTCCTTCATCTTAAAAGCTAAAGGATATTATACTCCATTTTGATAGAGTTAATATCTTCAGCCTTTTTATTAAATGAGACAGATTAATCTTAGTTATTTTTGTAATAGAAATTGTCGTTATTGTTTTGCCAAAGGATTTTTAAAAAAATGGCCCCGAGAAATTTCTTTAGAGAAACTTGAAACTGTTTTCAAATGGTTCAATAAGCAAGGAATCAAAGAGGTGATTGGCTTTAACGGAGGAGAGCCCACTTTATTTAGTAAAATAGATTCTGCCTTAAAATTGGCTGAAAAGTATGGTTTGAAAATACTGCTTTATACCAACGGAATCTTTGATATAAAAAAAATCAATATTGAATCTCCGGCTATATTTTCCTTCTTGGTTAATTTCAACCCTCCCTCAGAATATTCCCCCCAAGAGTTAGAAACTCTATATTCTAATTTAAAAAACATAAGAAAAATTACCAAAAACCTCGGCTTTAGGTTTAATATTATTTCTCCTGATGTTTCCTATAATTATATTATAGGTGCCTGCAAAAAATTAGACATTCATTATGTAGAGTTTACTCCCGTTTTTCCTTCAAGTTTTAATCAAAATGAGCACATTAAAAAAGAGAACTTAAAAGGTTTTTCCAGATATATTTTACAATTGACAAAAGATTTGTTAAGACAAAATATCAAATGTCAACTTGCTGAACCGTTTCCTCTATGTTTTTTTTCCGAAAAAGAAAGGGCATTTTTAATCAAAAATATCGGGCTGCGAGGTATTTGCGGAGCCGGAAAAAGTAGTTATGCAATAACACCCGCCAAAACACTATTGCCCTGCATTGCCTTAGGTATTGAGGGGCCTCCCTTAGATACTTTCAAAAGCGAGAAAGAAATAATTGATTATTATAAAAAACTCCTTGACAAATTGAGGTGGGAGATAGATTTATTCCCAGAATGTAAAGATTGTCTCTTTAAAAAGAGAAAACAGTGTCACGGCAGCTGCTTAGTTTATAAATTCTTACAAATCAAAAACCCTCAAGTAAATTGTTAACCCATTTAGAAAAAATTTGAGCTCGTTCCTTACCTAAAAATCCCCTAAACAGATAAGGAATCATCCGGCTGTATAATTGGCAGTCATAGTCCTCTGGTATTTTGGGTCTGAGTTGGCCGTGTTGGTTAATGCCTCGAGCGACGCAATACCCGCAATATGGGCCCCAGGGACAATCAGAGCAGATGGGTAAGTTTTCGCTTCGGATGGACCTTAATTGAGAAACGATTTTTGACATTGTTATATCTTCGTAGCGGTGAGTATTTACATTGCCCAGTTCCAACTCTTTTATGTTTTTTCCTCCGTCGCAGGCATGAATTGTTCCGTCGCAACCAAACTCTAACTGAGAAATGCCTGCTCCACAGGGTTTTCTTGCGCACATATAATCTGCCCTTAAAGACAAGATATTTGATAAAAGAAAAAGGGTAATTTGTTCTTTAACTTTAATTCCTTTTTTATTTAACTTTAAAATATATTCTAATGAGTTCTTCCAAAAATTAAAAAATTCTTCAGGAGAAATAGAAAGATTATCTTTTTTTTCTTGATGTTTATTGTAGAGTCTACCCGTTAAACTAACGGGTAAAAATTTGAAGTTCCTTAAATTATGTTTTATTAATTCGTCAATAATTTCTTTTTCGTGATTTAAGCTGTTTTGAGTTATTACCGATATCACCGAGGGAGAGATTTTATATTTCTTCTTCAAAATATCAAGCCAGTGAATAACTTTTTTGTAGCTTCCCTCTCCGTCGCAATGTTTCCTTTGAGAATCATGAATTTTTTCCGGGCCATCGAGAGAAATATTAATCTTAAAGGAGGTTGTATTTGAATTATAGCGGGCTATGTCTTCTGCTATTTTCTCGTTCATTAATGCGAGATTCGTGGTCAGAGAAAAAGAAGGAGGCCGAAATTTCATCTTTTTTGATTTTTCTTTTGCGTATTTTATACTGTACTTTACAATATCCCATCTTAAGAGCGGTTCTCCTCCCTGAAACTCTATATGAACTTTTTTGGACTGATGAGGTATGGTAAAAATAAAATCAATCGTCTTTTTAACTAAAGATTCAGTCATATCTTTTTTTCTAACATTTGGACCGGAAAGAGAATGGCAGTAATCACATTTTAAATTACAGCGCAAGGTTGGCACCATAATATTCAGCGTCGGAGGACGACTTAGGTAATGGTATTTATTTTTGTATTGTTGAATTACCTCTGATATGTTATCTTTAATATAGATAACATTGAGTCCGGATAATATCTTAAAGAGCTTGGGGTTCTGATGAACCCTATGATTGAGAAGAAGTTTATATTCTTTTTTAGAAAGAATAACCCAAGAGCGATGCCTCGTTGTAATTAGAAATTTTGTCTTCGCTATCTCAAAAACAAAATATTTATTTTCAAGATAATCTGCGGCAATCTTTTTATGTTTTTTTGTCTGGATATCTCTGAAATAAGTTATCATTTTATTTAAAGGTTACAAGGCAAAAAAGCTTTATATTCAAAATATGAGCAAAAAACTTAAAATTTTAATACTCATAGCGGGCATCTTCTTTGTGGTGGACATAGTTGCTCTATTGCTTATTTATTATTCTGCCCGGAGAGAACCTTCAGTTGAAATTATACCACGAATTACCAGCAACGAAAGAATTAATAAGATAATCTTTAATCATACAGGACCTCTTAGAGAAGCATTCGGACCTTCGGTATTAAACGAAAACTCCCTGATTAACTTAGTTCATATTGTTAAGAAGTGGCCTGACTGTGAAATCTCTTGCGAGTTCGGTCCCGCTTACCAGACCGCTAATTTAGACAAGTTTTATCCGGAAGAAAAGGTTTCTATGGGTCAAATAAGAAGTTGCAATATTGAAATTGCTGAAATAATAGATGAGGCAGTAAGATCTCCAGAAAAAGATTGTCGGGTTCCCCTAAATTCTTCTGACATGTTTGTTTGGCAACCCTTGTCTGGCGATTATTACTTAATTACTCTGGTCATAAAAGAACAGGAAGTCACTCAAGAGTGGGTTGACAGGACCCAGGAGAGAAAATGTTTCAAACCTTTAAAGAATTTAATAGGAGAAACAATTGCCATAGAATTTATAACGGGGATAATAGATTTAAATGAGAATGAGTTTTTTTACTAAGAATCTATTATAAAACCCGTTGGACTCTCATCTAACGGGTTACAAATCACTAAAACCTATATAAATTCTCCCCGCTTGATTAAACCAAGTCGGGGAGAATTTTTTTCTTAAAACTCTGTGATAAATCCCATCCTCAAAGAAAATTCACTCATTTCGACACTAATTTCCATCGGATTGGGTTTTGCCTCTGGGTCTCGAATTTCTATCGTGCTGGAAATATATCTTACTTCCAGCAAAATACTTTTTCTCTTTCTGGACCAATCATACTCCCCGTCATTCTTTCCCAGCCTATACTCAAGTCCAGCTGAGAGCTGGACACCAAAAGACGGTAGAATCAGGCTTTTGCTTGAGCTTTGCTTTGTCTCCTGAAGATTGCCATCCTGATCCCAAAAAAAAGTCGTTTTTTCTTGGGAAATATTTACGAGGGTGACAACCCCTCCCAACCCTAATCCCAGACGAGTCGATATTTTTCCCTTGCCTTTCGGCTCATATGTTCTGGTGAAAAAAATTGGCATAATCAAGACTCCTATCTCAATCCCAATTTTCTCTCTTTGGTTCCCAACCCAGGAACCCATGATAGTGTCTTCTGCCTTGGCCTGGCAAACAGAGAAGTCAATCCCTTTACGCCAGACCGGGGTAACCCAATCTCCCTTAAGGACCAATGAATACATTAGTCCTTCTTTAAGGCTAAAATCCGCTCCTAGCTCTTTGTTCAAGACACCAAGAACATCATTTAGTCCCTCAAGATTTAGACTAGGACCCACCAACAGTCCTATTGTTCTTGCTTCCGCTTTTGGCACTAAACAAAGCACCAAAAGCATCATCACTACTACAATTCCTATCATCCCTATAATCTTTTTCATTGCTATTCCTTTCGCTCTAATTATTAAAGAGCTTTTTATTTTTAGTTCATTATACATCTTCAGAAAAATTTGTCAATAACAGTTGTTAAAAAGATTGAGAGATGTTATTATTTCAAGAGAAGAAACAATGTTTGCTGAATACAAACCTTCCTCTTTTCATCTCCAATGGCATATTACCGAAAGGTGTAATTTGACTTGCCGCCACTGCTATTTTGACCCGAAATTTCTTAAAAATGAACTTTCCTTGAGCCAGCTTTTCAAAACTCTCAATGACTACGTCAAGCTTGTCAGGAAGTGGAAGCTTCTCCGTGAAAGCTCGAGAATCTCTATTACCGGGGGTGAGCCAATGGTCAGAGCGGATTTCTTTAAATTTTTAGAGAAATGTTTTCAAAATAGAAAGAAAACCAGGTACGGAATTCTTATTAACGGCACTCTGCTCAATAAAGAAAAAACAGCCAAACTTAAAAAACTAAAAATAGATTATGCCCAGGTAAGCCTGGAGGGGACAGAGGAGAAAAATGATGGAATTCGAGGCAGGGGAACTTTTAGAAAAATAATAGAAGCGATAAAATTACTGGTTGAAAACAAAATTCCCACCAGTATTTCCGTGACTATAACCAGACAGAATTTAGGGGACGTTCCCCAGATAATTCAATTAGCCAGAGATCTGGGAGTAAATGGCTTGGGCTTAAGAAGATTTATTCCTTTGGGCAGGGGCAAACAAATGAAAAAATTAATGCTATCTCCCCGAGAAACAAAAGAGCTGTACCTTTATACTTTAAGAGCGCAGAAAAAATTAAAAGAGCAGAAAGCAAAATTAAGATTAGAAATAGGCTGCGAAGACGGAATTTTAGCCCAGGAAAGTTATCCGGCTAACACTTGCGTGGCCGGATATTCTTCTTTGACTATTCTGCCCAATGGGGATGTTTACCCCTGCCGAAGGCTGCCAATCTACGTGGGAAATGTTCTAAAGCAGTCCTTGGAAGAAATATTTTATAATTCCCGGGAGCTTAAAAAACTAAGAAATCCCGAGAACATAAACATCCGCTGTCAGGATTGCCCTTATTTTGATAAATGTAGGGGAGGGGCAAAGTGCGTCAGTTATAGTTATTGGAAAGATACCTACCTGGAGGAGCCTCAGTTTTTGCCAGATCCACAGTGCTGGCGTCTATTTAAATAAAATAAAATAAAGTAAATAATTAAAGCTATGAAACGCGTTGATATTAAATTGGGATTTCAATGCAATAACCGGTGTCGGTTTTGCGTTCAGGGAAACAAAAGAGAGAAATATTCCGACAAAACAACCAAACAAATCAAAGAGATTTTAAGGAAGACGTGTAAAAAATACGACGGGGTTGTTTTTACCGGAGGCGAACCGACCATCAGGAAAGATTTGCCGGAACTCGTTCAATATGCAAAAGATTTAGGGTTTAAAGTTATTCAAATCCAGACTAACGGCCGGATGTTTGCTTATAAAGATTTCTGCCAAGCCCTGATTAAAAAAGGGGCTAATGAGTTTGCTTTGGCTTTGCACGGACACACAGCTTACCTCCACGACAGCTTAACTACGGTTCCGGGAAGCTTTGAGCAGACTACCACCGGCATAAAAAATCTCAAATCTTTAGGTCAACGTATTCTGATGAATACGGTAATTACCAAACCTAATTACAAATACCTTCCCCAGATTGCCAAACTTTTGGTAAATTTGGGAGTAAACCAATTTCAATTTGCTTTTGTGCATATCAATCAAATGATTCTTTCCAGTCCGAAACTAATAGATGAGATTGTTCCCCAAAAGTCCAGGGTTATGCCTTACGTTAAAAAAGGACTGCAAATTGGCATTGACGCAGGAGTATCTGTTATGACGGAAGCCATCCCTTATTGTTTTATGAAAGATTACGAGGATTATATTGCTGAAAAAATTATTCCCGAAGGAGCAGTTTATGATGCCACTTGGTCTATAGAAGATTATGGCAAATATCGTAAAACAGAAGGTAAAGCCAAGGGTCCTGACTGTCCGAAATGCAAACATTATAGGGTTTGCGAGGGTCCCTGGAAAGAGTACCCCCAAATTTTTGGCTGGCAGGAATTTAAGCCGGTTAAAAGTTAATTTTTATGAAGAATAATAATTCAAGACGGATATTCTTAGCTATGCTTGGTTTTTCTTGCAATAATAACTGCATTATGTGTACCACCAAGCCAAAGGGCAAGAAATATGATGACAGAAGCACCAAAGAAGTAATCAAAGATTTAGAGAGAGGAATAAAGCAGGGCTTCAAAAGAGTAGAATTTACCGGAGGTGAGCCGACCATCAGAGAAGATATTTTAGAGTTGGTAAAGCGTGCTGAAGATTTGGGTTATCAAGATATTGGCTTAAGCACCAACGGGAGGATGCTAAGTTATAATGATTTTGCTAAAAAAATTATTAAAAGCGGAGTAAAACGAATTAATTTTTCTCTTTATGGTCCAAGAGCAGAACTTCACAACGCCATTACTCGCACCCCAAAAAGTTTCCAGCAAACCATTCAGGGAATCAAGAACGTTCAAAAACTTCCCAACACCAACGTTATCGTCAATACGGTGGTTTCCCGACTGAATTACCAGAAGCTCACCCAGCTAGGGAAGCTCCTCTCTTCTCTAAAAATTAAGTTTTTCAACATTTTAGACCTTATTCCCGATGGTTATGCCAAAGATTTTTATAAAACTTTGGTGGTGAAAATAAATGATTTATCCTTTACCTTGAATAACCTTGAAGCTATTTTAGATAAGTTTAACCTGATTACCTTTTTTGATTTTCCCCTCTGTCTTTTTAAGCCGGAACTAAGAGATGATTCCCGCACCACTCTCATTACGGCTGAGGGCAGAAAGACCACAGCTGAGCAGGTGGGATACCAACCGAGGAGATTTGAAAAAGAAAAAGGAAATATCTATTCAGATATTCATAAAGAACGGATAGAGATTTGCCAGAGATGCCGGTTTTTTAAAGAATGCGGGGGAGTATGGCAAGACTACCTAAATTTATACGGCCCAAAGGAGATTGTCGCTTTGGCTCAAAAGCATAAATGTTTATTAAAATTATGAAAGTTAGTCCCTATATTTATATTGGCTACAATTGCAACAACAACTGTATTTTTTGTTCGGAAGCCGATGAATATATGGAGAGATTAAAGGTAAAAAGCACCGGAGAGCTTAAAAAAGAGATTTCTCAAGTCAGAACCCATTATGATTTTGTTAATTTTATGGGTCGGGAGCCAACTTTGAGAAAAGATTTTATTGAGCTGTTGAGATTTGCCAAAGGACTGGGTTTTAAACAGGTCGGCTTCACCACCAACGGGCGATTACTTAGCTATAAAAATTTTGCTAAAAAAATATTGGGGATAGGTGTTAATCAAATAGTTATCTCTCTTAACGGGGCAACTCCTCAAATGCACGATCGCCAGACCCAAGCCAAGGGAAGTTTTCTTCAAACTGTTAAAGGAATAAAAAATGTTATAGAATTAAAAGACAAAGGTTTTAGCCTAATTGTTAATCTGCTCTTAAACAAAATAAACTATCTTGAACTTCCCAAGATGATAAACCTAATCAGTGGTTTAGGGGTAAAAGAAATAAATATTCTTAATGCCGCTCCTCTTTCCAGGCGCTCCCGCAATAAAAAGATTATAATGAGAATGAGTGAGCTCGGTCAACATGTAGTTAATGTCTTGAAAGATTATAAAGATAACCTCTCTCCTAAGTTCTTATTGGTGGAGTTTTTACCTTGCTCTCTTCTCAAAGATGCTCGAAAATATTTCTTTCCCTGTCTTGAAAAAAATCCTGACAAAATAAGAATCCCTCTTTGCCAAAATTGTTCCTACGAGTCCAAATGTGACGGGGTATTAAAGGGTTATATAGATTTGTATGGAACAGACGAATTTAAACTTTAGTAAATAAAAGTTAATTGCTATGCCCAAAATCAAAAAAACCGTTATTATCCCTGGTTATCGCTGTAATAACAATTGCCAGTTTTGTCTTAATATTAATAAAAGAAACAGTATCCCCGAAAAAACAACTTTACAAATAAAAAAAGAAATGGTTGAGGCCAGAAATTCAGGGACAACTTATTTAGAATTGGTTGGAGGGGAGATGAGCATTAGACCGGATATTGTTGGTTTGATAAAGTTTGCCAAAGAACAGGATTTCAAGACAATAATGATGTCAACCAATGGCAGAATGTACTCTTATCGGAACTTTGCTAAAAAAATAGTGGAGGCTGGCTTAAACAGTCTAGTCTTTTCTATTCACGGCCATACAGCCCAACTCCATGATTTCTTGACTCAAGTAAAGGGCAGTTTCAACCAATTGAAAAAGGGAATAGAAAATGTAAGAAAGGTCGGGTTGAAAAATATCGGCTCCAATACCACTATTGTTAAACAGAATTATAAATACATTGCTCAGATTGGAAAACTTATTTATAATTTAGGTATCAGAAATTCAGAATTTATTTTTGTTGACCCTTCTTACGGGGCAGCCCATGATAGGTTCTATAAATTTGTTCCAAAAATTTCAGAAGCAGCTTCTTACATCCACAAATGTCTTGATATTGGCAAAAAGCACAAAATTTCTCACTGGGCTATCCGCTATGTTCCCCTCTGCTACTTTACTGATTATTTAGACCAGGTAAGTGAATTACAAGAAGTGGAAATATTCCACACTGAACATTTAGCCCCTGATTTTGAAAACCGAGATGTTGAGGGCTCGCGCAAGGTGGTTGGTCGAGCAAAAACTAAAAGATGCCAAGGGTGCCGACTCTATGATAAATGCGAGGGAATTTGGAAGGACTATCTTAAGAACTATGGAGACAAAGAATTAAAGCCGATGAAATAAATAATAAATAAAAAATATGGTCGAAAAACAACTCAAAAACTATGTTATTATTTACCAGAGCCAGGAGCACGATGAAGTATTAGGTTATGTCAGGGGCTCTGGTATAGAAGAGGCGAAAATTCGAGCTCAACAAGAATTAAAAGAGAAAGCAAAATTCTACAACATAGGAGAAGCAACGATCGGAGAACTCAAAGATGAAAGAGAGATTATTTTTGGTATTGAACAGTAAGATAAAATATGCCGGTTATTTGTCTTTGGAATAAATGCAACAGCAAGTGCATAATGTGCACTAATCCTTCTGATTTTCAGGATAGGGACCCTTTTGAGGATTACAGTTTTACCAAGCTTAAAAGAAGAATTATTGCTGCTAAAATTTTTGACAAAGACGGCAATCTCATTGATGACAAAATCATTTTAACCGGTGGGGAGCCGACAATTCACCCCGATTTTTTTAAAATACTCTCTTTCATCAGAAAGAAATTTCCCCCGGTGATTATAGAGCTGGATACTAACGGCAGAAGATTTTATTATCCGTCTTTCACTAAAAAAGTTTTAGGGTTCGGGAGAATAAATATCTATACTTCCCTACACGGATTTGATTCAAAGACTCACGATGCCATTACCAGAACCAGAGGAAGTTTTAGTCAAACCATAAAAGGAATAGAAAATGTTTTGAGATATAAGACACTGGGGCTTCATCAATTAGAATTAAGAATTATTATTACCAAACTTACTTACCAATATGCTGAAAAAATATTGCGGTTTATCAAAGAAAAATTCCCTGGGGTTGACCGGGTGGTAATTATTTTTATGGAAATGGAAGGTCAGGCCGGAAAAAACTTTAAAATTGTCGGACTAACTCACAGTCAATTTAAAAAATTTATCCCCAAAATAGCCAAGTGGATTGATAAATTTAAAGAATTTCGCTTTTACCATTTTCCTCTTTGCACAATTGAACCTTCCCTCTGGAAATACACCTGGAGAACACTGCCTGAATATGAAGTGACTTTCGTTACTGATTGCAAAAATTGTTTCTACAGAAAATATTGTTTGGGTGTCCATAAAGATTATCTTAAAAAAGTGGGTGAGAAAGAGTTTAAGGCAATTAGAAAGAAATATATTATTAAAGAAACAGGCAACCCCTATCAGCCAATCCAGAATGTACTTAATAAGTAAAATTCTTTTCTCCAATTATCTCTTTTTGGTTCCTCTTTTTGGAATTGCTTTTATTGCTGCCTGGCAGGATTTTAAATACGGAAAAATCAGAAACAAATGGATAAAAATCGGCTTCTTGTGGGGATTAACAATATTTGGTTTATTTATTCTCTGGAATTCCTTTTTTTGGTTAATGGGATACCTTAAAATTGGTTCTTACTCCGTATTAGTTTTAAAACTTTCTTATCTGGGAGAAATTGCCTTAAATACTACTTTAGCTTTTGCGGTGGGATTTTTAATGTGGCATTGGAATGTTTGGTCAGCTGGCGACGCTAAACTTTTTACTTTATTTGCTTTCTTGCTTCCTTTAAAATTTTACTCTAAAACATATCTCAGTTATTTTCCATCCTTTGCTCTGCTTTTGAATATTTTTACCGTTGCTTTGGGAGTATTTTTAATAACTCTTATTTACACTTTTGTTCAAGGGATTTTTACAAGAAAAAAGACAAGCTTAAAGGAGAAGAAGAGAATTGCCCCAAGGAAAGAATTAAAGCAAAAAACCCTTTCAATTATTAAAGAAATTCTTGGCATCATTGTTATTTTCTTTGTCATTGTTAGTTTCTTTGGAATTCTCTTCAAGAGTCAAGCCGGAAAAAGCCTCACATATTTTTTTACCGTTATCTTAGGACTTGAGAGATGGACTTTGTTTATTATTATTCTGGGAGCTTTTATTCTTTTGATGAGATTTTTGCAGAAAATTAAGAAAATTTTCTACATCATAGCAGCAATTCTTCTCCTATGGCTTTTGTATAAATGGGTTTCTCTGGGACAGTCGCCGATTACAGCGGTAAAACCAATGCTCGGCACCACTTCAATAATTGTTTTTGGCGCATTCGCCTTCAGGAAAATGTTTGACTGGTATCTTAAGAAAAAAGAAATCCAGAAGGTAAAGCCAGAAGAGCTTAAAGAGGGTATGCGCTTAACAGAAGAAACGATCAATAAATTAAAGGGTAAAGATAAAAAGCTCTTTAAAGAATCCATCGGTAAAATTTGTCCCGACGGACTAAACAAAGAACAAATAATTCCATTAAAAAAGCTGGCAAAAAAGATAAAAATGGCAGTATTGGAGATTTATACCCCTTCCCCCTTTGCCATCTGGATGCTTATCGGACTTATTGTTACCATTTTATTAAAGGGAGCAATAATCCAGCCCCTCTTGCAATGATTTGAAGGATTGTTTGTCATATTGTATAATTAAATTATGAATCTGCTCAAAAACAAGAAAATCTTTATTTTGTTTTTTACTGTTCTCTTCTTAACGGTAGGGGTGATTTTGATTGAGCGAGCTGGCTCCCAGGAAATTGTTGTTGAATGCGAAACTTGTATTGACCTTACCGCCTCCCCTAATCTCATTGGTCGGGGAGAGTCATCTACCTTAACTCTCAAAGTTAACAACACTCCTGACAGTTTCGCCATTTGTTCCATTAGCCCCGGAGTAATTTCTAATGAGAGTCTTAACGATGGAACCTATAATTATGTTGTTTCACCAGGTGGTGGAGGTACCGGAGATTTTACTTATATCGCTGACTGCACCGGGGGAGGGGGCCAAGCAACTGATAGTATTACCATTACCGTAATAAATATGCCGCCTACCGCTACCAACCTTAACGTTAACCAGGGAGATTATTGTAATATTCCTTTGCGCCCCATCTTTTCCTGGACTTTTTCTGACCCGGAGGGTGACAGTCAAGGAGCTTATCAGATTCAGGTAGATAATAACTCTAACTTCTTCTCTCTCGAAATAGATTCTGGCAAAGTTTTCTCAAGTTCAGAATCTTATGCCGCTCCCACTCCACTTTCTTACAACACTACCTATTATTGGAGATTAAAGGTTTGGGATAATTATGACAGAGAATCAAATTGGGTTTCAGGACCTTCATTTATCACTCCTTCACATGCTTACCCTGATCCTGACTTTAATTGGTCGCCAGTTTCTCCGACCCAGGGAGAGGTGGTTCAGTTTTGTGCTACCCAGGAAGCTGGAGTTTGTTCTGAAGATATGAGTACTTGCTACAGCGCGGGTGGCTCTATTCCTTCCCCTTCCTGTTCTGGAAAAACATTCCTCTGGACTTTTCCTGAAGGAACCGAATTTGCCACCGGAACCTCCTCAACCTCAGAAAATCCCAGAGTAAAATTTGGTTCTACCGGAGCTCAAAATGTTTCTCTTGAAATAACCGACGAGGTAGGTTCTTGTTCTCGTACTAAAAGTGTGGGAGTGATGCTTCCTTTGCCAAAGTGGAGGGAGGTCGCACCCTGGTGAAATTTCTAATTTCTAATTTCTAATTTTCCCCGAGAGGGGATTTTTTGACATTTTGCTTGTTTCTTGCTAAACTGCTATGAGAAACTAATCAATGGAATTTGGTAGCTAATTTGATACCTCAAGTATCATTTATGTCAATTTACCAATATTTCAATTTAAAACATGAATCAAGCTACTCTACTTTTTGTAGGTTTTGTTTGTTTGGCTCTGGGAATAGTTCTGGGATATTATGCCAGACAATCAATTGTCAAAAAGAGAAAGGGAACCATAGAAGCGAAACTTCAGAAGAAAATCTCACAAACCAAACAAGAAAGTGAAGAAATTTTGACTCAGGCAAGACAGCAAGCGACCAAGACCATCTCCGAATCTCAGCAAGAAATAGATACCAGAAGAAAAGAATTTTTAAAGACAGAAAAACTGCTTTTCAGGAGAGAACATATTTTGGACCAAAAGATCTCTTCTTTTGAAGAGAAAGAAAAAGAATTTGCCCAGAACCTGAAAAAGCTTAAGGAGGTGAAGGAGAAATTGATTGGAGCACGGGAGGAAATCCAAAAGAATTTGGAGAAAGTTGCTCATCTTTCAGCCCGAGAAGCCAGAAAGGAACTCTTAAAAAATATTGAGAGAGAGCATGAAAGAGAATTGCAAGAAAGAATGCAAAAATTATCAAGAGAGGGTGAGGAGAAATTTGAGAAGCGAGCCCGAGAGATAATAACCGGAGCTATCCAGAAATATGCCTTAAGTCAGGCTCAGGAGATAACCACCACTACCTTGAATCTTCCCTCGGATGAAATTAAGGGAAGAATTATCGGTAAAGAGGGAAGAAATATTAAGGCCTTTGAGAAGTTGACCGGGGTGGAGGTTTTAGTTGACGATACCCCAGAAACCGTGATTATCTCCGGGTTCAACCCCATCCGAAGGCACATTGCCAAAATTGCCTTGGAACGGTTAGTCCATGATGGCAGAATTCAACCGGCCCGCATTGAAGAACAAATAGCCAAAGCCAAAGAAGAGGTTGAAGACCAGATAAAAGAATTTGGCAAGAATGCTGCTTATGATTTGGGAATTCTCGACTTGCCACCCAAGATTGTCTCTCTTTTGGGAAGATTGTATTTTAGGTCAAGCTATGGTCAGAATGTCCTCTTGCATTCAATTGAGGTAGCTCACCTGGCACAAGCTTTAGCCGATGAATTGGAAGCTGACTCCAAGGTAGCCAAGAAAGCCGGACTTTTGCACGACATTGGTAAGTCCGTAGACCACGAGATTGAGGGGTCTCACGTTGATATCGGCATAAAAATTTTAGAGAAATTCGGAATTGACCAGGAGGTAATTAAAGCCATGAAGGCTCATCACGAAGAGTATACTGCTGAAACCATTGAGGCAATTTTGGTCAAGGTTGCTGACCAAATTTCAGGCGCCAGGCCGGGAGCAAGAAAAGATACTTTAGAGAATTACCTTCGGAGATTAAAAGACCTGGAGGATATTGTTATCTCTTTCCCGGGTGTGGAGAAGACCTACGCTATCCAGGCTGGACGAGAAGTTAGGGTTTTTGTGAAGCCAGAAAAGATCGGAGATCTTGAGTCCTACAAACTTGCCAAGGATATCGCTGGTAAAATTCAAGAAGAACTTAATTATCCCGGCGAGATAAAAGTTAACGTTATCAGGGAGACCAGAGTGATAGAATATGCCAGATAACCCTTATTGACTTGTTTGCCTTGAAAGAAGCAGTATAATTATTATATAAGACATAAGCTGAAAAAGGTCGATAAGATTTAAATAACTTTTATTAATAAAATGGCAAAAGTAACCAAAGAAGATTTAGCTGGAGTGATAGCGAAAGCTACCGAGTGCTCCAAAAAATGTGCCGGCGATTGTTTAAATGCCATCTTAGATGAAATAGCCAAAAACTTGAAGGCAGGCAAAGACGTAGTCTTAACTGGCTTTGGGACTTTTAAAGTTTCAAGGAGAAAAGCCAGAATTGGTCGCAATCCTCAGACCGGAGCCACCCTCAAGATTCCAGCCAAGACAGTTCCGAGATTTAAAGCAGGCAAAGGATTGAAGGACGCCGTTAAGTAAGAAAAATCTTATAAAAAAACAAAACCCCGTCCCTTAAAGGGCGGGTTTTGTTTTAGGAGATTTATTTTCTGAGCGGGTGAAGGGAGTCGAACCCTCGCTATCAGATTGGAAATCTGAAGTTCTGCCACTAAACTACACCCGCAACAAATATGTCGGGCTGCCGAGATTCGAACTCGGGCCAAACGCTCCCAAAGCGTTTATGCTACCATTACACTACAGCCCGCTAACAACTGAAATAATTTTAGCTGATTTTGAGCTGTTAGTCAATGTTGCAAGATTGTTATTTTTTTACCAACTAATTTGTGGTACTATTAAACAATGTCCCACCTAGCAAAGAAAATTTTGGAGAGCTTAAATCCTCTCACTCCCTGTAAAAAATGGGGGGTTCCTCTTCGGCAATGTCCTCAGTTCCTTTTCCTCTTAATGGGAGTGATTATTATCGGGGTGATTCTGGCTACCTATTCTATTGCCGTTTATCAAATTGGAGACCCCAAAATAGTTGCCTTGATCGTCTTGGTTATTGCCTTTGTTTTACTTATCCTTGATTTTATTATTACTCGGAGCTTTGAGAGAATAGCCGAGGCCTCTCGAATGAAAACAGAGTTTATCAATGTAGTTTCTCATCAGTTACGTTCTCCCCTGACTAACCTTAGATATTCCTTGGAACTTTTGAGCTCGGGAAAATTAGGAAAGATTCAAGAAAAACAACTTGAATACTTCAAGATTTTGGAAGAGAACACCCAAAGGATGGGAGATTTAATTAACGACCTGTTAACGGTATCTCGAATAGAAGCCGGGAAATTACCCCTGAAAAAAGAGGAAATTTCTTTGGGAACTCTAACTAAAAAGATAATTTTGAAGTTCAAGCCCTTGGCTGAGGCCTCCAACGTTAAAGTAGAGCTCCGAGTCCCCAAAAACCTGCCCAAGGTTCTGAGTGATTCTCTCTGGTTGGAGCAGATTGTGGAAAATCTCTTAGATAATGCCATCCGTTATATTAAAAATAAAGGAGAGGTGAAAATAAAAATCAAGGCAGGAGCCAAGAAAATTTATTTTGAAATCCAAGATAACGGTGTTGGCATTCCCAGAGAGGAGCAAAAATTTATCTTCCAAAAGTTCTTTCGTTCAGGGAACGTCTTGAAATATCAAACTGATGGGTCGGGTCTGGGACTTTACATTACCAAACAAATTCTAAGATTAATGGGGGGAGAAGTTGGTTTCTCCTCAAAAGAAAATAAAGGTTCGACTTTTTGGTTTACCATACCAATAAAATTATGAACCCCGTTAGAGGTTATAGAATTTCTCTAACAGGATTTCATAAAAATTATTATGGCAAAACAACAAGATACCTCTAACGGGGTGAAGAAAATATTATTCGTGGAAGACGAATCAGCTCTGCAGAAGACCTTCGGAGACATTTTAAAGCAAGAAGGGTATGAAGTGGTCAGCGCTCTGGATGGAGAGGTTGGTTTGAAACTTGCTAAAACTCAATCTCCCGACCTTATTTTGCTTGACCTTATTTTACCCAAGATGGATGGTTTTGAGGTTTTGGAAAAATTAAAGGAAGTTCCTGAAACCAAAGATATCCCGGTTATTATCTTGACCAATATGGGCAGGATGGAGGAGATTGGCAAGGCTTTAGAGCTGGGGGCCAAAACCTATCTGGTTAAAGCAAATTATACCCTACAGGAGGTAGTGGAGAAGGTAAAGCAAGCATTAGAATAGAAGCGAATTTACGCGAACATCAGGCGAATCTACGCGAATTTTTTCGCACCTTTTCGCGTAGCTATTCGCATTATTTCGCTTTTACGCAAACATGCGTGTGGAGTCCCAACAATTAAAGGCTTTTCTTTTAGATGCTGGTTTGGTAAAAGAGGACCAGTTTGACAGAGTTTTAAAGATCGCTCAAAAAAAAGGCCAACGGGTTGGTGATGTTTTAGTCAGCCAGGGCGTTATCTCCCAAGAAACCCTGATAAGATTGGAGGCCTATATTTTAGGAATCCCCTTTGTTAATTTAGAAAAAGAAACGGTGGCGCCCGAGGTTCTAAGAATTATTCCAGAACCCATTGCCAGATCCCACCAGATTGTCAGCTTCAGAAAAAAAGGGAAAAATTTGGAGGTAGCTATGCTTGACCCAGAGGATTTAAAGACCATTGAGTTTATTAAAAAGAAAGCCGATTTGAAAATTTTGCCAAGATTAACCACTCCCCAAAGCGTCAAGAATGTTCTGGCTCAATATCAAGAAAGCTTGCAGGTAGAGTTTGGCGAGCTTATCAAAAAGGAAGCCCGGGAGATAAAGGAAGTTAAGGACGAAGAAGTGGCGGGAGAGAAAGCTGAATTAGAAAAGCAAGCTCAGGAGCTCCCCATTATCAGGATTGTTGATACTTTGTTGAAACATGCCATTTTGCAAAGGGCTTCGGATATTCACATAGAACCAACCGAAAAAGAGGTTTTGGTCAGGTACCGGATTGATGGGATTTTACACGACGCCATGACTCTGCCTCGCCAGACCAAATCTGGGATTGTGGCTCGAGTTAAGGTTCTCAGTAATTTGAAATTAGACGAACACCGCCTGCCCCAGGACGGTCGTTTTAGCATAGAATCCCAGGACTACAAATATTCGGTGAGGGTGTCAATCTTGCCGGTTTTTGGTGGAGAAAAAGTGGTCATGCGGCTTTTGCCTCAAACCGCTAAGGGCTACACCTTGGAGGGTTTGGGTTTGCGGGGAGACGCTCTGGAGAGAATTCAGGATGCCTTAAGAAGACCTACCGGAATGATTTTAGTTGCTGGACCCACTGGCTGCGGTAAGACAACAACCCTGTATTCAATGATGGAAATTTTGAATGTTCCCGGAGTTAACATCTCAACTGTTGAAGACCCCATTGAATATCGTATGCCAAGAATCAATCAGACCCAGGTTAATCCCAAAATTGGTTTAACTTTTGCTTCGGGACTTCGGAGTTTATTGCGGCAAGATCCGGACATTCTGATGGTGGGTGAGATTCGAGATGCTGAAACCGCTTCCTTAGCCATTAACGCTGCCTTAACCGGCCACTTAGTTTTGTCAACCTTGCACACCAACTCGGCAGCCGGAGCTATTCCCAGATTGATTGACATGGGAGTGGAGCCTTTTTTGCTCGCCTCCACCCTAAACTTGGTTTTAGCCCAGAGATTGATTAGAACATTATGCGAGGGGAAAGAAAAATATAAATTAAAGCAAGAAGAACTAAAAAACTTAACTAAATATTGTGACGTAAAAAGAATTGAGGGAGTGTTGGCTGAAGAAAAAATTCTCAAAAGCAAACAAAATCTCCAGGATGTTGATTTTTGCCGTCCTAAACCTTCCAAGGAATGCCCCGAGGGCTACCGGGGGAGAATAGGAATTTACGAGGTCCTAGCCGTCACCGAGTCGCAAAAAGAGTTAATTGCCAAAGAGTCAACCTCCGATGAAATCGAGAAAAGAGCCAGCCAGGAGGGAATGAGATTAATGATTGAAGACGGCTTCTGCAAGGCAGCTCAAGGAATAACGAGTATTGAAGAGGTTCTCCGCGTCATTATTGAGTAAATGCCAAGATATTTTTATCAAGCTAAATCTCTTGAGGGAAAGGAAGAATCAGGAAGTTTGATTGCTAAAAACGAGCATCAGTTAGCAAGAACCCTTCGGAAAAAGGGATATTTTTTAATATCGGCTCGGGCGGAGGGAGAAGAAAAGAAGGGAAAATTTAAATTGGCAAAATTAAATATCTTTGACAAATTGACGGGAGTCCCCTTTCGGGAAAAATTATTTTTTACTCGTAATCTTGAGGTGATGATAAGGACCGGCGTTCCTTTGCCAAGAGCTTTTGTGATATTGGCGCAGCAAACCAAAAGTAAGAAATTCTCAGAAGCTCTCAAGAAAATATCAGAGGAGATAATTAAAGGAAAAAACATCTCAAGTGCCTTAAGCTCCTTCCCTGGTATTTTTTCTTCTCTTTTTCGAGAAACTTTGAAGGTTGGCGAGGAGACCGGAAAACTTGAGGATTCTTTGAAGGTTCTGGCGGTAGAAATGGAAAGAGAATATACCCTGAGAGCGCGAGTTAAAACAGCCATGGTTTATCCTCTGGTAATTCTTTGCACCACTTTTGCTATCGGGATATTGATGATGATTGTAGCTGTCCCCAAGCTCAAAGTTGCCTTTGAGGAATTAAACGTTGAGCTTCCCTTCAGTACCCGAATGATTTTAGGGGGAGCTGACTTTTTAACCAAGAAATGGTGGCTGGCTTTGTTGCTCGCTTTTGCTTTGGTCGCGGCCGTGGTAATGGGTTTGAAGAGCAAAAAGGGAGGGAAAATCTGGGACACCATTGTTTTGAAAGTTCCCATTGTTTCTAATATTGTCAGACAGACCAACACTACTTTGTGCTTGAGAATTTTGGGCTCTTTGCTCCGAGCCGGAGTTCCCATTGTCAGAGCCCTGGAGGTGGCTTCGGGAGCTTTAACCAACTTCTATTTTAAACATTCGCTTTCTGAAGCAGCGGAAACCATTAAAAAAGGAGGAAAACTTTCTCAGGCCTTGAAAGATTACGAGGAAATTTACTCCCCCATGGTTTTACAGATGATGGAGATTGGAGAGGAAACCGGTGAGACCTCCGAAATTTTAGAGAAACTGGCTGATTTTTACGAAGAGGAGCTCAATAATGCCACCCAAAAATTATCTTCCATAATTGAACCAATCCTAATTTTAATTATTGGAGGAGTGGTGGGATTTTTTGCTATTTCCATGATGCAGCCGTTGTTTAGCGTCATGGGAGGAATGTGAATGAAATGTCAAAATCCAAATGTCAAATGTCAAATAGGAGAGGAATTACTTTTATTGAATTAGTGGTGGTCATGGGGATTTTGATTGTTTTGGGCGCCGTGGCTATCCCTACTATTTTTGACTTTCAAAAAGAGTCAGCTTTAAATGACGGTGCCAGAGAAATTGTCAGTACCTTAAGTTTGGCTCAGAGTAAGACATTGGCGTCAGAGGGAGGGGAGAGGTGGGGAGTTTATTTTACCACCTCCACCAGCCCTCATCAGTACGTGCTATTTAAGGGAGGAGATTTTGATTCGAGAACCACCTCGTCCGATAAGGTCTCCAAGGTTTTTGAAGCACTTGAATTCTCTGAAATAAATTTTGGAGGAGGACAGGAGGTAGTTTTTGATCGGATAACCGGAGAAACTTCGCAGACAGGCAGGGTTTCCCTGAGATTAAAAGACAAGCCAGGCAAATTCAGGATAGTTTACGTGGAAAGTTCTGGCAGGGCAGGGATGAGTACTTCTTCTGTTTCCGATGATGACAGACTGAAGGATTCTCGGCACGTCCATTTTAATTACAGTTGCCAGATTGCTGCCTCAACCGAGAAATTGATTTTAACTTTTGAGGGTGGGGTTACCGAGGAAATTGTCATTACTGATTATGTCAAGCAGGGAGAGTTTTTATGGGAAGGAGAAGTTGAGGTCGGGGGATATAATCAGAGATTAAAGATTCATACCCATCGTTTCAATAATCCCGATACACAATTTTCCGTTCACCGAGACCGAAGATATAACAATAAATCCTTGGATATAGACATTAGTGGCAATCCTGACTGTCCGGCCTTAAGTTCCACCCTGATAAGATATGATGCTGAGGGCGCCACCACCAAGGGAAATTCAATTTATGTTTCTGCTCCTGTATGGCAATAAATAGAGGTCAAAATGGCATAGGTTTAATTGAACTTTTAATAGTCATGGCCATTATTACCACTGGTTTGGTTTATCTTTTGGGAATGTCCAGTTTCTCTTTGAGGATTTCAGGTGAGAAAGAGAAAATTAGCCAGGCAAACTTTATGGCTCAAGAGATTATGGAGGGAGTGAGAAATTTCCGAGATGGCACAGATTGGCAAACGGATGGTTTGGGGACATTGAGCGCCTTAACCCCTTATCATTTAGAGAAAACCGGCTCCCCTGCTGGCTGGGCTTTGTTTCTTGGAGAAGAAACAACCAACGGCTTCACTCAAAGCATTGTTTTTGATGAGGTCCGACGCAATGACAATGATGATATTGTTGAAAACGGGGGAGATTTAGACCAAGGAAGCAAAAAAATAACTGTTTCTGTCTTATGGACCGAGAGGGGAAAATCTCAGCAAATAACCTTAATTAGTTTTCTTACTAATTGGAAATAAATATGAAATTCAAAATTAATTCCGGGTTCACCTTGATGGAAATTTTAATCTATGTCGCAGTTTTTTCTATGATTATAGTGGTGCTTTCTTCCTTTATCGTTTGGCTCTGGCATGCCAATATTAAAGCTCAGGTGATGAGAGAAACCTTAGCTAATGTTGAGGGAGCTATGACAAGAATAACCTATGAAATAAGAGACGCCCAAAGTATTTATACTCCAACCACCACTTCAACCCAACTTTCTTTAGAGATATTACGTTATCTGCCAGAGGGAGAAACTTCAAGTTATCTTGACTTTTTTCTCTGTGAAACCCAACTTTGTTTAAAAAAAGAAGCCCAAGACCCCATTGCCTTAACCTCTGATAAGGTGGAAATAAAAAATTTAAGTTTCAGTCAAATTACTACTGGCACTGGTACTTACTCAATTCAAATCAATTTGAAAGCGGAATATAAAAATCCTCAAAATCTGCCAGAATACCAGGCCTCGCTCAGCGTTACCTCCACCGTTTCTTTGAGGTCTTATTGAGAAATTAAATTACGATGAGATTTACCAAACCATGGACCGTAAATAATTTCAATCATCAGAAAGGTTTTATCGCCTTGCTGGTGGCTGTTTTAATTTTGGTGGCTATGGTTACTATTTCGGTGAGTATGGCCAATTTAATTATTGGCCAGCATAAAATTTCAGCTAACATCATTAAATCTTCTCAGGCCTATTTTACGGCGGAAGCTGGCATTGAAGATGCTCTCTTGCGCCTGAAAAAGAATATGCAATGGACTAATCCTCTTCCCCTTACTATTGCTGGTGGCTTTGCCTCCACGACGATCTCAGATATTATTGGTGGCGCCAGGGTCATTATGGCAGAGGGTAATATGATGGAGCGAATCAGGAAAGTTAGTGTTGTTTACCAGGTTTCCACCCAAGGGACCTCTTTCTATTATGGAGCCCAGGTGGGTGATGGGGGTCTTACCATGGGTAGTGGGAGTGAGATAAAAGGTAATGTTTTTTCCAACGGGAATGCCGTGGGTCTTGGGACTATTACTGATACTGCTGTTGTGGCACGTAACGGGAATAAAATTGATAGTTTGACCATAGGAAAAGATGCTCATGTTCACATCTGCAGGGACTCGACGATAGGAGAAAAATTAACCTATGTTTCTGGAGGAAGCATTCAGGGCTGTACCGCAGCAGAGATAGTGGATGGAGGACCCAATGAAATCCAGCCACGAGACTTCCCGATTACCCAAGATATGATTAACGATTGGCAAAAAGAGGCAACCTTAAGCATCATTAGCGGAGACCTAACCATTGAAGATGATACTTCCTTGGGACCAGTAAAGATTGATGGCAATCTTTTAATCAAGAACGCCACCCTGACCATAACGGGAACTATTTGGATAACCGGCACTTTTGACTCTGGTACTAATGTTGAAGTGAGATTAGACGAAAATAGCTATGGCGACCTGAGTGGCATCTTGATGGCTGATGGAAATGTTCAAATTCGCAATAATGTTCTGCTCCGAGGGACGAGTTCTCCGAGTAGCTATCTTTTGGTGATTTCAAATAGTTCCTCTCTGTTAGAAGACGATGCTGCTATTGATGTAAAAAATAACGCCTTGGGCTCCATTCTTTTTGCGCCAAATGGCTTGATGGTAATTCACAATAATGTTGAGCTAATTGAGGCGACAGCCTATCAACTTCTTTTGCAAAATAACGCCGTGATTACCTACGAGATAGGTTTGGAGAATTTAGAATTCACTTCGGGTCCTGGAGGTTCCTGGGAGGTGACCAGTTGGAAAGAGACAGAGTAGTTGATATAATGAAAATAGTTCCTCGCCTTTCGGGCTCGAGATAAACTGGACTATTTTCTTTAGAAACCCACGGTTTCTAACATTTTCGCCTTTGGCGAAAGCCTGTTTTCCTCCTCGGGAGAGAATTCTTCTCTCCCGACCCCTCTCTAATGTATAGAAATTTGAAAAATTTCTATACAATAAATTATGCTTAATGTTTTTTCGCAAAAATCGGGGGCCTTTGGTCTGGATATTTCCGACCTTTCTATGAGAATGGTGAAACTTGCCAAAAAGGGAGACAGTTTAAAATTGGCTTCTTTTGGCTCCTGGACGATCCCTTCGGGGATCATTGAAGAGGGCGAGATTAAAGATAAAAAAACCCTGGCTCAGATAATCAAAAAATCTCTGAGAGAGGTTCAAGGGGAGAAGCTCAAACTGAAGTCGGTAGTATGTTCTTTACCCGAAGAAAAATCCTTTTTAGACGTTATTCAACTTCCCCAGGTTAAGCAAGAGGAACTTCGGACAGCGGTAGGTTATGAAATAGAAAATTATATTCCCTTGTCCGTAGAGGAGGTCTATTTTGACTGCGAAATCATTAAATCGGTTTCCGAGCATCCCAAGTATCTCGAAGTTTTAATTACCGCCACTCCCAAAAAGATAGTTGATTCTTATCTTGAGGTTTTGAAAATGGGAGGATTACTGGCGCGAGTATTTGAAGTTGAGTGTTTATCCATAGCCAGGGCTCTGGTTCCTAGAGCAAAAAGTTTAAAACCCCTCTTGCTCATTGATTTTGGCGGAACCAGAACCACCTTTATTATCTTCTCGGGCCAAAATTTGAGATTTACTTCCACCATTCCGGTTTCTTCTCAAAAATTAACCGAGAGTATCTCCAGAACCTTGAAAATTGATTTAAAAAAGGCTGAAAAATTAAAGAGGCAGCATGGTTTGGAGGGAGAGAAAAAAGTATTTGAAGCAATGGTCCCTCCTTTAACCGATTTAGTTGAGCAGATTAAAACTCATTTGGACTATTATCGTTCTCATGAGAAAGGAGATAAAAGGGTTCATAACGGAAGAAAACTTGGGAAGATTTTACTTTGCGGGGGTGGGGCAAATCTTAAAGGATTGGTTGGTTTCTTGGCTCAGAATCTCAAGGTGGGAATTGAACTCGGCAATCCCTGGGCCAACATTTTAGAAACCCCTCTCAAAGAGGTGCCCGAACTGAGTTTCAAAGAATCCCTTGGTTACACAACCGCCCTGGGTTTGGCCCTAAGAGCAATCAATGATTAATAATCAATAATCAATGATTAATTTATTACCAGAAAAAGCAAAAAGAGAATTGCAAGTTGAAGAAATCGGGAGGAAACTCTCTTTGGTTTTTCTTTTTATTTTGATATTTCTTTTGGTTTTAATTTTTATCGTTCTGGCCCTTAAAATCTATATTTTATCTCAGGCTAAGTATTCTCAAGATATTTTGGAAAACAAGGAGGAAACTCTTAGGTCTTCCCAATTTCTGAATTTCAAACAGACTATAGAAGAAGCCAGTCAGAGTCTTTCTAAGATTAAAAATTTTTACGACAGAGAAATAGCTCTCACTTCCATTTTAGAGAAACTTTCTGGTCTTACTCCTCCGACCATCTATTTCACCAATTTATCTTTTAGGAAAATTTTCCAGGAAGTTGAAGATAAAAAAACAGGCAAAAAGGAATTAGAGATTCTGGCTGAAATCCACCTCACGGGCTATGCCAAGACCCGAGAAGATTTGTTTTTCTTCAAAGAAGACCTTGAGAGGGAGGATAAGTTTGAAGATGTTTTCTTCTCTCCCTCTTCCTGGGTGATTCCCAGTGACATCGACTTTTCTTTGAGTTTCAAATTTATACCAATCTTTTAAAATGACAGCAAAAAGAAAAATCTACGTTACTACTATCTGTTTTTTGGTCATCTTTGCTTTGGCTATCATCCTTGGAATCCTTCCCTTAATGACAGAGATTGAAAAAAGTTCGGAGAATCTGATTTTCCAGAAAAGAGCTCTTGATTTATTCCAGCAGCAACTGATGAATCTGGAGGATTTCCAAGAAAATTATTCTTTTTATCAGCCAACCTTAGAGAGAATTGAAAAGAGTTTCGTTGCCACAGAAGCTCCGGTTAGTTTTATTGAATTTTTAGAAAGGGAAGCTCAAAAAGCAGTTCTTGAAATTGAAATCTACCCCTTGACTCTTGCTTTAGCTGAAACCGATCTCTGGAAGAGTTCTGGATTACGAGTTATGGTTGCGGGTCCCTTCTCAAGTTGTTCACGTTTCTTGGAAAGATTAGAGCGAGCTTCCTACTTGCTTGAAATTTTTCAATTAAACATTGAAAGAATAGAAGGGGAAAGGTCAGGTAAAAAATTTGAAGGCCTGGATATAGGAGATGTCAGTTTCAACATTAACTTAAAAACTTTTTCTGGCGAATCTCCAGAAGAGAAGAAAAAATGAAACTAGGGTCTGGAAAAATTAAAGAGAATTTACAAAAGAGTTTAAAAAAGTTCTGGCAAAAACTATGGCTGCTCCTGATTTTACTTTTGATTTTAGATTTAGTTTTAGGAGGAGTTCTCTTTTGGAAATATTACCTTCAAGCCCAGGAAAAAAAGTCCCCCGTAATTTTTCCCTTAAAGATTAACCAGGCCCTGATGGAAAAAGTTTCTACCGAGTGGGCAGAGAGAGAGATAATTTTTGAAGGAGCTGAAGAAAAAGAATACCTTGACCCTTTCCGGGGCATCCTTTCAGAGTAAAAAGATTGACCAAAAGTTATTTTCAGGTATAATAGATATGTTTGCCCTCATAGTTCAATGGATAGAACACGGGTTTTCTAAGCCTGGAATAGGGGTTCGACTCCTCTTGAGGGCACATGGTGGTCGTAGTGTAGTGGTTAGCACAAGAACCTGTGGAGTTCTTAGCGGGAGTTCAAATCTCCTCGACCACCCCAACTAAAAAACAGGGGTGCGACCCCTGTTTTTTTATTTCTTTTCGCCTAAAATTAGTTTCAGGGTTTTGAGGCGGCCGTGGCGGAAAATTTTTAAGAATAAGATTTGGCCGATTTTGAATTTTTGCAAAGTATCCTCAAGAGGTTCCTCAAGAGTGATTTTTTTATTGCCAATCTCTAAAATAATATCGGCTTCTCTGATGCCAGCTCGAGCAGCCGGGCTGCCCGGCACCACGGCAGTTTCAATACCCCTTGAAATATCTGGTTCAGAAATGACGAGAGCACCAAAGTCTATGGGGAGATTAAACTCCTTTTTTAGTTCTTCGGTTATCGGAAGATATCTTACTCCCAAAAATGGCTGGCGAATTCTGCCGTATCTTTTAAGGTCTTGCAAATCCTTTTTAGCATTGTTGATGGGTAAAGCAAAACCAATATTTTCTGCCCCGAAAACCATGGCGGCGTTTATGCCAATGACCTTTCCCTCGATATCTATTAAAGGACCTCCCGAGTTTCCAGGATTGATGGCAGCATCGGTTTGAATTAAACCGCGGAGTCGAGTTCTTTCTTGAGTTATATCGCTCTGGGCTTTAATCTCACGACTCAAACCAGAAACCACCCCGGTGGAAACAGTATTCTGGAAAAGTCCCAAAGCATTACCAATGGCGACAACCTCTTGACCCAATTCAAGATGGGCAGAATCCCCCAGCTCTACAATAGGCAGGCCGCTTTTTCCTTGTGCTGAGGACTTCGAGTGAGCCTCAGTCGAACTCCTTGCCGAAGCATCTATCTTTAAAATGGCCACGTCATTTAAGGGGTCTTTGGCTAAAATCTCGGGCTTTAATTTTTCCCCACTTGGTAAAACGACAATATATTCAGCCCGGGGGTCTTCCATGACATGACGATTGGTTAAAATTATTCCCGAGGAATCAATGATAAAACCGCTGCCTCCTCCTAGTTTCACTTTTTTTCTTTGGGGTCTTCCCCAAGGTTCACCAAGGCCAAAAATTCCTGAGGGAGATTCGGAGAAATCCAAATATCTTGACATGGTAATGCTAATCACCGCTGGCAAAACTTTTTTGACCGCCCTGACAATTGGAGAGCTTTGCGACATATATAGTTTACTTTAACATAAATTTTGGTACAATTACAAATGAGGAAGAAAATTGATTTTGTCCCTGTAGCTCAACGGATAGAGCACAGGTTTCCTAAACCTGAGATATAGGTCCGATTCCTATCAGGGACACAGGACTATGCCAAAAGCAAAAAAATTCATTATTCCAGGAACAACCCTACTTATCTCTCTTTACATTTCAGTTTTGTTTGCTGTAGGGATAGTTTTGGGTTACGTTGCGACAAGAATATTTCACAAAAAAATTACCGAGAAAGGGAGATTAAAGCCAGTAGTTCTTAGTTTTGGAAAATGGGAATTTCACTTACATCATTGGGTAATGGGAGCGTTAATTCTTCTTCCCATTTGGCTTGGTGGTTGGTTTCAGTTTCTTCCTAAGTTTTGTTTGGGAATAGTTGGTGGTTTGGTCTTCCACGATATTTATTCTGACAGACACTGGTACAAAATTATCACCAGAAGGTAAGGGCCGTTGGCGCAGCTGGTAGCGCGTCTCTATGGCATAGAGAAGGTCGCCGGTTCAAGTCCGGCACGGTCCACAGATTAGGAGGGGTGTCAGAGTCTGGTTTATTGAGCCGCACTCGAAACGCGGTAGGGCCGAAAGGTTCTCGTGAGTTCGAATCTCACCCCCTCCGCCTAATTTAGAACCGCTCCCAGAGCGGTTTTTGCTTGAAATAAGAACCTGCCTGCGGGCAGAACCTTGATTCGCTAAGGTATAGTCATATAATCTTGAAATAACCAGTCAATTAAGGTAAGATTCTTTTATATGTCAGAGGAAAAGGAAAATTTAGCAACCAAATCCCCGGTGGTGGTTGTTTTGGGTCATGTTGACCATGGTAAAACCGCCATTCTGGATTTTATCAGGAAGACCAACGTGGTTGAGAAAGAGTCGGGGGGAATTACCCAGCACATCGGAGCTTATGAGGTGGAACACAAAGGTAAGAAGATTACCTTTATTGATACGCCGGGCCACGAGGCGTTTTCAGCCATGAGGTCGCGGGGAGCTAAAGTTGCTGATATTGCCATTTTGGTTGTTGATGCTGCCGAAGGGGTAAAAGCTCAGACAAAAGAAGCCATAAGTTTTGTCAAAAAAGCCGGTATCCCCATGGTGGTTGCTTTAAACAAGATTGACAAACCCCAAGTCCAGCTCGAGAAGGTAAAAAATGAACTCGCTAAAAATGATATTTTAGTTGAATCAATGGCTGGCAAAATTCCCTCTTGTAATGTTTCAGCTAAAACCGGAGAAGGCATAGACGAACTTTTGGAAACCATTTTATTGGTGGCTGAAATGGAAGATTTAAAAGCTGACATTTCAAAAGCTGGGGAAGGGACCGTTATTGAAAGTTATTTGGATTCCAAGAAGGGTCCCATGGCTACCTTAATTTTAGAAAAAGGAGTTCTCAAAGAAAATGACATTTTAGCAACTCATTCAACTCTGGGCAGAGCGAAAAGTTTAACCGACTTTCAGGGTAGGACACTCAAGACGGCTCAGTCCTCCCAGCCAGTGACGGTGCTGGGTTTTGAAGCGCCGCCCGAGGTCGGTGAAAAATTTAAGGTCTCCCAAACCGAAGAGGAGGCAAGGGGATTTTTGAGGAGAGAAGAGAAGTTAGCACCCCAGGTTCTTCAAATAGAACCAGATAAAAAAGTTTTAAATATTATTTTGAAAGTTGATGTTTTGGGCTCTGGGGAGGCAATTGAAGGAGTTTTAAAAAATATCCCCCAAGAGAAAGTGATTTTGAGGATTTTGAAAGCAGAGGTAGGTGATGTTACGGTTGATGACATTAAATTGGCCGAGGGCGGAAAAGCCATAATTTTTGGCTTCCGAGTAAAAGTTAACAGTCAGGTTAAAGCTTTTGCTGGGCTGAGAAAGGTAAGATGGAAAAATTTTGAAGTAATTTATGAACTAATTCAGGAAGTAAGAAGAGAAATGACCAAGATAACAGAACTTGAAATTCAAAGAATTGACCTGGGAAAGATTAAAGTTTTAGTTTTGTTCGGGAAAGATAAAGAGGAAAGAGTCATTGGTGGGAAAGTGATTGAGGGAGAAATTGAAAAAGGGGCTTCTGTAGAAATTTTAAGAGAAGAGAAAGTGGTGGGCAAGGGAAGAATAAAAAACCTTCAACAAGAGAAAAAGGACATTCCCAGGGTCAGCAAGGGGAAAGAGTGCGGCGTCTTGTTCCGGGGAGAGGGAGAAATTGAAGAAGGCGATATTCTGAATGTTTTTCGAGAAGAAAGAAGAAGAGGTGAAATCTAATTTATGGCAAGTTCTCAACGAATCAAGAAAGTAAACGAAGTTATCAAAAGGGAACTCGGGATGGTTGTCCTAAAAGAAGTTGACCTCCCCAAGAATATTTTGGTTACCTTAACTGAAATTGAAACCTCAAAAGATTTAAGAAATTGTAAAGTTTTTGTTTCTGTTCTGCCAGAAAAGGAAATTTCCAACGTTTTGAGGGTTTTGAAAAAAGAAATCTATCAGCTTCAACAGATTCTCAACCAGCGATTAGTCATGCGGCCGGTTCCCAAAATCAGATTTTTTCAAGAGAGAAGATTAAAAGAAGCCCAAAGAATTGAGAAGATTCTGGAAAAAATCAAAGAAAAGTGATATAATATAAGGGTTGGTGCGGTAGCCAAGTAGCTAAGGCATTGGTTTGCAAAACCAATATACGCGAGTGCAATTCTCGCCCGCACCTCAAATTTTTGCCCGGGTGGTGGAATAGGGATACACGCAACACTTAAAATGTTGTGAGCGTAAGCTCTTGTGGGTTCGAGTCCCACCCCGGGCACCATACAAAAAAACCGCAGCTTTCGCCGCGGGTTTTTTTTTGTGTGGAACTATTTTTTGGTAACCAGGGTTTTGGCGATAATGTCATGTAACCCCTGTTTGCGAGAAGTAAAAGAGACCATGATAAATCCTACCATAAGAATTATTGCTGAAATGTATTTACTGAAAAATCGCGCGTTCGCGCGAAGAAAAGATATGCGTTGGTTATTATAATCTGTGACTTTTAGTTCAAGAACCATCTTTCCTAACGTTCCTTGCTTATTGGAGCTTTCGAGGAGAACGTAGTAAAGCCAAATAATAATCATGGGGACCAGAAAGAGAAAAAATTGGTTATTTTTCCACGACTCTGGCAAAATAAACCAAAGTAAGAGATCAAAAACAACCGTAAGAAGAACAGAGTCAATAATTGACGCAACAAATCTTTTCCAGAAACCAGCATAAATCATAATGTTAGCGAGGTGCACTCATGGTTGGTTGCGAAAACTGCTTATTAAATTTTCGTTTAACTACAAAGTAGTAAATAATTGCACCAAAAATACCAGTAAGCACCATGACAACAATCCAAATTCCCTTATTCTTTATTTGGTGACGTGCGGCATGAACAATCATCATAATCCAAAATACCGTTGCCAAAATTACAAGAGTGAAGATAACAAAAAAACCTCCAATTCCCCAAGCAAAGAGACTTTTGACTGATTTTACTAGTTCTTCGCAGGGAACTTCTACGCCGGACTTATAACACTTTGCTTGCGCAAGCGCTGATTGAGTACCGACAGACCATAGCCAAAGCGTGGCTGACGAAAACATTGCCGACTTCGTTATTGTTTCTAGCATAGCTTTTTATTATTTTTCAACAAAAACTAAGTTGATCTCGGCTTTTTTTATATTAATTAGTCAGGATTTCTATTTCGGTTAGTTTTGCGCCGAAAGCCAGAGCCGCTTGGTAAGAAGGGAACCAGATATCAACATGATAATATCCTTTTCGCCAATGCATTCTATCTTCAACCACGAAAACCTTATCGCCAAAGATTTCAGGAAGGCGGATTTTCGCCCCGAAGTTCAAAAGATTATTAGCTACGATGCCATCTCGCACCCGGCTTCCTGAAGCCGTAATAAAAGGGTCGCCCTGTGTTTCCCAAACAGTAGAAGAATAAGCAGTTACCATTACCTTGAGTTTTCTGGGATTCTCGGATGGTTCTTCAAAAGAAGGAGGGTTTGAGGGAAGCAGAGTTGTTTCTTGAATAATCTGGTAATCCAAAATCTGCTCTTCTGGTAAATCTAAGCTAACTAAAACATCTGCCATGGCTTTTTCTGACTGTGGCAGGCAAAAAGGATAAATTCCCAAAGCTCCTATCAAAATCGCTAAAACCAATGAATACCAATTTTTGGGTGATAACATATATTTCCGAAAGATAGCATGGGCAAAGCTGAAAGTCAAGCCCGCCCTTTCAGAGGCGGACTTGAAAATTTCAGAGCGGGTGAAGGGAGTCGAACCCTCTTCTTGATCTTGGCAAGATCATATAATAACCGTTATACCACACCCGCATCTGGTGCCGCGGGCCAGACTTGCACTGGCTACCTCAGCTTTTTCAGAGCTGCGCTCTACTACATGAGCTACCGCGGCCTTAGATAGTCGAGTGGACGATGCAGGATTTGAACCTGCGACTTCCTCGATGTAAACGAGGCGCTCTGGCCAGCTGAGCTAATCGTCCATTTTTGTGCCCAGGGCGGGACTCGAACCCGCACGCCTATAAAGGCACGGCTCCTCAAGCCGCCGCGTTTACCAATTACGCCACCTGGGCATGAATCACTTCTCCTCGGTTTTTTCTTCCCTTTTCTTTAATCTCGCTTTTTTACCCACTCTTTCCCGTAAATAATAAAGTTTGGCTCGCCTTACTTTCCCTCTGCTTACTATTTCAATTTTCTCAACGATGGGAGAGTGTAAGGGAAAAATTCTTTCTACCCCAATCCCTTTTACAATTTTTCTGACGGTAATAGTTGAGGAAATTCCTTTTCCATGTTTTCTTGCTAAGACCACTCCTTCAAAAACTTGGGTTCTATCTCTTTCTTCTTTCTTGTCAGCCGTAGCTTTCTTCGTAGCTTTTTTGCTCACTGAAGCTGGGATTTTCTGACGAACCTTAACCGTATCCCCCGGACGAATATCCGGGAGGTTTTCTTTCAAAAAAGGTTTTAGAAATTGTTCGATTTTTGCGGTCATACTTTTTTGGTGGGCGGTACAGGACTTGAACCTGTGACCTCCGCAATGTCAATGCGACGCTCTAGCCAACTGAGCTAACCGCCCAGAGTGGGCGCACCTGGACTCGAACCAGGAAACCTCGACTTTATAAGAGTCGCGCTCTGACCAGTTGAGCTATGCGCCCGTGATCTTTACTTTTTTGCTTTCTTTTTTCGGGGAACTTTTTTGACGTTTCCCTTCACTAATTTTTCAAATTCTTCTTTCTCAATTGTTTCTTTCTCAATCAAAACTCCGGCTACTCTTTCAAGGATTTTTTTCTTTTTTGCCAAAATTCCCATAGCCTTCCTTTCTGCTTCTTTTATAAATCTTTCTGTCTCTTTGTCAATGGCCGAAGCAATTTTTTCTGAATAATTTCTTTCTGTTTCTGCTTCCCAGCCCAAAAATGGCAGGGCCTCTTTTTTGCCAAAAGAAATGGGACCCAGTTTTGACATGCCGAATTTGGTAACTAAATTTCGGGCCAAGATGCTTGCTTTTTCCAGGTCATTGGCGGCTCCGGTTGAGATTTCCTTGAATTTTAATTTTTCGGCACAGAAACCACCCAACAACATGGCCAATTCAGCTAAAAACTCTGATTTGGTTTTAATCCTCTTTTCTCTTCTGGGTAAAGCTAAGGTGTAACCAGCTGTCATTCCCCGAGCCACAATGGAAATTTTTCTGACGGTTTCAGCTTCGGGAATAAAAGAGGAAACCAAAGCATGACCCGCTTCATGGAAAGCTGTAATCTCCTTTTCCTTGACAGACAAGAGGTGACTTTTCCTTTCAGGACCCAACAAAACTTTTTCAATTGATTCTAAAAGTTCTTCTTGATAAATCTGATGTTTATTGGTTTGGGCGGCCAAGATGGCTGCCTCATTGACTAAGTTAGCTAAGTCAGCTCCGGAGAATCCAGGGGTTCGTTCAGCAATCTCTTTCAGATTAACGTCCAGAGCCAGGGGCTTGCCTTGACAATGGATTTTCAAAATCTGTTTCCTTCCTTTAATATCGGGCAAGTCCAAAACAATTCTTCTGTCAAATCTTCCTGGTCTTAACAGGGCCGGGTCCAGATATTCAGGGCGATTGGTCGCCCCCAAGATAATGACCCCGGTATCTTTCTCAAAACCATCCATTTCAGCTAAAATTTGATTTAAGGTTTGTTCTCTTTCCTCGTGTCCTCCACCGACCCCCACCGTTCTTATTTTCCCAATGGCATCCAACTCATCAATAAAAATAATTGAAGGTTGGTGTTTTTTGGCTGTTTCAAAGAGCGACCTTACGCGAGCTGAGCCAACTCCGACGAATAATTCGACAAAAGCCGACCCGACAATGGAAAAGAAAGGAACTCTGCTTTCGTTAGCCACGGCTCTGGCCAGCAATGTCTTTCCGGTGCCGGGAGCTCCTATAAGCAAGACACCCCTTGGAATTCGAGCTCCCATTTTCAAAAACTTTTTGGGATTTTTCAAAAAATCAACCACCTCCGCCATCTCCTTTTTCGCCTCTTCCAGGCCAGCCACATCCTTGAAGGTAACTTTTTCTCCAGGAGTTTTACCTTGACCAAAAAGTTTGGCTGGCGACTTTAAGAAACTGAAGGTCTGGGAAGCTCCGGTTTTGGCTTGTCGGAAAATCATCCAAAAGAACCAGCCAAAGATTAGGAGAGGAACCAGGAAAAGTCCTATCAGAAGCAACCAGGTTAAACTATCTCCCTTTTCTTTTGATATGTCTATTTTAAGCTCGGCTATTCTCTCTTTGGTTACCCCATAACCTATCAGAGATTCACTAAGAGAAATTCCGGTCTCTTTTCGAGAACGAGCTTCTTCCCCGGACTTATAAACTATTTGGAGCTCGTCTCCAGCCACCTTGATTTCTTCAATTTTTCTCTCATTGGCTTCTCTGACTATTTGAGAGAAGGGAATCTCAGTTACTTTTTTGAAAGTTTGGGGACTGAACAAAGCAAAGATTCCCGAAATCAAAAGAAAAATCAGGATGATGAAAACAAGATTTTTCAAAAGTTTCTTCATGCCTTCTTTCTTCATGCCCTTTTTAATGAAAGATAGATTCTGTTGTCGATAAGCTCAATTATTTTTGCCTTAACCTTTTGGCCAATTTTTAGAATTTGAGTTGGGTCTTGGTCCTCAGCATCCGAAATTTCCGAGACATGAATAAGACCTTCTGAATTTTCCCCAAACCCCAAAAAAGCTCCAAAGCTGGTAACTCCAGTAATTTTCCCCTCAACAATGTCTCCCACTTGATATTTGGCTAAACTCTCTTTTTGTTTCTCTTTTTTTAGAGATTTTTCAGATAGAATAAGTTTTTCTTTCCTGGGGTCCAAAACAATTATCTTAACTTTAAACTTTTTCCCCACAAATTTCTGCAAAGCACTGGCTATCTGAGCGCCCTCTCCGTTTTCCACCTTGGGATAATGTTTGGAGCTTAGTTGGGAGGCGGGTAAAAATCCTTGAATTCCTTGAATTTTACAAACCAGCCCTCCTCTGTTGGCTCCCTTAATTTCTACCTCTATTACCTCTTCCTTTTCCTTTTTTTGACAGAGACTATCCCAGGCAACTTCTTTGACCGCCTCAACCATTGATAATTCCCGGTAGCCTTCCTCTGATTCCAAATCCAATAATTTAGCGGTAACCTTGTCTCCGATTTTAAGGTTTTTTAAGGCATCTCGGGCTCTGATGAATTCTCTTCCATAAATTATACCAATGCCTTTTACCCCCAAGTCCAAAAATACCGAGCTTCTACCCCGGTTCAGAATCTTTCCCTCTACAATTTCTCCAATTTTCGGTGGACAAATTATTTCACTTTTAATTTTTCTTAAGCTTTTCAAAACCATGCATTTTCCGCTTCATTCTAAAATATACCTGAAAATTCTGGATATTGCAAGCCCAAGAAGCCTGTGGTAAAATGAGAAAATATGACCATCACTTGGCATGGACAATCTTTTTTTGAAATTCAAACCAAAGATAGAGAAGGAAATGAAATTAAGATAGCCATTGATCCCTTTGATGAGCAGTTGGGATTAAGGGTACCGAAAATCAAAGCTGCTATCCTGCTCATTTCCCACCCTCACCACGATCACGCCAATAAAAAAGCCATTTTAGGGACTCCCTTTGTGGTGGAGGAGCCGGGAGAATATGAACTGAAAGGGATTTTTATCAAGGGCATTCCAGCTTTCCATGATAATTCCGAAGGCAGGGAAAGAGGAACAATAGCCATTTACAAAATGGAAGTAGAGAACGTAAAAATTTGCCATCTTTCAGACCTTGGCCAAAAAGAACTAAACGAGAATCAGCTTGAAGAGATTGGAGAGGTGGATATTTTGATGATTCCAGTTGGTGGAACTTACACCATTGGTCCTAAGGAAGCGGCTACCCTGGTTTCTCAAATTGAACCAAAAATAGTTATTCCCATGCATTACAAACTCCCCAAATTAAAGTTTGACCTTGAAAGAATAGAGAAATTTTTAAAAGTGATGGGGGCTGAAGACAAACAACCTCAGAAGAAGTTAAAAGTCAGCCTAAGAGATTTACCCAAAGAAGAAACAGAAATTGTGGTTTTGACTCCCTAATGGTTCGACAAGGAGTTCGACTGAGACTCACTCGAAGTCCTCACCACAAGATGAAATTTTTTAAAAAAATCCAAACACTCAATGTTTTTTGGAAAAAAGTTATCATTTTTTCGGTAATTATTGGATTGGGGACACCACTTGTTTTTTTAATTGGGAAAAATTTTCAAAAAAGAACAAAAGAATTCAACAAAGAGGAATTTTTAGAAAAATTAAGTTTTGAAGAACTTAAAGAAGAAATGGAAACTGAGCGGGGAGATGAACTCAAAGAGAAAATGGCGGAACTGAAAGAATTAATGGGGGAGTTGGAAAGAATGGCCCAAGAGGTCTCGACTTCAACCACCTCCACCACCTCCACCACCTCCACTAACCATCAATAAATCATGGCAAAAAATCAAAACAAAGAAATGGGCTATATCAAACCTCGAGAGATTAGCCAGGAGATGAGAGAAAGTTATTTGGACTATGCGATGTCGGTTATCATCTCCCGCGCCCTACCTGATGTTCGTGATGGTTTGAAGCCGGTCCATCGGAGGATTTTGTATGCCATGTACGAAATGGGGTTAAGACATAATGTAAAGTTTAGAAAATCGGCAGCAGTAATTGGGGAAACAATGGCTAAATTTCATCCCCACGGCGATCTCGCTATTTATGATGCCATGGCTCGTCTGGCCCAAGATTTTTCCCTCCGCTACCCCTTAATAGATGGTCAGGGAAATTGGGGTAGCATTGATGGGGACAAGGTTGCCGCTGCAAGATATACAGAGTGTCGGCTTACAACAATTGGCGAGGAAATGCTCCGCGATATTGAAAGAGATACGGTTAATTTTAGCCCCAACTACGATGGAACCAGAACCGAGCCCGTTGTCTTGCCTTCCCCTCTACCTCAGCTTTTACTGAACGGCTCTTTGGGAATTGCCGTTGGTATGGCCACCAATATTCCTCCCCACAATGTTTCTGAGGTGCTCGGTGCTACCATTTATTTGATTGACCATCCCTCCTCAACCACCGAAGACCTCTTTCAGTTTATCCAGGGTCCGGATTTTCCCACCGGTGGAGTAATTTATGGTAAGAAAGATATCATTGCTGCCTATTCTCAAGGGAAAGGAGCCATTTTGATGAGAGGGAAAGCCGAAATTCGGGAGCATAAGAAGGGGTGGCAGGCGGGTGGCGTCCAAATTTTAATAACCGAAATTCCCTATCAGGTTCAGAAATCAGACCTGGTGCGTGCTTTGGCAAAATTGGTTGAAGATAAAAAAATAGAGGGAATCAAAGACATTAGAGATGAATCAGGCAGGGAAGGAATGAGGATTGTCATTGAGCTAAAGAGGGACGCCTTTCCCAAGAAAGTTTTAAATGCTCTTTTTAAGTATACTGACCTTCAAAAAACCTTTCATCTGAATATGTTGGCTTTGGTGGACGGCATCCAGCCGAAGGTTCTCTCTCTGGCAGATGTCTTAACGTACTACCTGAAACACAAAAGAGAGGTTGTTTTAAGGAGAACAAAATTTGATTTAGAAAGAGCTAAGGCGAGAGCTCATATCCTGGAAGGTTTGATGATAGCTTTGAAAAATATTGATGAAGTAATCAAAACCATTAAAAGATCAGCCAGCCGAGATGATGCAGCCAGGAACCTACAAAAGAAATTTAAGCTGACCAAAATCCAAGCTGTGGCCATCTTGGAAATGAAGCTTCAGAGCTTGGCAAGACTGGAGAGAGAAAAGATTGAAAAAGAATTAAAAGAGATTGAAGAGAAAATAAAAGAACTTACCTTGATTTTGAAAAGTCCCAAAAAAGTAAAAGAGGTAATTAAGAAAGAGCTTAAAGAGATGGAGCTGAACTTTAAAGATGAAAGAAGAACCAGGGTCCAGAGCTCACGGCTCGGAGAGATCGGTGAAGAAGAACTAATTCCCAAAGAAGAGACCATTATTACCTTGACTGAAGGCGGCTATATTAAGCGGACCAAACCTTCGGTCTACAAAATACAAAAGAGAGGAGGCAAGGGAATTTCGGGAGGGGAACTGTCAAAAGAAGATGTAGTCAGCCATTTTTTGGCGGGGAGCACCTTGGATAGATTGCTCTTTTTCACTGATTCTGGAAAAGTCTTCCAGTGTGTCGTTTGGGAGATCCCAGAATCAGGCAGGCTTTCTCGAGGCAGGGGGCTTTTAAATTTCCTTGAAATATCTCAAGAAGAAAAGGTCTTGAGCTTAATTCCTTATAGTAAGGAAGATGAAGTGACAGGGAAGAAATACTTAGTTATGGTAACTAAAAATGGTATAATTAAAAAAACCGATTTAGCTGCCTTCAAAAATGTCCGAAGAACCGGGCTTCGAGCCATCAATCTACGGCCGGGGGACTTTCTGAGGTCAGCCAAAATTGCCGATGTGAGAGATGAGATAATTTTGGTCTCAAGAGATGGTAAATCAATCAAGTTCAAGGAAAAAGACCTGAGGGTGATGGGAAGGGCGGCTTCCGGAGTGCACGGCATCAGGTTGGACAAGGAGGACGAGGTGATTGGCATGAGTATCATAAAAAACTTAAAAGTAAAAGAATATTTGCTGGTGGTTATGGAAAACGGCTATGGCAAGAGAACAAAAGTCAGTGAATATAGATTGCAAAGGAGAGGAGGTTCTGGTATAAAGGTCGCCAAAATTACCTCAAAAACCGGAAGAATTGTTTTCTCAAAAGTCGTTGGGGCAGAGGAAAAAGATTTGATTGTCGTTTCCCAGAAGGGCCAGGTTATCAGAAGTTCTCTTGGTTCAATCTCAATTCTTGGCAGGGCAACCTCTGGAGTGAGGGTGATGAGGTTAAGGAAAGGAGACAAGGTAGTATCGGCAGTCTGTCTTTAGAAATATGGAGTTTGTAGATCCCACTCAAATTTTAAACCAAATAGAATTAAGGGCTAATATGACAGCCGCCGATTTTGGGTCGGGAGCGGGTGGCTGGGCTATTCCCTTAGCCAAGAAACTTGAGGAAGGTCGGGTTTTTGCCATTGATATTCAAGAAGAGCCTCTTTCGGCTTTGGAAAGTCGAGCCAAAATTCAGGGAATTTCCAATATCAAAAAGATAATTGCCAATGTTGAGGAGAGAATTCCGGGCTTGACGGGTTTCTCTTGCGATTTGGTCTTAATAACCGACCTGTTGTTTCAAATTGAGGATAAAAAAGGAGTTTTTGAGGAAGCCAAAAGAGTTTTGAAGCCGGGAGGAAGAATTTTGGTGGTTGAATGGACGCCCCAGGCCTCCCTGGGACCTGAAGATGGCAGGGTTTCTCAAGAGGAAGTCAAAGAAATAGCCCAGAGACTCGGCTTTCTGCTAGAAAAAGAATTTAAAGCCGGGGATTACCACTATGGACTTGTCTTTAAGAGGTAAAAGTATTAAGATAAAAAGAATGATTTCAGGTTTATTTAAAACAATAGTCATTTTTGGTTTTGTTTTGCTCCCTCTGATGGCTCTGGGGGTAGAAATTGAACCACCCATTACGGTTACGACCATACCAGAACTTGTTAATACGATTACCACCTGGGCTTTTCGACTGGGGCTGATTTTGGCGCCCTTAATGATTTTAGTTGGTGCTTTTTACTTTTTGACGGCGGGGGGCAGCCCGGAAAGGGTCAAAACCGGACAAAAAATAATGCTCTGGACAATTGTCGGTTTAGGGATTATACTATTTAGTAGAATAATAATTAGCATTATTGAGGGTATTTTAAAGGGCACACCTTAAAAATTTATTAAAGCAAAGCAAAGGTCGAACGTTAATCAATAATTATTAATCAATAATTAATTAAAATTAAATGAAAAAAGTATTACCTGCTTTAGTTTTAGCAAGTTTATTGGCTACCTTGGTTTTGCCAGTGGTTGCTTCAGCTCAAGAGCCACCACAAGATATTCCCTCAGGATGCATGATGAGACATAACTTTGACATGAAAGATAAAGACGGGGTTCTAGTATGTCCTCAAAGCGGAAATCGCTGTAATGTTCCGCCCGCTGGTACTTGTCCTGGTATCTGCTGTTTGCTCAATACTGTCTCTACTGCCACCGGTTGGTTCTTCTACATCTTGATTGTTATTTCTACCATCATGATCATCTGGGGTGGCTTTGTCATCTTGTTTGCTACGGGAGACCCGGAAAAGAGGAAAAAGGGACAAGGGACAATTGTTTATGCCCTGATTGGTATAGCCGTTGCTTTGTTTGCCAGAGTAATTCCTT
>JAUVXX010000007.1 GCA_030603395.1 bacterium | reverse complement strand
CCCGAAAAGCACCATCAAAAAGTTTAAAATACCAAGGTCAATAAAAGTGTTTAGGGTGCCAACCAACATAAACTTTCCTAACTGCCAAATGGCAGGCATCTTCTCTCTTAAAAAAGAAACAATAAAGATAAAAGCCAAAGCAAGGAGGGGCAAGCTTATAGGCAAAGTAATCAAAACAAAATTGGCTGGCGTAAAAAGATATTCAAGGTTCAGTTTCTGTAGAAAATCTCTTAAATTAAAGCTGATGGCCTTGAGGATGGCCAGTATCAGCCAGGCATTGGCTTCAGCAATAACAATTGGCGCTATAACATCAGATTTTCTCATTAGTACATTTTAACAAAATAAAATAAATAGAGCAAGGTATACAAAAATTAAAAAAAGAGCAAATACTGTGCTAAAACAAATACTGTGCTAAAATAAAATAACATGCTTAAGTTTTATAATACTCTTTCGCGAAAAAAGGAAGTTTTCAGGCCGAGGAAGAAAAAGAAGGTGGATCTTTTTGTCTGCGGGACAACTACTTACGACTTTTCTCATTTAGGGCACGCCAGAACCTATGTTAGTTATGATATGCTTGTTAGCTATTTAAAATTTCTGGGGTATAAGGTTTTTTATTTACAAAATATCACTGACATTGACGATAAAATTATCTTGAGAGCAAAAAAAGAAAAGAAAAAGTGGTTAAAGTTAGCTCGTTTTTTTGAAAAAGAATATTTAATAGACATGTAAACACTTAAGATTGACAGCGTAACAAAATATGCCAGAGCCACCGAACATATCAAGGAGATTCAAAGCCAGGTTGAAAGATTGCTGAAAAAGGGATATGCCTACCAAATAGAAGATGGAATTTACTATGATATTAAAAAATTCAAAGATTACGGGAAATTATCCAGAAGAAGCGTAGAGCAAGCCGAAGATGCTGTTTCGCGGATTGACATCGGCAGGAAAAAAAGAAATAGGGGTGATTTTTGCTTGTGGAAATTTTCCAGAGCCGGAGAACCGAAATGGCCAAGCCCCTGGGGTAATGGCAGACCGGGCTGGCACATTGAGGATACGGCCATCAGTGAGAAGTATTTTGGGGTCCAGTACGATATCCACGGAGGAGCAAGAGATTTAGTTTTTCCCCACCATGAGGCAGAAATTGCCCAAATGGAAGCAGTGTCTAATAAAAGACCCATGGTAAGATATTGGCTTCATGTAGGATTTTTAACGATAAATGGCCGAAAGATGGCAAAATCGCTTGGTAATTTCGTTACTATAAAAGATTTTCTGAAAGAATATGGGCCTGAAGTTTTAAGGTTTATTGTTTTTTCCTCTCATTACCGCTCCCCTCTTGATTTTTCAGACAAGTTAGCAAAAGAAGCTAAAACAAATTTAAATAAGTTGGAAGAATTTTTGAGAAAACTGAAAGACACGAAAGGAAAACCAAGAAAAGACAATAGAAACCTGATAGAGAATTTTGAGAAAAGGTTTTTTGAAGTTTTGGAAGATGATTTTAATACACCGAAAGCCAAAGGGTTAGTTTTTGATTTTATTTCTAAAATAAACAAAAAAATTGGTGGGAACCAATTATCTCAAAAAGAAACAAAAACGATTTATGATTTCTTCAAAAAAATAAATGAGATTTTCGATATTTTGGATTTCAAAAAGATTGAGGGAAGAGAAACTTTACCCAAGGAAATAAAAAAGCTGGTTGAGCTTCGTGAAAAATGCCGAATCCAGAAAAACTGGCAAAAAGCTGATGAAGTTAGAAAAAGAATCCAGAAACTCGGCTATAGTATTGAAGACACCGAAAAAGGCTCTAAAATCAAAAGATTTGACTAATCTTTGCTCCAGAGGTATATTGTAGTATATGCCAGAGGAGCTTTCAGACAAACTTCCACCACAGAATATTGAAGCAGAAAAGTCGCTTTTGGGCTGCCTGATGATTGACCCCGAAGCTATTTTAAAAGTGGTGGATTTTTTAATTCCCCGAGATTTTTATAAGAGAAATCATCAGTCAATTTATGGGGTGATGATGGGACTTTTTGAAAAGAGAGAGCCGATTGATGTTTTGAGTGTTTCTTCAAAATTAAAGGAGAAAAATCAGTTTGAAGAAATTGGCGGAGCCAGCTATCTGACGGGTTTAGTCAATTCCGTGCCGACCGCCTCCCATGTTTTAAACTATGCTAAGATAGTCCAGCAAAAAAGAATTTTAAGGGATTTAATTGATGCTTCTCATCAAATTGGAGGATTGGCTTACCAGGAATCAGAAGACGTTGATACTCTTTTGGATAGCGCTGAAAAAAAGATTTTCAGTATTGCCCAAAAATCTTTAACTCAAACCTTCACTCCGGTTAGGGAAACCCTGGAGGAAACTTTCAAAAGAATTGACGAGCTCTCAAAACACAAAGGAGGGCTTCGGGGAATCCCTACCGGCTTCAGAGCTCTTGATAATATCCTGGCCGGGCTTCAAAAATCTGACTTAATAATTCTGGCAGCCAGACCCAGTCTGGGAAAGTCGGCTATGGCTACGGACATTGCTCGTTATGTTGCTTTAGAAAAGAAGATACCGGTTGGGATTTTCAGCTTGGAAATGTCAAGAGACCAAGTTATTGACCGTTTGATTGCCGCCCAAGCCGATATTGATTTGTGGCGGCTGAGAACAGGAAGATTATCTGATGAAGGTGAAAATAATGATTTTGATAGAATTAGAGCCGCCATGGGAACCTTATCAGAAGCCCCGATTTTCATTGATGACGCAGCGAGCTCTAACGTTTTACAAATGAGAGCCATGGCCCGGAGATTACAGGCAGATAAGGGATTAGGACTTTTAATAATTGACTATTTACAATTAATGGAAGCAAGAAATCCGAACCAGACTATGGTCCAACAAGTAACTGAAATTTCTAGGTCCCTTAAAAGTTTAGCCAGAGAACTCAATGTACCGGTTTTAGTTATTTCTCAATTATCGAGGGCGGTTGAGCAAAGAACCCCCCAAATTCCAAGACTATCCGACCTTCGTGAGTCGGGTGCCCAAGAGCAGGATGCAGACGTAGTGTTATTTATATACAGGGAAGATCGCTACAAACCAAACACCGAGAGGAAAAATGTTGCTGATATCATAATTGCTAAACACAGAAATGGACCAGTAGGAAAGGTTGAGCTTTACTTTAACGAACAAAGGGTGAGCTTCAAAGACGTGGAGAAGAGATATACGGAATAATTATGTATCCTCCTTCCATTCAAAAACTTATTGATTTGTTTTCTAAGTTCCCAACAGTTGGTCCCAAGACGGCCAGTCGTTTTGTTTTTCATCTAATCAAAATTCCCAAAGAGAAGATTGAAGAACTAACGGCAGCCATTGAGGAATTGAAAAGCAAAATAAAGCTCTGTCCTCTTTGCTTCAACTCTTTTGAAGGCGAAGAAGAACATTGTCCAATTTGCTCGGACAAGACAAGAGATAAAAGTTTAATTTGTTTGGTGGAAAAAGAGGTTGATTTGGAAGCAATTGAGAAGACCAGAAAATTTAAAGGACTTTATTTTGTTTTAGGAGGCACTATTTCTGGATTTGAGAAAGAAAAAGAGAAAGAGAAAATGGAAGAGAGAGTTAATAAGTTGATTGAGAGAATCAAGGGGGAGCCAGCCTTCGCCAAGGCTTCAGGCGAGGTAATTTTAGCCATCAATCCCACCACTGAAGGTCAAAACACTACTTTATGGCTCCAAAGAAAGCTTAAATCATTAGAAATAAAAATCACCCAACTTGGTCAAGGTTTGCCAAAGGGTGGTGAATTAGAATACGCTGACGAAGAAACCCTATCGTCTGCTCTTGAGAGCAGAAGATAATCAAGTTTCCTTAATTGCAAGACAATTACAAGGAGCGAAGCGACTGGTTCCCATTTTCAATCTTAATAATCTCTATTTCGGTGAAGGGCTGGCGATGCCCCTTTTTTAGTTGGTAACGTTTCTTGGGTTTTTGTTTGAGAATAACTACTTTCTTGCCTCTTCCCTGCTGCAAAACTTTAGCAATAACTTTCGCTCCCTTAACTTTGGGGTTGCCAATCTCTAATTTTTTGTTTTTTTCCAATAACAAAACGTGGCTAAAGGTAATTTCTCCGCCTTCTTTCTTGTCAATTTTCTCTATTTTGATTTTATCTTCGGGAGAAACAAGATACTGTTTCCCTCCGGTTTTAATAACAGCGAACATATTATTCTAACTTTTTTCTCTCCTTGGGTGCCTCCAATTCCCCCAAACGTTCAATCTTCTCTGTTAACCTGCCAAATCTGCTCCTGGTTCTGTCTGAGGCGTTTTTGGCATGGTCAATATGACTCAGTAGAGTAGAAAATTCTCCGTCAAATTTTATGGCTTCCTGTTGAACTGCTTTCATTCCATTCAGAATTTTCTTGGTTCCCTCTTCAATCTTGGCTCCCTCAAGTCCCATCATAACAATTTTTAAGAAATAATAGAAAGAGTTTGGCGAAATAAAATAAACTTTTTTCTGGTTGCCGTAGTCCAAAATTTCTGGTTGATTTAAGGTGATTTCGTGGTAAACCGGCTCTGAGGGCAGATACATTAAAGCAAAATCAACCGTCCCCTCTTGAGGTAAAATATATTTCCCAGCAATATCATTAATGTGCTTTTTTATATCCCGTAAGAACTCTCTCTGAAAGGTTTCTCTGGCCTGGGAATTTTCTTTCATCATCTTTCGGAAATTCTCCATGGGAAATTTTGAATCAATGGGAATAATTCCCTGATTGGTTTTAATAATGGCATCAACAACCTGGCCTTCTCTGAATCGATACTGTAAGGTGAAATTTTGTTTTGGCAAAATCTGTTCAAGCAAACCCCGTAAAATTTGCTCACCAACGTTCCCTCTTAATTTTGGTGAGCGCAGAAATTCCTGAAATTCTCTGATGCCCCTGCCTATTTCCTGAACCTTACCGAGCTCTTGAGCCATCTGGGAATAGCCGTTTTCAAACTTCTTTCTCAGGTTCTCAATGTCTTGCTTTATCATGCCCAGGGGAACTTCTTCTTTGGGAGATTCTTTCAGTTTTTTGGTCTCTCTTTTAATGTAAAAAACAGAGATACTAATCCCAGCCAAGACAATCAAAAAAACAATTAAAATAAAAAGGAAATCCGACATAGGTGATATCTATACTATTATTTTTGATGGAAAAAAGCAAGCCCTTATCTTATTAGCAGTTGAGAGGCGACAAAAAGGGCGTAAATGCCCAATAGAGCCAGGGCTTCTTTTTTGGTGATTTTGCGGCCGGTTCTGGCAAAAATAGCGAAAGTTAAGGCAACGATTACGGTGAATAAAATTCCCACAAAATAAGGTGAGAAATTTGGTATCTTCAAAGGAGAAATTATACTGACCACTCCCAAAATCAAGGCCGAATTGACAATCACCGTACCCATAAAATTACCCAAAACCATTTCTTTGTGGCCCATCATTAAAGCCCTTATGCCAAAGGTGATTTCCGGCAAAACAGTGCCTAAACTAACGAAAAGAATACCGGTGGCAACCAAAGAAAAGTTCATACGCTGAGCCAAAAAGCTGGCCGTTCTAACTACTCCTTCAGCCGACAGCAAAAGCAAGGCTACCCCGGCAAAAAGTATTCCGATATCTTTCAGAAATGACTTAAATTGAATCCAATTCCTTACAACTTCATTATTAAAAACACTGACAAATCTCTCTCTCTGCCGCAAAACCCTACTTAAATAAAAAACCAAAGCTCCCAATAAAATTATGCCATCTACCCTTGAAACCTGTCCGTCCAGCATTAAAAGAATGGGTAAGAAGGCAATAATGGCCGTATAGAAAGAATCCTTTTTGGCAAGCTGGTCTCTCATTTTTAAACCCCGCGCCAGCAAAACTACAAGAGCTATTCCCAGCGTTAAATTTAAGATGTTGGCTCCAATAACATTGCCAAAACTCAGTTGGGGAATTTTGTGAAAAGCAGAGCTTAAACCAACAAAAAGCTCCGGTAAAGAGGTGGCAAAAGCCATTAAGCAGAAACTTACCAAAAACTCACTCCATCTGAGAACGCGAGCAATTCTGATTAAGGACCTGACCACCCAGGTACTGGACCTGATTAAGACCAGACAAGAACCAACAAAAATTAAGATATAAAGCCAGGGCATAGTTTGAGGTTATATGTTAGTTTGACGTCGGACAATGAAATAATGTTTGGCGGCTTCAATAGCTACTATATTTATTAAGCCAAGTCCAATTATAATCAGCCAGTCAAAAAATCCTAAAGGTACTGTTTTTAATAAGGTTTGGAAAGCTGGAATATACAAAGCAGCGATCAAAGCCAGAAATCCAACCCCACAACTCAACAACAAAAATTTGTTATTGAAAAGATTAATATGCCAGATATTTTTTCTCAAGCTTTTACAAGAAAAAACATAGAACAAAGAATTACTGCCCAAACAGGCAAAAATCATTGTTTGAATGTAATTTAAGTTTCCTTCGCCAAATTTTCCCAATAGCACAAAAAACAGGCCGAGAAGAATTAAATCGGTAAAAATTCCAATAATAAAAATAATGGCTTTCATCTCTCGGGTTAAAAGCGGTGCTTTATGTCCCGTAGGTTTCTGAGTCATTAAATCTTTCTCTTTGGGCTCAAAGGCTAAAGCAATGCTTGGTAGACCATCTTCAATTAAATTCACCCATAAAATTTGAACTGCTATTACGGGCAAGGGCAGCCGAGCAATAATACTCACCCCTATCAAAATTACTTCGGTGAAACTATCAGAAAGCAAGTAAGTGATAACCTTCCTGATGTTATCAAGAATGGCTCGTCCTTCCTCAATTGCTGCCACAATTATAGAGAAACTATCATTGAGTAAAACTAAGTCGGAAACCTCTTTAGCAACTTCGGTTCCCGAACCCAAAGCTATTCCGATATCAGCTTTTTTAAGAGCTGGGGCATCATTGATGCCATCACCGGTCATTGCCACCACTTGATTCTTGGCTTGCCAGGCCCTGATGATTCTTATTTTATGCTTGGGTTCTACTCTGGCAAAAACATTAATTTTATCTAATTTTTTATCAAGCTCCTTATCTGAAATATTGTCCAACTCTTTTCCTTCAAGAATATTCTCTTTTTTTACTTTAAGTCCCAATTCTTTCCCTATGGCCCTGGCGGTTAAAACGTGGTCTCCAGTAACAATAATTGGCTTCATGCCAGCTTCCTGGCAAATATCAATTGCCTCTTTCACTTCCTTTCTCAGGGGGTCCTTCAAGCCGATAAATCCAACAAAAGTTAAATCGCTTACATCCTCAATTTTAAGTTTTTCCTCTTTGGTTTTTTTGCAGCCAACGGCAATTACCCTTAATCCCTGACTTGTCAAATTTTCTAAATCTCGATTTAATTTTAGGAAAGTATTTTTATCAATGGAGCTTAATTCAATAATCTTTTCTGGAGCCCCAGAGACAAATAAAACTTTGCCTTCTTTTGTTTGATGCAAGGTAGCAATAAACTTATTTTGAGAATTAAAAGGAATTTCATCAATTTCAGGAAATTCTTTTTCTAATTGGTGCTTAGTGAATCCCTTCTCTTCCCCAGCCAAAATCAAAGCCCTATCGGTAGGTCTTCCTCTTATCTTCCAATCTGGCCTTGGGTCTTGAGGATTCTCCACAAAGGCCTCGTAACAAAAAGAAGCAATTTTTAAAGCTAAATTCATATCTTCAGCTCTAACTTCTGCAAGTTCCATTTTTCCCTGGGTTAAAGTCAAAGTTTTATCAGTGGCGATTATTGAGGTGCTTCCCAGGGTTTCAGCTGAAGCTAATTTCCGCACCAATCCTTTTCTTTTTAAAATTCTTTGCATGCCCAAAGCCAAAATCACCGTCATGGCAACCGGCAGCCCTTCGGGAATGGCCGCTACCGCTACCGCTACCGCCGTCGTGAACATTTCCACAAATTCCCCTCCAGTCACCATCCCTTCAATAAAAATAAAAAGAGAGGCAAGACCAACAAGCCAAGCCACAATCTTTGAAAAATGAGCTAATTTTTTTTGATAAGGAGTTTTTTCTTCTTTTGTCTCTTTGATTAAAATAGCCACCTTGCCAATTTCAGTTTGAGCTCCAATTTCAGTAATAATCGCCTTCCCTTCCCCATCTTCAACCGTTGTCCCCATATAAACCATATTGTCTCTATCAGCTAAAGGCACCTCTTTGGTTAAAACCTCAGCTATTTTTTCTGCTGCCAACCATTCTCCGGTCAAGGGAGCTTCATTGATTTTTAAGTTTGAACTTTCAATAATTCTTCCATCCGAGGGTACTTTATCTCCAGCTTTCAAAATCACCATATCACCAGGAACCAAGTTCTCTTGAAAAATTTCTTTTCTCTTTCCCTCCCTCAAGCAGGTAGCTTTTCGCTTTAAAACTTTTTTTAGTTCCCTCAGAGCATTGGAGGCCTTGTTTTCTTGAAAATAGCCAACAATGGTATTTAAAAGAACAGCAAAAAAAATAACTATGGTATCTGTCCACTCTCCCAAAATTAAAGTTACCATTCCCGCAATAAGTAAAATATAAATCAAAGGGCTCTGAAATTGAGATAAAAATATCTTAACTTTGGGCAAGGGCTTCTCTTTAGGAAGTTTATTCAAGCCAAACTTTTTTTGCCGAATCTTCACCTCTTCTTCTGATAATCCTTCTCCTAAGTCTGTTTTCAAAATCTCAGCAACTTTTTCTGGAGATAGCGTATGCCAATGATGTTTTTTGGTCTCTTTCGTAACCATTACCCTATTGTAATAAAAAAATAGGCCATTTGAAAGACCCGTTGGTGGCCCTATCGGGATTTGAACCCGAGTTACATGGTTGAGAACCATGCGTCCTAAGCCACTAGACGATAGGGCCAACTTTGTCTATCTTACCACAAAAAAAGAGGCTGGCAAGCGCTTTTACTCATAGCTTGGGGGGATTTCCCAGAAATCTATAATGTACTTGGCTAAATCCCTGAAAAGAGGAACGGCAGAGTAAGCAGCTGTTTTTATTCCCCTGGGATTATCTAGTTTTATTAAAATTAAAACCCTCGGGTTCAGGGCCGGGAAAAACCCCATAAAGCTGTGGATTGTTTTATCTTCAAAATAACCTCCTCCTCGAAGAGGAATTTGGGCGGTGCCGGTTTTCCCGGCAATAAAATAGCCATCAATTTGGGCTCTTCTCCCAGAACCATTTTCCACCACGCTAACCAACATGGCGGTAAGTTGGGCGGAAGTTTTTTCTGAAATTACCTCTCTTCTGAGTTGGGGCTCAATCTCAAGCTCTTGACCATCGTCTTGAACTATTTTCTCAACAAGATAGGGTTTCATCAATTTCCCTCCATTGGCTATCGCCCCGAAAGCCATGGCTAATTGGACAGCATTAAGTTGAATCCCCTGGCCAAAAGAGGCCGTAGCAAAATCCCGGGGGAAGCCATTTCTTAAAGTTTCATTCTCGGAAAACTCTTCACCCTGTAAATCAATTTCTGTCTTTTCAAAAAAACCAAATTTTTCCAAATACTTCAAAAATCTTTCCTGGCCAAGCTCTTGTTGAACAAAAACCGCCCCGGTGTTAATTGACTCTTCCAGAACATCAGTCATAGTTTGAGTTCCCCAAACTCTTCTTTCAAAGTTATAAATAGGAGGACCACCAACATCAACTTGTCCCTTATCCTCGTATTCTGTCTGGGGGGTAATTTCGCCTTCCTGAAGGGCTGCGGCAAAAGTTATCGGCTTGAAAACCGAGCCCGGCTCAAAAAGTTTCTGTAAAGCTCCGTTAAGAAATACTCCCAAATCTTCTTCCTCGCCATACTGGTTGGGATTGAAACTTGGAAAATTGGCTAAGGCAATAATTTTCCCGGTGGAGGGTTCCAAAACTATAATTTGGCCTGACTCAATGTCCCATTTTTCTTTGGCGTTCCCTAAAACTTTTTCAGAGAAATATTGAATATTATAATCTAAGGTCAGGAAAAGGTCGCCTCCCTTAGAATCCTCTATTTCTTCATCTGAGAATAAAGCCAAATAGCCAAGAGGCGATCTTTCTTTTTGCTGGAAGCTGTCTTTTCCCCTCAACGTCTTGTCAAAATAACCCTCCAAGCCATATTGACCTTTTCCCTCTTGATTGGTAAAACCAATTAGATGGGAGGCCAAGGCTCCGTAAGGATAAGCCCTGCTAAGAACTTGATCAAGATGAACTCCCGGCAAATTCTCTCTTTTCATCCTCTCAACATTCTGGTCGGATATTTCTCTTTTGATAATCTCCCCTTCTTCCAATAAAGATAGGAGCTCTTCTTTTTCTTCGGCTAAAATCTCTTCCAAAAATTCCGCAGTTTTTTCTTTGTCTGCTACTCTCTCAGGAAAAATGTAAATTATATTTTTCTCTTTAGTTTGAGCTAAAGGTTCGGGTTTTTTGCTAAAAAAAATCTCCCCTCGTTTTCCTGGAACTTCATCGGGAGATGTTTGCTGGCCTAAAGCTAAGACCCCGTAATAATCCCCTTTCTTTATTTGTAAAGAATACAGTTGAAAAAAAATGAGCCCTGAAAATCCAATAAAAAGAAAAAATATCACATACACTTTCCAATTTTTCATTATTTTATTACTTCCTTAAGTATTGTTAATTTGTGAAACAAATTAGCGGGCGGTGGGAGGGGCTGTGGCAGATACTACTGGCTTTCTCTTACCAAATAATCGTGGGATATTGAAATATAGTTGATTTCGGAGACCGGAACAAAATTTAGTTCTTGAATCTCTTTTTCAACGCTGCTCAAAGAGAGATTCTGGGTTGCTTTAATTCCCATCCCTTCATTCTCTGTTGAAAGATTTTTAAGTTCTTGAGTATAATTTCTGATTAGATAATTTCCCTTGACCACCAGTCCTACCTGAAAGACATAGAAAATCAATAAAGAAATAATCAGAAATAAAATCGTGATTGAGATTAATCGAGGAAAAGTTAGCGCCGAAACAGATGTTTGATGATTTATCATATTTTTATAATTGCCCTTAGTTTAGCCGACCTTGCACGAGGATTTTTTTGGAGTTCCTCAGCTGCAGGAACAATTGGTTTTTTAGTTAAGATTTGTAAGAGACCTTTTTTAGCGTTTTCCTTGAAAAGATTTTTAACGATTCTATCTTCCAACGAATGAAAGGAAATAATCACCATTTTTCCTTCTTTGTCTAAAGCTTCCAAAGCTTGAGGCAGGGCTTTCTTAAGATTTGCTAACTCATCATTTACCGCAATCCTCAAGGCCTGAAAGGTTTTTGTGGCAAAGTGGATTCTCTTTTGCTGATACCAGAAAGGAGTTGCTCTTCTGATAATCTCTACCAATTGCCCTGTTCTTTTTATGGGATTTTTCTTTCTCGCCTCAATAATTTCTCTGGCAATTCTTCTGGCGAATCTTTCTTCTCCGTATTCTCCTAAAATTCTTTCAATTTCTTTTTCTGGCCACCGGTTCAAATTCTCCTGGGCAGTTAGAGGATTTTGTCGGGAACCGTATCTCATATCAAGAATTTCATCTTTTTGAAAACTGAATCCCCTGCCCGATTCCTCTAAATGCCAGCTTGACATGCCCAGGTCAAACAAGATTCCCCGAACTGGTTTGAAATTATACTTCTCAACAATCTCTTTAAGGTTCACATAAGAATCATTAACTAAGACCAATCTCTCAACTTTTCTTTCTTCTAATTTCTGATAAAGTATTGGGTCAAGTTCAATCCCCAGCACTTTCCCCTCGGGCTTATTTCTTTCTAAAATAGCCAGAGAGTGACCACCTTCACCAAACGTGGCATCAATGAAATTCTCATTTGGTTTAGGGCTGAGATATTCTATAACTTCTTTTTGAAGAACTGGAATGTGCATGTCATTACACGCCTAACTCCTTCAACCTTTCAGCGATATCTCCTGCTTCTTTCTCTATCTTTTCTTTATAGAGGGCCCATTTCTTCTCGTCCCAAACTTCAATTCGATTATAAAGACCTGCAATAACTACTTTCTTTTGCAAAGAAGCATATTTTTTTAAATAATCCGGGACTAAAATCCTTCCCAGTCTGTCCAGATTAACCTCCATGGCTCCAGCCAACATAATTCTGGCAAATCCCCTGGCATCGGCCTGAGACAATGGCAATTGGGATAATTTTTTGGCTAATTTCTCCCACTCACGAGAGGGGTACAAAAATAGACAGTTGTCCAGCCCACGAGTAATAATCGCTTTCTTGCCCAGGGTTTGCCTGAATTTAGCAGGAATAGCCAACCGTTTTTTATCGTCTATAGAATATTTGTATTCGCCAAGAAACATAATTTAGAGTTATCCCCAAAAGTCGCTCCGCTCTTCCTGCCTTCGGCAGGCGCTCGCTTTGTTCGTTTCGCTGCGCTCCCCAGAAACCCTCGGTTTCTGGCGCTCGCTTCGGCTCACTGGTTTCCTATACGGGAGAGAATTCTTCTCTCCCGACCCCTCTCTGTATTCTGTGTCTAATTCCTTTGGAATTATCCACAGAAAGGGTTAGTTATCCCACAGTTATCCACAATCTCCCATCTGTCTCCATTTTCACTCCATTTTAGACCAAAGTCAATCACCTTCCTACCACTTCTAAGAACCCCTGTTTTCATTGAAAAATCAAGGAAAACCCTATTTAACTCTTTATTTTCTCCACAGTTTCTCCACAATTTGCCAAGAATACAAAAACCACCTTTGAAAAGGTGGCATTAAGAGGCGCGAGGCAGACCGAGCGTCTCTGGTCCTATTGAGCGGCCAGTTATTCCTTAAAGTATCCCTTAGTTCTAAGCTGGGTAATTTTCTTTTTCAAGGTCTTTTTGGCTCGATATTCCCCTATTTCTCTTTTGCGTCCTTCTGTCCATTTATCTAAACCAATTAGTTTTGACCTGAAAATCCAAACTATAAGTAAAGCTATGCCCAAAGGAAGCAAGAGAGAATGAAAAATACCAGAACTGATGCCAGTCACCACGCCAGCTACTCCCTTTTTTTGAACAATTACTTTAAAAGTGTCAGTGTCTGAGGTTTCGGTGGTGTATGCCCTGGCACTGTTGATTAATTCAGTAGTTCCGTAACTGAATTTTTCCTTGGCAGCAACTTTGGCTTCAAAGGTGATTGTCTTTGATTCTCCCGGTGATAAATCTCCGATGTTAATAGTTGTCTCAGTGATATTTTTGCTATTGGAAACACCATCAATTTCCAAATCACCTTGATAGATTATCTTTGATGGCAAGGTGTCTCTAACCTTAACATTATCAGCTTCGGTATCACCTGTTGATTTGACTACGAGCTTGAAAAGCAATTTATCTCCGGGGTCAGCGCTTCGATAGGAGGAATACCATTTGGTATCTTCCCGAGAAAGATTCTTGGCTGATTTTTGGACACTCAATCCTGCCTGGCCGCCCACACCTATTGTTTTTAAGCTCCATTGACAATTGTCATTAGAGGAATCTCCGTCAAGACCAATGATGATATCCGAAGAAGGGGTTCCTTCCCAAGTTTTAACCCTGAGACTATCGTCTTGGGAATAGATTTGACTGCAGCCAGAGCTGTAAATATATAAATCATTCAGATTACAACCTGTTCCGGACCAGCTAAGTTCAATTTTAATCTTTTCCCCGGAAGACTGTCTAACCTTGTAATATTTCCAATCGCTGTCATTTAAACAACCCGATTTTGTATCTCCAAGATAGATATAACCATTGGGATTAGAACAGCTTGAATTGGTCTTTGAGCAAACTTCCCCTCCTTGATTAAGCACTTTGACCCTCATGCTGTCGGAATCACTAAGTCCTTCATCATCGGTAACGGTTAAGGTGCAAGTATAGGTTCGGTCATAACTGACCGAAAGAGCATCAAAAGTGGGTCTGGCAGTATATCTGTTGGAAAGATAACCTCCGGTACAGAACCAACTATAAGTTAGGGAATCTCCATCAGGGTCAGAGCCAGAACCATCTAACCTTACGGATTCTTCCTCATAAACCTCTTTGTCGGGTCCAGCGTTGGCGTAAGGAGGACGATTATTATGAGAAGTAATAAATGTTCTATCTTGACCATAAGAGATTCCTTCGTTGTTTTCTGCTACCGCTCTGAAATGATAGGTTGTGTCTTGGGATAGACTGGAGAGAGTATAGTTGAATGAGCCTGTATAGGATTTTGAATAATGATAAGTTTCTTGTCCATAAGAAGAGGTTTGGCCCCATTGGAACCAGACATCACAGGAGTTTGCCCCACCCATATTCTGGAGATAGCCGTTTAAGGTGGCTCCGGTAGTTTGGATATTAGTGGCAGGATTGGTTTCTACTTGAGGAGAAAGGATGCTGTTCCTGACTGTAACCTGCATACTGTCGGAAGCACTAAGTCCTTCATCATCGGTAACGGTTAAGGTACAGGTGTAGCTTCTGTCAGAGCTGACTTGAGGAGCGGTAAAGATGGGTTGAGCAGTATATCGATTAGAAAGAGAACCTCCGGTACAGGACCAATAATAAGTTAAAGGATCTCCATCGGGGTCAGAACCTGAGCCCTCTAAGATTACTGATTGTTCCTCGTAGAGCTCTTTGTCGGGACCAGCGTTAGCTACGGGAGGACGATTGATAACCGTTAGGGTAAAAGTGACATTTTCAAGGTGAACACTTTGAGAACCAACGTCGGCATAATTCCAAGCATGTTCAAGACGAACCTGATGGTCTCCAGCTGTGAAATCATGCTCTCCTAAATATTCATTTTCATAATCAGGGCCATTCGGGGTTGAGTTGGGGTCAGAGGTTTGGCCAATGTATCTTCCATCAACTAAAACCTTGAATTCTTCATAAAGTTGGTTTTGACCACTATTGGCGTTGTAATAAGTTCGAACTTCATATCGCCCATAATAAGGCAGATTGATGGAACGTTCTATGTAATTTATCCTGGTAGGTACTCCTCCTGTAGGACTCCCCCAAGCCAGAAGATAATGGCCTTCAAGGTCTACTATATAACTTTGAGCAAAAACAAAACCTGAAGGCAAAACTACGCCTCCCGCCATCAAGGATAATATTACGATAGAGAATATTAATTTAATTTTGCTTTGTTTAATCATATTACCAATGTTGCTTGGACAACGATTCTTTCCTGGTCTTTGCCCGGGGGCCAACAACTTAATAATACTACCATAGATTTGGAGCTTGTCAAATCAAATGAGGGAATTTCTTCTCCTGGAGCGAGAAAGAATTTTTCAATAACTTTGTAGGAATATCGCTGATGATTGAAATAAATGTAAAATTCATCTTCTTTGGTCAATTCATTTAAATCGTTAAAAACCCAGTCATAATTTATCTTGGGCCAGCCAACAGGAGCGCTATGACCCAAAATTATGGTAGTTCCCGGCTCACCCGGTAAGGCAGAGACAGGATGAAGCAAAACCCCTTTTTTTAAGGCCTTCTGGAAATTCTCATCGCTATCATTTTCGGCAAAAATAATTGGGGCCTCAATGCCAATTTTTGGAATTTCAATGAAACCCTCTTTAACAAAATAATCATTATCAGTCAGTTCCGCTTGGGCTGGTTTAATTACTTCCCACCAATTAGAAAGTTGGCCCGAGATGAAGTGATAATTAAAAATGAATGAAATATCATGCCAATTGATAATCAAAAGACTAACTAAAAATATGAGAATAAAGGGTTTGTAAAGTCGTCTGATTGTTTCTTTCATAGAATTTGTTTAATCTTAATAAATGCTCAAACTGTGAGGGATAAATTGAATAATCAACTCTTTATTAATGAGAACAAACAAGCCCAAGATGGCTGCCAATAAAACCGTTTTCCAGATTAAATCTTTATGCTGAACATTAAACTTAACCAGAATATTAACCATTAAAGAAATAATAATTAAAGCCAGGGAAAAGAAAATAATCTTTTGAACCAAATCATCATAAGTTATGGTCATAAATCTAAAAAAATTAAGCCCTAAGATACCCTTTACTTCAGGTTCTACCTCAGATTCTTGGGTTGGCCCTGAGACAATTTCTTTCTCTTCAGCGGCGCCACTTACTATTTTGGGTAATTCTTCTTTTTCTGGAACTTTCTCAATTAGAGGAGAACCAAAAAGCTGGACCACCACCGTAGTTTCTGCTCCCTCAAACTCTCCTGTTAAGATGGCGATGCCAATATCTTGAAAATTTGAATTCAAAAGATTTGCTTGATGAGAGGGAGAATCATACCAGGCCCAATAGATTTCTTCTGAATCCAGAAATCCTATGCCTAAATTCTCTCCTGCCTTTTGATAACTGTAATCTGCCTCGCCGAACCAATGCCAGGGCACTATCCCCTCCGGGCTCTGGTGGCTGAAATAATCTTTGTCAAGCATATCCTGGGCCTTAAGAAGGGCTGCTTTGTCTAACTGGAGGTTTTCTCTTAAGGAATTAATGCCCAGATTCTCTCTTTCTTGATTGGTTAATTCAATCAGGTAGGTGCGTGAAATCTCAGCAAAAAAGAGGGTTTCGGGAAAATAGAATAAAAAAGAGACAAAAGCAAGCTTCAGCAAAATCACAATGATGAAAAAATAAAATAAAAGTCTACCTGCTAAGAACTTTGGGCGATAATTATTGCTCTGGCAAGGAATGAATAGTATTTGAAGCTTTGAAACAATCTTTTTGAGCATTATTTTCATCTTATATTATAATAATATCTTTAAAGAAAGTCAACCCCCACCAAAATTGGTGGGGGTTGGTAAATCTCTTTTTGTTAACCAAAAAAGGGTTTCTAAGTAACTTATTCTTTTTGGAGTTCCTCTAATAATCTCTCTAATTCTCCCAGTTCTCCCAGTTCTCCCAGTTCTCCTCCTGGGATTGGCAGGGGGGATTCTGGAATTTCCAGGAATGACTCTTGAGAGAATGTTCCAAGTGTTCCTGTTCCGAATATTCCTGGAGGCAAAATTTCCTCAATGGATGTAGATTCTTCAGGAACTTCAACTGTGATTTCTTGGTTGAAATCAGACAATCTAAAGTCAAAATCTATTTTTATTTTCACTTGCTCCCCCAGGGAATCTTTGAGCTGTTCAAAAAGAGACAGGTCAATCTCTTTTTCACCTTTAATTCTTCTCAGCACGTTATCTCTGCTTATCCAGACCTCAAAGGTTATGACTCCTGTCTTGCTGAAAAATTCCTCAAAACTCTCTGGCAAACTTCCCATGGTCTCTCTCAATTTTTCTTCGTAAGAGGCCATTTCTTCTTCCGGTACATACTTTTTTATTCTCTGCAAAAACTCCAAAATTACCTCCTCCAATCCATCTTCTTTCAAGAGAACCAGATAGTGATTAGTTTTGATGCCGTCAATTTCTTCCACGCCGAAATCATCTTTAACCTGGATAATTTCTTTTCCCCTCAGAGCATTGATAAATTCCTGGAGTATTTCTTTCGCTCTCTCCTCATCAGCAGCCTCCTCACTTCCAACTTCTAATCTTTCCATCAACATTTCTTTGCCAAGCTTGAACCATTGATTCTTAAATCCCTCAAGCCCCCCGAACAAGAATGGAAGTTCAGGAAAGGTCTTGACAAGAAGGTAAAAATCTCCCTCAATGGCTCTTAATTCTCCAGTAAAAGAAATGTCCAATCCCTGACCTCCAAAAGTTAGTTCAAAATCCGAAGAACTCCTGGAATTTTTAATATCTAAGGCGCCAGAAAAATTGACAGCAATCTTGAAATCTTCCGTTTCCTCCTCGTCCAGGTCTTTGGTTTTAATCACAAAATTAATATTCCCTTGGGTCCGGAAGCTTTCCGAAATCATCATCTTAGCGATGGCTCTCTCCACAATACTTTCTCGGGAAAGAGAAAAGGGATTCCAGAGGGGATTCCAAACCTGAGTATAAAGCAATCCCAACACTCCCGCAGCCGCCAAAATTACCACCATTGGTATTAAGAATTTAAATTTCATTGTTTATCAATGATTAAACTGAAATCTCTTGCTTTGACCTTTACTCTGTCCCCACGTTTCAGTTTACCACTTAAGATTGCTTTTGCCAAGACGTTTTCCACCTTATTCTGTAAAACCCTTCTCATCTCCCTTGCCCCAAAGGTGGGCGAATAACCAAGTTCCACCATTTCTTCTCGGAGGTCTCCGGTAATCTCAAAATCAATTCCCTTATTGGCAAGGGACTCTTTTAATCTGCTTAGCATAAGCTGAGAGATAGCTAAAAGATTTTCGCGGGAGAGGGGTTTGAAAACAACCACCGCGTCAAATCGGTTGATGAATTCCGGTCTAAAAGTTCGCTGCCTGAAAAGATAATCCAGGAGGTCCTTTTTGATGAGGTCCATCTTCTTGTTTCTTTCAATGTCCTGGCGAATAATTTCAGAGCCTGCGTTGCTTGTCCCGATAATGATGGTATTTTTGAAATCAACCTTTCTGCCTCGGCCGTCCGTTAAATAACCCTCATCTAAAACCTGTAAGAATAAATTTAAGATATTGGGGTGAGCTTTCTCAATCTCATCAAAGAGAATCAAAGAAAACGGATTTTCCCTGGTAGGTGTGGTCAAAAGACCTTGTCCTTGCTCGCTGCCAATTAATCTCTCAATGTCTCGGATGTCCTGGAACTCCGACATATCCAACCTTATCATCTTTTCCTCCCCCTTAAAGTAGATGGCGCTCAGAACCTTTGAGGTCTCGGTTTTGCCAACGCCGGTTGGGCCCAGAAATAAAAATGTTCCGATGGGCCTGGTTCTCACCTGAATTTCCGCTCTGGCTCTCCTCAAAGCGGCGCTTACCTCCCTGACCGCCTCTTCCTGGTTAATAATTCTTTGATGAATCAGGCTTTCCAGGTTTAATAAGATTTCTTTTTCTTTGGTTTCAAGTTCTTCCAGGGGTATTTCAACTCTTTCTGAGACCACCTTTTTGATGTGTTCCGGTTTCAAGACAGGACTTTTTATCTGCCTGGCCAGATAAACCATGGCTTCATCCAAAATATCAATGGCTTTTTTGGGAAAAGGAACATTAGTGACATAGCGAGAGCTCAATTTTAGGATTTCCCTCAAGGCATGGTAACCGATAAATTTATTGAATCTTTTCTCAAAAAAAGGAACATAATCTTCTAAAAATCTCAAGGTTTCCTCAGAAGAGAGCCCTGGCACCTCAACTTTCTCAAAAAGGTTCATCAACGAAGGATTTCTTTCAATAATTCGGTGAAGACCATTATAGGTTGTTACGGCAATAATTTGAAAGGTGCTGAGAGGCAAATAACGGCTTAATATTTTAGAAACATTGATGGTCCCCGGTTTGGGTATTTCTGAAACAAAACCGTGAAACTCATCAATCACCAAAATAACGTTCCCGGCTCTGACGACCTCAGCAAAACATCTATCCAAAATAGTTTCTGATTCTTCAAAGGAACGTATTTCTGTAGCAAGTGAGCTTAAGTCAAAGTTCAAAATCCTCTTGTAATTTATGCTGGGGATACTCCGGCCCAGAAAAGCCCTCTGAGCTAAACCTTCAATAATACTTTTTTTGCCCACCCCTGGCTCACCAACCAACAGAATATTATTCTGCTCTGTTTTTCCCAAGATTCTCTCAATCTTGGCAATTTCTTTTTGGTGGCCAATAATTTCCCTGAAGCCGGTTTTTTCCAATTTCTCCCTTAAATCTGAAGAGTAATTATCCAACATTATGGTGAAACCAGCCGCCCAATCTCGTGCCAGAGAGCCCCTTTTTCGTAAATTCTCATATGACCAAAATTTCTTAAGCTTCCAAACCCTCTCCTCTGCCCTCTCAAACCAATTAGCTAAGTGCTGGATGTCCTCTTTTTTAAGGTCCTCTTTAATTAGTATCTTTTGGAAAAATGGGTCAGCTTGAGCGAAGTTTATCAAGATATCCCCCACCCCAATTCTTTCTTTTCCTCTGTCTTTCGCAATTTTTGCCGCTTCCAACAAAATGCCTTCAAAGTTATCTCTGGCGTCTTTCCCTTTTTTAATTTCTCGGAGAATTTTACCAAGAGGTCCCGTTACTCTGCCCAAAGCTATCTCTCCCCGACCAACAATAAAATCAATCTCTTTAATTCCGCTTTTCAACAAAAAATACAACAAAGCTGGCCTGAGGATTCTTCTAATTTTCCTTTTTCTGGCAAATTTCAAAGCAAGAAAACAAACTTTGGCTGCCTCAAAATCCAGAAAGGCAGCCAGATTAAATTCTTCTGGTTCAGAAAGAGCTTGAGTAAGGGAAAATCTCAAGCGGGGTTTCTTTAATTTCCCCTCAAAAAAAGCGCCTAACTGCCAGAAAAACACCAGGAAAGTCAGGCAAAGAAGAGTACCGCCAAAGAATCTCCGAGAAAAATTTTCCGAAATTTTCTCGTTAAAAACTCCGAAAAGAAAGAAAGAGAAGCAAACCAGGACCAAAACTAAAAACAGAATCTTAAAAAATCTCCGGTACTTAAATAAGATATTCTTTTCCCACTTAACCGCCTGGTAAATCTTTGTCTTTTTGAGATTAAAATTAATCATCTTAAATTAGAAATTTCAGTCCAAAATACAATCCTAAAAGCAATAAGATTGGTAAAAACAACCAGGTTAATAAAACAAGAATGGCAGCCAGAAAAATAAAGAATTCCGCCAGTAAACCGATAAAGATGGCTGCGGTCCGAACCATGACCCCAAGAATCCTTGAAGTCAGATTTCCCACAAACACGCTGAAATATCTTTTGATGTCAAGCCCCCTGCCGTATGATTCTTTGTATCTCCGCCAGTGAGAAAAAAGAGTTTTAAATAATAAACCAATTGAGAAAAAATTGAAATTAAAAACCAAAAAGTTTTTAAAGGCCTGCAAAATACTTTTTGGCGCATCGTAAAAATGCCAAACCAACAACTGCAAAATTATAAATCGCTTTGGGGAAACTTTAATCATTTACTTTAACAAGTTGATTCCCAGGATAGATATTTTTCCAGCAGCAAATACCAAAATGCCCACAAAAACTGACCAAGCAATTAAGTTAAAAAGCTTGGGCAGAAATCCTGAGGGCAGCATTTCTCCGAGCTGTTCTTTAATAACCTGCTGCATCTGCTCCTCGGGACTTCCTTCTTCTTGTTCTAGAGAAACCTCTTGGGTTTCTTGAGCTTTAAAAATCTCGTAGGGTAGCTTTTTAGCCGTAAAAATCTCATAGGAAGACCAAATCCCCCAAATTATGAGCAAAACCCCTATTGTCAAAAGTAACCAACCAACAATTTTTTTCATAGTATTTTTACTAAACCTTTGACCTTTATCCTATTTTATCATTTTCAGCCAAAAAGAAAAAGGAGAGTAAGGTTATGGGAATCCCGAAGGATCCGCCTTACTCTCCTTTTGACATCGCAAGGAGAAAAGAAGGAAAGGTTCTTATCCTGCCTAATCGCTTTGCTCAGCAAAGAAAGGGCAATTAACCTTACGGACCAATAATGGTCCTAACCATGCCTTTCTCCTTATGCCTTACTTCTGGAAAGAAATTTCTTGAAGCTCTTCATTAACCACTTTCATCTTTGTACAAATTTTATTTATGAACCATTTGAAAAACCCAAGAACTTCTTCCCTGGATAAACTCGAATTTTCCGCCACAAAATGACCAACCTTCTTTTTGATATCATTTTCTCGTAATCTGAGTAATTTTTCTGCAGTTATTTCTTTGAGAAAATGACGCTCAAAAAGTTTACAGCCAATTTCGTTGTATCGTTCTTTATCCATTCTTTCTCACCTCTCTTCCTTTTTTATTTTTCTGCACCCCGAAAAAATTATTAAGGTGCTACTAGGAAAGATTTCCAGGAACGAATCCTTTCTTATCCTTCCACCCTAATTATAACAAGAAAATCTCTCTTAGTCAAGAGAGAACTGTTGTGGGCGTGTGCGGATTTGAACCACAGACCTCACGGATGTGAACCGTGCGCTCTAACCAACTGAGCTACACGCCCTGATTACAGCTTAATACATTTAATTTTTAGTGTAAAGCATTGTATAATGAGAGTGTTATGAGGTTTTTTGAGTTTCATTTTAATCCTAAAAATAAAAAAGCGGATACTATTTTTGATAGTTTTTGTTTTGTGCCAGAAACCAAATTTGAGAGGAATCTGGGACATTTGTACCTGGTTGGTGAGCTAAAAAATGTCTTACCCAAAACCCAAGGAATTTTGACGGAACTTGCTGAAATTATTAAAAGAGAATATTATAAACTTTCCCAAAGAGAAGTTTCAGAATCATTTAAAGAAGGTCTGGTCAAGGCAAACAAATTTTTAGCTTCAGAAATCAGAAAGGAAAACACAGTTTGGCTGGGCAATTTAAAGTTTGCTGCTGTCTCTTTGGCTCCGAACTTTTTAATCAATTTTTCTAAAGTTGGCAACTTGAAAATTCTTCTCTTAAGGGAGGAGGAAATTTTTGACATTGGGGAGCGGGTAAACCTTACTGTCTCTCCCTCCAAGCCCTTCCCCAACATCGTTGAGGGAAACTTAACCGAAAAAGACAAAATATTAGTGGTAACTGAAGAGGTTTTTGAAGCTTTTGATAAAGAAGGAATTTTCCAGGATTTACTTGAAGCCAAAAAGCCAAAACAGATAAAAAAGATTTTTAAAGAAAAAAAGAAAGTTTTAAAAGAAATTTTCGGAGTTTGTCTTCTGGTAATCCCAGATAGAAAAGTTAGGGTAGCTAAAAAAATTCAAACTCCCTCATTAAAATTCCTTCAAAGAATCTCTCCTCGATCTTTCATTTTAAAAGAAAAACTCAAAAAGGGTTTAATTTGGCTTTTAATTTTAGGCCTCCTCTTACTTCTGGGCTATCTAATTTTTAGATAAAAAAAGAATTTGTAAAATGGGTTGGGGTCTGCTTTCCTCGGAAGGCAGACCCCAATTAGACAAGTTCAGTTGTTGTCCTTTATTATGTCGGCTACGACAACGAGGAAAATAATTCCCAAGACCCATAGCTTTTCCTCTCTTGTTAAACGGATCTCTTCTCTGTAGTACTCCCATCTCCTCCGACGATACTGGTACTTCTGGCGTACCGTAACTTTCTCTGTGATTTCATCTTCTCTTCCCTGCCGGTCAGCTACTACTAACCGGACCCAGTACCTACCAGGACCGTAGTGGTTCTCCTCAATGCTCGTCCGGAAGATTTCTCCGTCTCCTTTCTCTACGAGATATTCGCAATCCCTATCGCGAATCTCCCAACGGTATTTCTCGATGTCTCCACGAGAACAAGAGGCATCAAGAAACAATCTTCCTTCTCTCAGATACCACCTGAATTGAGCTTCGAGAGAATACTCACAAGCCGCTACTGCCGGAATTACACTTACCCAGACAACCATCAAAATTACCACCAAGAAGACACTAATTATTCTTTTCATCTATTTCCCTCCATTCGCTCCATATTTTATTTTTGATACCTATATTATATCAAATCTATTGAACTTTGTCAATAACAAAACCCGCACCCTGAAAAAGGTACGGGCCAGTTAAAAACCAAATAATAATAAAGACTTACTACTTCAGTTCCACCTTGGCGCCAGCTGCCTCAAATTTCTTCTTAATCTCTCCTGCCTCTTCTTTTTTGACATTCTCTTTAATCATCTGGGCTTCTTTTTCAGCCGCATCAACTAAATCCTTTGACTCTTTAAGGCCCTTTTGAGTAATGTCTCTAACCACTTTTATCACATCAATCTTTTTTGAACCAAC
>JAUVXX010000006.1 GCA_030603395.1 bacterium | reverse complement strand
AATTTTAAATTTAATGAAGTGTTAAGTTCAATTTGGCAATTGATTGGTTTTTGTGACAAACATATTGAAAAAGAACGACCTTGGGAGAAATCTGACAAGCAATTATCAATTATCAATAATCTTTTAATCGCCCTGGCTCATATAGCCAGTATGCTCCAGCCATTTTTACCAGAAACTTCGGAGAAAATTTTTAACCAACTTGGCATAAAACCGACTGATAAAAAATGGAAATTCAAAATCAAAAAATCAAAACCATTATTCCCACGATTGAAATAATCCTTTATGCTGATTGATACTCATAGCCATTTGAATTTTAAAGAGTTTGATAAAGACCGCGACGAGGTAATTAAGCGGGCTTTTGAGAATGGAGTAGGGAAGATTATTAACGTGGGGACTAACCTCAGGGGCTCACAGGATTCCATTGTACTCGCAGAAAAACATGAAAATATCTACGCTGCTATAAGCCTTCACCCAATTAATATTGAGAAGGAAAAGTTTGATGAGAAGGCGTGGTTGGAATTAGCCGGACATCAAAAGGTGGTGGCTATTGGTGAGACCGGCTTTGATTTTTATCATTCATCTGACAGGGAAAAACAAAAAGAAATTTTTAAGGAGCTAATTAAAATAGCTTGCCAGGTGAAAAAACCTTTAATCATCCATAGCCGAGAGGCCGACCAAAAAACTTTAGACATTCTCAATCATAGCGAATCACCTTTCTCAAGAGGAGTAATTCATTGTTTTGATAGGGATTATACTGTAGCCAAAAAATTTTTGGACCTTGGTTTTTTAATCTCTTACACCGGCAACATCACTTACAATAAAGAGAATGCTTCTTCTATCTCAAAAGTTCCCTTGGATAAAATGATGGTTGAAACAGATTGCCCGTTTTTGGCTCCGGTACCCTTTCGGGGCAAAAGAAATGAACCTTTGTATGTAAAATATGTTGCTCAGAAAATCGCTGAGATTAAGAATATAAGTTTTGAAGAGGTAGCCGAAAAAACCACCCAAAACGCCAAAAAATTATTCGGGTTAAAGTAGGTCTTTTCTCTTGACATTTGAGATAAATTTAGTATAATAAAGGTGTATTTTAGAGTGTACTTTGAAAAAATAAAGAAAGAAAGGAAAAAAGGAAAGAAACATGAAGATAACTGGATGGATTTTTTTGTATTTAGGAATAATGGCATTGCTTTTTGCCGTCCTTTGTATTCAGGTAGATGGGTGGAAAGACCTTTTCAACGCCGGGACTTTTACAGGGGGGATAACAATGGTTTTCTGTAGTCTCTTCTTCTTTCTAAGGAGTAGAGACCCCGACCTGAAATCCTTGGAAGACGAAATGGAAGAAGGAAAGGAGAGAAGAAAATGCCAGTAATAGAGACTTTCCCTTTGTATTGTCAAATTTTGGCTAGATTTGTTTTTGCAATACTACTCATAGTAGTAGTTGCTGCCATAATTTATCAATCCAGAGACGGAAAAGAGTGGCTAAAAGGACTTTGGCAGGACCTGAAAGAAGATTGGGTCTTCTATTTCAAAAGAGGGCCCAAAAAATGAGAGCGAGAGATTCAGATAATGTTATGGAGCCAGGGGAAATATTCAATCTCTTTCTGGCTCCAATCTTTTTACCCGGTAAAACGGGTTTTTGTTTTGCCAAAAAATCAAAAAATGATAAGATAAGAAATATGTATAATCCTCAAAAAGTTGAAAGAAAATGGCAGAGATTTTGGGAGAGAGAGGGGATTTTCAGAGCCAAAGATTTTTCCAAAAAACCTAAAAAATATATTTTAGTTGAGTTTCCCTATCCTTCTGGAGAAGGGCTGCACGTCGGGCATTGCCGACCATATATTGCTTTGGATGTCGTGGCTCGCAAAAGAAGGATGGAGGGTTTTAACGTTTTGTTTCCTATGGGTTGGGATGCCTTCGGGCTGCCCACTGAAAATTACGCTATCAAAACAGGGGTTCATCCAAGAATTGCCACCCGTAAAAACACTGCTTTTTTCAAACGACAGCAAAAGAGCATCGGACTTTCTTTTGATTGGACTCGGGAAATAAACACCACTGACCCTGCTTATTACAAGTGGACCCAATGGATATTTTTGCAGCTTTTTAAAAAAGGACTGGCTTATAAAACCAAGATGCCGATTAATTGGTGTCCCGGTTGCAAGATTGGTTTAGCCAACGAGGAAGTAGTTGAGGGACATTGTGAAAGATGCGGCAAGAAAGTTGAGAGGAAGGAGAAAGAACAGTGGATGTTAAAAATTACCAGATATGCTGAAAAATTACTTAAAGGTTTAGACAAAGTTGATTATCCAGAGAGAGTCAAAACTTTACAGAGAGATTGGATTGGGAAATCAGAAGGCAATGAGATAAAATTTCCAATCACTAACTCTCAAATTTTAATCAATGTTTTTACCACCAGGATTGACACGATTTTTGGAGCAACTTATCTGGTTTTAGCTCCGGAGAATCCGATTATTGAAGAACTTAAACCTCAGGTTAAAAATCTCAAAGCCGTTGAGAGATACATAGAAAAAGCGAAGAGGAAAACCGAGAGAGAAAGGATATCGGAAGTCAAAGAAAAAACAGGAGTGAGATTAGGGGGAATCAAAGCAATTAATCCTGCCACCGGAAAAGAAATTCCTATTTTTGTCGCTGATTATGTTCTAATTCATTATGGCACCGGAGCTATTATGGGAGTGCCAGCTCATGATGAGAGAGATTTTGATTTTGCCAGGACCTACAACTTACCAATTATTGAAGTTATTAAAGCGGATAAAGAAAAAGATTTACCCAAGAGAGCTTCCTTGGTTGTTTCAGGGGGTGGCTCTCAACGAGTTTATGAGGGAGAGGGGGTTTTGATTAACTCGGGTCGATTTAACGGGATGGGCTCGGCAAAAGCTCGAGAACGGATTAACGATTTTTTAGCCAAGAATGGGATGGCAGAAAAAGCGGTTTATTATAAATTGAGGGATTGGATTTTTTCCCGTCAGAGATACTGGGGCGAACCCATACCCATGATTAAATGTGAGAAATGCAGCTGGCAGCCAGTCGCAGAAAAAGATTTACCAGTGAAACTACCTAATGTTAAAGAATACAAACCAACTGAAAAGGGAGAATCGCCGTTGGCAAAAATTGAGTATTGGATTAAGACCAAATGTCCCAGATGCCAAGGAGAAGCCAAAAGAGAAACCGACGTTATGCCCAACTGGGCAGGGAGCAATTGGTATTATCTCCGCTACTGCGACCCTCAAAATGCTCAAAAATTAGCCGACCCTAAAAAGTTGCTTTATTGGATGCCAGTGGATTGGTATAACGGTGGCATGGAACATACCACTTTACATTTATTATATTCGCGGTTCATTTATAAGTTTTTATGGGACATTGGGATTGTACCGAAATCCCTTGGTTCAGAACCTTATAAAAAGCGAACTTCCCACGGCATAGTTCTTGGTGAGGGAGGAATTAAAATGTCCAAGTCCCGGGGCAATGTTATTACTCCCGAGCGGGTTATCAGGCAATATGGTACGGACACCCTAAGAACTTACGAGATGTTTATGGGACCATTTATTCAGGCGATTGCCTGGGACACCAAAGGAGTAAGGGGAGTCAAAAGATTTTTAGATAAAGTTTGGAGATTGAGTAATCAATTTCTCCGTTCTTCAAAACCTAAAAGCTCCCCCAACTTAAAAAAAATACTTCACCAAACCATTAAAAAAGTTTCTGAAGATATTGAAAATATGAAGTTTAATACAGCGGTTAGTTCTTTAATGGAATTCAGTAATGCTTGGCAGGAAAACAAAAAAGGATTAGGTAAAACCGACTTTAAAAATTTCCTAAAGATTCTTTCACCCTTTGTTCCTCATGTGACTGAAGAATTATGGCAAAAGTTAGGGTACAAACGGAGTATCTTTTTTCAAAAGTGGCCCAAATATGATGAGAGATTAATTAAAGAAGAAAAAATAACTTTAATTGTTCAGATTAACGGCAAAGTCCGCGACAAAATAGAAGTTGAGTCGGGTATTTTCCAAAGCGAAGCAAAAAAGATTGCTTTGAAAAGTCCCAAAATTAAAAAATGGCTCGGAGCCAAAAAAATCAAAAAAACAATTTTCGTTAAAGACAAACTTATCAACTTTGTGGTATAAAATTTACAAGTATATCACCATTTTCTGTTTTGGAGCAGCTGTTGTGATAGCAGTTGCTATTTTAAGTTTGAACTGGTGCAGCTGCTTTAAGAAAGTTGAACCCTCAAGCTTTACTGCCTCCTTAACCTTGTCCGAGATAACTGTTTTTATGGTAGGCGACATTATGCTGGACAGGGGAGTTGAATGGTATATTCGTCAGAATGGTGACTGGCGATGGCCCTTTTTAAAAATTGCTGATGACCTAAAGAAAGCAGACCTTGTCTTTGGTAATTTGGAAGGGCCAATTTCAGACAAGGGACAGAGAGTGGGCAGCATTTATTCTTTTCGAGCTGACCCGGCGGTGTTAGAGGGTTTGACTTATGCCGGCTTTGATATTTTATCTTTGGCCAACAATCACGCTTTAGATTATGGAAGAGCGGCTTTAAGAGATACGATGGAAAGACTAAGAGAAGCAGGAATAAATTATATTGGCGCCGGATTTAATGAAAAGGAAGCTTTTTCTTTAAAAATAAAAGAAGTCAAAAATACCAGGATTGGTTTTTTAGCATATACCGATTTAGGTCCTGAGGTTTGGAGAGCAGGTGAAAATTATTCTGGTGTAGCTTGGATTGAGGAGGAAGACATTGAAAAAGTAAAAGAAAATATAAAAGAAAACAAACAAGAGGTAGATATTTTAATTGTCTCTTTGCATGCTGGCAAGGAATATTCATTGGAGCCGACTTTTTTTCAAAAAACTTTCAGCCAAGCCTGTATTGAAGCTGGTGCAGATTTGGTGGTGGGGCACCATTCTCATGTAGTTCAAAAATTGGAAAAATATCAGGATGGCTGGATTGCCTATAGCTTGGGTAACTTTGTCTTTGACCAAGGATTTTCTAAGCAAACAATGCAAGGCAGATTGCTGAAAACCATAATCAAAAACAAGAAAATAAAAGAGGTCATTCCCGTGGACGTGAAACTCAATAACTCTTTCCAGCCAGAAATAATTCAAGATTAACAGGTTTTATGATATAATTAAAAATTATCAAGGTTATCTGCAATTTATGGACAAAGTGTTATCAAAAAAAGTTGGGGAAAAAGTAATGTTGCTCGGGAATGAAGCTATTGTCAGGGGAGTTCTGGAATCAGGGGTTCAGTTTGTTTCAACTTACCCCGGAACCCCGGCTTCTGAAATTGGCAATACTTTTTTTAAGATTGAAAATTCAAAATTCAAAATTCCGAATTTATATTTTGAATTTTCAACTAATGAAAAAGTCGCTATGGAAGTTGGGGCCGGAGCTTCTTTTTCCGGGTTGAGGACGTTGGTAGCGATGAAAAACTTTGGCTTAAATGTTGCTTCTGATTTTCTAATACCTTTGGTTTATTCGGGCGTTAAAGGAGGGATGGTTATTTTGGTTGCTGATGACCCGGGCTGTTCAAGTTCCGCCCAATCCGAACAGAACAGCAGGACTTTTGCCCAATTAGCCCATATTCCGGTATTAGAACCATCAACTCCCCAGGAGTGTAAAGATTTCACCAAGTTTGCCTTTGAGCTTTCAGAAAAATATAAAATTCCGGTAATGGTGAGAGAAACCACCAGAGTTGCCTTGCAGAGCGGCATAGTTAAGTTGGGAAAGATTGTTCAAGGCAAAAGAAAAGGAAAATTTATCAAAGACCCCCATCAGTTTGTGACCATGCCACCCCGAGTCCTTGAAATGAAAAAAGAACTTCTGGAAAAGATAGAAAAGATAAGAAAAGAAGTTTCCGAAAAATCCCCCCTCAACAAAAATAGCGGAGGACAGTCCTCCGCTATTTCTAAGGTGGGGGTGGTTACTTCGGGTGTTTCCCATTTATATGCCATGGAAGCACTACGAGAACTCAATTTGAATTTGCCGGTTTTGAAGCTGGGATTTTTTAATCCTTTACCGGAAGAGAAGATAAAGAAATTTATTAAAAATTTGAAAAAAGTTTTAATAGTTGAGGAATTAGAGCCATATTTAGAAAAAGATATAGCGAGATTAGCCAAAGACGTGAATTGTAATTTAAAAATTATAGGGAAAGAATTAGTTCCTGAAGTTAACGAATTAAGGCCAGAAATCGTCCTTCAGGCAGTGGCCAAAATAACTGGCAAAAAATTTAAAATTAAAAATTCATTAGAAATTAAAAATTTAAAATTAAAAATTCCTCGCAGGAAACCCCAACTTTGTCCTGGTTGTCCCTATTGGTTAATCTTTCAAGGAGTGAAAAAAGCAGCCGACCCCAAAAAAGTAATTTTTGGAGGAGAAATCGGCTGTTATATGTTGGCTGGCTTACCGCCCCATAATGTTCAGGATTATCTTTATTGTATGGGTTCTTCAGTTGGTATAGCTCACGGTATTAAAAAGGCAACAAATCAAAAGCTGATTGCCTTTGTCGGCGACTCCTCTTTTTATCATTCTGGTATCCCAGCTTTAATAAATGCCAGCAGTAATAATTCCAATCCGCTAATTATAATTATGGACAACCAAACTACGGCCATGACCGGCCATCAACCCCATCCTGGCATTGAAAAGACTGGCATGGGCGAGCCCTCTCCCAAAATAAAAATTGAAGACATTGTCAAAGCTTGTGGGGTAAAAAATTTAAAGATTATTGACCCGATTAACCAAAAAGAATTTGTTAAAACCGTCAAAGATTTTTTGAGCAAAAAGACAGTTTCCGTAATCATCGCCCGCCGACCTTGTATATTTGTTAAGTAAGAAACCAATGGCCAAAAAACTTTTAATAATTCTTATATATGAAAAATAAAAAAGAATTTAATATAATTTTAGCCGGGATTGGAGGTCAGGGGATAATTACCTTGACTCAGGTTTTGGCTGAGGCGGCTTTAATTGAAAAACTTGACGTCAAAACTTCAGAACTCCACGGGTTATCTCAAAGAGGCGGCTCGGTTGAAACCCACGTTAGATTCGGCAAGGAAATCCACTCTCCCTTAATCAGGCAGGGAGGAGCCAGCTTAATAATTTCTCTTGAAGCCCAGGAAGCCTTGAAAGCTTATTACTATGGAACGAAAACCAAAACTCAGTTTTTGGTCAATGATTTTATTAAACCGATTCTTGATGCTAAAAAAAGTTTTTCCAGTAAAGGAATTTCAAGAGAGTTAAAGAAATTTTCTAAAAAAACCATTTTTATTCCTGCTTCAAAAATCGCCAAAGAGAAATTAGGTAATGAAGTTTTAACAGGAATTTACCTTTTGGGTTATGCAGTTTTCAAAAAATTAATCCCTTTAAAACCAAACTCAATTTTAAAAGCTATTAAAAAAGTTGTCCCGGAAAAATATTTTGAATTGAACAAAAAAGCCTTTGAGTTAGCTAAGAAGTTATGAAGGTCGTCATTTCAGCGGCGGGTCAAGGAACCCGGATGCTCAAACTAACTAAAAATAAATCAAAGCATCTTATTAAGGTTCAAAAAAAGCCCTTTCTGGGCTATCTTTTAGATAATCTTTTGAAAGCAGGGTACCGAGAACTGATTTTGGTAGTTGGCTATAAAGAAAAAATGATGAGAGAATTTTTAAGGAAGTATAAATATGAGGCAAAGGTTGTTAATCAGTTTGAGATTTTAGGAGAAAAAGAATACGGAACTTTGTGCCCGATAAAATGCATCAAAGACATTATCGGTAAAGAGAATTTTTTGGCGGTTCCTGGCGACAATCTTTTTTCAGTAAAAGACCTCCGTGCCTTCAATATTGAAGATGACTACAATTATGTAGCCGGATTTTATCATGAGCATCCGGAAAAATACGGCGTCCTTATTTCTGACAATGGTTTTTTAAAAGAGATTATAGAGAAGCCCAAAGAACACGTTGGCAATTTGATAAACACCGGACTTTATAAATTTACCCCAGAGATTTTTGAAAAAATCCCAGAAGTTTCTCTCTCGCCTCGGGGAGAATACGAACTGACCGATGCTACCACCCTTTTAGCTAAGGAGGAAAGAGTGAAAATCAAAAAAATTCAAGATTATTGGATTGACTTTGGCAACCCGGCTGATATTATAAAACTTTCTCAATTTTTGAAAAGTTCTAAGAACTTCAAGTAATGGAAATTTTAAAGATTAATACCAAAGAAAAGATTAGAAAGACAGCAAGTTTAATTTTAAAAGGTAAAGTTTTGGTCTCGCCGACCGACACGGTTTATGGCCTTTTGGCTGATGCTGGCAACGAGGAAGCAGTTAAAAAACTTTTGAAAATAAAAAGAAGAGAAAAAGGAAAACCGATTCCTATTTTTGTTCAAAACATAACCATGGCAAGAAAGTTAGCCGAAATTTCCAAAACCCAACAGGAATTTTTAAAAAAAGTTTGGCCCGGCAAGGTAACAGTGGTGCTGAGACGGAAAAAAGATTGTGGCTTGCCTCAAATTTTATTCGGGGACAAAGAAACAATTGGCTTAAGAATCCCCAATTATAAACTTATCAATCAATTGTTATCAATCACTAAGCGACCCTTAACCGGTACTTCAGCCAACATCTCCGGTTTGGCTGCCTCAGCAAAAATAAAAGATATCATTAAACAATTCCAGGATAAAAAATTCCAGCCGGATTTGATTTTAGACGCTGGGAATTTGAAACCATCAAGACCTTCAAGAGTCATTGATTTAACCGGTGCTAAGCCCAAGATATTAAGAAAATGAAATTCAAAGATTTATTAAAATATCCAAAATTTTCCTTCGACATCCTCTCTCTTTTTTCCAACCAATTGCTTTATTGTTTTGCTGCTGGGATGGTGGGGCTTTTCTTACCCATTTTTTTATTTGAGAGACTCAATCGTTCGGTTCAAAATGTTCTTCTCTTTTATATTATAAGTTTTATTCTTTTTGGTTTGTTTGTTCCTTTGGGAGCTCGAGTTATGTCAAAGATTGGCCTGAAAAAAACCATGATTTTAGCTATTCCTTGTCTGGTTGGCTACTATTTTTCTCTTTATTATTTCAGCAAAATAGAATACCTTATTTTTCTCGGCTTGGCGCTTTTGGGAATAACCTTATTCAGAATTCTCTACTGGACTCCTTATCATGTTAATTTTGTTGAATTTACCAATCCCCGGGGTCGGGGAAGGCAACTTGCTTTTTTCTTTTCCATCTTGCTTTTGGTTGGTGTGATTACTCCTCTTTTGGCCGGCCTCACCATTGACCGATTTGGCTTTAGCACTTTTTTTATACTGGCGACAGCCATCACGGTATTTTCAATTCTGCCACTTTTTTTAATCAGACCTACCAGAGAAAAATACAGCTTCTCTTACTTTCAGACATTCAAAGAATTAATCAGTAGAAAAAATCGTAAGATGTTTTTGGCTTTTGGGGCAGATGGGGCAGAGAGCGTAATTCCTCTTGTCATCTGGCCCATTTTTATTTTTCAGATATTGAAAGAGAATTACGTTTCGGTAGGAATAATCTCAGGAGCAATTATTTTGGTGAGCGTTTTGTTGCAACTAACCATGGGAACTTTATCAGACAAGACAAGGAAAAGACCTTTAATCAGATTTGGTTCAGCTTTATACGCTATTGGTTGGGGAATTAAAATGTTTGTAAGCAGTACTTTCCAGATATTTATAGTCAGCACCTACCATTCTTTCAGTGGGATTATCAGAGGGACACCTTTTGTTACCTTGATGTACGAACAAATGGACGATAGCGGTCGTTATCTTGATGAATACACGGTCTTGAGAGAAATTGCCTTGAATGTAGGCAGGATAGTAATGTTAATTTTATGTTTTCTGTTATTAGGTTTTGTTGGTCTGATTTGGACTTTTATTTTAGCAGCCGTAGCTTCGCTTTTTATTAATGTCCTCTAAATAATGGATTCAGTAATCTTTCAATACATAAACAGTTTTGCTTTAAAATATCTTTGGCTTGATGCTGCCGCCATCTTTTTTGCTAATTATTTTGGCTGGGTTCTGATTGGAGTTCTGATTTTGTTTTTAATAAAAAACTTTAGGAAATATTGGAAAATGACAGCCACCGCTTTTATTTCGGCAGTTTTAGCAAGATTTATTATTACTGAAATCATTCGCTGGCTTTGTCCACGAACCAGGCCATTTGTTTTGGAACAAGTTAATTTACTTTTACCTCACCGTTTAACTGGTTCTTTTCCTTCGGGCCACGCCGCTTTCTTTTTCGCTATATCTTTAATAGTTTATTTTTATAACAAAAAAGCTGGCATTTTATTTTTTATTGCCAGCACTTTAATTTGTATCAGCCGAGTTTTTTCCGGCCTCCACTGGCCATCTGACATTTTAGGGGGAGTCGTGGTCGGTCTCTTTGCCGCTTGGCTCATCCATAGGATTTTTAGGAAATAATATCTAATTAAAGTAAAACTCCGCTGTTGGGTCATCCGGCAGCGGAGTTTTTTTTATGTTCTACTTACTTGTTTTACCGAAGATATTTCAGTTGGAGAATGGGAATATAGTGATGCCACGTCTGAAGATCATCTAGCATGTTCTTTAAATGCTTTACTAAGAACCCGCTTTCGAAACTAGGGTTATCAATCAAAATCATGGCAGGATTTTTTTCACCCCTATACTGTTTTCTCTGGTGTCTCTCTGGAATCCAAAATTTGTAGCCATTGTAATAAATTCTCACAACTTTTACCTTCTTGTTTCCAACTGATTTCAGGACCAGGGGGAGAATTCTATTTACTTCCCCCGTTATAAGCAAGATAACATCTTCTTCCATCTTTTACCTCACCTCCTATTTGTTAATTGGGAGCAAAAATTTGTGCTCCCGCTGAAGATTATTTTACTCAAACTAAAAGATTTGTCAATTTTTTTCTGAGGGTGCCGGAGGAGGGACTCGAACCCTCAAGCCCTTGCGAGCAATGGATTTTGAATCCATCGTGTTTCCCAATTTCACCACTCCGGCTCGGTTCCCATTCTATCACTAAATTTTTTAAATTCAAACTTTTTTACCTTTCTTTTTACCTTTCTTTTTTTCCTTCTCTTTTACATCCTGCCAACTGGCCTTAATGATTCTTTCAGGCCATTTTTGTTGAAGTTCTTTTAGGTTTTGGCAATCAATTTTGTGCAAAGAAGCGCCTTCTCCCTTAGTGATAAAAGCTAAAATTTCATCACCAGGTTTGGGGTTGCAGTCCTTGCTAAATTTTACTGAAATCCCGGACTCACCAGCCACCAGAACTTGAGGCCTTTTCTTTCTTCTAATCGGCAGAATCTTTTTAATAATAGAAACTTTTTCTCGCAAAGTGGTTTTTTGGGGTTTTCCCGGAGAAATGCCATAGGCAGCCTCTAAAAAGTTTCTAATTTTGGAGCGAGCTTTGGCTGTTTTAACAAAACGCAACCAGTCCGAAGAAGGAGTTTTGTTTTTATCAGTTAAGATTTCAACTTTTTGGCCATTCTCTAAAACCTGATTTAAGTGAACTATTTTTCCATCAATCTTTGCTCCTTCGGCACGGTCGCCGATCTCGGTATGAACAGCATAAGCAAAATCAACGGGGGTTGCTCCCTTGGGTAGGTTAATTACATCACCTCTGGGGGTGAAAGCAAAAACCCGGTCTCCGAACAATTCAGATTCCAGATGTTCAGATATTTTTCTAGTGTCTTTAATTTCTTCTCGCCATCTTCGTAATTGGTCCAGCCAGTAAAATCGGTGTCTATAAGTTCTATTAGGGAATTTTTCTTTGTAAGCCAAGTGAGCAGCAACACCATATTCTGCTTCTTTGTGCATCTCAGGAGTTTTAATTTGAATCTCCACCATTTTACTTTCTTGGCAGCGAACAGTGCTGTGTAAAGCTCGGTAACCATTAGGTTTGGGAGACGAGATGTAATCTTTGATTCTGCCCGGTAATGGGGGCCAGGTGTTGTGAATTGTCCCTAAGACCCGATAGCAACTTTCAATATCGGGAACAATTATTCTTAGAGCGACTAAATCGTGAATTTTCTCAATATCCATATCATATCTCAAAAGTTTTTGATACAAAGAGAAATAATGTTTGGCTCTGGCACGAATATCCAGGATGGTAATTTTTTCTCCACCCAACATTTCTATTAAACGAGGCTTCACTCTTTCAAGATGCTTTTCTCTTTCGGTATATTTTTCCTTCACTGTTTCTCTTAACCATTTGTATTCTTTTGGGTAAAGATAAGGGAAAGCCAAATCTTCAAACTCACCCTTGACTTCTCCCATCCCCATTCCATAAGCCAAGGGAGATAAGATTTCCAGTGCTTCTAAGCTCTCTTTTTGCTGGTAATCTTTTTGTTGATGAGTTTCGGGAAAACTTTGCAGATTTCTCATTTCATCTAATCTACCTGCCAACAAAACGAAAATTGGTCTTAAATCCTGAGTGATGGCAAAAATCATTCTTCTCAAATTTCCCGCCTGAACATTTAAAAAGATTTTCTGCCATTTCTTGATGGGTTTTGGCTTTGAGCCTTTCCTGGAAGAAAAAAGCTCTCTCAGCTGATTCATCTTTCTTACTATCTTAAAAATTTCGTCCTGGGTTTCTTGGGAGATATTTTTAAAGGTTAGAGATGTTTCAGGGAGATGATGCAAAATTCCCGCCGCTATGGTTTCTCCGTCAATTACCCCCATTTCTTTCAAAGCTAAACCAGTTCTCAGAGAATGGACAAATAAAAATTCATTCTCTTTAAAATTTTTGCCCAGGACCTCCAAAGCCAGGTTGATTACCTCGTTTTCTCCAAGTCCCTCTTTAAGTTTTCGAATTAGTTTCGGCATTTTTTACAAAATCACAATCTTTATTTGAACATTTTATATTTTTACCTTTGCTAACCAAAAGCGAACTGCATTTGGGACAAGTTTCTGAGATTGGTTTGTCCCACAAAGCAAAGTCACAATCTGGCCAGCGATTACAGCTATAAAACAGTTTACCCCTTTTACTTCTCTTTTCAACTATTTCTCCCTTGTTGCATTTTGGGCATTTAATTCCCAGCGTTGTTTTTTTCAAGGGTTCGGTATATTTACATTTGGGGAATCCCGAGCAGGCATAGAATCTTCCAAAACGTCCCCATCTTATTATCAAGGGAGATTTACATTTTGGACAAACTTTTTCGGTTTTTTCTATCAAATCCTCTTTTGAAAGTTCCTGATATTTCTCTTTTAAATTCTTCTCAAAGGGCTGATAAAACCCTGCCAAGGTTTTTATCCAATTTTCTTTTCCCTGAGCAATTTCATCTAAGTCCTTCTCCATGTTGGCGGTAAATTTAAGGTCAACTATTTTGGGAAAATGTTTCATCAGAAGGTCGTTAATTAAAACCCCAGTTTCGGTTGGCTGGAATTTTCTCTGTTCGTTCTTTTGAACATAATTCCTTCTTTGGATGGTATCTAAAATTGGAACATAAGTTGATGGTCTGCCAATTCCTTCTTTCTCTAGGGTTTTAATCAGGGTAGCTTCACTGTATCTGGGAGGCGGTTGAGTAAAGTGTTGGCTGGGAATAAGTTTTTTGAGTTCCAATGTTTCTTGCTTTTTCAAGAGCGGCAGTTCAGTTTCTTTAAACTTTAAAGGGTAGACCTTTAAAAATCCGTCAAATTTTAAGGTCTGTCCGGTTACCCTGAAAATGTAGTTTTCGGCTGAAATATCAATTTGAGATGAGTCAAAAAGCGCTTGGGCCATCTGGCAAGCCATAAACCTTCGCCAAATTAAATCATAAAGCCGTGATTGACTATCGTCCAGTTTAGCTTTCAGTTTCAGGTCATCGGGAATTTTATCCGGATAGCTTGGCCTGATAGCTTCATGAGCTTCCTGAACCCTACCTTTTGCTTTATATCTCTTTAAAAAGCCAGCCCAATAATTTTTACCATAATTTTCCTGGATGAACTTTTTGGCGACTACCAGACTCATTTCAGATAAGTTTAGAGAATCCGTCCGGTGATAGGTGATGAATCCTCTCTCATAAAGCTTTTGGGCAATGAACATTGTTTTCTTGGCTGAAAATCGCAAGCGAGAATAGGCCTCTTGCTGCAAGGAGCTCGTAGTAAAGGGAGGCAGGGGATTTCTTTTTATTTCCTTTCTTTCAATGTTAATTACTTTGTATAAAGCCGTCTCTAAATCTTTAACAATTTTGTCTGCTTCTCCCTTTGTCTTTATGTCAAGCTTGGAAATAACTTTATCATCTTTCTTAATCAACTTTGCCAAAAATGATTTATTATCTGTGCTAATCTGTTTCTTATCTGTGTTAACCTGTGATTGCAGCTCTGCTGCAATTTCCCAGTATTCTTGAGGCACGAAACTCTCAATCTCTTTTTCCCTTTCCGCAATCAATCTGACAGCCACCGATTGGACTCTTCCTGCCGATAACCCTTTGCTTACTTTTTTCCACAAAAAAGGAGAAAGTTTATAGCCGACCAATCTATCCAAAATCCGCCTGGTTTGTTGAGCATTTACTAAGTTCATATCAATCTTTCTTGGATTTTTTAGCGCCTCCTCAACAGCTTTTTTGGTTATTTCATGAAAAACAATCCTTTGATAAGGTTTTTCACCGTTCAAATTCAAAATTTTAGTCAGATGCCAAGCGATTGCTTCTCCCTCTCTGTCTTCGTCCGTAGCAATTATGACAATTTCAGCTTTGACTAAATATTTTTTAAGTTCAGACGCTCTTTTTCTTGCCTTGGTGGGAATAACATATTTTGGTTTGAAGTCGTTTTCAATATCAATGCCTAAATCTCCCTTGGGCAAGTCGCGAATATGACCATAGGAAGATTGAACCAGGTAACCTTGGCTTAAAAATCCTTGAAGAGTTTTTGATTTTGTTGGTGACTCAACTATGACTAAGCGCATATACATTAGCTCCTAAGTTTTTTACCTTGTCATTTATTTCCATTAAACTCAAGTTGGCTGAAACTATTTGAGGAGTAAGTTTTGTTTTCTCAATGATTTTGTCTATAGATAAACTACCTTCTCTCAACACTTTCAAAATCAAATTTTCTTCCAAGCTCTCTCCCTTCAATTGTTTAAGGCCCGACCTTAAACAAGGAAGATTCAACTCTTTAAGAATGTCATCAGCCTTTTCCACCAATATCGCACCTTTTTTAATTAAGGAATGGGGACCTTGAGAATTTTTAGAGTGAACGGTTCCCGGCACTGCAAATATTTTTCTTTTCTGCTTCCTGGCCCAATTAGCGGTGATTAATGCTCCCGAACCAAATTTAGCTTCAATCACCAAAACCCCCAAACTCATCCCGGAGATTATTCGGTTTCTTTCCGGAAAGTTTGATTTCATTCCCGGTGTTCCTTCAGGATATTCAGAAATAAGGCAGCCACTTTCAGTTAGAATTCTTTTGGCTAATTTCAAATTTTCTTGAGGATAAATACTTTTTTCATCAAGTCCCGTCCCCAGAACAGCCACTGTTCTGCCTTTTCTTTCCAGTGCCCCCTGGTGACTGAAACTGTCAATGCCTCTGGCCATGCCACTGACCACGGTCAGGCCTGCTTGAGCCAAATCTCTGGCTATGGAAAAAGCAATTTCTTTTCCATAATCAGAACATCGCCTGGTTCCAACAATACCAAAACAAATTTCATTTTTTAACAGTTCTCCTCTAACGTAAAGAGCTTTTGGTGGGTCGGAGATTTTCCTTAAAAGTTTCGGATAAAGTTCATCATCGATTTTTATTCTTTCTATCTCCATTAATTAAGTTTAAAGAAAATTGGTAAATTTTCAAAATTAATTCGGTTTTAACCTCTCAACGGCCTGGGAGAGCATCTGACAATATAAATTCAAGCCAATCCTGTTAATGTTTCCTGATTGTTCTTTGCCCAAGACATTTCCAGCCCCCCGAATTTCCAAATCAGCCAGAGCAATACGGTAGCCAGAGCCCAGCTCCTCCGCCCTTTTTAAAGCTTTGAGCCGTTTTTTGGCTAAAGGAGTGAGTTTCTTTTTGGGGTAGAAAAAATAAGCGAAACTTTGGATGTAAGACCTGCCTATTCTGCCTCGGATTTGATAGGCCTGGCTGAGTCCTAACTTGGTTGCTGCATCAACAATTAGAGTATTAACCCTGGGTAGGTCAAGCCCGTTTTCAATAATAGTAGTTGCTAAGAGTAAGTCAAATTTCCCTTTCTGGAAATCATCCATCACCTTGACCATTTCTTTTTCTTCCAATCTGCCGTGTAAAATTCCGATTTTAACTCCTGTCTTTAGTTTCTCTAAAAATTTTTTGAAAGCTAGGATTGTTTCAATACGATTGTGTAAAAAATAAATCTGGCCGTCTCTCTCAAGTTCTGCCTCAATTGCCTTTTTAATAATTTCTTTCTTAAAGGGAGCAATGTATGTTTTGATTCCTTTCCTGCCTTCCGGGGGCGTCCGAATCAAACTGATATCTTTTAGAGAACTCAAAGCCATATACAAAGTCCTTGGAATAGGGGTTGCTGATAAGGAGAGAATATCAATGTTTGGTTTGAGAGTCCTTAACTTTTCTTTCTGACGGACTCCGAATTTTTGTTCATCGTCAACAATCAAGAGTCCCAAGTTTTGAAACTTAACATCCCTTGAGAGAACCCGGTGAGTGCCAATTAAAATATCAATTTTCCCTTCCTCTAACTCTCTGGTGATTTTTCTTTGAATATTTTTTGGTTGTAACCTTGAAAGAATTTCAACCCTAAAAGGGAGATTTTTTAATCGCTTTTGAAAAACGTTTAGGTGCTGGGAGGCTAAGATGGTGGTCGGGCAAATCATGGCCACCTGCCTTCCGTTTTCGGCCACTCTGGTGGCTGCCCGGAGAGCCACCTCGGTTTTGCCAAAACCAACGTCTCCACAGACAATTCTATCCATCGGTTTCTCTTTTTCCAAATCTCCGGCAATTTCTTTCAAGACCTCAATCTGGTCCGGAGTTAAAGAGTATTCAAAAGTGGCATCCAAACTTTGAGAAATCCCTTTTTGAAGGTAGGGGATACGGCGGGAAATTTCTTTTTTGGCAAAAACAGCCAAAAGTTCTCTGGCAAAGTTCTGGGCCTCTTCTTTGATTTTTCTTTTGGTTCTCTGCCAGAGGGTGCTTCCCAATCTTGAAAGTTTGGGCTCTCCAAAACCAATATATCTGGTCAACTTCCTCTCAAGACCAACCGGAACGTACAATTTATCGCCTCCGCCGTATTCCAAAAGATAGTATTTTTTCAATAAATCTCTACCATCGTGAACAATTGTAGAGAAACCATTAAAATAGCCGATGCCATGGTCAAGGTGAACCAAATAATCTCCCTTTTTCAACCCCTTCAAGTCAGAAAATAGTTTTTGGGATTTCAACTTCTTTTTTAAAAGTTCTTTTTGTCGTTCCTCATCTTCAATTTCAAATTCTCTCTTCTCAATGTTTTCTATTTTGTTTCCCAAAAATTCAAATCGCACGCTGAACCTTGAGTTTACGGGAAAAACATCAACAATGCCTCCTCTCTGGGAAAACTCCCCGGGCTCTGAAACCTTAAAAACTTTTTCATAGCCCAGTTCGTCCAATTTTCTCAAAATTTCTGATAGATTTACTTTTTGCCCCTTTTCTAAAAAAAGCGTGTTATCCCGCCAAAAGGTCTGAGTTTTCCTTGCCCTTAAAATCTTATTTAAATTCTCCTCAAACCAAAAACTCCGCCTTTCTAAAAAATAAGGGGTGATACTTGTAATTAAAACCCTATTCATCACTCTCTCATTTGACAAATCCATTCCAGTATTTTATATTATATGGCTTCTCAAAGCATTGTCAAAATCTCTTAGAAGATTTCTTTGGCTTTGTTCCAGAAAGTGGAGTTATTGTGTTTCTCTTTCAGCCAGTACCACCATTCGGCGCCCCAGAGGTAGATTTCATCAATACCGGTTTTTTTGGCGAATTCAATATTCTTTTTCAAATCTTTTAGGTCAAAATGTTTTAGTTGTTCTTCAATCGGTATTTGAGCCAATGATTTATGTTCTCGGCCCCAGGGTTCTCCCTGGAGTTCTGAAATAATGACTTGTTCGGTTCCAAAAAACTTTTTGGCCACCCAAGCCCTTAAAGTATAAAAAGCCGGGGGATAAAGATGTTTAAAATAGCCAAAAGGTTTACCCCAGACGGTTCGATATAAGGTGGTTCCTAAAATTTCAGAAAGTCCCGAAGTTTTTAACCACAAACTTAACTCTCCGCTGTCAGTGATAATAATATTCCTGGTAGGGTCTAAAGATTTAACCAGAGCAATTTCTTTTTTTAAGAATTCTCTGTCTGGTTTAGGGCAATTGCCAAAAAGAAAAAATAAAGGCTCATTTTCTATTTGCCAGACCTTAATACTTTCAATGTCCTTGTAGTGATTTATGGTTTGGCTTAGAAATTCTAAGGTTGCCTCTTGAAATTCTTCGGTTGATAAATTTTCAACCCAAGAGGGATGATGGCATTCTGGCCAACGAGGAACGCGGTGCCCGACCACTAAAATTATTTCTTTATGTTCCTCTTGAGCTCTGGCAATTTGCCAGTCCAAATCTTCAAAATTAAATTGACCCTTTTTAGGTTCAAGATACTGCCAATAGGCAATCAGTCGGAGATATCTGGGATTTAAATCTTTTAAAATTGCCAGATAGGTTTCTCGCCAGTCCAAATCCAATTGTTTTTGAGCATAAAGCTGGCTGAAAGTTATTCCCAGCTTAAACTCTTTGTCTTGGCTGAAATCAAAAGTCCAGCTAATTAGATAGAGGGCAAAGATAGCAACGATAATTAAAATAACAATTTTAAGAGTCCGTAGTTTCATGTTAAAAAGACAAAATAGCCAGACCTAAGCCAATTAAGATAATGCTGATAACTTTCTGTAAGATAATTTTTTTGGTTAATTTTTCTTCTGAAATTTTGGGGAACTTTTTGGCCAGAAAAATTATGATTAAAAATAAAAAGATATACTGAACACCCTGTAGGGCATTAATAAAGGGTAAAAAAGCTAAGCCCACTAGAGCGATGGCAAGGTTTTGCAAAATAAAAGCCCCGGCTCCCAGCCCCTGATTAAAAAGGAAAAGAGTGCCGGTCTTTTTTTGGAAAGTGAACTTTTTCAAGAAAATCTCTTCTCTGACCGCTTTTGTTAAAAGAAAACAGAAAGCAGCTAAAAACCCACCTATTCTCATCCAAATAAAGCCTGACCAAAAAGGTTGCCCCAGGTAAACGTATTTACTGAAAACAAAAGCTAAAGAGAAGAAAAAAGCGGCAATTACTGAAACTTTTAAACTGCCGAGGGTTATGCCCCGTTTTCTTTCAAGATTAATTAAAACACTTCCCAGAATAAGCAGAAAAAAAGCAAATATTTCTTTGAGACCTAAAATTTCTTGTCCTCCCGATAAAAGATAAACTAAACCGAAGGTAAATAAAGGCAAAATTCCTCCAATTGCCGGGACAATTTTTGAGGCCTCAAATTTTTCCAAGCCGGTGTAAAACCAAAAGAAAGCAAAAATGAAAATTGCCCCAGCTAAGAGAGAAAGAAGAATTTGAGAAGTTTCAGGAACTGAAAAACCAACAAAGGGAACTAAAACCAGAGCTGAAATCCCCAGCACCCCAACGTAAAACGAATAACTTTTTGGATTGGGCGGCCCAGTTAAAAGATATTTGTCAATTAAAGAAGTGACAGCAAAGATAAGATAAGCAAAAATTATAATTGGTAGCCAAATCATAGAAGAAAAGGATTAAAAGGGAAGGCGGATTTTGCCTGTCACCACCTTCTCAATATTAAAAGTTCCCAGGTTTGGACTTTCCACAAATCCCTGCATGGCTGCCTCAGCAAGCCAACCTGTTTCTAAAAGGTCAAATAACCATTCGTTGGTATATTTTGGATTTTTCTGAGATATAGCTGAACCAACCCCTAATAGCCACTCTTTATTAAAATCTTCCTGAGAGCCAATGGGAGGAGCGATAATTATAGGTAATCCCAAGCCGGTGTAAAAGGAAAGTTCGCTTGGTTTTGTCCACAAAATATCCGTTTTTCTCAATTTCTGGTTAAATTCTCGAAAATAATCTTCTATTTTCTTTTGATACAAAATCTCAACAAATTTACCCAAATCAACAGAGAACTGTCCTCTGTCAATTTCTTTTTTGAAGTATTCTTTAACTCTTTTTCTAATTCCAGCCACCAAAATTATTTTTACTTCTCCAGCTTTAATTTTTTTAGCTAAACTCCCCACAATTTTAATAGCAATTTCTTTTTGAGCTCCCGCTCCCCCCACCGCAAACATTATAGTTAAGGGATGGTCTGATTCTCGGGGCAAAGACCCTAAGTATTTTTTAATCAAAGACCGGTAGCGATAACGATATTGACTCTTCAGGTCGAGATTTGGGATTCGTCGGGCTAAATCTTTCTTGGCAATTTCCATATTCTTTGAGCCAAGATTTTCCTTGGGCAGGGGATAACCAGTTAGAAAGATATTTTCTCTTTTTACTCCATAAAGTTTTAATCTTTTAACCACTCTCTGATTGGGAGCAAAATATTTAATTTTACTCTTTTGAGGATTTAGGGGAGCCCAGCTTCTTGAAATGTCAGCATCGCAAACCGCGCAATAAATCTCCCCAGGGTAGCCGTGAATTTCAGCCATAAAAGCCGGAATAAAGAAAGTCGTAATTAAAGGAAGTGGTTTCTTTTTTAATTTCTCAACTTGTCCTGAGCTAAGTCGAAGGACCAAGTGCTTGCCCCAGCCTTTTTTAATCAAAGAACAAATTCGTTTTAAAGAAAAATTTGGTTCAGAAAGGTCTCTTTGAGGATAAAAAGGATGAATTTTCTGAAATTTATCGTAGATGAAAAAAACAAGTCCTCCGACGAAGGGAATTCTTTTAAATCTTGAGATGAATTCATAAAATATTCTTGATGCTTCCCAGATTTTTCTGTCTTTTTCTGGAATTCTCTGATAACTGTTGGCATTGATAATTTTTCCCCCGGGAGCCAGGTGCTTCAAAGGGAAAGCCGTCCTCTGATGCCCATAACCCATATCCACATCAACCACCCAAGCCTTTCGATTTAGAATTTTGGGAGTCTTCTTTGTCATATTCATTTATTAAATTTACTCATTGCTTTTTCAGTGTCTTTGGTTAAAGCAGTTTCTAGAGCTTGGCAGCCTGTTTTAGTAATTTTCTTGATAATTTTTTCTTCTTCTTTGAGGAATTTTTGAAGGACAAACTTTTCAGGATTTTTTGGTTTGCCTTTGAGGGGTTGAATGCCAATTCTGAAACGAACAAAATTTTTGGTTTTCAACTCTTTGATTATTGACTCCACACCCTTGTGGCCGGCCGAACCTCGGCCCTTTGAGATACGGATTTTTCCCAAAGGCAAATCAATATCATCATGAACCACTACGAGATTAGGGCTGGTAATTTTGTAAAATTTAATTAGAGCTTTTATTGCGCTCCCGGAGTTGTTCATAAAGGTTTGGGGTTCAGTCAAGAGAATTTCCTTGTTGGTGAAATTCCCAGCAGAAGCTAAGGAGTTAAATTTTTTCAGTAACTTAAAATTAGGGAAATTATTTTCCTTTTGGAATTCATCTAACACGCGAAAACCAACATTATGACGAGTTCTCGAATACTTAACCCCAGGATTGCCGAGGCCAACGATTAAAATCATAGATTTCTTTATTGTATCAATTATTTGATAAATTTAAAAATTTAAGTATAATTAAAAGATAGTAAAAATAATTATGAAAGGAACATCATCATTTTTATTTGAGATTATCAAAATAGTCCTTTTGGCTTTGGTGATAGTTATTCCTATCAGGTATTTTGTTTTTCAACCTTTTATTGTTAAGGGACTTTCCATGACTCCTGCCTTTCACGACGGCGATTATTTGATTATTGACGAAATCAGTTATCGTTTCAAAGAACCCCAGAGAGGAGAGGTGATTGTTTTCAAGTATCCCCAGGACCCCTCCCAAAGATTTATCAAAAGAATTGTTGGCCTGCCTCAAGAGAAAGTAGAGCTGCAGCACGGACAAATCATCATCACCGACAAATTCGGTGAGACGATAGTTTTAGATGAGTCAAGTTATCTTATCTCCCAAGATTGGCTCGGGGAAATGGAAGTTAATCTGGGGGAGGGCGAATATTTTATTTTAGGAGACAACAGGGCTCATTCTTTTGATTCCAGAAAATGGGGACCCTTGTCAAAAGAGTATATTGTCGGAAGGGTTCTTTTAAGAGCCTGGCCCCCCAAAGCCATGGCTTATATTCCTACCCCAAGTTATTAATATGGCAAAATTTCAAACTCCAACTGGCATGCGTGACCTCTTGGAAGGAGACCTGAAATATTTTCAGAAGATTGAAAAAGTTTGTCGGGACATAGCTGATTTTTATGGCTTTCAAAGGATTGAAACTCCGATTTTGGAAACGACCCAACTTTTTGAGAAAGGAACGGGCCTGACTACTGATATTGTCCAAAGACAAATGTTTAGTTTCCGGACTCGAGGCGGTGACCAATTAACCTTGAAACCGGAAGGGACACCGGGAATTGTCAGGGCTTACCTTCAACAGGGGATGCAAAGTTTGCCAAAACCAGTTAAGCTCTGGCACTTTGGCCCTTTTTTTCGATATGAGCGGCCCCAGGCAGGAAGATATCGTCAATTTCATTCGTTTGGCTTTGAAAGCTTGGGAGTGATTGCCCCGGTAGTTGATGCCCAAATTATTCAGATTTTTTACAATATTTTAAAAACCCTGGGCTTCCGTAATTTAATCATTGAATTGAATTCCATTGGCGATCACCAGTGCCGTCCCTATTTTAAAAAAACTTTGGTAAGTTACTTGAGATCACGGAGAGCTTCTTTGTGCGTTGATTGCAAGAGGAGATTAAGAGAAAACCCCCTAAGAATCCTGGATTGCAAACAGGAGAAATGCCAGAGGGTTGCCAGAGCCAGTCCCCCCATTCTTGACCATCTCTGCAAGGAATGCCATGAACATTTTAAAAATGTTTTAGAGTTTTTGGAGGAATTGGAATTGCCCTATAGTTTAAATCCTTATCTGGTTCGGGGCTTGGATTATTATACCAAAACTGTTTTTGAGATTTTTGAAGACACCAAAGAAGGAAAAGGGCAGGGAACATTGGTGGGGGGTGGCAGGTACGATGGTTTAGTAAGGATGTTGGGAGGAAAAGAGACCCCGGCTTGTGGAGGAGCCTGCGGGATAGAAAGAGTAGTCAATTTAATAAAGCCGAAGTCTCAAGGGGCCAGCAAAGCTACTGGAACTCGGATTTTCTTAGCCCAGATAGGGCAGCTTCCCAAAAGAAAAGCCCTAAAACTTTTGGAAGAATTTAGAAAAGCTAAAATTAAAGTGGCTACCGCTTTTGAAAAAGATTCTCTTTCTTCTCAGTTGAAATTAGCTGATAGATTAAAAGTGCCTTATAGTTTAATTTTGGGACAAAAGGAGGTTTTAGATGGAAAGATAATTATTCGGGAAATGGCCACCGGTAAGCAAAAGACAGTTAACGTGAAAAAAGTGATTAGAGAGATAAAAAAGAAGGTAGCATGACCGATTGCTTATTTTGTAAAATTGCCAACGGGAAACTACCCGCAGAAGTAGTTTACGAAGATGAAGATATTATCGGGATAAAAAACATCAAACCTGAAGCTCCGATCCATTTACTTTTCATAGTTAAAAAACATCTGGAATGGAAAGATAGGTTTTCAGAAAAGGAGGTAACTTTGCTGGGGAGACTTGTTTCTCTAGCCAAGAAGATTGCTAAAGACCAAAAAACTGACCGAGCTTACAAACTTATTTTTAATGTCGGAGAAACCGCTCATTTCCCTCATATTCATTTACATCTCTTGGGTGGCTGGCAAAAAGATGCCCCCTTACGTAACGTTTAATTAAAATATGCCATTAAGAGCTAATCGACAAGGTAGGGAAACTTCCCAAAATTTAGTCCGCCGCTTCTCTCAGAAAATTAAGAAAAGCGGAATTTTGCTTGAGGCAAGAAAAAAACAATTTAAAAAGAGAGGAAAGAGTACTCAATTAAGAAAGAGGTCAGCCCTGAGAAGAGAAAAGAAGAAAAAAGAATATGAAAAACTCAAGAAATTGGGTAAAATATGATTGAAGTTAATAATTTGACGACAAGTCAAGTTGATGAGGATTTTGTTAAAAGAGTTGCTGAGAAAGTGTTAAAGGAAGAGAAAAAACAGAGGGATATATCTATTGCTTTTATTGGAGAGGGGAGAATGCGCAAGTTGAATAAAAAGTATAGAAAGAAAAACAAAGTAACTGATGTGCTTACTTTTGGCGAGGGTCTGGGAGAAATAGTTATTTGTCTCAGAGAGGTAAAGAAGAACGCTAAAAAATTTAATTCAAGTTTTCAGGAAGAATTGGCACGAGTTCTGATTCACGGAACTTTGCATCTACTTAGCTATGACCATGAGAAATCAGAGAAGGCAGCAGAGAAGATGAAGGAGAAAGAGGAATATTACCTTAAAGAAGTTTCAAGTTTCAAATTTTAAGTTCCAAGATTTTTATGGCAAAATCCATCATCCTCAATGCCTTAGATATAGGAACGAGCTCGATTAAAATGATGGTTGCTCAAAAGGATTTAGGCACCGGAGATGTTGCTATTTTGGCTCAGACCCAGGTTCCCTGCCTGGGGGTAAGGAAGGGAGAAGTTTCTAATCCTCAAGAGGTAACGCAAGCCATCATCGTAGCCAAAGAGCAACTCAAAAAATCAGGTGCTACGAAAGTTAAAGGAGTTTTGGTAAATATTGGGGGGAGTCGTCTTTACGCTGTGTCCAGCCAGGGTTTAGTTTCGGTCTCCCGAGCCGACCAGAAGATTTCAGAAGAAGATATTCAGAGAGTCCTCCAAGCTTCCAGGGCCCTGAATTTGCCCTCCAATAAAGAAGTTTTGGATGTCTTTCCCAAAGAATTTTTAGTGGATGGAGAAGGAGGCATAGCTGACCCCTTGGGCTTGGCTGGTATTCGGCTTGAAACCAAGGTTCTTCTAATCTGTGCTTTCTCTCCGGTTCTGGAGAATTTAGGAGAGGCGGTTAGTGGAGCCGGACTGGAGGTTGAAGGGATAATTCCTTCTTCACTGGCTTCAGCCAGAGCTTGTTTGACCCTCCAACAAAAAGAGCTGGGAGCGGGAATGGTTGATATAGGGGCTGGCGATACCGGGGTTTCTTTTTTTGAGGAAGGAAAACTGATAGATTTCGTCGTTTTCCCCTGGGGTTCTTCCCATATTACCAATGATATTGCTCTTGGGCTTCGAACAGAAATTGCCACAGCTGAGAGAATAAAAAGAGAATTTGGAACTCTGACTTCCCAAAAGGGGAAAAAGAGAGTAACCAAAATAGAAATTCCGGAGAAATCTTTGTCTTTTTCTCCGAAATTTCTAAAAAACATCATTGAGACTCGGATTTCGGAAATATTTTCTGAAATTCAAAAAGAGTTAAAGAAAATCTCCAAACAGAATCTTTTGCCGGGGGGTATTGTTTTAACTGGCGGAGGAGCTGAGTTGCCAGGAATGGTAGAATTTGCCAAACAGAGATTGAAACTCCCTTGTCGTTTGGGACGAGTCAGAGATATTCCCGGGATTGAAGATTTAGCTCTTTCAACCTGTGCAGGACTTTTACTGACAGGTTTTGACTCCGAAGTCGAGTCTCCTCCCGGGGGAAAAGTAGGAGGGAGACTGAGAAGAATTTTTAAGATGTTTTTACCATGAATACATCAAAGATTAAAGTTATTGGGATTGGGGGAGCTGGCTGTAATACCATTTCCAGACTAAACTCTTTTGACTTAAGGGGAGTTGATTTGATTGCCGTAAATACCGATGCTCAAATCCTCAAGCAAAGCGATGCCCCTCAAAAAATTTTAATTGGAGAGAAAATCACCGGGGGTCTGGGCACCGGCATGGACTATCGATTGGGAGAAAAAGCGGCTCAGGAGAGCAAAGAGGTGCTGAAAGAAATTTTAGAGGGAGCCAAGATGGTTTTTTTAACTGCTGGCATGGGTGGCGGAACCGGGAGTCCGGGAATAGGGGTTTTGGCGGAGCTCGCCAAGAATTTGGGGATTTTAACCGTAGCCATAGTTACCAAGCCTTTTTCTTTTGAGGGGAGCTTTCGCCAGAAGCTGGCCAATTTAGGATTGACCAATCTGGAAAAGAGGGTGGACAGTTTACTTTGTATTTCCAATGACAGAATTCTTAAAATAATTACTAAAACCACCTCGGTCAACGAGGCCTTTTTAAAGATAGACGAAATTTTGGGGCAGGCCGTCCGGGGAATTTCCGATTTAATCTCCTCTCCGGGAATCATCAGCTTGGACTTTGCCGATTTGGAGGAGATATTAAGGAATTCGGGCAGGGCCTTGTTCGGAGTTGGCAAAGCCAAGGGGGAAAACAGAGCGGTTGCCGCAGCAAGTTCTGCCCTCCAATCTCCTTTGCTTGATTTCCCCATTAAAAAAGCCAAGGGGATTCTCTTTAATATCGGGGGAGAGGATCTGGCTTTGCTTGAAGTAAATTCGGTAGCCAGCTTTATTAAAAAAATAGCTGACCAAAAAACAAAAATAATTTTTGGGGTTTCTGAAGACAAAACTTTAGACCAAGGGGAAATAAAAGTTACCGTTATTGCCACCGGCCTCCAGTAAATGGTAAAAATCTTAGGTATCTTAGATATAATTGCTGCCATTGTTTTGCTCTCAGCAGGTGTTCCTGGTATTCCTCAAGGACTGGTAATTGTCATAGCCGCTTTAATTTGTTTAAAGGGCTTTATTTTTATCTTTGACATAGGCAGTGTCTTTGACATTGGAGGGGGCATCTTGCTCTTATTAAGTTTATTTATTGCTTTGCCCTTTCTGCTTTTGCTTGTTTTTGCCTGCCTTTTGGGAGTGAAAGGAGTTTTAAGCCTGGCCGCTTAATTATGAGCCCGTCTAAAATCTTCCTCTATTTTTTACTCTCTTTTATCGGAGGGATTTTTATTGCCTCATTTCTAAAGGTGCCCCAGTTCATCATTTATGAGCTTTTTATTTTGGGTGGGTTTTATTCAGGGATAGTTATCATCTGGAGCAAAAACCCTTTCTTCAAAAAGATAGTAATTGTTTTTGGCATTTGTTTGATAATCTTAGCTTCTGGTATCTTGAGGACTCAAATTGTCAAGCCTCCGGAGGACAGTCCTCCGCCCTTTTCTTATCAAACTGAAGAAACGAGAACTCCAATAATCGGAGAAAAACTTTCCGCTTTCAAAGAAAGATTGAGAGAGATTGTTTACCAGAATTTATCGCCGCCCCAGTCCTCAATTCTGGCAGCTATTGTTTTGGGCGATAAACAAAAAATCTCATCGGAATGGAAAGAAAAGTTAAACATAGCTGGTGTCAGGCACATCACCGCCATTTCAGGAATGCACATTGTTATTTTATCTGGAATTTTGATTTGGCTGGGCATAGCTTTAGGGCTTTACCGGGGTCAGGCCTTTTGGTTTGCTCTAATTTTACTCTGGCTTTTTATTTTAATGACAGGAGTTCAACCCTCAGCCATCAGAGCTGGCATCATGGGTTCAACTTTTTTATTCTGCCAAAAAATTGGCCGGCAAAAGGCAGCCTCAAATACCTTAATTTTAGCGGCGGCTGTCATGCTTACCTTTAACCCTTTGCTTCTAAAAGACAGCGTTGGCTTTCAACTTTCTTTTCTGGCTACCTTGGGCATAATTTATTTGATGCCTTTTTTTCAAAGTTTATTCCAGAGAATAAAATTTCTCAAAACTTTCAATCTATCTAATCTTCTCGGTATGAGTTTCTCGGCCCAGGTTTTCACCTTGCCCATCTTAATTTTTAATTTCGGTTACGTTTCTTTAGTAAGTCCAATCACCAACGTCTTAATCGTTCCCCTTCTGTCCTATCTTATGGTAAGTGGTTTTGTTTTTCTGCTTGGTGGAATAATTTCACAGCCCCTGGGTTTTGTTCTTTCTTTTCCCGCTTGGCTCTTGCTGACCTATTTAACCTCAATCGTTAATTTCTTCTCTCAAATTCCCTGGGCTTCCTTAACTTTCCAAATCTCCTGGCTCTGGCTGCTGGTTTGCTACTTAATCTTATTCTTGCTTGTCTGGCGCTTAACTCAAAAAGAGAAATTGAAATTCCTGAGGTATTAGCTATAATGTAAAAATATATGCTTTCAATTATTATTCCAACCTTGGACGAAGAGGACTACTTGCCGCAGCTCTTGGAATGTTTGAGAAAACAAGGGGGCAGTGGTGATTTTGAAATTATCGTAGCTGATGCTGGCTCTCAAGACAGAACCAGAGAAATTGCCAGAGCTTTTGGCGGTGAGGTGACTGAAGGAGGCTTGCCAGCTCAAGGGAGAAATAAGGGAGCTAAGGAAGCAAAAGGGGATTTACTTTTGTTTTTGGATGCTGATGTAGTTTTACCGAAAGGTTTTCTGGAGAAAACCATAAAAGAATTTAAAAAAAGAAATTTAGACATTGCTGCCTTCTCTTTAGTCCCTTTGTCTGAAAAAAGAGGTCCCAAAATCATCTTTAACTTTTTTTACAATTATCCTCTCAAGATTTTGGAAAATAAATGGGCTCATGGAGCTATGGGGATTTTGGTCAAGAAATGGCTCCATCAAAAAATAGGAGGTTTTGATGAGGAAATAAAAATAGCTGAGGACCATCACTATGTTCAAAGAATTTCCAAGATAGGGAAGTTTGGCATGATAAAATCCAGCAAGATTTTTGTTTCTTTGAGAAGAATTAAAAAAGAGGGCTGGGTAAGGATAGGCCTTAAATATTCTTTTGCTGAGCTCCATATGAAATTCAAGGGCCCCATTAGAAAAGAGCTTTTCCAATACAAATTTAACCATTATGACGAGGAAGATTAAAACAAAGTTCCAAAAATTAAGAAAATCCGTATTAATCGGGGTCTTGTTGGTTATTTTTTCTTTGGGGATTTTTGCTGGCACTATTTATGGCAATGAACTCTGGCAGGGATTGAAGGGGGCTGTCAGAGAGGCAAACAATTATCTCAGAGTTTTTCCTGAAATTGGACTATTCTCTCAAGATGAACCTTCTCAGCCATCCACTGGTACCAATGGAGAACAAGCTCAATCCCCAGAGGAATATACGCCTCAAACCTTCCAGGAAGAAGCCATCATCAGGGTGGTCAGGGAAGTTTCGCCGGCCGTCGTCAGTATTATTATCACCAAAGATTTGCCCGTTTTTGAACAATACTATGAAAGTCCCTTCCCCGGATTTCAGATTCCCCAATATCGCCAGAAAGGCACCGAGAAACAGAAAATTGGCGGAGGAACTGGTTTTGTCATTTCTGAAGACGGCATGATTTTAACTAACAAGCATGTAGTTTCTTATTCCGAAGTAGATTATGCCGTTCTTACCAATGAGGGTCAAAAATATTCAGCCAGGGTTTTAGCCCGGGACCCTTTCCAGGATTTAGCCATTCTTAAAGTTGAGAAAGAAAAGATAATTGATGAACAAGGAGAATTTATTCAAAAGCCCTTCTCGGTGGTTAAGCTGGGCGATTCTTCAAACTTACAGATCGGCCAGACAGTCATTGCCATTGGTAACGCCCTGGGAGAATTCCGGAACACCGTTTCGGTGGGGGTAATTTCCGGTCTTGGCAGAACCATTACTGCTTCCGGCGCCGGTATCATTGAAACCTTGGAAGACGTTATCCAAACCGATGCCGCCATTAACAAAGGAAATTCAGGAGGTCCGCTTTTGAATTTGAGAGGAGAGGTGATTGGAGTGAACGTAGCCATGGCTCAAGAGGCTCAAAGCATTGGTTTTGCCATTCCCATAGATAAAGCTAAAAGAGATATTGAACAGGTCAAAGAAACAGGTAAAATTATTTATCCCTTTCTGGGGGTAAGATATATTTTAATAACCCCAGAGATTCAAGAAGAAAGAGAGTTGCTGGTTGATTACGGAGTCCTGATAGTTAGGGGAGATAGTCCCCAGGAGCCAGCCATTGTTCCTGGTTCTGAAGCCGAGAAAGCCGGACTCAAAGAGGGTGATATAATTTTGGAAATTGACGGAGCAAGAATTACCTTAGAGAATTCTTTAGCTAAGCTCATTCGGGAACGTCAACCCGGTGACAAATTGGTTTTGAAAATTCTAAGAGGGGAGGAAGAAATAATAGTTGAAGCTACCCTGGGCGAAAAAACCAGCTAACATTGACATTTCTCTAAAATCTAATTAAAATAGAATGTTATAGATTTTGAACTATGCCATTTATTCAAGGAGGTGATTTCACCCACAAATCTCAAGAGGCCATTATGAAAGCTCAATCAGTAGCCAGAGATTTCGGCCATCAGCAGATTGACGCTTTGCATTTACTTTTGGCTCTTTTACAGCAAGAGGAGAGCATTGTTTTGACTTTGCTTCAGAAACTCCAATTAGACGTTGAGGACCTGAAAAAAAAGACCGAAGGTCAGATTAAACAAATTTCTCCCATAGTTAGACGAGAGGCCGTGGGTCAGTTTTACTTTACCCAGGATATGGCTCAGGTTTTGGACAAAGCCAGGGCAGAAGCCATGAAAATGGGGGATGAATTTATTTCTATTGAGCATCTGTTCTTGGGGGTGCTGGGTACGGAAACCGGGGCCAGAGATGTTTTGGAAAAAGCGCGCTCTTTAACGGGTCAGTCAAGGGCCCTTGACCCAGAAAGAGTTCTCAAGCTTTTAGCTGACATCCGAGGAGAAGAAAAAATTACCGACCCGGACCCGGAGTCAAAATATGAGGTGCTCGAAAAATACGCCAGAAACCTGACCACTTTGGCCAGGCAGCGAAAGTTAGACCCGGTCATCGGCCGGGAAGCAGAGATTAAAAGATTGATGCAGGTTTTATCTCGGAGAACCAAAAACAACCCGGTGCTGATAGGGGAGGCGGGAGTTGGCAAGACCGCCATTTGCGAGGGCTTAGCCAGGAAAATAAGTACCGGTGATGTTCCCGAAAGCTTGAAAGAAAAAGAGATAATTGCCTTGGATTTGGGGGCTTTGGTGGCTGGAACAAAATACCGGGGAGAGTTTGAATCAAGAATTAAGGCCTTGCTGCGAGAAATCAAAAGGGGAGGAGGCCGTTATATTCTGTTTATTGACGAGCTCCATACCCTGGTTGGAGCGGGGGCGGCTGAAGGAGCCATTGATGCTTCCAATCTTTTGAAGCCAGCCCTGTCCCGGGGGGAACTGAGAGCCATTGGAGCCACCACCCTGAAAGAATATCAAAAATACATTGAAAAAGACCCGGCCTTAGAAAGAAGATTTCAACCAATTTACGTCCAAGAACCCTCAATTGAAGATACCATAGCCATTTTGCGGGGCCTCAAAGAGAGATACGAACTTCACCACGGCATTAAAATTAAAGACTCGGCGCTGAAGGCGGCGGCCGAACTTGCCAGCCGCTATATCTCAGACAGATTTTTACCAGACAAAGCCGTAGATTTAATGGATGAGGCAGCTTCTGGTTTGAGGTTGGAAATTGAATCTGAGCCGGAAGAATTAGATGCCTTAACTAGAGAGATTCAGAAACTTGAAATTGAGAAACAAGCGGTAACCGGAGAAAAAGACAATCAGAAGCGATTACGGGTTCTTGAAAGAACTTTGGCTGACCTGAAAGAGAAAGCCCAGAATTTAAGAGCCAAATGGTCTTCTGAGAAAGAATTAATTTCCAAAATTAAAAAACTTAAGGAAGAGATTGACGGGGTTACCAATGAAATTGAAATTGCTCAGAGAGCAGCCGACCTCCAGAAGGTAGCTGAGTTAAAATACGGGAAAATCCCAGAGTTGAAAAAAGCTCTGGGGGCTGAAGAGAGAAAGTTGCGCAACCTTCAAAAAAAGAGCCATCTGTTAAAAGAGGAGGTAACCGAAGAAGACGTGGCTCAGGTGGTTTCTCGCTGGACCGGCGTTCCGGTAACCAGATTAATTGAAGAGGAAGCCAAGAAATTGGAAAAAATAGAGGAGAAATTAAGCCAGCGGGTCATCGGCCAGGAACAAGGCATCAGAGCTCTGGGAAATGCCATCCGCCGGGGAAGAAGCGGCATTTCTGAAGAGAACCGGCCCATCGGCGTCTTTCTCTTTTTGGGGCCAACCGGAGTCGGCAAAACCGAGACCGCCAGAGCCCTGGCTGACTTTCTCTTCAGTAGCGAAAATGCCCTGATAAGATTGGATATGTCAGAGTATATGGAGCCGCACAGTGTCTCAAAAATGATGGGAGCCCCTCCGGGTTATATCGGCCATGAAGAGGGAGGCCAGTTAACCGAAAAAGTCCGCCGGCGTCCCTACGGCGTTATCCTGCTTGATGAAGTTGAGAAAGCTCATCCCGAAGTTTTTAATATTCTTTTACAAATTTTTGAAGACGGCCGATTAACCGATGCCAAGGGCAGAGTGGTTTCTTTCAAGAATTCAGTGATTATTATGACCAGCAACGTTGGTTCGCAATTCATCTCCCAGCTCCGGCCTTTGGGGTTTGAGATAACAAAAGGAAAGATACCAGCCCGAGAAAACCTTAAAAAGAAAATTTACGACTCTCTAAAAGAAGCCTTTTTGCCGGAGTTTTTGAACCGAATTGATGAGATTATCATTTTCAACTACCTTGGCAAAAAAGAACTGAAAAAGATTGTTGGCCTGGAATTGGAGAAAGTTAAAAAAAGATTGGAAAAAGTAAAACAAGTCAAAATCAGATTCTCTCCTAAGTTACAAGAAGTTTTGGCTGCCAAAGGTTTTGACCCCAATCTGGGAGCCAGACCTTTGAAGAGAGTTATCCAGAGGTTAATCCTCAATCCTCTGTCTTTGAAAATTATTACTTCGGAAATTCAGGAAAAGGACAGGGTTTTAGCTGATTTCAGCCAGGGGAAAGTGGTTTTCCAGACCACTATTTCTCCCACCCGTCGGAAAAGAGAAAAAGTTTCTTTACCCCGTCAATAATCAATGAAAATTATCTTGAAAATTGTCGGCATTCTGGTTCTGGGAGCAATCGGGGGGACCATCTCCCAGGTTTTTTTGATTCCCTACTTAATGGGAATTCCCTTTTTTGAAGAATCTAAAATTATGGAGAGTTTAAAAAGGGAAATAATCATTAATCCCACCCAGGAAATAATTATCAAAGAAACCGAGGCCTTGGAAAAAGCGGTTGAGAGTGTTGAGGCCGCGGTTTTTAATTTAAGTTCTGACGAGAACCAGGGTTGTGGATTTTCCTTGACTTCAGACGGCCAAATTTTAACCCGAGCAACTTTACTGCTCCAGGGAGATGCTATTTTTATTGACGGCCAAGAAACCGCTTTTCGGCTCCTAAAAAAGGACCTGAAATTTGATTTAGCCTTAATCAAGATTGAGAAAAGCAATCTAAAAACCACTTCTTTCTTTGACTTTGAGAAATTGAAGGTTGGAACCTCGGTTTTTTTAATCGGCGCAGAGAAAGTGGTTAATCAGGGAATTGTCAAGAGTTTCTCTGAAGATTTAATTGCCACCAATATTCTGGAAAAAGAAGATTTCTCCGGTTGCCCCTTATTTACCTTTGAGGGCAAATTTTTGGGCTTGGTCAAAATAAACGAGGCAGGGGAGGTCTCTGCCATCCCCGTTTCTAAAATTCGCTCTTTCGTTGGCCTTTAATTTTTGTTATAATCTAATTAGACTATGCTAAATAAACCGACAGAGGAACCCAAAGTAGCTCGACCCACCGCCACCATCTTGGCGGTCTTGGGAAGTATTTTTGGTTTGGAAATAGCTCTTTTTCTTTTGCTTTTTGGCAGCTTGGGGTCAGTTTTTGGGGTAGCGGAAATTTCTCCAGCCGCGGCTCTTGGTCGAACCACCATTTATCTGGTGGTTGTCGGCATCATCGGGGGAGTCATTGTCAACCAAAACCCCAAGATAGCTGGCACCTTGATGCTCTTGAGCGGCATTGGCGGCTTTATGGCCGTTTCTCTGGCTTATATTATCGCCGGCCCTCTCTTAATCGTTGCTGGCATTTTAGCTTTACTTAAAAAATAATCATAAAATATCCTCAAAGAAAAAACAGGAGACCGAGGTGATTCACCAAGGTGACCTGTTTTTTTATGGGGGGAGCATTGGCATTTGTTTCGGTAAAACTAAGGGAACTTTGACAGCATCTATTTCAGACTTCTTTGTGGCCTTGCCAATATCTCCCCCACTAATTGTTCAAAGGAAGAACTATCTTCATTATAGCAAAACCAAACCCATTGTCAACATCCACGAGCTTCACCCTCCCCGGAGATAGTTATCCACAATCCCTTATTTGACAAGTTCCCCTTTTTAATTACAATTTAAAGTGCTTTAACAATCTTTTTGGAATGACGCATCTGCAGAAAAAGGAGGTGAATTTGCATCTTTATATGTGTATGCGCCAGGGCAGATTGCTTTATTTTTCCCAAGATTTCCAGGAGGAAAAAATGGGCAAATTAGTAAACCGGCAGCGTTGTCGTTCACCCGCTGCCGAAATGAGGATTAGTGATAGCCAAGTGGCGGGAAGACACGAGTCGGCCATAACCCTGCACGGTTACAAAGTCAAGTAGAGGTATCCCCGGCAACGAACGGAAACAACGGGTTATGTGTCCCGAAGGATTGAGCAGTATAGTGTTTTTACATAGGAGGGGGTCCCCTTGCTGTCTTTTGACTTCCGGGGGACCCAACTTTTTTTACTTCAAAACTTCCAGAGGACTGCCCCCTGTTTAAAGGGTTGACAATTTGCCCTATTCTATGATTAAATGTAGGCAGTTACTCTTTCAGAAAAAAAATAAAATGAAAAAGATAATAATATCTTTAGCAATAGCATTAGTAGCTGGTTTAGGTGTGGGTATTGCTGTAGCTAATGCTGAAACAATAAATGTTCCGGAAGATTATTCAACAATCCAAGAAGCAATTGATGCAGCAGACGATGGCGACATCATTGATGTTGCTGCTGGGACCTATACTGCAACAAGTTTAGCGAGTATTGTTATTGATAAACCATTGACACTACAAGGTGCAGGTATGGATAATACAATAATTGATGCAGGAACATTTACTGGAACTTCAACCTGCCCAGCATGGAATAAAGGACCAAGGGGTATTCAAATAATTTCAGATGATGTATTCATTAAAGATTTAACAGTACAAGGATTTAAAGGTGATGATGGTGCAACTTGCGGGGGTTATGGTATTTTATTTAGAGACATAGATGGTGATTCTGATTTTTCTGGAGGAGGAGTAGAAAATGTGAAAGTTAAGGATTGTCACGAAGGTATCTACGCATTAAGGTTTGAGGATTTAGTAATAAAAGATAATATAGTAGAAAATTCAGTCGGCGATGGAATGTTTATTGCCAGAGACTCTGCTAATGCTGTAATAGAAGAAAATACTGTAACTAATTCCGGTGACCAAGGTATTTGGGTAGGAACAGACTGGATGGCCCAGGGACCAAGCGATAATTGTCAAATAAAAAACAATGTCGTAAATGGTACAAGGGAAGCAGGAATTATATTTGCTGGAAGTGTTGATTGTTTAATTGAAGGAAATAGTGTTACCAATAGTCAAGGAGAGGGTTGGAGTTTTGGAGCAATAAGCATTAAAGACGGTTCCGATGATGTTACTGTTACACAAAATACTGTTCACAATAATCCAACTCTAGGTATTGGAATAGATGGAGCTTCAGGAGACATCTTAATTGAGTATAACAAAATATACGAGAATACTGGTTACGGAGTACAGAGTTTAAGCTCGGCTGTCAACGCTGAAAACAACTGGTGGGGTGATGCCACCGGTCCAAAACAAGCCACGACCAGCCCCTGTGCTAGCGGCGACGGAGTTTCCGATAATGTAGACTACACTCCATGGCTTGACGCAGCTTATCCCGAGGGAGGCAAACGAAACTATAATGTAGTGAACATCACTAGTTCCACCACATATAACTGCATCCAATCAGCAATAGATGCTGCCACCACTAGCGACACCATCAATGTGGCGGCGGGGACGTATGAGGAAATGATTAACATCGACAAATCCCTGACGCTACTCGGAGCCACCTACGATGTACCCAAGAACGGTTATCCTGTTCTGGTTGATTACGCTTGGGATGACACGGTTGAGTCCATTATTAATCATCCTAATCCCAGTGGTGGCTACACCGCCATCGTCGACATTGTTGATGTTGATAATGTCACTTTCAAAGGGTTTGTCGTCCAAGAGCTCAACGCTGTAGGCAACTTGAATGCCTCTTTACTTCGCGTTTATGCTTATACCCGCGAGATCAGCAACGTTGTTGTCAGTAACAACGTTATCGGCCCTAACACTAACATAACGGCTCAGGACGGCGCCCAAGGTCGCATGGGACTCTACATTGTGAATCACCCCTACAGTGACCAAGGCGTTGTCAACAGCACGTTTTCCGGCAACAAGATTTTCCACTGTCTGGGCAACGGCAACAACGTGTTCCTCTGGTCGTCGTATTATGAGTATGGTGCGCCTAGCCCGGCCTCGATGAGCGGAACGGTCATTGAGGACAACGAAATCTATGGGTCTCACCGCAGTGGGATTGAGACCGCTGGCGGTTATTCCGGTCTTACTATTCGCAACAACGAGATTTATGGCCAGAAGCATCTTGCCGGCGAAGAAGACAATCTCAAATATGGTAATGGGATCCTACTCATCCGCGGTTCTAGTGACAAGGTCGGTGGTCCCACCACTGCCTACGGTCCTGAAGATCTGACAATTGAGAATAACGAGATTTATAGCAATGACAAGAACGGTATCTACGCGGGGCCGATTAATAAAAACTACACTATCACTGGTAACGACATTCATAGTAATGGCTGGGATGGTATCCGAGTAGACCTGGACGGTAACTATTGGAATCCCACCTTTGAGCCGTCACCGAATGACTGGTCGTGCTATGACGGCGCAGAAAACATTGATGCTCACTTCAACAACATCTACGACAACGCTGCCGGAATCCAGGTTATCGGTACGCCAACTAATGGTTTTGTGTTTAATGCCAACAACAACTGGTGGGATTCAAAAAATGGCCCAACACATTCCTCAAACACCTACAATATTAATTTTCAGGGAGATATAGTAAGCGACAACGTTAACTTTACTCCTTGGTTAGATGCTCTTGAAGGAAATAGTTTTTCTCCGGTAAAAATAGGTGAGGCTGGATATCCTTCAATTCAATCAGCCATTGATGCTGCTACCACTAGCGACACCATCAATGTGGCAGCGGGGACGTACGATGAGTATGTCGACATTGACAAACCCCTTACTCTGTCGGGACAGCCTGGTGCCATCGTCAAACCGAGTACCTCACCGGATGAGCCTATAATCGGGATAAATGCCGATGGTGTAACCGTTGAAGGTTTCGAGGTCGACGGTATGGACCTCACCGTTGTCTGGGCTGGTATTGGCACCTGGGATGGTTGCACCAATGTGACTATCCAGGACAATATAGTCCACGACATATTAAACGACCCTGCTGGTAATGCTAACAGTGGTCTTGGCATTGGCCTGTGGCGAGGTGGTGATGGCAACATCTTTGAAGACATTCTCATTGAAGGAAACACCATTTACAATACCGACCGCATGGGTATCTATGTAGGTGCTCTTAATTCGGGATACACTCAATGGCTCTTGAGCGACAACATCAGAATCAGAGACAACGAAGTTTACGACACCATGCTTGATCCTAATGTTGGTGAAACTTTCCCCGGAGGATGTGGTGGAATTGCGATAGATGCTACGAAAGGCAGTACCGTTGAAGGAAACACAGTTTACGACACTGCGAATACCATGCCAGGAATCTTCCTAGCCCACGGCTCAGGTCCTAGGAATCAGATATCTGGCAACGAGGTTCACGACCAAGCCTATGGCATCGCTGTTGATATAAACAGGGGCGATGTTGACTTTGGTGAGGATTCACCGACTGCTCCCGAGGTCCATTCCAATAACATACACGATAATGGCGAATACGGCCTCATAGTGCTTAACGCCGATGAGAAAGTAGTCGATGCCACCAACAACTGGTGGGGTGATGAGACTGGTCCAGGTGGAGAGGGCCCAGGAAACGGAGACCAGATAAGTGAAAGCATAGATTACTCTCCCTGGTACACCAATCAAGAGATGACTTCATTAGCTGGCACACTTGTTGATAATCAACTAACTATGTCAACAGAAGTTGACATAGTTGTTACCACGACCGTCGGTGATGTGACCGTTGAAATTCCGGCCGGACTAACTGTTACCGGGGAAAAAGGTTGGACTGGAGAAATTAATGCCCCGGAAGTTAAGCTAATTTCAAGTGTTACCGTAATTCCAGAGAGTGGAAAAACTGCTACCGTGTCAGTAGTGATTGAAATTGGTTATGGGGATATAAAATTAACGTTTGACCAAGCAGTTCGAATCGCGATTGCTGATCAAGCAGACAAATATGTCGGATATTCTCGAGCTGGCGTATTTACTCCGATAACTACTATTTGTACCGCTGACACTCAAGCTGCTGGCAATGCCCTTCCAGCAGAAGGTGATTGTAAAATTGATGTTGGTCCTGATTTAGTTATTTGGACAAAACACTTTACTAAATTTGTTACTTATAGCCAAACCACAGTTCCTCCTCCACCAAGCGGCGGCGGAGGTGGTACCATTGCTCTCGCTGGAGATACTACAGCTCCCTCAATTAGCGAAATAAATGTAGTAGCTAAGAGTAATGCCGCTATCATCACCTGGCAAACTAATGAACAATCTATTTCTTGGCTCGTTTATGGTGAGACCACAACTTATGGCGAAGAGGTAAAAACAACAACCTATATTACTTCCCATTCTGTAACTCTTGGGAATCTAAATCCCTCCACCGCCTATCATTATCAGATTAAATCAAAAGATAGTAGCGGTAACATAGGCACCCATACTGACAGGATTTTTACTACCCCGGCTTTAGAAGAGGAGATAACAGGCGATATAAATGATGATGGCAAAGTGGATATCTTTGATTTTAATCTTTTAATGGTAAATTGGGGAGATAGCCCAGCCAATTTAGCTGCTGACTTGGATGATAATGGAAGGGTTGATATTTCCGACTTTAATTTATTAATAGTCAATTGGATAAAATAACTAAAATTATTATGAATAAAGCTATAAAAAAATCTATTTTCACGATTATATTGAGTGGATTAGGGATGATGGTTTTGGCAATGCCGGTTTTTGCGGCTACCTCCTTTTCGCTTAGCCCGGTAAATATTAATGTAACCAAAGGACAGAATTTTAGTGTAGTAATCGCAGTAGATCCTCAAGACGTAAAAAACTATACTGTCAAAGTGGAGCTGGAATATCCAGCTGACCTTGTGGAAGCAAAATCGTTTACCTTGGGAAGCGACTGGATGGCGCTTTCCCAATCAGGATATGATTTAATTGATAATACGAATGGCGTTCTTGTTAAAACCGCTGGTTATCCGGGTGGATTATTTTCAGCCGCAACTTTTGGCACCGTTTCATTTTTAGCCAAAAAAGCCGGGGATGGAATTATTAAGATAGCTGGCGAT